>JBJTVH010000001.1:0-36332 GCA_046081125.1 Acidimicrobiales bacterium
CCTTCCGCACCCGGACGCTGCTCCTGCTTTCCCCGCTGCTGGTGGCCGCCGAGGTCGGCAGCCTCGCCCACGGCGTCGTTCACCATCACCTTCGTGCCACGCTCGGCGGTTGGCGATGGCTGCTCCAGCACCGGCGGCTCCTGACCGCCCATCGACGCACGGTGCAGCGTCGCCGCGTCACGTCGGACAAAGCGATCCTTGCCCGGATGAGCACGGCGTTGCCGCCGCTCGGAGCCTCAGGGCCTGCGAGCGCTCGACTCGAGCGCGTGCTCCGTCCCGTGTGGCGGCTCCTCACCGGTGCCGTGTGACACCTCGGCCGGGAGCCCCAGCACCGCCGCCAGAAACGCCGCTGTCACCACGGCGAACACGACGAGGTTGACCAGTCCGCCGCCCGGTGGGTTCCACGCCGGCGACCCGAACGGCCAAAGCGGACCGGAAACGCCCACCATGTAGCGATGCAGTGCCCAGTAGAAGAGCGAAACGTGGCCGGCCCAGAGGCCGATGCCGACGACGACTCGACAGCGGTGAGCGACGACGAGTGCCGGACGGAACGTCAGCGATGCACCACACAGCACCGGAATCCCGATCAGCAACGGCAAGCCATAGCGCCCCTGCCACCGGAAACCGGATTGGGTCGCCTGGTCCGCTTCGAACACCGCGGGCATGACCCACCACAGGATGGCGAGGAGCCCGATCGCAACGAGGTGGCGACCCCGGGCACCGGCTACGACGAACGCCAGCAGACCACCGGCAGAAAGCGACCACACTGCGACCGACACGAACGGTGGGAACAGGTCGAGCCATCCGACGGTGCCTACCGAGTGCAGCAGATACGTGCCGGTCTGGCCGATCGCGCTGCGGAAGGCCTCCACGGCATCGCTCGCCCGGACTGCGGACTCCTGCGGGAGGTCGTCCACCCCGACGACCTTCACCCATACGGACTGCGCAAGGCAGACCACAGCAACCGGCACGAGCGGCTGCCAGAGGATTCGGATCGTGCTCGACAGTTCGGCGCGGCGCGTGACGCCGGCCCAAACGGCCACCAACCCGACGATCAAGACGGTCCACAGCGGCGACGCCGGCCGCGCGCAGGCGAGCGCCGAGCCGGCAACCGCCACCGAGACGGCAACGACGCGTCCACCGCCGCTGACCCGGGCGACGAGCGCTACCCAGAATGCAAGGGCTGCGGCGATCTCCAGCCCACTCGGGTTGATGACCGCTGCGCTGAACAACGCCATCGGCGTCACGGCCACGGCGATGCCCGCCCGAACGGCTCCGGGGCGACCACACGAGCGAGCAACTCGCCATGCCAACCCGACGAAGATCCCGAACAGTGCCGCTCCAAGAAGCCGTTCCAGACGAACACCGGAGATGCCGGAGAACACGAGCGTCGGAAGGCCGACGAGCGCGTAGTAGACGGGCGGGTAGGTTCCGGCGCTCGTCGACGATCTCACGTCCTCGGCAGGCAGGTCGAACGCCAGACAATCGGCCGTGGCATCGAGTTTCAGCACGAAGCACGTCGGGTCCGGACCGACCAGGACCCCGGGAATGACGACATCACGGAATCCTGGTGAGCGACCAGGACTCTGCTCGCCAACCAGCACGCCGCGAACCGTGCTCGCTGCTTTCGCCGCGTGCGCCAGTTCGTCTGGCCCGGAACTCAGCGGCGACGCAACCGACCACACCGCAGCCAGCGCGAAGGCCAGGAGCCCGACGATGATGCTCCGATCCCGCTCCGACAGGGCTCGCAGTGCCCTCATCGAACGGCCCTCATCGAACGGACCTCATCGAACGGACCTCATCGTGCAGCGACGGTGAGCACCGACACGTCCTCGTTGTAGGGGAAGACTTGCCCGAACGGGCGAGGGAGCGGGAACGAGCGCACCGACACCACCCCCAGGTCGAGGAGGGACGCCAGGCGAGCGAGGGCCTCCCGATCGACGAGGCGAACGTGCGTCGGGTCGGTGCGTTGGCCCGCCGACTGCGGAACGATCACGACGACCTTGCCCCCCGGCCGCAGGTACGGGAGGTAACGACGAAGCAACGCCGCCCCGTCCTCCTCGTCGAGGTGCTCGAGGACATGGGCGAAAAGCAACGTGTCGAAGCCACTTCGCACGGCGACGGCTGATTGCTCGAAGTCCTCGGGCGTGAACGCCTCGAACCCCCTCGAGACGCACTCCGCCACGCAGGCCGGATTGTGGTCGACGCCCACCCCGCTCGACGCCGGGTCCGCCGACAGGTGAGCCAGGTTCCGACCGAGCCCACACCCGACGTCGAGCGTTCGGCCCGGCCGCAGCCGTCGAAGGTTCCAGCGGTAGGGCGCCTGGACGTCGAGAACGCGGCGCAACCGACCACGGCGTTCGAGCCGGCGGAGACGATCGGCGTAACTCGGTTCGACCGTCGACGGCACCACCGCCACATTGTTACCGATTTCCTACCCAACGATCGGGCTCCGACATTTCTCCTATGGCGATAGTGGTAATAAGCTTTCGGGCATGTCGAGCGAGCCGTTGTTCGCCATCGAAGCTCTCCACGCCCGGCCCACGGCCGGCGAGGGGGACGAGCCGGCGGCCGAGATCCTGCGCGGGATCGACCTGGTGGTCCACCCGGGCGAGATCCATGCGGTCATGGGCCCGAACGGGTCCGGCAAGTCGACGCTGGCCAACGTGCTGCTCGGTTCCCCCGAGTACGAGCGCACCGCCGGCACGCTGCGCTACCGGGGCGAAGACGTCACCGACTGGCCGACCGACGTGCGGGCCAAGGCCGGGATGTTCCTCGGCTTCCAGTACCCCCAGGAGATCCCCGGGGTGTCGGTCATCCAGTTCCTCCGTCAGGCCCTGTCGGCCCGCAAGGGCATCGACCTGTCGGTGCTCGAGCTGCGCCTGTCGATCATGGACTGGATGAAGCGCCTCGGGCTGGACTCCAGCTTCACCGATCGCTACCTCAACGAGGGGTTCTCCGGCGGTGAGAAGAAGCGCAACGAGATCCTCCAGATGGCGATCCTCGAACCGGAACTCGCCGTGCTCGACGAGACCGACTCCGGGCTCGACATCGATGCGTTGCGCATCGTCGCCAAGGGCATCCGGGAGATCCGCGGGGACCGTCCGTCGGTCGGCATCGTCCTCATCACCCACTACCAGCGGCTGCTCGACGAGCTGTCGCCGGACCATGTCCACATCCTCGTCGACGGCCGCATCGTGGCCTCGGGCGGGATGGAGCTCGCCGCCCGGGTCGAACAGGACGGCTACGACGGATTCGTGAGCGTCCCGTGAGCGCGCTCGGCGTGCCGCTCGACGCTGCGGCGGTCCGCAAGGACTTCCCGGTGCTCGACCGGGTGATCCACGGCCGGCGGGTCGTGTACCTCGACTCCGCGGCCTCGTCGCAGAAACCGCGGGCGGTCATCGAGGCCCTGTCGCGTTTCTACGAGACGTCGTTCGCCCCCATCCACCGCAGCGCCTACGAGCTGGCCACCGAAGCGACCGAGGCCTACGAGACGGCACGGCGCAAGGTCCGGCGGTTCATCAACGGCCGGCGCGACCACGAGGTCGTGTTCACCAAGAACGCCACCGAGAGCCTGAACCTGGTCGTCGGGTCGTGGGGCCGGGCCAACCTTCGGGCGGGCGACGCCGTGGTGCTCACCCACCTCGAGCACCACGCCAACATCGTGCCGTGGCAGATGCTGGCGGCCGAGCGCGGCGTCGAGCTGCGATGGATCCCGCTCACCGCCGACGGCCGGCTCGACCTCAGCGACCTCGACCGGCTGCTCGAGGGGGCCAAGGCGCTGTCGTTCTCGGCCATGTCGAACGTGCTCGGCACGCTCACCCCGGTCCGTGAGCTCACCGACGCCGCCCATGCGCACGGGGCGATCGCCGTGGTCGACGCCTGCCAGTACGTGCCGCACCTGCCGACCGACGTGCAGGCGATGGGGGCCGACCTGGTGGCGTTCTCGTCGCACAAGATGTGCGGACCGACCGGGGTCGGGGTGCTGTGGGGCCGCGAGGAGCTGCTCGAGGCCATGCCCCCGTTCCTGGGCGGCGGCCAGATGATCAGCGACGTGCGCCTCGACGGGTTCACCACCGCCGAACTCCCGGCCAAGTTCGAGGCCGGCACGCCGCCCATCGCCGAAGTCGTCGGCCTCGGCGCCGCGGTCGACTACTTGAGCGAGCTCGGTATGGCCCGGGTTCGGGCCCACGAGATGACGGTAACCGGGCACGCCCTGAGGTCGTTGAAGGATCGCTACGGCGACGACATCACCATCCACGGACCGACCGAGGTCGAGCACCGGGGCGGCGCTCTCAGCTTCGCGTTCCGTGGGGTGCACCCCCACGACATCAGCCAGGTGCTCGACCAGCACGGGGTGTGCGTGCGTGCCGGGCACCATTGCGCCAAGCCGCTGATGCGCCTGCTCGGGGTCGGGGCGACGGCCCGGGCCAGCTTCTACGTGTACAACGACACCGACGACGTCGACGCCCTCGCCGAAGCCCTCGAGGGCACCTCGGCGTTCTTCCTATAAGGCTGGTTGCCGTGCCCGGACTCGAAGACCTCTACCGAGAGATCATCCTCGACCACTACAAGAGCCCACGGAATCGTGGCCAGCTCGAGACCCCGCCGGCGGTCAAGGCCGAGGGCCACAACCCGCTGTGCGGCGACGAGATCCAGGTGTACCTGTTGCTCGACAGCGACCGGGTCGTCGACGTGCGCATCAGCGGGCAGGGCTGCTCGATCAGCCAGTCGTCGGCGTCGATGATGTCGCAGGCCGTGAAGGGCAAGACGCTGGCCGAAGTCCGAGCGACGGTGCGCGCATTCAAGGCGATGATGTCGATCCACGAGCACGACCTCGGCGGCGACGGCGAGGACGCGGCCCTGGACGAGGCTTTACCGGGGGTCAAACTGGGCGACCTCGAAGCGCTGCGCGGCGTGGTCAAGTTCCCCGTGCGGATCAAGTGCGCCACGCTTGCGTGGAACACCTTGGTCCAAGGCATCGACGAGGCGACGAGCCGCTGAACCCTCAAGCGCGGTAACCGTCGGCCGATCCGTAGCCCGATGCGGAGTCTCGGTCGTGCGTGGTTCGTCGCAGTGTTCGCTGCCGCAGCCGTCATCGGGTTTCCCGGTACGGCTGGAGCACAGACGACCGCCCCGGCCGATGCGGCCTTTGCCGCCGTCGACCTGCTCGTCGCCGATACCCAGACCCTGGTGCACACAATGACGAAGGACATCGACGACGCCGAGTCGATCAGCAGCGCCCTTCCCGAGATCCCGCGCCTGGCGTCGTACGCCACGAGCGTGCAGCGCGACCTTGCTGCGGTTGGTGCTGGTGCGCCAACGGCAGAACAGGCTTCGTGGGCCACCCTGGAGGATCGGGTCCGCACGCTCGGGCTTCGGCTCTCGACCGTCCAGGCCGATGTCGCGTTCGCTCGGCCCGCTGCGGTGTCGGCCGTGATCGAGGATCTCCAGAAACGCCTCGACCTCGTTCGTGGTGCGAAGCGTGCCGTGATCGACGGTTGGAGCGCACGAGCCGTGGAACCGTTGACGACGGCGACGGTCGGACTCGGTGGACTGAGCGCCTTCACCTTGGCCCTCGGCGCCCTGATGGGTGTCCTCGGCGGCGGTTCAGGGCGGCGTCGCTTGCTGTGGTCCGTCTCGCTCAGCCTGGTGCTGTTGGCGTTCGGCACCGGGATCGCTGCAGCCATGCATCTGCAGTTCGTCCGCACTGCCTCGCTCTCCGTCGTGTCCCTGCTGCCGGTCGGCGTGTTCGGTCTGATCGCGACCGTCGTACTCACCGAATCCCGACGATCGGCGGAGTCGCCTCAGCACGCGCGGACGAGCGCAGGGACACCGCCGCTTCCCGAGGTTCGGGTCGACAACTCCGCCGGCATGATGGTGTGGGGCGAGAAGCTCGACGCCCTCGAGCAGCTTCGTCGGCGCAACTGACCAACCGGTTCGAAGCGTGACCGCAGGTCACCCCGGCCCGAACCACGGTTCGCCGGTGAGGTCGGCCTCGAGGAGGGCCCGGTCCTCGGGATCGGCGACCGGGACGGCCCGGGCCGACGCGAGGTGCCGTCGCGCCGCCGCTGCGTCGCCCAGACAGGCGAGGGCCCGGGCCATCGCCTCGTGGGCGTAGGCCAGGTCGAAGTCGGTGAGGCCGGCCGTGTCGCAGGTGTGCAGGCAGCGCCGGGCATGGTGGAGGGCGAGGGTCCCCTCGCCCCGCGCCGCCCACACCCGGGCCAGGAGCCAGTCGGCGCGTGCCGTGTTGGCCGGGCCCGATCCCTCGGCGCGGTCCCAGTGGTACGCCGCGGCGTAGGCCCGGCGCGTCATCTCCTCGGCATCGGCGGGCGTGCGTTCGTCCTCGGGGCGCTCCAGGAGCTCCCAGGTCGCGTTGTTGGCCTCGATCGCCACGGCTCGGTGGGTCGACGGATCGACGGACATGCGCGCAGCGTGGCACCTCGACCATCGACCGCGCCACGACGGCGCCGCAACCGGTCACTCGCCGACGAGACCGTCGATCGCCTCCCGCAGCAGATCGGCATGGCCGTTGTGGCGTGCGTACTCCTCGATCATGTGCACGAGGATCCACCGCAACGACGGCGCTTCGCCCCCGGTGGCGATCCGCGCCGCCGGCCACGACCACGAGTCCGTCACTCACTTCCTCCTGCGTCGCTCCGATCCGCCACCCTTCGTACCCGCCGGCGCGTCCAGCCGGGACGAAGGTCAGAACCATCTCGCCGAACTCGGTGACGAGGTTCAGCATCACAGGCATGGCGGCGAGGAATGGTCCGTCGAGTGGTGCCGGGACGGGGTCACCGTCGGTGCGGATCTGCGCTCCCATACGCCGCAGCGCACGTCCGAGGCGATCGAGGTTGTCCGGCGAACGAGCCGGGACGATGTCAATGTCGCGTGTCGGCAGCGAGGAGCCCCGAACGACGGCGGCGAAACCGCCGACGACGACGTAGTCGACCTGCTCCTCGTTCAGGATCGAACAGATCCGAACGGGGTCGAACATCATTCCGCCTTGACCTCGCGGGCGCGGCGGGCGTGCTCCTGGACATCGAGCAGGACGTTTGCGGTCTCGACCATGACTCGTACGCGGTCTTTCACCGAGAGTCGCAACTGGGCACGAATCTGTCCGACGTCGACCCCTCGCCAGTCCTCGAGCACCGATGCACCCTGCATACCCGCAGTGTACGTTGCCCCACTCAGTTGCGCTTCAGGCCGGTGACCTCGCCGCCGGTGGCTTGTGGAATCCGTCGGCGCCCGATCCGCCTGCTCACCGATTGGCAACGACGCCGCCGCATGCCCGCCAAATGAGGGCCGCTGTTCGTCGTGCCCAGTCTTTCGGGATTCCTGCGCCGCCGATTACGAGGGCATATCGCGACTCAGATCCGAAGCGCCTCATTTTCAGTACAGTTTGGAATGTGACCGATCCAGTATCGAGAAGTACGACGTTGGTGCTCGTCCCGTGTTTCTCCGGAGCCAAGTGGGACCTTGAGGCTCTCCCACTTATCGGTGCGCGTAACGCCCTAGCGCTACAGCTGCCAGAAAATGTCGACTCGGTCGACGAGTACGCAAATTTCATCGGCAATCAAGTGGCAGACCTTGACGATTTTGTTTTGGTCGGTGATTCATTCGGTGCGGTCATTAGCCTCGTCCTCGCGCTTCGCCGACCGAGTGGGCTTCGTGGATTGGCGATGTCGGGTGGATTTGCGGCCAATCCCCTCCCGACATGGAAGGGTCTTGCGGCGCGGGCCTCGCGGTTTGCAGGAGGGCCTCTCTACAGGCAGGGAACGCTTTGTTTCCATGCTTTCCAGCTCTCGTCCCGCTTCGACAAACAAGCTGAGGTTCCTCACTCGCAGCGCAACTACCAACGCCTGTTCGTGGAGAACACCCCGCATTCACCTTAAACGGCAAGAGTCACCTCTGTCATCGACTTTGGTGTGCTGAATCAACTTGACAAGGTCAAAGTCCCGACACTTCTCATCACACCAGATGACGATCGACTCGTAGGAGCCCAAGCCTCACAGGACTTGTTGGAGGGAATCCACGACTCTGAAGAGGTTGTGCTTCCCTCTACTGGTCACATGTTTCGATTCACCCATCCGACGTTGTATTCAAGAACCGTTCTTGATTTCGTGGATCGTCTCGCTGCGCCGCCGGTGATTCGGTAGTCAAACCGTGCGCCTGAGCTCGGTGACCTCGCCGCCGCTGGCTTCGACAAGCTTGTGCGGCTCGATGCCGAACACGTCGCGCGGTGTCCCGGCCGCAGCCCACACTTCGCCGTACTGCAGCAGGTCGGGGTCGATGAAGATCGGCAACGCCGTCGCCAACCCCAACGGGGGCACACCGCCGATGGCATAGCCGGTGGCCACCCGCACGGCGTCGGCATCGGCCCGGCTGCACTTCCGCCCGCCGGCCGCAGCGGCGAGCTTGCGCTCGTCGAGCTGGTTCGCCCCACTCACGTAGGCGAGCACGAGCGCGCCGTCGACGGCGAACACCAGGCTCTTCACGATCTGCCCGACATCGACCCCGATGGCAGCCGCAGCGTCGGCCGCAGTGCGGGTCCCCTCCGGGAAGTGACGCACCTCGACGGTGAGTCCCGCCGCCGCTGCGGCGGCAACGACACGCTGGGCGTTGGGGTGGAGCTCGTCGGACACGGCCGACGACGGTACCGGACCGCCGACACGGCTACCGGGTCTCCTCCAGCGCCTGGCGCACGGCCTCCAACTCGTCGGTCACGGCGACCAGCTCCCCGGCCAGGACCTCGACGGCGGGGTCGAGCTCGGCCTGCACCGACAGCTCGACCCCACGGGCGGTGGCCTCGGCCAGGCGGGCCTCGACGAGGCGCAGCCGGTTCTTCGCGCTCCGCGACGCCGCCACGAGCCGGCCGTGGCTGTCAATGCGGGCCTGCAACGCCCCCGCCCGCTCCGGGTCAGTGCCCCCGAGGCGCTGCAGCTCGCCCCGGGTGACCTCGATCTGCATCGCCGACGCGGTCCGGTCGAGCTCGTACCCCGTACGCCCGATCGCCCAGCACTCGGCGACGGCGGCGTCGACCCGGCCGGCGATGTCGACGAGGCGATCCCGGGTCGGCCCGGGCCGGCTGCTCGACACGACCTCCCGGAACCGCTTCTGCGAGCGCTGCGCGTCGGCGACGAGGCGCCGCCACGGGTCACCGAGTGCGAACGGATCGGCCGTCAGGCCGGCACCGCCGCGGCGCGGCGCGTTCCGTCGGCGCACGGCGATCACCCCCGCCGCGGACACCCCCACCACGGCGACGATCGCTCCCAGCAGGACCGCTTCGACCACACCCCGATCCTCGCACCGAGGTCAGGCCGGAACGGCGCGCCGCGGAGCCGGCCACAGCGCAGCCTGGACCCGCGCCACCGGCCCGGCCGCGACGATCAGTGCGGCGCCGACCATCGACAGGCACCCGCCCACCGTGTAGCTCGTGGTGTAGCTCGACGCGTCGTGCAACGCCCCGAACAGGTACGGGCCACCGGCAACCCCGATCGTGCTGACCAGTTGGCTCGTGCCGAAGATCCTCGGGTATTCGAGAACCCCGAACGCTTCGGCGAGCAAGAGGGGCTGGAGCATCAGCAGGTTGCCGACGGTGGCGCCGAAGAGCGCGGCGGCCAGGAGCAGCATCGGGCGACTGTCGGCCTGCGAGAGCCACAGCAACGACAGACCCTGTATCGCTGCCAGCACGGCGGTGAACAGCCCCATCGGCACCCGTGACGCCGTGAGGCCACCCCCGAGCCGGGCGAGGACGCTGGCGAATGCGATCACCGACACGGCGAGCTCGCCGGTGGCGCGGGCATCGCGTTCGGTCGCCAGTTTGAACACCTGCTGGATCCCGCCGACCTGCGATCCCATCGCCAGCACGTAACCCGCCGTGACGAGCACGAAGAACCGGCTCGACCGGGCCGTTCGGTAGGGCACACCGGTCAGGGCGGGTGGGCTCGACCCGATGGCTACCCGGGCGCCGTCGGGGGCGTACCCGCGAGCGGCCGGGTCGGGCCAGAGGAACGCGATCACCACAGGGATCGTCACGGCGGCGTAGGCAACCCCGAGCCACGGCGTCGCAGCCGAAAATCCCCGGTCGTCGATGAGCGCAGAGGCGAGCTTGGTGACGGTGAGCCCACCGACGGAAAGGCCCGTCGAAGCGACGGACAACGCGACCGACCGTTTGGCGTGGAACCAGCGGGTGACCACCGTCGTCCCGGGCAGGATGCCCGTGCCGGCGAACCCGATCGCGAACAGCGCGTAGACGGCGTAGAGCTGCCACAGCGTCGTCACCTGACCGGCCAGGGCGAGCGCCCCACCGCCGACGATTGCGCTGACGACGGCGACGATCCGGACGTCGACCTTGGCGATCACCGGGCCGAGCAACCGACCTGCGATGCCCCCGACGATGAAGAACACCGACGTGCCGAAGCTCGCCGGACCCGTCTCGAACCCTTTCTCCCGGGTGAGCGCCTCCAGGTACACCGACAGCCCGTAGAAGCCGAAGCCGGCCGACACCATGAGCATGACGAAGACGGCACCGACCACGATCCAGCCGGGGAACACCCGGGTCTGACGCGCCTCACCGATGCCGTCGGCCCCCATGTCGTTGCACCCTACAAGTTCGTCACCAGGCGGTTGATCGCCTCGGCCATGCGCAGGTCGCGACCGGTCACGGTGTTCCCCCGGTCGTGCGAGGTGAGGTCGATGTCGACGACGTTCCACACGTTCGACCAGTTCGGGTGGTGATCGAGCTTCTCGGCGATCAGCGCCACCCGGGTCATGAAGGCGAACGCCTCCGAGAAGTCGACGAACGTGAACCGGCGTCGCAGCCGACCGTCCACCTCGGTCCAACCGTTGGGGATGTCCATGGCTGCACGTTACGGTCGGCACCCATGGTCGCACCGACGCCCGAGGCCCGCGCCGCGCTGCTCGCCGAGGCGACCGACCCCGAACTGGTGTCGCTCGTCGCCGGTGCCGACAACTGGCACACCGCCGCAGTGCCCCGCCTGCGGATCCCGGCACTCCGGGTGTCCGACGGTCCGAACGGTGTGCGAGGCACGGCATTCGGAGGGGTCCGTTCGGCCTGTTTCCCCTGCGGCGAGGCGCTGGCGGCCACCTGGGACCTCGAACTGGCCTCCGCCGTCGGACGCGAGATGGCCGCTGAGGCCCGCGCCAAGGGCGCTGCCGTCGTGTTGGCACCGACGGTGAACCTGGCCCGCACCCCGATCGGGGGCCGCAACTTCGAGTGCTACGGCGAGGACCCGTGGCTGTCGGCCCGGGTGGCAGTCGCGTGGATCTCGGCGCTGCAGGAACGCGGGATCGCAGCGTGCGTCAAGCACTTCGCCGCGAACGACACCGAGCACGAGCGCATGACGGTGTCGGTGGAGGTCGACGAACGCACCCTGCGAGAGGTCTACCTGCGGCCGTTCGAGGCCGCCGTGCGCGAGGCCCGGACCCGGTGCGTCATGTCGTCCTACAACCGACTCGACGGGATCCACGCCGCCGACCATCGCTGGCTGCTCACCGAGGTGTTGCGCGAGCAGTGGGGCTTCGACGGCCTCGTGATGTCGGACTGGTTCGGGTTGCACTCCACGACCGAGGGCCTGCGCGCGGGCCTGGACCTCGAGATGCCCGGACCACCCATCCACCGCGGCGCGCGGCTCGCCGCCGCGCTCGCAGCCGGCGAGGTCGACCGCGCGCAGGTGGCGACCGCAGCCGGACGCGTGCTCGACCTGGCCGCCTGGTGCGGGTGGCCCGAACCCCCCGGCCCCGAGACGGCCCGAAACGACCCCGGCACGCGCACGGTGCTGCGGACCGTCGCCGCCCGCTCGATGGTGTTGTGCCGCAACGACGGCACGTTGCCGATCGATCCGGCGACCCTTCGGACCGTCGCCGTGGTGGGCCCCCTCGCCGCTGCCGGCGCGATCCACGGTGGCGGATCCGCGCAGGTCCGGGCCGAACATCGCGTCGGCCCGCTCGCCGGGCTGCAGCGCGCGCTCGAGGCCCACGGGGTCGACGTCGTGCACGAACCGGCCTGCACGATCCACGAGATGCTTCCGGCCGTCCCCGGCGCCGGCTTCACCGCCGCGTGGGTCGACCGCGACGGCCGACCGGCCGGTGAGCAGGTGCTCCGACGCGCCGCGCTGCTCGCAAGCGACCGACCGCGCGACGGTTCGGTGCTCACCATCAGCGGCCCGATCGAGTTGCCGGCCGGCGCGTCGACCTTCTCGCTCCTCGGCACCGGAGCGACGCGCCTGTGGATCGACGACGCCCTCGTGATCGACAACACCGACTGGACCCTCGGGCGGGCCTGGTTCGGGTACGGCTCCACCGAGGCGCGCGCCACGCTCGACCATCCCGGTGGCCCGGCGTCGTTGCGGGCCGAACTGCGTCCGGCCATCGGCCCCGGTGTCACCGCACTCCACGTCGGCTGGCTCGCCCCGGAGCCGGCGAACGCCTTCGACCGGGCCGTCGCCGCCGCCCGCAGCGCCGCCGTGGCGGTCGTCGTCGTCGGCACGACCCACGAGTGGGAGACCGAAGGCCACGACCGCGACTCGATGGATCTCCCGGGTCGTCAGGACGAACTCGTGCGAGCCGTCGCCGCCGCCAACCCGCGCACGATCGTCGTCGTCAACGCCGGCAGCCCGGTGACGATGGACTGGGCGGACGACGTCGCCGCCGTCGTGCAAGCCTTCTTTCCCGGCCAGGAATTCGGCGATGCACTCGCCGATGTGCTGTGCGGCGTGGTCGACGCGTCGGGCCGGTTGCCGGTGACCGTGCCGCACCGGTTGTCCGACACTCCCGCCTACCTCGATCACCCCGGGCCGGGAGGCGTGCTCCGCTACAGCGAGGGGGTGTTCGTCGGCCATCGCTGGTATGCCGCACGGTCGATCCCGGTGCGGTTCGCCTTCGGCCACGGGCTCTCGTACACCTCGTTCTCCTGGAACGAGTTCAGTGCCACGACGACCGAGGCGACGATCACGGTGACCAACACCGGCTCCCGGGCAGGACGCGAGGTCGTGCAGGTGTACATCACCCCACCGCACCGGTGGCAGGCGAGGGTTCTCGCCGGGTTCGTGGCCGTCGACCTCGCGCCCGGCGCGTCGAGCGCGGTCACGGTCCGCCTCGACGATCGCGCCATGCAGACCTGGCGGGACGGAGACTGGGTCCGGGTGCCGGGCAGCTACCGGATCGAGGCGTGCCGATCAGCCGTCGATATCGTCGCCACCGTCGATGTCGTCGCCACCGTCGATACGGTGGTGGCGACCGAGCCGTAGGAGCTGCGCGAGTTGCTCGTCGGACTGCGGCCCGGCCCCCGGCCGATGCCGCCGGACGTGCGCGATCGCCTGCTCGAGGCCGATCCCGAGCCGACCGAGCGCGAGCACGGCGAGCTGACCGGTACGCCCGAGCCCCGCGCCGCAGTGCAGCACCACTCGGCGCCCGGCGGCGAGGTCGTCGGCCAGGATCGAGGTCCACCGGGTCGTGATCTCGTCGTCTGCGACGCCGTGATCCTCGATCGGCCACCAGTGCGCCCGCAACGGGGCGGGCGCGTCGAGCCATGCAGCGAACCGATCGGATCGACGCTCGATCTCGGGCCGCTCCAGCAGACACACGAGCGTGTCGGCCCCGATCGCCGAGAGCGCCTCGGCTGGGTCGTGCACCACGACGCTGAACCCGCACGCCCACAACCGGCCCGGGACCGGAGCCGGCAGCGGGATCTCGTGCACCCCGCCGGCAGCGGAGAATCGGGCAAGCGTCGACACGTCTGACACGATGCCTGCCCGTGCGCGCGTTGGTCCAACGGGTCAGCCGAGCCTCGGTGACCGTCGACGGCGAGGTCGTCGGCGAGATCGGGCCGGGTCTGTGCGTGCTCGTCGGCGTGACGCACACCGACGACACGATCACGGCCCGGAAGCTCGCAGCCAAGCTCTGGCACCTGCGGGTGATGGACGACGACGCCGGGGTCATGAACCGCTCGGTCGCCGACACCAACGGTCAGATCCTCGTCGTGAGCCAGTTCACCCTCTACGGCGACACGTCCGCCGGTCGGCGGCCGAGTTGGCTCGCAGCGGCTCGCCCGGAGCACGCCGAGCCGTTGGTGGCCGCCGTCGTCGACGAGCTGCGCCGACTTGGAGCGACGTTGGCAACGGGCCGCTTTCGTACGACCATGGCCGTCGAGCTCGTCAACGACGGACCGGTCACGGTGCTCGTGGAGCTGTGAGCGGCGCCGACGTGCGCCGACGGGCCGCCCACCAGGCGGCCGCCACCGCGACCAGCGCAGCGAGCACCACCGGCCGATCGCCGAAGCGCACGTAGGGCGTGAGCCCACGTCGCAACTCGACCTCCTGCACGCGGACTGCGCGCTCGCGCTGCGCGGTGCGGTCGAACACGGTGCCGTCCGGGGCGACGAACGCCGAGAACCCGGTCGGGGCGACCTGGACGACCCACCGGCCCGTCTCGCGGGCCCGTAGCTGCGAGGACGCGACCTGCTGGGACTGCAGGATCGTGCCTTCGTAGCTGGCGCCGTTCGTGGGATTGAGCACGAGGCCGCCCCCGGCACCCACCCCGTCGCGAGCGCGCCCGCCGAAGAAGACCTCCCAGGAGATCACCACGCCGACCCGACCGATGCCGGGCACCTCGACGAACCCGGGACCCGGCCCGGGCGTGGCATCCCGGGGCACGAGTTGCCGGGTGGGCGCGCCGAGCGTCTCCACCAGGTCCCGCAGCGGGACGTACTCGCCGAATGGCACCCGCCGCACCTTGTCGTAGCGCCCCGTCTGCGTGCCGTCGGGCTGGACGACGACCTGGGCGTTGGTGAAGTGGTCGGGCCCGTCGTCCTCGGTGATGCCGACCGCGAACGGAGCACCAACCCGCCGGGCGAGCGCCGCCACCTCGATCAGCTCCTGCGAGTTCGAGAACAGGCAGGTGCCGTCCACCTCGTCGACGGGCGCGCAGGTGGGGATGATCACGTTCTCGGGCCACACGACGAGATCGACCCCCGCCGGCACCTCTTGCGACGCCGCGAGGTGCCGTTCGAGCACGAGCCGTTTCGGCGTCGAGATCGCCCGCGTGCCCTGCTCACCGCCCCCCTGGACGAGCGCGAGGCGCCGAGTGCCGACGACGTCGGTGTCGACCAGTGACCCGGCCGCGACCACCACGGCTACCAGTCCGACGGTCCCGGCGACCGGCTGCCAGCGGAACCGGCGGGTGACGACGACCTCGCTCGCGACCCCCAGGGCCGTCCCCAGGGCGAACGTGGCCCAGGTGATCGCAAGCGCGCCGCCGAGCGGCGCAAGGGCGCCGAGCGGCCCGGCCACCTGCCCGATGGCCAGGCTCGCCAGCGGGACGCCGCCGAAGGGAAAGCTGAACCGCACCACCTCGGCGAGCGTGACCGCCGCCGGCAGCGCGAGCCACCGCCACGCACCCTGCGGTACGACGGCCGCAGCCACGCCGAGATAGGCCGCGTAGGCCCCCGTCGCCACGAGGTAGCCGGGCACGGAGAACGACCACATCCACCCCATCCCCGGCGCCAGCCAGCCGACGGCGAACAGCCAGGTGGTCGCGAAGCACCGCAACCGGGACCGCCCGGCCCCGAGCCGTTCGAGCACGGCGATACCGACGAAGGCGAGCGGCCACCACCCCCACGGTGGTAACGACGCAGCCACGAGCGTCCCGGCGCCGAGGGAGGCCGCCGCCACCGGGAGTCGTCGTCGAAGCGCCATGACGGTGGGCGATTCTGCCTGCCCCCTCCCACCCCCGGGCGGTCAGGCCTCCGGCCGGACCTAGGGTGCACGTCATGGAGCTCGGGGTCTGCATCGCCGCCAAGATCGACGACATCGACTACGCCGTGCTGGCGGAGGATCTCGGCTACACGCACCTCTGGGTCGCCGACAGCCAGATGCTGTGGTCCGACCCGTTCGCCACGCTCGCGCTCGTCGCCGACCGAACGAACCGGGTGCGTATCGGCACCGGCGTGAACGTCGCCGGCACCCGACCGGCCGCAGTCCTCGCGTCGGGGATGGCGACGATCAACCGGCTCGCGCCCGGGCGGGTGTTCTGCGGGATCGGGACCGGCAACACGGCAATGCGGGTCATGGGCCACAAACCGATGTCGATGGCCGAGTTCGAGCGATATCTCCGGGAACTCCGCCCGTTGCTGCGCGGCGAGGAGACCGAGCTGACCTGGCGGGGTCGCACGGCACCGACCCGCCACCTCATGCCCGACGCCGGGTTCGTCGCCTTCGAGCCCGAGATCCCGCTCTACGTGTCGTCGTTCGGTCCGAAGTCGCTACAGATCGCCGGTGCGTACGGCGACGGCGCCGTGCTATCCGTCCCGCCGAATCCGGGCGCAGTCGCCGGTGTCCGCGCCCGGCTCGCCGCTGCTGCGGATGCGGCAGGCCGCACGATCGACCGCCGCAGCTTCCCGATCGCGTCACTCACCACGATGGTGGTGCTCGAGCCCGGCGAGACCGCCGGCAGCGACCGCGTGCGAGCCGAGGCGGGGGCGTTCGCCATCGCAGCGCTGCACTACTCCTACGAGCAGTGGCGCCAGTACGGGCGGGCGCCCGGCCCGCACCTGCAAGCGATCTGGGAGGACTACGTCGCGTCGATGGCCGGCGAGCCCGACGACCGGGTGCACCTGCGGATCCACCGCGGCCACAACTGCTGGGTCGAACCCGACGAGGAGCGGTTCGTCACCCGCGAACTGATCGAAGCCACCTGCCTGGTCGGCACCGCCGAGCAACTCGTCGAACGGCTGCGTGCGCTCGACGAGGCCGGGCTGGATCAGGTGATGATCCTGCCCCCGTTGGCATGCAAGGAGAAGGTGCTTCGCGACGTCGCCGACCAGGTAATGCCACACCTCGGCTGACGCGCTCGGCCTCTGGTCTCAGACGACGAGATCGAGCCGCACGACGTAGCGGTAACGCGTCGAGCCCGGCGGGTGGCAGGCGAACAGCGTGGCGGTCGGCGTCGAGGTCGGGTTGATGATGTCCACCCGGTCCGGGGTGACGATCTCGTGGCCGGACATCACGTAGCGGTACTGCACCCCGTCGACGTCGAACAGCACTTCATCGCCCGAGTCGAGCTGGTCGATGTAACGGAACGGCTTGGTGTGGCTCGTGCGATGCCCGGCGACGACGAGGTTGCCGTTGCGGCCCGGCTGCGCCGAACCGGGCCAGTACCCCGGGCCGAGGTCGAGCGTGGTCATGTCGACGCCCTCCCGCATCGGCGCATCGATGCCGAGTTTGGGGATCACGATGCGCCCGACGAGCGCGCCAGCCCAGCGAGGTCGGGTCTGCGCCGGCGGGGGTTGCGGGATGGGGGGCGGTTCGGGCTCGGTGGTCGTGGGCGCCTCGGTGGTCGCCGGTGCCTCTGACGTGGTCGGTGCCGTCGTGGGCGCCGTCGTCGGTGTGGTGGTCGAGGCCTCTGCGCGGGCGATGGCTGCACTGACCGCCGGCGGAAGGCTGGTGGCCGACGTCGGCGACGGGATCACGACCTCGGGCGGCAGTTCGGTCGGACGCGGCGGGCTTGCCGGCACGGCACCCTCGGCGGAACCGCACGCCGCAAGGAGCATCAGGGCCACCGCGATCCGTCGCACCTCCCCAGCCTAGGGAACCCGGAGGGTTGCCCGCACCGGGAACGGCTCAGCGGCCGAGCCGCCGGAGCACGGCGAGGGCCGCCTGCTGACCCTGGTGGATACAGGCCGGGATGCCGACCCCGCAATAGGCGGCACCGGCGACCAGCACGCCCGGGGCGTCTCGCTCGAGCGCCTGCTCGATCGCAGCGACGCGACCGGCGTGACCCGGTTCGTACTGCGGGAACGACTTCGGCCACCTGGTGATCCGCGCCGCCGTCGGTTCGGTGTCGATGCCGAGCTGCTCGTGGAGATCGGCCGACACCGCCCCGAGGATTGCGGCATCTGGCCAGTCCACGGCGTGTTCGTCCCCGAAACGGCCGACCGATACGCGGAACAGGACCTGTCCCGGTACCCGCCAATGCGCCCACTTGGTCGACGCCCACGACGCCGCAGTGACGTGCCGCTGGACGGGCTTGGGCACCAGGTGGCCCGACGCGTCGAGCGCCCGGGGCACCGCAGCGGCCGGGAACGAAAGGGTCACCATCACGACCGATGCGTGCTCGATCGCGCCCGTCAGCCGACCGGCCTCGGGACTCACCGAAGCGAGCAACGGCGCCGCGACATGCGCCGGTGTCGCCACCACGACGCCGTCGAAGGTCGCATCGAACGTCGAGCCCCCCGGTCCGGCCGCTCGGAGCCGCCACCCACCCGACGCAGCGGGCTCGAGCGACAGCGCCTCGGTCTCGGTGCGCACCGTGCCGCCGCCGGCGGCGATGCGCTCGCCGAGCGCTGCGACGAGCGCGCCGAGCCCGCTGCGCGGGGTCACGAACACCGGATGACCCGGACCTCGGGGTGCGGCAGGCTGGGCGCGCAGGCCCCGCAGCAGGCTCCGGCTGCGGCCGGCCACGGCCGCGATCTGCGGAACGGAGGCGAGCGACAGACGGTCGGCGTCACCGGCGTTGATCCCGCCGACGAGGGGATCGACGAGCCGTTCGGCCACTTCGTCGCCGAACCGGGCCCGGATCAACCGGCCGAGGCTGTCGCCGTCGTCACGGCGGGGCAGGACCGGTTCGAGCGCAGCGCGGAGCTTGCCGGGCCACGACAGCAGCCGGCTGCGGGCGAGGCCGAACAACCCGGCCGGGACGCCGAGCACGAGACCGTCGGGGATCGTGTGGAGCCGGCCACCCCACCACACGTAGGCCTTCCCGACGGCGGGGCTCACGAGGTCGCCACCGAGACCGACCTCGTGCAGGAGGTCCACCGCCCACGGCACCCGCGCGAGCACGGCGTCGGGTCCCTCGTCGACGGCGGGCAACCCGGCGAAGGGCGAGGTGCGGATCTTTCCGCCGAGTCGATCGTCGCGCTCGAGCACGACCACCTCGTGCCCGCAGCCGACGAGGCGATGGGCGGCGGCGAGCCCGGTGATGCCACCGCCCACTACGGCAACGCGACTCACGCCGACCCGGCGGCGGTGCGCTCGATCACCAGCCCGGCGAGCGCAGCAAACGTGGCCGCGTCGTCATTGAGCGCCGGGGTCCGTCCGAAGGCGAGACCGAGCCGTTCGGCGTGCCCGGCCGCTTCGAGGTCGAGGTCGTACAGCACCTCGAGATGGTCGGCGACGAAACCGCACGCGCACACCAGCACCCCATCCCAACCGTTCGACGTCCCGATCACCTCGAGCACGTCCGGCCCGATCCACGGTTCGGGGGTGCGGCCGGCGGACTGCCATGCCACCGACCACCGGTCGGCGCCGAGGCCGACCCGGTCGGCCACGGCCTGCGCCGTGGCCCGGAGCTGCGCCGGGTACGGGTCGCCCGCGTCGATGATCCGCTGCGGCAACGAGTGCGCCGTGAACAGCACCCGGGTGTGCGCCGGTAGCTCGGCGAGCCCGGCGCGGACACCCGCCGCAAGGAACTCCACGTAGGCCGGCAGCAGGTGCCACGACTCGATGCCGAGCACCTCGATCCCGTGCGGACCCGCAGCCTGCGCTGCGCGGCCGAGGTACTGGCCGATCGAGAACGACGAGAAATGGGGTGCGAGCACGAGGCCGACGAGCCGGCGGAACCCCCGCTGGGCGAGATCTTCGACGGCCTCCTCGATCGACGGGCGGGCATGCTTGAGACCGAGCACGACCTCGAACGCGCCGGGCATCCGGTCGTCGAGTGTCGCCTGCAACCGGTGCCGCTGCGCTTCGGTCCGCTGCGCCAGCGGCGAGATGCCGCCGATGGCGTCGTACCGGGCGACGAGCTCGGCGAGCAGTTCCGGGGTCGGGGGCCGCCCGCGCCGGATGTCGGTGTAGTACGGCTCGATCTCGGCCGGGGTGCGCGGCGTGCCGTACGCCATCAACACCACTGCGGTACGGGGGTCGGCATCGGGGGTTGCGGTCATCGACGGGTCCTCTCGTGGACGTAGCCCACCAGTTCGGTCAGCACGCCGGGGTCGGTCTCGGGCAGCACGCCGTGGCCCAGGTTGAACACGTGACCGGCTCGCCCGCCGTTGGCCGCAAGCACGGCGTCGGCCTTGGCCTGACACGCCGGCCAGCCGGCGACGACGGCAGCGGGGTCCAGGTTGCCCTGCACCCCGACCCCGGCCGGGAGTCGCGCCCGGGCGTCGTCGAGACGGGTCCGCCAATCGACCCCGATCACGTCCGCGCCGGCTACGGCCATCGACCCGAGCAGCTCGCCGGTGTTGACCCCGTAGTGCACCTTCGGTGCCGACGGGTGGGATGCCGCCACGCCGGCGAGGACCCGGGCCGAATGCGGTTGGACGTACCG
This sequence comes from Acidimicrobiales bacterium, assembly GCA_046081125.1. Classification (GTDB taxonomy): domain Bacteria; phylum Actinomycetota; class Acidimicrobiia; order Acidimicrobiales; family Ilumatobacteraceae; genus JBEIFW01. Next base: position 20,350 of record JBJTVH010000001.1, read on the forward strand.
TTCGTAGTCGTCGCGGTCGAGCGCGCCCGCCCACGAGTCGAACAGCTGGACGGCCTGTGCCCCGGCATCGAGTTGCGACCGCAACGACACCAGTGCCAGATCGGCGAGACGTTCCATGAGCTGATGCCAGAGAGCCTCGTCGCCGTACATCAGCGCTTTGGTGCGGGTGTAGGTCCGTGACGGCCGGCCCTCCACGAGGTAGCTCGCCACCGTGAACGGCGCGCCGGCGAACCCGAGCAGCGGCACGGTCAACTCCCGGGCGAGGATTCGGCACGTTTCGAGCACGTACGGGGTGTCCACGTCCGGCTCGAGGGGACGGAGCCGCGCGAGGTCCGCTGCGCTCCGGAAGGGCTCGTCGACCACCGGGCCCGTCCCGGGGGCGACGTCGACACCGAATCCGATCGCGGCGACCGGCACCACGATGTCGCTGTAGAGCACGGCGGCATCGACACCGTGGCGGCGGACGGGCTGCAGAGTGATCTCGGCGGAGAGCTCCGGATTGCCGATGGCATCGAGGATCGAGCCGGGCCCGCGAACGGCTCGGTACTCGGGCAGGCTGCGGCCGGCCTGGCGCATGAACCACACCGGCGTGTGCGCCACGGGTTCGCTCCGGCAGGCGGCCAGGAAGGGGGTGTCGAGAGGCGCAGTCATGACGGTTCACCGGACGCTAACGGTGCGAAGCGGGCCACGGCACCCCGAGGTGGGTAGCCTTCGCGCTCCGTGACCACTGCCCCGGCGGCCGACCATCGCTCGGCACCCGCTCGGTTTGCCGTCGTCGGGCTGGCGCTCGGAGCGCTCGGCATCGTCTACGGCGACATCGGTACGAGCCCCCTCTATGCGTTCCGGGAGGCGTTCGAGGGCCACAACCTCGAGGTGACCGAGCAGGGCGCCATCGGTGCGTCGTCGCTCGCCGTGTGGGCGTTGATCGTCGTCATCTCCATCAAGTACCTGGCGCTCGTGATGCGGGCCGACAACAAAGGCGAGGGCGGGATCCTTGCGCTCACCTCGCTGCTCCAGCGCTCGGCGGCCGGGCGCACGACGGTCGTGCTCACGGCACTGGGGATCTTCGGCACGGCGTTGCTTTACGGCGACGGCATGATCACCCCGGCGATCTCCGTACTGAGCGCAGTCGAGGGCCTCAACGTGGCCACCGAGGCCTTCCGCTCGGTGGTGATCGAGATCGCCATCGTGATCCTGGCGGCGTTGTTCGTGATCCAGCGGCGCGGCACCGGCGGCATCGGCCGCGTGTTCGGGCCGATCATGCTGGTCTGGTTCGCCGTCCTCGGTGTGCTCGGCCTCAAGCAGATCGTGGCCAACCCCGGGGTGCTCGTCGCCCTCAACCCGCTGCGGGCGATCGACTTCTTCACCGAATATCACTGGGGCGCGCTGTGGGCGCTCGGCTCGGTGTTCCTCGTCGTGACCGGCGGGGAGGCGCTCTACGCCGACATGGGCCACTTCGGACGCCGACCGATCAAGCTCGGCTGGTTCACCCTCGTGTTCCCGGCCCTGATGCTCAACTACCTGGGGCAGGGCGCACTGCTCGCCAACCACCCCGAAGCGATCGAGAGCCCCTTCTTCCTGATGGCGCCGAGCTGGGCGATCTGGCCGCTGGTGGTTCTCGCAACGACGGCGACGGTCATCGCATCCCAGGCGCTCATCTCGGGGGCGTTCTCGCTGACCACGCAGGCGATGCGGCTCGACTACCTCCCCCGGGTCAAGGTCGTGCAGACCTCGGCACATCAGAGGGGCCAGGTCTACGTGCCGATCGTCAACTGGATCCTCATGGTCTCCTGCATCGGGCTGGTAATCGGGTTCCAGACGTCGAGCTCGCTGGCTGCCGCCTACGGCATCGCGGTCACCGGCACGATGGCGATCACCACGCTGCTCTACATGGGGGTGGCGACGCACCGATGGTCGTGGCCGCGCTGGCGAGTGCTCGCGGTCGGCCTCCCGTTGCTCGGCATAGACCTGGCCTTCCTGGTCGCGCAGGTCGTCAAGATCCCGCACGGCGGGTGGTTCGCGCTGGGTGTCGGCGTGGTGCAGTTCACGTTGATGACCACCTGGCGCACCGGCCGTCGGATCGTCGCTTCGGAGATCAAGCGGGGCCAGACGCTCATCGAACCGTTCATCGAGGCGCTCCCCGACGAGTTGTGGGAGCGGGTGCCGGGCACGGCGGCGTTCCTGTTCAAGGACGCCGGCGCGGTGCCGCCGGCACTGCTCGCCAACCTGCAGCACAACCGGGTCCTGCACGAGCGGGTCCTGCTGCTGTCGATCGACACGGCCGACCGGCCCTCGGTGCCCGTGCCGGAGCGGGCCGAGTTCCATCGCGTCGGACCGGGCATCTGGCAGGTCCTGCTGACGTTCGGCTTCATGGATACGCCGGACGTCCCGACCGAACTTGGTCGGCTCGCACTCGGCGGACAGCCGATCGACCCGTCCACGATCACGTACTTCCTCGGCAGGGAGACGGTGGTGACGGCTCCGGTGCACCACATGAACCCCCTGCGGGAACAGCTCTTCGTGCTCCAGAACCGCACGGCCGCAAGCGCTGCACGGTTCTTCAGCCTCCCGGCTCGCCAGGTGTTCGAGGTCGGGACAACGATCGAGATCTAGGCATCGCCGGCGGCCGGCCGGTCTAGCGTGCGGTCATGACCCTGGTCCTGCGCCACGACGACGGCGGCGTGTGCACGCTCACCCTGAACCGTCCGGAGAAGCTGAACGCCCTCACGCCGGCGTCGTTCGTCGAGCTGCGCACCCATCTCGACGCCATCGCCACCGATGGCTCGGTGCGCGTCGTGGTGCTCACTGGGTCAGGCCGGGCGTTCTGCGCCGGGAACGACCTGGCCGCCATCTCGGCCGGCGAGCGGGCGCCGACACCGACCTACCAGGCAGACACGATCGACGCCCTCGAGGCCCTGCCCGTGCCGACCATCGCCCGTATCCAGGGGCACTGCTACACCGGCGGGCTCGAACTCGCGCTCGGTTGCGACCTTCTCGTCGCCTCGGTGTCGGCCCGACTGGGCGACACCCACGGCCAGTGGGGACTGGTCCCGGTCTGGGGGTTGTCGGTGCGCCTGCCCGAACGCGTCGGGCGCAGCCGAGCCAAGGAGCTCTCCTTCACCGCCCGCCGGATCGACGGTGAGACGGCGGCGGCCATCGGCTTGGTCGACCATTGCGTGGCCGACGAGGCGCTCGACGCCACGATCGCCTCGCTGTGCGCCGAGATCGTCGCAGCGTCCCGGGGCTCGAACCGCATCTACAAGCGCCTTTACGCCGACAGTGCCCGGCTGCCGCGCCCCGAGGCGCTGGCCAACGAGCGACGCAATCCGCACGGGGTCCCCGAGGACATGGCCGAACGACTCGCCGCATTCGGCCGCTGACGGCTGCCGCCAACGGGTGGACCTTCACGTCACCCGCGGTCGGCCGATAGGGTTGCAATCCCTTCCCGAAACGCCAACCGCACGATGCAGCATCACCCGGACCTCGCCGCCGAACAAGCCCACCTCGACCGGGCCTACGCGTGTCTCGAGCGTGACCGCGCCGAGGCGTGGCGGATGCGGGCGCTCACCGAGGTCGGCAGCGGCGGCACCCACCAGGCCCGGTACGAGGCCGAGGTGATCGAGGAGGCGATCTCCACCCGCCTCACCCAACTCGACCTGCACCGGCACGCCCTGGTGTTCGGCCGGATCGACCGCACCGACGCCGACGGCACCGTGGAGAGCTTCCACATCGGTCGCCTGGCCGTGTCCGACGAGCACCGGGAGCCCGTCGTGGTCGACTGGCGGGCGCCGGTCGCCGAACCGTTCTACCGGGCCACCGGCCGCCAGCCGATGGGCCTGGTCCGGCGCCGCCACTTCGCGTCGACCGAGCGTCGCATCGTCGGCATCGAGGACGAGTTGTTCGGCGAGGGCCACCTCGGGATCGGAGCCGATGCGCCCGAGGGAATTCGGGGGTGGTCGACCCTGCTCGCAGCGCTCGAACGAGGGCGCACCGGCCAGCTCGGCGACATCGTCGCCACCATCCAGGCCGAGCAGGACGAGATCATCCGTTCCCCCCAAGCCGGCGTGCTGGTCGTCCAAGGTGGTCCGGGCACCGGCAAGACCGTCGTCGCCCTCCACCGGGCGGCCTACCTGCTGTACACGTATCGCTTCCCGCTCGAGGACCAGGGCGTGCTCGTGATCGGCCCCAACCGGCTGTTCCTGCGCTACATCGAGCGAGTCCTGCCTTCCCTCGGCGAGTCCGGGGTCGAGCAGGTCGTGCTGACCGACCTCGTACCCGACGTTCGCTTCGGCGGCCGCGACGATGCCCGGGTCGCATGGGTAAAGGGCGACGGGCGGATGTCCGAGGTGATCGGCAAGGCGGTGCGCGACCGCCAACGTCCGGTTCGCGAGGACGTCCTGGTTCCGTTCGGCACGGCCTACCTCCGGCTGCGAGCCGCCGAGTCCGAACGGATCGTGCTCGCTGCGAAGCGGCGGTTCCGCCGTCACAACGCCGCCCGGCGATACGTCGAGCAGGAGGTGTTCGCCGCTCTGGCCGCATCGGCCCGCGAGGACGTCGAGCCCGATGTCGTGCGGGATCGCACCCGGCACACCGACGAGGTCCGCACGACCCTCGAGCGGATGTGGCCGGTGCTCACCCCACCCCAACTGCTCCACGACCTGTTCGGTTCGCGGGCCCTGCTGAAGCTGGCGGCCTCCCGATGGCTCACCGAGGCCGAGTACCTTTCGCTGTACCGCCAGCGACACGACCATCTCGGCGACGTGGTGTGGACCGCGAGCGATGCGGCGCTGCTCGACGAGGCCCGCGCGCTGCTCGGTCCCAAGCCGGACCGCCGTGGCCGCCTCCCCGAGGAGGACGAGATCCGGACCTACGGCCACATCGTGATCGACGAGGTGCAGGACCTCACCCCGATGGAACTGCGTATGGCCGCTCGCCGATCGCTCAACGGCTCCATGACCGTGGTCGGCGACATCGCCCAGGCCACCGGCGCGCACGCCCCGGCCGATTGGGACGACGTCCTTGCGCATCTTCCCGACCGCCGTGCCCCACGGATCGCCGAACTGACCGTCGGCTATCGCATCCCCGGGACCGCCATGGCACTCGCCGCCCGGGTGCTGCGCGTCGCAGCGCCCCGCCTGGCTGCGCCTCGGGCGGTCCGCGAAGGCGACCGGCCACCGAGCTTCCATCGAGTCGCGCCGGGCGGTGACCTCGGCGCCGACGTTGCGGCCGCCGTCCGGGTGCTGCTCGACGATCTCGGCGACGGCACCGTCGGCGTGCTCACGCCGGCCGGGCTCGTCCCGGTGATCTCCAGGGCGCTGACCGCAGCAGGGATCGATCACGGGATGGCCACGCGCTCCGGGCTCGAGCAGACGGTCACCGTGGTGCCGGTCGGGCTCGTGAAGGGTCTCGAACTCGACGGCGTGGTCGTCGTCGAGCCGGCACGCATCGTCGCTGACGAGCCACAAGGGCTCCGGGCGCTGTACGTCGCACTCACCCGGGCGACGCGGCAGTTGGCAATCGTGCACGCCGCCCCGCTCCCCGAGGCGCTCGCCTGAGCCGGCTCGACGCCAAGGAACTGCTGCGCTGCGCGACGATGCCGCTGAGATGTACTGCATCCACTGCCGTGGGCCGCTGACGTCGGCGGATCGGCGCTGCGGGCGCTGCGGCGCCCGGACGCGGCCGCTGCCGATACGGACCCTGGTGCGAGTCGCGCTGACGGCGGCCCTGCTCACCTCGACCGTTCTCGCGGCTGGGCGGCTCTGGGCTGCGGCGGAGGATCAAGGACGCGTCGAAGACGCCCGCCGGGTAATCCCCGACGAACCAAAGCGAGATCGGCTCGATCCGACGCCGGTCGCGCCCGAGCCGACCCCGAACGCGAACGACGGTGCCGGCGGTGGTGCTCCCGTGACGAGCGCTACGGCACCGGCCGCCGAGCCGCAACCGGTCAAGGCCGTCGCTGCGATTGCGAGTGCGACCGCCCCGCCGGCGGTGACGGGATGCAATCGCCCGGTGAGCTACGAACCGGCGCTCGTCGTCGACGGCGACCCGACGACGGCGTGGCGCGTCCCCGGCGATGGGATCGGCCAGCGGGTCCAAGTCACGCTCGAACGGCCGACGCGACTGCTCCAGGTCGGACTGCTCCCCGGGTATGCCCGGGTCGATCCCTGCACGAAGGTCGATCGTTTCGTGCAGATGCGCCGTGTCACCCAGGTTCGCTGGATCTTCGATGGCGGCGCTGCGATCCGTCAGAGCTTCGAGGATCGACCAGCAATCCAATCGATCGCCGTCGACGTCGTCACGAAGACGATCACCGTCGAGGTGGTGGCTACCACCGCAGATCCGGAACTCGATTACACGCCCATTTCGGAGATCCGCCTCGGCGGGCTGGCCGCCTGAGACATCGGTTCAGCCTGCAGCTCGGGGCGGGATCGAACGAGCGAACTCCAACGCATCCTCGAGGCCGACCCCCGCCCGGGCCGCCAGCCAGCAGGCGACCGGCGCCGCCTGGCGCGCCGATCCCCGGGCCGCCACTGCGGCGAGGGCGAGCACCGCATCGATCTCTTCGGGCGTCGGGGCGTCGACCCCCAAGCGCTGCGAGAGATCGGCTAACCAGGCCGCAACGGCAGGATCCGGTCCACTCATCGGCACCTTCCTATCCGTAACGCACGCTGCCGTCGAACCGGGCGCTCACCCGGGTGCCTGGCCGAACCAGCCCAGGAGGTCGATCACGAGGTCCGTGGACCCGGCGCTGTTGAGCAGAGACACCGATCCCGAATCCGAGAGCGCAACGACGACCAGATTGGCCGATGTGCGACCCGGAACGAGGTTGAGGTTGGAGACCCACGGTCGACGCGACCCCGCCGGCCAGGCGGTCACGAACGACGCCGCAGTCGGGTCGACGGCGGTCACATTCATCACCACGGCGTTGGCCGCCGCCGCCGGGACGCCGCCCAACCCGGCGATCGGCAGGTCCACGACATCGCCGGCACCGACCCGACCGCCCCGCAGACCGAGACCGACCCGAGTGTCGGCGATCCGCCGGGGTCCGGCGACGGTGAACGTCGCCGTACAACCTTGGGCGAAGTAGCCGAACACGTCGACCACGACCTGGGTGTTTCCGGCGGAGTTGTAGATCAGGATCTCCCCGTCGGTACCCACGGGAGCGATCACGAGATTCGGGACCGTGTCGCCCCGCTGCCAGTTGAGGCTCGATGCCAGCGGGCGCGGAGAGCCGGCATCCCACACCGTGAGGAACCCCGGAGCGGTCGTGTCCGTGACGGTCACGTTCAGCACGACCGAGTCGGCCCCTGCGGGCACGCCGGCGGTCCCGGCGACCCGCAGCGCGGCCGACTCGCGCGGCCCGAGCGCCCGGCGCAGCCCGACGCCGTCGCGCGAATCGCAGACCCGGGCGGGGGTCACGGGCGCGAACCCCACCGCCTCGGGACGAACCGGTTCCGGTACGAACCACCCGAGCACGTCGACCACGACGTCGGTCGCACCGTCCGAGTTGCCGAGCACGACATCTCCGGCCGGGCCGACCGGCAGGATCACCGCGTTCGGCACGACGGCCCCGGGCCGGAAGTTCAGGTTGGACGTCGCCGGCCGCTCGCGCCCGCCGGGATACACCGTGAGATGCCCGGGAGCGGTCGCGGTGGCGACGGTGACGTTCAGCGACACGGCGGTCACGCCGGCCGGGACCCCACGGGCCCCGGCCAGGGTCAGCACCCGGGACTCGCCGGGTGCCAACGGACCGGCACCGTCGCGTGAGTCGTGCACCCGGATGGGTGTGGTCGATTCGAAAGCCGGTCGCATGCGCACCGGTTCCGAGGTGCCCGGTCCACGTTTGAACAGCTCCACTGCCGGATACCGGGCCCCGAGCACTGCTTGGGCGTCGGCGGCCAACCAGCGCTCGAGGACGTTCGACCACACCGAGCGGAAGTCGACGTCCCTGTTCATGCGGCCGTTCGCGTCGCGGCCGGTGTCGAGCGGGTGCGCGCCGTACACGCCACCGTCCACGTTGCGGCCGAGCACGAACATGGCCCCCGCAGCGCCATGGTCGGTGCCGAATGATCCGTTCTCCCCCACAGTCCGACCGAACTCCGAGAACACCGCCACCGTGACCCGGTCGTGCCACCGCGGATGCAACAGCTGGAAGAACCCGGCCAGCGCGTCGTCGAGTTCCTTCAGCCGAGCACCGTGATCGGCGAACTGGTTGACGTGCGTGTCGAATCCCCCGTACATCGTGTTGACCACGCGCACACCGAGGTCGGCGTTGAGCAGGCGCGCCGCGATGGTGAGCTGCCGGTTAATCGAGCTGCCGGTGGTGGGCGCGGCGTACAGCGGATCGCTCGCCGTGGTCACTTCGTTCACCGACTTGAAGGCTTTGGTCACGGCGGAGGTGAGACCGGCGGTCCGGCCCAGGGCGAAGCGGCCGACCGTTACGTAGGAGGCGAGCGCCTGCGCGTCGGCGCCGAGGCCGCGGTCGAGGGCACTCAGCCCGAGCCCGGTCGCTCGGCGCTGAGCGCCGATCAGCGAGAGTGGGATCGTGGATCCCATCGTCACCGCCCGGAAAACGTCGTCGTTGCCGGGCAGACCGTCGAGCCATCGACCGAGCCAGCCGGTCGTGCCCGTCTCCGATCCCGTGCCCGTGAACCACAGCTTGGTCGAGCTGAAATGGCTCAGATTGGGCGGCGTGTAGCCGGCCGCCGGCACGATGGCCAGCCGCTCGGCCGCGAATTCACCAGCCAGGAAGGTCAGGCTCGGGTGGAGGCCGAGACCGCCGGAGAGCGGGTGGACCTCCTCGGCCTTCAACGCGATCGTCGGGCGGGCGGTGACGTACGTGGGGTCGTCGACCTTGACGACGGTGTTGAGCACGTCGTTGCCACCGGCGAGCATCACCAGCACCAGGATCCCGTCGGTCGGTCCGATGGGCGGCGCCGCCCACGCCTCACGCTCCTCGCTTGAGCGCAGGAGGGCCGGGGCGGCCAGCAGTCCGGCGGCACCCAGGGCGGTACCGGCCAGGAACCGGCGGCGGGACAGGGTCGCACGGGTGGGCGGTTCGGGCACCGACAGCGCCCGGAGGATCTCGGGGAACTCGGGATCTGAGGACATCTCGCGCTCTTTCAGGCTTGCTGGAACTCGGGGCTGACCAGGATGAGGTAGGCCAGGCCGCGGGCCTGGTCCCACCCGTGTTGACGTGCATCTGCCAGCCAGACCGACAACTCGGCGACGGTCCGGTCGGAGGGTTCGAGCACGCCGAATGCTTCGAGGGCTTCGGCTACTGCGGCAGGTACCGTCTTGCCGTTCGGCGAGAAGGGGAACGAGTTCACGGTCCGCATCCGGCGGGCAACCTGACCGGCCCAGGCCATCCGTTCCGCCACGAAGTTCGTGGCCAGCCAGTACTCGTTGGCGCCCCAGCCCGACACATCGGGCGGCGAGAACGGGACCTGACCCATCGGTCCGAGCCGAGGAAGGGGCGAGAGCCCGGCCATGTCCAGGCCCGAATGACGGAACGAGGCCACGACGAAGTCGACCGGGCTGCGCAGGAGCCCCGCCTTGACGGTCGGCAGGTAGAACTCGGGCCGGTTGAACAGTGCCCGCAACAGCGCCCGCACCTCGAGCCCACCGTCGAGGAACGCCTGCGCGAGGGCCGTGAGGACCGCCGGAGTCGGGACCGTACCGGCGAAGTACCGCCAGAGCTTGCCGGCCAGGTGGCGGGCCATCGACATCCGCTTGGTCGGGTGGTCGCACACGAGGTCGATGACCGCCGGCCCGTTGAACGTCGCCGTCGTGCCGAAGATCGTCTTGGGCGCAGGGTCGTGCTTGGCGGCGACGAACTGGTACGCGGTTCCGACGACGGTGTGCCCGGTCCAGGCCCGGGCCGACTCGGCCACGTCGGCCTGGCTGTACTGATCGACGCCGAGCATGAACAACTCGAACAACTCGCGGGCAAAGTTCTCGTTCGGCTTGCCCTTCACATTGAGGTTGTTGTCGAGGTACACCAGCATCAGGGGTTCGACGCTCACGGCTTTGCACAGGTCGCGGAAGCTCCCGAAGCCCTGGTCGTAGAAGAGCCGCAGCATCCGCAGGTGCCAGAACCGGTCGTAGACCTTGCCGACCTCGGTGGCGAAGTGTCCGTGCCAGAACCAGGTCATCCGCTCGGCGAGCGGCGTCGTCGACGCGACTATCCGATTCAGCCACCAGCGCTGGGCTTCAGGTACCCAACCGTGAGTGGACGGCGGGGGCGTGGTCACCCAGGCCGGGTCGTCGGGCAGCACCGGGGCGAGTGGGGTGGTGAGGACCTGCTCGACGAGGTCCGGGAGCGAAAGGGCGGACGCCGCGACGACCTGGGCCCGCGAGGCGGTGAATCCGGCCCTCCGAAGCAGGTGTGCAGCGTCACTCGTGCTGACGGGCATGGCGAGGACTATCCGGGAATCCGGCCGCCGTGTGCACCAGGTTGAGGGATACCTGATCGAACGCTACGAGTAACTGGTATCACTGAGAGTGAGATGAGGGGAGCCGTTCGAACTACTCCCCGGCCCTGCCACCACGAGGAGCGCGATGGAAAACCCGCCGAGCATGCAGCGTGCACACACGCCTCGCCCGCGGCCCGCCCGACGAGCGCGCCGGATCAGCGGTGCGGTCGCCCTTGCGAGCACCGTTGCCGCCACCGCGACGATCGCCCACTTCGACCCGGCAGCTTCGGCGTCCCCGCCTGCGCCGGTGGGCACGCCGGCCGGGACGGCACCCGTCGCCACGGCACCGGGTGCCCCGACGAACGAACCGACCAGCCCGCCCACCGGGTCGCGAGTCGATGCGACGACCGTGGCGTCGGTGGCGCCTCCGGCGCCCGCGCCGCCGACCTCAGCGCCGCCGACCTCCGCGCCGCCGACTCCGGGGCCCGACTCGGTGACCACGACGACGACCCCAACCCCCACTGCGGCACCGACCCCGCCGCCGCGCCCCACCGCGCCGGTGGCCCCGAGCTCGACGCTCGCACCGCCTCAGCCGACCACACCGCCTCCACCGCCGACCACTGCACCTCCACCGCCGAACTCTGCACCTCCACCGCCGACCACTGCGCCACCAGCCACGACCGCTCCGCCTCGAACCACCACCCCTCGACCGACCACCGCACCGTCATGACCGTCACCCGCCATCTCCGATTCCCGGCCATGGGCTCGAGCACCGAAGCGGTGGTGACGGCCGCAAACCCCACCGTTGCTCGGCGGGCCCTGGCGACCATCCGGCGTACCGTCCGCTCCCTGGATGCGTCCTGGACCCGGTTCGACCCCGACTCGAACCTCCTGCGCGCCCACGCCGGGGGTCGGCCGGTCCAGGTCCCACGCCCACTTCTCGACGTGGTATCCCTTGCGCTCGCCGCCCGTGTGGCGACCGGCGGCCGCTTCGATCCACTCGTCGGACGCTGCCTGATCGACCTCGGCTACGACGACGACCTCGCGACCGTCCGCAGTCGGGGCCCGATCCACGCCGTGGTCCGCCCCGCCCCGGCCAACGACGGGTACCCGGGTGTCCGGGTCGATCCGATCGCAGGGACCCTTGCGATCGACCACAGCATCCATCTCGATCTCGGTGGGATCGGCAAGGGGGCCGCAGCTGATCGAGCGGTGGATGCTGCGCTCGCCCACGGCGGCGTCATGTCGGCGTGGGTGTGCGTCGGCGGCGACCTCGCGTACCGCAACGCGAACCCCACCTCCGTGCCGGTGCTCGTCGACGACCACCCGGTAGGCGGTGCGCCCTCCACGACGATCGCTGTGCTCGGCGGCGGTGTCGCCACCTCGGCGATCGGGCGGCGCCGCTGGCAGACCACCACGGGACCGGTCCACCACATCGTCGATCCCCGGACAGGTGCGCCGGTACGGCCCTCGTTGGTCCAGGTAACGGTGCATGCAGGCACTGGCGCGTGGGCCGAGGTCTGCGCCACCCACGTGCTCGTTGCGAGCGCCGAGGTCGGACCCATCGCTGCGCTCGAGGACCTTGCGTTGCTGCAGGCCGTAGGGTTCGGCTACGACGCAGCGGGCAGGCGACACGACAGCCCGGGCCTGGCGGCACACCTGCCGGCGGAGGCCGCATGAGCGGGCCCTGGCCGTGGTACGTCGCCCGAGGCACCGGACTGGTCGCCTGGGCAGCGCTGAGTGCGTCGATACTCGTCGGGCTGTCGATCACCGGGCGGCTGCCGGCTCGGCCCGGCAGCGCCTGGAAGACCGACCTGCACCGGTTCCTCGGCGGGGCCGGTTGTCTGCTCGTCGCTGCGCACCTCGTGGCGCTCGCGCTCGACGAGTTCGTCGAGTTCCCCCTCCTAGCCTTCGTCGTACCGGGAGCTTCTCCCTGGCGGCCGGCAGCCGTTGCGTTCGGTGTCGTCGCCCTGTGGGCGCTCATCGCCGTTGAGGTCACCTCCCTCGCCCGTCGGCGCCTCTCGAGACGCGCCTGGCGCCTGGTGCATCAGGCCTCCGCACTTGCGTGGGCCTCGGCCACGATCCACCTGTTCCAGGCCGGTACCGACGTGCGGCACGTCCCGGTACGGGGGGTCGCCACGGCCGTCACCGTCGCCGTCGTCCTGGCCACGATCGGACGGATCGCTGCGGTCGCCCACCGGCGCCGCCAATCAACCGTCCAGCCGGCTTCGATCGAACGCTCCCGGCAGCAACTGCTCCAAGGGCCGCACGGTGCCGTCGCCATCGACCAGGCAGTCCGCCCCGCCGTGTTCCCACAGCACCTGCCGGCACCGACCACAGGGCATCACCGGATGCCCGTCGGCCACCCGCACGGCCACTGCGACCAGGCGACCCCCGCCAGACGAAACGAGCGCAGACACGAGCCCGTTCTCCGCGCACGTGGTGAGGCCGTAGCTCGCGTTCTCCACGTTGCACCCGGTCACCATTCGCCCGTCGTCGGCCAGACCCGCTGCCCCGACGCAGAACCCGCTGTACGGGGCGTAGGCGTGAGCGGCCACGGACCGTGCGGCTTCCCGCAACCGAACCCAGTCGACCGTGTCGCTCACCTCGTCGCCCCGGTCACCGCCCCAGTCACGGCGCCGGCCATGAGCAACCCGAGTCGCTCGCGCGACGCCTCGGCAGCGTCGACCACCTCCACCACCCGACCGGCGTAGAGCACGGCAATCCGGTCGGCGAGGCCCATCACCTCGTCGAGTTCGGCCGAGACCAACAACACCGCGGCCCCGGCGTCTCGGGCCACGACGATCTGGTTGTGAATGAACTCGATCGAGCCGACATCGACCCCGCGGGTCGGCTGCGAAGCCACGAGGAGCACCGGCGCCTGTGCGAGCTCGCGCGCCACGATCGCTTTCTGCTTGTTGCCACCCGACAGGCTCGACATGGGCGTCGAGACCGACGGGGTACGGATGTCGAACCGTTCCACCAGCGCGGTGGCTTCGGTCTCGACGGCGTCGAGGCGCCGGATGCCCCGCCGGGCGAACGGTCGCTCGTCGAAACGGTTCAGCACCAGGTTGTCGGCCACGGAGTAGGCGGCGACGAACCCGTCCTTTTCCCGGTCCTCCGGGACGTGCGACACGCCGAGGGCGTGGACCTCGTGGGGTGAGCCATGCGTGGCGTCCGCACCGCCGATGCGCACCGTTCCCGCTGCCTTCGCACGCATCCCGCACAGCGCCTCGACGAGTTCGCGCTGGCCGTTGCCTTCGACGCCGGCGACACCGAGGATCTCACCCGAACGCAGCTGCAGGGAGACGCCCCGCACCGCCTCCTGGCCACGATCGTCCCGCACGACCAGCCCCTCGACGTCGAGCACGACCTCCCCGGGTGCGGCCGGTGCTTTGTCGACGTGCAGCACGACGGTGCGACCGACCATCAAGTTGGCGAGCCCGGCTTCGTCGGTCTGCGCCGGCGTGGTCTCCCCGGCCACCTTGCCACCCCGCAGCACAACGACCCGGTCGGCGACCGCCATCACCTCGCGGAGTTTGTGGGTGATGAACACCACCGATACCCCACGGGCAGCGAGGTCTCGCATGATCTGGAGCAGCTCGTCGGTCTCCTGCGGGGTGAGCACGGCAGTCGGTTCGTCCAGGATCAGAATCTCTGCGTCCCGGTACAGCGCCTTGATGATCTCGACGCGCTGCTGGGTGCCGACCGGCAAGTCCTCCACGACGGCGTCGGGGTCGACCGCAAGCCCGAACCGTTCTGACAACTCTCGAACTCGCCGACCGGCAGCCCGCAGGTCGAGCAGCGGACCGCGGCGCGGTTCGGCGCCGAGCACCACGTTCTCGGCGACCGTCATGACCGGGACGAGTTGGAAGTGCTGGTGCACCATCCCCAGACCGCGCCGGATCGCGTCACCCGGGTTGCGCACCTGGACGGCCTCGCCTCGGATCCGGACCTCCCCCTCGTCGGGCCGGTACAGACCGAAGAGCATCTTGACCAGGGTCGATTTCCCGGCGCCGTTCTCCCCCAACAGCCCGAGGATCTCCCCTTTGCGGAGGCGGACGGTGACGTCGTCGTTGGCTACGACCCCGGGGAACCGCTTTGTCAGGTGCAGCGCCTCGAGCACGATCTCGGCGTCGTCGGCCACGGTCATCGCCGTCACTCCTTGGTGTAGGGCGTGCCCGCGGCCGCCGGTGGCCGGACCCGCGTGCCGAGGATCGCCAGCACGGCGATCGTGAGCGCGGGCGCCAGCATGCTGACGAACTGCGGCGGGATGTCGATCACCTTGTCGAACTGCAACTGGTTGGTGAGCCCGAGCAAGAACCCGAAGAACAGCGCTCCGGCGAGCGCGCCGAACGGCTTCCACCAGCCGAAGATCATGATGGCGAGCGCCGTGAAGCCCAGGCCGTTGGACATGCCTCGCTCGAACGTCGACGCCGACTCGATCGACAGGTGGGCGCCGGCCAGGCCAGCGAGACCCCCGGCCAGTGCGATGTTGAGGTAGCGAAGCTTCCACACGCTCACCCCGACGGTGTCGGCAGCCGACGGATGCTCACCGACAGCCCGGCTCCGCAACCCCCAGCGGGTGCGAAACAGCAGGACGTGCAACGCGACGGCGGCCAGCGCTGCGGTGTACTGAAGCGGCGGGAGGTCGAACAGCACCCGTCCGACGAGCGGCAGGTCCCCGAGCAGCGGGATCTTCCACGGCGGCACGGACGACGGCAGGACCTTGCCCGGCGTGTACAGGTAGGACGTGAGCCCCGTGGCCAGGATCGTGATGACGGTGCCGGCGATGATCTGGTCGGTCCGCCACGACACCGCGCACACGGCGAGGAAGGCGCCCAGCAGGACGCCGGAGGCCGCAGCAGCGACCACCCCGAGCAGGATCGAACCCGTCGCGACGGCGGTGAAGAATCCGACGAACGCGCCCGTCAGCATCTGGCCCTCGATGCCGATGTTGATCACCCCGGTCCGTTCGCCCAGCATGCCGCACAGCGCTCCGAGCACCAGTGGCGTGGCGAAGCGAACGGACGCCGACAACACCGAGGTGGTCTTGACATCGTCGATCCCGTTGTAGGAGTAGACCGCCGCCAGTGCGACGACCGCCATCGCGACGAGTTTCACGATCCCCGCACGAGACATCCGGCCTCCCGGCGCAGCTTCCGCCATCACGACCCCCAGCCGGCAGTGAGTCGTAGCTCGTCCTGCTGGTGGTCCCCGCGCATGCGCAGCAGGGTCCGAAGCACGATCGGGGCGGCCACGAGCAGGAGGATCACTGCGAGCAACACGTCGATGATCTCGGGCTCCACCCGAGTGTCGGCCTGCATCTTCGACGAGCCGGCCCGCAGGATTGCGACCAGGAACGCCGCCGGGATCGCCGAGCGAGGATGCGCTTTGGCCAGCAGGGCGATGGTGATCCCGTCGAAGCCGAGCGACGCGTTGAAGCCGGGTTCGTACCGACCGATGACCCCCTGGGTCTCGATGGCGCCGCCAAGACCGGCGAGCGCACCCGACATCGCCATGACGGCCACGGTGACCCACCGCACCGGGATCCCGGCGTAGTGGGCG
>JBJTVH010000002.1:0-67918 GCA_046081125.1 Acidimicrobiales bacterium
ACTGGCGGCGGTGGTGGAGGCCGGCACCGTCGGGGTGGCGCATGTGGGTGCGGTGGCGCGGGTGGTTGCGAAGGCGCTGGAGGCGGTGCGTGAGCAGTTGTTGGGCTCTGCGTCGTGGTTGGCGGGGAAGGCGGCGTCGTCGTCCCCGGAGCAGTTGGAGCGGTCGTTGGAACGCGAGGTTCGTGAGTTGGTGAAGCTCGACGCGGCGAGCGTGCTCGCGGCGCAGCGGGCCCGGTCCCATTTGCGGCATTGGGTGGCGGCGGATGGGATGCATCATTTGCACGCCGAGTTGGATCCCGAACGCGGGGCGCGGGTGTTCGCGGCGTTGGGGGCGACGGTGGAGCGGTTGTTTCATCAGGGCAACCCGGCCTCGTCGGGGCGGGCGCCGTCGGGTGGGCCGGTCCAGTCGGCGTTGGCCGCGGATGCGTTGGTGGAGCTGTGCACGACCAGCCGTGGTGCGGGTCCGGGGTCGGAGTTGGTGGTGTTGATCGACTACGAGTCTTTGACCGCCGGGGTCGAGCGGATCGGTGGGGTGTGCGAAACCTCCAGCGGGGTGCCGTTACCGGTATCGACCGTCCGGAAGCTGTGGTGCGAGGCCGATGTCTTGCCGGTCGTGCTCGGCGGGGATGGTGTCGCGTTGGACGCGGGACGTACCCGTCGGTTGGCGACCAAACCGCAGCGGCGGGCGTTACGGGCGATGCACCGCAGCTGTGTCTGGCCGGGGTGCACAACCCGGTTCGACCTGTGCCACATCCACCACACCGACCCGTGGGGCCGTCACGGGCCCACCGATCTCGAGGTCCTCGCGCCGGTCTGCTCGCATCATCACCACCAGATCCACGATCTCGGCTGGAACCTCACCCTCGACGACCATCGCAACGTCACCATCCACGCCCCCGACGGGCGCACCGTGCAACGACAACGATTCGAACCGATCGTCGCCCCGGGCGGCGCCAGCGGCGCGGCCGGCCTCGACGGGGGCGGCTCACGCTCGGCGGACTCGCCCCCGCAGGGCGGTGAGCGCAAGCGACATCGACACGGTCCCCACCCCCGCGATCGCGGCCAGGGCCTTCGCGAGGGCCGCCGCATCCCAGCCGCCGTAAACGAGTGACCGCATGCCTTCGAGCAGGTAGGTGCACGGGTTGAACCGGGCCACCGCGCGCAGCCAGCCGGTGAGTGCCTCGGTCGGCACGTAGCTCGACGTGAGGAAGGCGAACGGGAAGAACAGCAGGAAGCTCGAGTTGACCGCAGCCGGGCTCCCGGTCTTGAGCGCGATCGCATACGGGAACCCGGTGAAGGCCAACCCCCAGAGCCCGCCGAGGAGCACGAACAGCGCGACCCCGGCGATCCCGGTCTCGAACCCCACCCCCACCACGAACCCCATCAGCACCACACCGACCGACAGCGCCATCACGAGGAGCAGGTCGGCGACCATCAACCCGAGCAGCAGCGTGAGCCGACGCAACGGGGTCACGAGCAGGCGGTCCAGGTAGCCGGACTGGATGTCGATCACCAGCGAGCCCGCTCGGGACACGCCCGTGACCGCGAAGATGATCGCCACCGGCAGCTGGAACGCCTTGAAGTCCAGGCCCGGGAAGCCCTGCTCGGTGAAGCTCTGGAGCTGCCCGAGGTTGATCACGAAGAAGAACAGCGGGATCACGAGCGCCGGGATGATCGCCTCGGGGTCGCGCAACGTCAGCCGCACGGCCCGCAGCGACACGGTGGCCAGGTCGGCGACGAACCCCGGATGGCGGGCGCGCACCGGCGCCGGGGCGGTGGTCATGACGCGTCCAGGTGGCTGCCGGTCGTCTCGAGGAAGACGTCGTCGAGCGTGGGGGTTCGCAACGTGATCCCTGCGACGTGCACACCGCACCCGGCGAGCGCCACCGCGACCGGCGACAGCGCGGCCGCGCCGTCGGCGACCGATGCCGTCAGCTCCCCGCCGTGGATGTCGACCCGCTCCACACCCGGCACCGCTGCGACGGCGGTACGTGCTGCGGCCAGGTCGCCGTGCACCCGGGCCACGATCACGTCGGTCCCGATGGAGCGCTTCAACGCCGCCGGGGTGCCCTCGGCCACGATGCGGCCGGCGGCGATGATCCCGACCCGGTGGGCCAGCTCGTCGGCCTCCTCCAGGTACTGCGTGGTCAGGAAGATCGTCATGCCCTGCTCCACGTTCAGCCGGCGCACCTCGGCCCACACCATCGCCCGGCTCGCCGGGTCCAGGCCGGTGGTCGGCTCGTCGAGGAACAGCACCTCGGGGTGGTGCACGAGCGCGAGCGCGAGGTCGAGGCGCCGCTTCATGCCGCCCGAATAGGTGCCCACCCGCCGGTCGAGGGCGGTGCCGAGGTCGACGAGTCGGGCGAGGTCATCGCTGCGCTGCGCCCGCTCGGCCCGGTTCAGGCCGTAGAGCCGGCCCTGCAGGTCGAGCAGCTCCCGGCCGGTCTGCTTTGCGTCGAGGGCGGCTTCCTGCAGGGCGACCCCGATGCGCAACCGCACCCCGTCGGGGTCGGTGGCCACGTCGTGTCCGGCCACCACGGCCCGCCCGCCCGAGGGTCGGGCCAGGGTGGTGAGCATCCGCACCGTCGTCGACTTCCCGGCGCCGTTGGGGCCGAGGAACCCGTAGATCTCGCCCGGGGCCACGTGCAGGTCGATGCCGTCGACCGCTCGGACCTCGCCGTAGGTGCGGGCCAACCCCTCGGCCAGGATCGCCGCCGGGGCCGCGGCCGTCACGAACCGACCCGCTTGCCGTCCTCGACGAGGTTGATCTCCCACAGCACGGTGTCGAGCCGGTCCGCCGCGCTGATCGCTTGGAACCGTTGCGGCCGTTCGGGGGTGATGCACGATGCGACCGGGGTGAGGATCGTCCAGGGTGTCGGGTGGCAGAACTGCACGACCGAGTAGCGATCGCCCTGCTGGCCGGGAGCGGCCACGACCCGGTGCACGCCGATGGGGATCACCCCGTTGGTGAGGTGCTCCAGCATGATGCCGGTGTTGATGATCGCCAGGCCGTCGGGTGCGACCGCGTCCACCCAGCCGGCCTCGGTCTGCACCTGCAGCCCGGGCGCCGAGGCCCGGGGCAGCGCGGTGATCAGGTTGATGTCGCCGTGGGCGCCGGCCCACACGTGCTGGTCGCTCGGCGCCTGCGCGATCGGCGGGTAGTGGATGGCCCGGGCGAGCGTGGCGCCGTGTCCGAGCATCCCGTCGAAGAACGACTCGTGGCAGCCGATGCCCACCGCGATGATCCGCAGGAACCGGCGTTGCACGTCGAGCAGGTCGGCGTTGAACCGCATCAGGGTGTCGGTGATCCCCGGCACCGCCGCCTCGGGCAGCACCTGTTCGGGGTAGCGGTGCGGGTACCGGGAGCGCAGCGGGTGGCCGGCGGGCACCGGCAGCGACCAGTTGAGCATCTCCTTCCAGTCCGGCACGTCGCTCGTCGCGGCGGTCTCCACCAGCAGCCCGGTGTAGCCCGTCTGGCCGTGGGTGCCGGGGGCGACGAACCGGGCCTTGGTGTCCGCCGGCAGGCTGAAGAACTCCTCCAGCATCCCGTAGGCCGTGTCGAGCAGGCCCTCGGACAGGTCGTGGCTCGTGTAGACGAATCCGGTCCGCAGCGACCGCATCACGCCGTCCACCACGGCCCGGCGCTGGGTGGCGTCCCCCCGCTCGAACGCCAGCAGGTCGACGTCGAGGATCAACTCGCTCATGGGCGCGAGGTTTGCAGACCGGCCAGCGCAACGGCTCGCCGGAACACTGCGTCGAACATCGCCTCGGTGAGCCGGCCGGTGAAGGTGTTCTGCTGGCTGGGGTGGAACGAGCACAGCAGGGTCGGGCCGTCGGGCACGAGGGCCTCGGCGAGGTGCCCGAACCGGGGCCGGGGGCGCACACCCCACAGCGCAGCGGCGGCCTCGAGCGCGAACGCGCCGAGGCACACCACGACCGCGACGTCCTCGAGCAGCCGCCGCTCGCGCTCGAGGAACCCTCGGCACGCATCGCGCTCGGCGGGCAGCGGCTTGTTGCCGGGCGGCGCGCAGCGCACTGCGGCGCTCACCCACACCCCATCGAGCGTGAGCCCGTCGTCGATGCCGACCGAGGTCGGCTGATTGGCCAGCCCGGCGCGGTGCAGTGCCCGGAACAACCAGTCGCCGGAGCGGTCGCCGGTGAACACCCGACCGGTCCGGTTCGCGCCGTGGGCCGCTGGGGCCAGGCCGAGCACCCAGATCCGGGCCGAAGGGTCGCCGAAGCCGGGCACGGGCCGCCCCCAGTAGACCTGCTCGGCGTAGGCCGCCCGGCGGGTCGCAGCGACCTCCTCCCGCCAGGCGACCAACCGGGGGCAGGCCCCACAGGACGTGATGTCGGTCGCCAAGGTGCCGAAGGAATCCACCCGGCCACGGTAGGTTCGGTCGGGATGCCGGCGAAGCCGAAGCCCCCCGCTGCGACCCTGGTCCTCCTGGTCCGCCACGGCCAGACGTCGACGACGGGCACGGTGCTGCCCGGCCGGGCGCCCGGCTTGCACCTCGCCGACGCCGGCAAAGCGCAGGCCGAGGCTGCGGCGGCCCGGATCGCCGAGCTGGCACGGGTGGACGCGGTGTACGCCTCGCCGCTCGAGCGGGCCCAGGAGACCGCGGCGCCGATCGCGGCGGCCCGCGGCCTCAAGGTCGTCAAGGACAAGGGCCTGCTCGAGGCCGACTTCGGTGCGTGGACGGGTCAGGAGCTCAAGGGGCTCATGAAGCTGCCCGAGTGGTCCACGGTCCAGCGATACCCGAGTGGATTCCGGTTTCCCGGCGGCGAGAGCTTCGCCGAGATGCAGGCCCGCATCGTCGGGGCGCTCGAGCGGCTGCGGTCGGCCCATCCCGGCGGGGTGGTGGTCGCGGTCTCGCACGCCGATCCGATCAAGGCCGCGGTGGCTCACGCCATGGGCACCCACCTCGACCTGTTCCAGCGCATCGTGATCTCCACCTGTTCGATCACCGCCATCGCCTACGGCGCGGGCGGCCCCGTCGTGCTCACCGTCAACTCCACCGGAGGCTCGCTCCGGGAGCTGCGTCCCTCCTGAGACGATGGGCGCAGACACGATGGGCGCGGACACGATGAGCGCAGGGGCGAGGGGCCACCGGCGATGAGCGACGAGCACGATCTCGGCGACGTCGACGCGTTCACCACCGGCACCGAAGGCCGGCCCGGGCAGCGCACCTTCTACCTGCAAGCCCGGGTGGACGGCCGGGTGATCTCGGTGAAGGCCGAGAAGCAGCAGGTGCAGGCGCTCGGGGCGTATCTCGCCCGGGCGTTGCACGACCTGCCGGCGCCGCCGGACCGGCCGCTGCCGTCCGCGTTGGAGTTGCGCGGCCCGGTCGAGTCGGTGTTCACCCTCGGGTCGATCGGGGTGGCGTACGAGACCGACCGCGACCGGTTCCTGGTGCAGCTCGAAGAGCTCGTGCCCACCGACGACGAGGGCGAACCGATCGAAGGGGTCGAGCCCCGGACGGTCCGGATGCGGATCGGGCGCGGGTTGGTGGCGGCGTTCTGCGAGCACGCCGAGGCGGTGGTGGCCGCCGGCCGGCCGGCGTGCCGGTTCTGCGGGCGGCCGATGGATCCGGACGGGCACCCGTGTCCACGGATGAACTGACCCCGGTGCCGGCCGAGCCGCCCGAGAACGTGCTCGAGGTCCTTCACACCGCGGAGCTCACCGTCGAGGGCCGCATGCCGTGGTCGTCGAACGGCACGTTCCTCACGACGCTCTCGGTAGCGGGCGAGCCGGTGGCCCGGGCGGTGTACAAGCCGCTGCGCGGGGAGCGGCCGCTGTGGGATTTCCCCACCGGCCTCTACCGGCGGGAGGTTGCGGCCTACGAGCTGTCCGCTGCGCTCGGCTGGGACGTCGTGCCGCCGACGGTCGTGCGGTCCGAGGCGCCGTTCGGCGAGGGCTCGTTGCAGCTGTTCGTCCCTGCCGACTTCGAGCAACACTACTTCACGTTGCACGAGCAACGACCCGACACCCACGACGTGTTGCGGACCATCTGCCTGTTCGACGTGATCGCCAACAACACCGACCGCAAGGGCGGTCATGTGCTCGCCGGCCTCGACGGCCGGCTGTGGGCCATCGACAACGGGCTGTGCTTCGCGGCGGAGTTCAAGCTGCGCACGGTGATCTGGGAGTTCGCCGGCGAGCGCGTCGACGCAGAGCTGCTGGCGGCGGTGGCGGGGTTGCTCGACGAGGTGCCTGCCGCCGTGGCCGACCTGCTCGACGACGACGAGGTGGACGCCATGCTGCAGCGGGCCGCGCGGGTGGTGGAGCGCCCGCGGTTCCCGGCCGACCCGACCGGCCGGCGTTACCCCTGGCCGATGGTGTGAACCCCGAGCGGGCCCGGTATCTCCGGGTCCTGACCGCCCCGCTCGAGCTGGCCGCAGGAGAGCTGCGCGGGCCGACGCACGCGTGCGGGCTCCCGCTCGCCGAGGTGCTCGCTGCTCGCTGCTCGCTGGCGGGCGTGCGGGCGCACCTCGCCGGCGCGGCGCTCGACGCGGTCGCCGACGAGCGGGCGGTGCGCGGCGAGCCGTCTCCGGGGTCGGGACCGGTGCCCCGGCTGCTCGGCGGTTGGGAGCCGGCGTACGCGCTGGCCCGCTTCGGCCCCGACGGGGTGCTTGCGCCCCGGCCGGTGGGCCCGCCGCCGGGCGCGGTGCGTCCGGCCCGCCTGGGGCGGCCGGGCGAGGAGATCGGCGACCCGTACCTCGTCGAGGCGGTGCGCGCGCTCGCCGGAGGATGGTGCGAACCCGGCGCGGCCCGGGCGGTGGCCACCGAGGGGCGAGCGGCCGACGCGGTGGCGGCGCTGGCGGGCTCGGGCGCCACCGTCGGCCTCGAGCGGCTCGAACGGGCCTCGGCGATCGCCGAGCTGGCCTGGATCGGTGCCGCCGGTGCATCCGGTGCAGCCGGTGCCGAGAGACGGCCGCGCCGAGGCGCGGCGCTCGGTCGGCAGTTGGCGTGGGAGGTACTCGCCGCGCTCGCCGGGAGGAGCGAGGACTGGCCGTTGCCGGCCGACGAACTCGACGCCGCGACCTCGGCGCTGCGCTGGTGGCGGTGGCATCCCGACGGGTCGGCGATCGGAGCCGAAGCGGAGCGCGTTGCGGCCGAACGCCCCCTTCGCCTCGTCGTGGAGGACCGCGACGAAGAGCTGTCCTGGGCGATCGAGCTCCCCCCGCCCGCGCGTCGGCGCCGTAACAGCTGGCGCTCAGCGCCGTAACGGCTGTCGGTAGCCTGCGCGCCGTGCGCGTCACCCTGCCGACCGGCACCCCGGTCGAGCTCGCCCGTGCGGGTGCCCCCCGCCTCGGCCTCGTCGTCGTGCCCGACATCTGGGGGCTGCGGCCGCTGTTCGACGACCACGCCGCCCGTCTCGCCCGCGAGCTCCGCGCCGAGGTTGCCGTGGTCGAGCCGTTCCCCGGCCCGGCCCTCCCGGCCGAACTCGAGGCCCGGGTCGCGGCGATGCGGCCCGACCGGGCGATCGCCGACGACCTGCGGGCCGCCGCCGCGCTCGTGGGCGGTGCCGGCCCGGTCGCCGTGCTCGGGTTCTGCATGGGCGGCATGGAGGCGCTCAAGGCGGCGGCCCTCGGCTGCTTTTCGTTGGCCGTGTCCTGCTACGGGATGATCCGCGTGCCGCCGGCGTGGCGGGCGGTTGATCGGGGTGAACCGCTCGACGCGCTCGACCAGCCCGGCCGGGCGCCCGTGCTCGCCGTCGTCGGCGGTCGTGACCCGTTCACCCCGGCGTCCGACGTCGCGGCGCTCGCCGCCCTCGCCGATGTCGAGGTGGTGCGGTACCCCTCGGGCGAGCACGGTTTCGTCCACGATCCGTCCCGGCCGACGCACCGGCCTGCGGATGCGGCCGACGTCTGGGCCCGCGTGCACCGAGCCATCCGCAGCCAGGCCGTCAGCGGCTGCGCCGCTCCAGCTCCGTCCGCTTGATGATCCGGTAGCGGCGGTCCTGCTGCTCTACCCAGCCGAGCCGGATGAAGCTGGCGATCGCCTTGTTCACCCGCTCGCGCGACGCTCCGACCATGCCCGCGAGCTCTTCCTGGGTGACCGGCAGGAGGAACTCGTCGGCCCCTTCGGCGATCTCGAGCAGTCGCTTGGCGGTGCGTCCGGTGACGTCGAGGAACACCGAGTCGGCGAGGGCTTCGTCGGTGTTGCGCAAGCGGTTCGACAGCACCCGGACCACGTTCCACAGCAGCGACGGGTCGTCATCGAACAGGGACCGCACCGGGCCGTAGGGGAGGGCGAGGACTCGGGACGACTCGAGCGCCCGGGCCTCGGCCGAGCGGGGAAGGCCGTCGAGCAGACCCATGTCGCCGAACAGGTCGCCGGCCTCCATCAGCGCGACCACGCTTTCCCGGCCGTCGATCGAGCGGTTGGCGATCGCCAGCCGACCGGACAGGACCAGGTAGAGGGCATCGGCGTCGTCGTCCTCGGAGAACAGCACGTCGCCGCGCACGAGGGAGCGCAGTTCGCCGGCCGCCGTGAGCCCGCCGAGCCGGACGGCATCGACGCCGTGGAAGAAGTCGGTGCTCGCGAGTTCGTCCTCGTACGCCATGGCGAGACGTTACTCGTGCCTGTGACCGTCACAGCAGTCCACGCGCGCGAGAGCCGGGGTCGGCCGGTACCCTCGCCGCGATGCCCCCGATCGAGCGAGCCGACGCGCCCGGAGCCGTGTGGACGGTGGTGGTCGCCGCCGGGTCGGGCTCGCGCGCCGGGGTGCGCAAGCAGTTCGTGCCCGTCGGCGGGCGCGAGCTCGTGGCGTGGGCGCTCGAGTCGGCGATCCGGGCGGGCGACGGGGTGGTGCTCGTCGTCCCCGCCGACGAGGTGGCCGTCCGGTCCGATGGCGACGTGCGCGTCGTGGCCGGCGGTGCCACCCGCAGCGAGTCGGTCCGGGCCGGCCTCGCAGCGGTGCCCGCCGAGGCCGAGATCGTCTGCGTCCACGACGGGGCGCGCCCGTTCGCGTCGCCGGCGCTGTTCGCCGCCGTGGTCGCCGCGGTGCGCGCCGGGGCCGACGGCGCCGTGCCCGGCGTGGCGGTCACCGACACCGTGAAGGTGGTCGATGCCGCCGGCCGGGTGACCGGCACCCCCGACCGGGCGTCGCTGGTCGCCGTGCAGACCCCGCAGGCGTTCGCGGCGGGCGCGCTGCGTCGGGCCCACGCCGGCGGGGGCGAGGGCACCGACGACGCAGCGCTCGTCGAGGCCGCCGGCGGCACCGTCGTGGTGGTGCCCGGCGAGGCGACCAACCGCAAGGTGACCCGGCCCGAGGATCTGGCGTGGGCCGAGACCCAGGCGGCGGCACGGCGATGATCGAGGTCCGGGTCGGCCAGGGGTTCGACGTGCACCGCTTCGGCGACGATCCGGCCCGGCCGCTGGTGCTCGGCGGCTGCCGGTTCGACGGTGAGCGCGGCCTGATCGGCCATTCCGATGCCGACGCCGTTGCGCATGCCGCCGCCGACGCGCTGCTCGGCGCCGCCGGCCTGGGCGATCTCGGCTCGCACTTCCCCGACACCGATCCCCGGTGGGCGGGGGCCGACTCGCTGCGGTTGTTGGCCGAGGTGGCGTCGCTGGTTCGGGCCGAGGGGTGGGCGATCGGCAACGTCGACTGCTCGGTGGTCTGCGAGCGGCCGAAGCTCGCGCCTCGCCGCGCCGAGATGCAGCAACGGTTGTCGGATGCCGCTGGCGCCCCGGTGTCGGTGAAGGGCCGGCGCGCCGAGGGGCTCGGGGCGATCGGCCGGGTAGAGGGCGTCGCGGTGTTCGCGTCGGCCGTGATCACGAGGGGGTCCTGATGGCGACTCGACGGCCGGCGCGCGCCACGACCGGGGCATCCAAGAAAGCCCTGCAGGAGAAGGGCTTGTCGCCGGCGGCGCGCAAGTACGTGGAGGCCAAGCTCGACCGCCAGCGCCGCCAGAGCGACGAGGGCCGCAAGCAGTCCGAGGCGCGGGTGCGTCAGGGCCGGGCGCGCGCGGCGGCGGCCAAGACCGGGCCGGTCGATCGCAGCCGGCCGACCGACCGCGGGCTCGGCGGCGAGCAGGTCGAAGGCCGTCAGGCGGTGCGCGAGTTGCTGATCGCCGGGCGACGCAAGGTGTTCGAGGTGGCCGTCGCATCGGACCTGCGCGTCGAGGGGGCCATCGCCGACATCCTCGAGATCG
The DNA here is from genome assembly GCA_046081125.1 of Acidimicrobiales bacterium. GTDB lineage: Bacteria > Actinomycetota > Acidimicrobiia > Acidimicrobiales > Ilumatobacteraceae > JBEIFW01. The sequence goes on from JBJTVH010000002.1 coordinate 10,165, forward strand.
CCGCCGACCAGCGGGTGCCGGTGGTCGAGGTCAACCGTCGCAAGCTCGAATCCGTCGCCCGCAGCGAGGCCCCGCAGGGGGTGATCGCCCGGGCCGCGCCGCTGCCCGAGGTCGAGGTCGCCGAGCTGCTCGGCAGCCGCCGTCCGGGCCGGCCGCCGTTCCTGCTCGCCGTCGACGGGGTAACCGATCCGGGCAATCTCGGCGCCTTGCTGCGCAGCGCCGAAGGGGCCGGGGTGACCGGCGTGGTCCTGCCCCGCCACCGCGCAGTGCACGTCACGCCGACCGTCGCCAAGGCCGCCGCCGGCGCCGTCGAACACCTGCGCCTGTGCCTGGTGTCGGGGATCCCGTCGTTCCTGCAGCGGGCCCGCCAGTCCGGGCTGTGGGTGCTCGGTTTCGACGACGCCGCCGAGCGCACGCTGTTCGAGGTCGGCGACTTCGGCCGCAGCCCGGTCGTGGTCGTCGTCGGCGCCGAGGGCACCGGACTGGCGCGGCTCAGCCGGGAGCGGTGCGATTTGCTCGTGCGCATCCCGATGCTCGGCCGGCTGTCGTCGCTCAACGTCTCCGCGGCCGGTGCCCTCGCCCTGTACGAGGTGGCCCGCCAACGGCAGACCGGCTGATCATCGATGGCCGCCCCGGGTGACGGCACGATGACCTGGCGGGCGCTGTGGATGGAGACCGCGGACCGGCTTGGCTCGTCCGTCGAGGCCCGCTGGGTGTGCCAGGAGGTAGCCGGGCTGTCCGGGCCGGAGTGGGCGGCGAGCCTCGACGAGGCGGCCACCGTGCGCGCCGTGGCGCGGCTCGACACGCTCGTCGAGCGCCGCCGGGGTGGTGAGCCGCTCGCGTACGTGCTCGGGTCGTGGGCGTTCCGGCGCCTCGAGCTGGCCGTCGACCCCCGGGTGCTCATCCCCCGGCCCGAGACCGAGGACGTCGTCGAGGTCGCCCTCGGCCTGGCCCGGTCCCTGCTCGCGGCCGGGCCCCTCGCAGCCGGAACCCTCGCAGCCGGGCCCCTCGTTGCGGTCGACCCTCTTGTTGCGGTCGACCTCGGGACGGGCTCGGGTGCGATCGCCCTGTCGCTCGCCACCGAGCTGCCGCCCGGGTCGTTGACCGTGTGGGCCACCGACGCGTCTCCGGACGCGCTCGACGTCGCGCGGGCCAACGTCGCCGGCGCCGGTCGGGCCGGACGGTTCGTCCAGGTGGCGCAGGGATCGTGGTTCGACGCGCTCCCCGCCGAGCTCGCCGGCCGGATCGGGCTCCTGGTGTCGAACCCGCCGTACGTCGGCCTCGACGACGCCGACCTCGCCCCGGAGGTGCGGTCCTGGGAACCGCACGATGCGCTCTTCGCTGGTGCCGATGGCCTCGACGCCGTGCGCGAGCTCGTCGCGGGAGCCGGACGGTGGCTGGCGCCCGGCGGCGTGCTGGTGGTCGAGATCGGCCATCGTCAGGGTGCCGCGGCCGCCGGGCTGGCGATCGCCGCCGGGCTGGTCGAGGTGGAGGTCCGGCCGGACACCGCCGGACGTGATCGGGTCTTGGTCGCCCGACACCCTGCGTGAGGACATGGGTCCCTGGGCGGCTGGCCGCCCGCCGAGTTCACTGGCGAGGTGATTACGTCGAGCCGTGACCTCTCCGCCTTGCGGGACGCGCCGTGAGGAACGCAGTCGTGGGGCTGGTCGTGCTCGGCGTGGTCACCGTCGTGCTGGTGGCGCTCGAGCCGGACCGGGCGCACCGGGCCCGGCGCCTGCAGCGCATCGGGGTGGGGATCGGCGCGATCGCGAGCGCGCTGATCGCGTTGTTCTTCGTCGCGGAGACCGTCGCCGACTCGGGCGGCTGGGCGGCCGCCGGCCTGATCGCAGCCTGGGCGGTGCCGGTCGCCGTCGTCGGCACCCTGGCCTGGCTCCGGCCCGCCTCGGCGCTCGGGGTGCTGGCCACCGTCGTCGCCGGGGTCGTCGCGTTGGACGTCTGGTACCTCGCCGACCCGGAGGGTTGGGCCCGGTTCGAAGACGGCGTCGGTCCGGTCTGTGCACTCGCTGCGTTCGCCACCACGGCGGCGTTGACCGTCGCCGGCGCCCGCCGGTCGCAGCCGGCCGGGGCCTTGCTGCTGGTGCTCGGCTCGGTCCCGCCGGTGCTGGTGGGCGCCGAGGGCGGGGTGGGCGGGTCGCTCGCAGTGGTCGGGGTCGTCGCCGTGGTCACCGGCGCCTGCCTGGTCGGTTCCGCCGTGCTCGACCGGTCTGGCACGGCGCGCACGATCCTTAGCTAACCTAAGCAACCATGACGACGGTGACCGGCCTCGCGTCCAGCAACCCCGGATCCACCAACCCCGGATCCAGCAACCCCGGACCCGGGCCCGAGATCGCGACGCTCGAGTTGGCGGCTCAGCTCCGGGTGGTGACGGTGCGTCTGGCGCGGCGGTTGCGTCAGCTCGACACGGCCGCCGATGGCATCACGATGTCGATGGTGTCGGCGCTCTACGTGCTCGAACGCTCCGGCCCGATGAACCTCGGCGACCTTGCGGCGGCCGAGCAGGTGCAGCCGCCGACGATGACTCGGATCGTGGCCCGGCTCGAAGAGATGGGGTTCGTGGAGCGGGGTGCCTTCGCCGGCGACCGCCGGGTCGTGGTGCTGAGCTTGACCGACCGGGGGCGAACCCTGGTCGAGGAGTCCCGCCGCCGGCGCACGGCGGCGCTGGCGGCCAACCTGGCGGGCCTCAGCGCCGACGAGCGGGCCCTGCTCGAGGCGGCGGTCCCGCTGCTCGACCGGCTGGGCACGCCGTGACCGCCACGTTCGCATCGCTGAAGGTGCGCAACTTCCGCCTCTATTTCACCGGTCAGCTCGTGTCGATCACGGGTACGTGGCTGCAGTCCACGGCGCAGGGCTGGCTCGTGCTCAAGGAGCTCGACGGCGGCGCGGACGCGCTCGGGCTGATGATGGGTGCGACCATGCTCCCGACGCTGCTGTTCGGGCTCTACGCCGGGGTCATCGCCGACCGTTTCGACCGCCGCCGGGTCGTGCTGGCCACCTCGGCCTGGCAGCTCGTCACCGCCGCTGCGCTCGGCGTGCTGACGCTCACCGGGACCGTCGAGCTGTGGATGGTGTTCGCCCTCGCGTTCTGCACCGGGCTGGCCAACTCGGTGGAGATGCCGACCCGGCAGGCGTTCACGACCGAGCTCGTCGGCCCCGAACTGCTGCCCAACGCGGTCGGGCTGAACTCGGCCACGTTCAACGGCGGGCGGGTGTTCGGTCCGGCGCTCGCCGGGTTGCTCATCGTGCTCGTCGGCACCGGTTGGTGCTTCGTGTTCAACGCCGCGTCGTTCCTCGCCGTGATGGTCGGGCTCTTGGCCGTACGGCCCGCCGAACTGGTGCCGGTGCGCCGGCCCCCACGCAGCAAGGGGATGATCCGCGAGGGACTCGCCTACTCGTGGGCCTCGCCGGTGTTGCGGTCCACGTTGCTGGTCGTGTTCGTGGTCGGGCTGCTCACGTTGAACTTCACCGTGGTGCTCCCGGCGATCGCAAAGGACGTGTTCGGCGGCGACGCCGGCCTCGTCGGAGTGTTCTCGGCCACGCAGGGCGCCGGCGCGCTCGTGGCGTCGATCTTCGCGGCGCGGCGCGCCGTGCCGACCGAGCGGCTCTTCGTCGGATCGACGATCGCGCTCGGGGTCACCATGACAGCGGTCGGGCTCGCACCGGTGCTGTGGCTGTGCCTCGTGGCCGTGTTCGCCACCGGCATGGCGTTCCTCACGATGATGCTCACCGCCAACGCCCGCTTGCAGCTCAACTCGACCATGGAGCGGCGGGGTCGGGTGATGGCGCTGTACGTGCTGATGTTCGGCGGCACCACGCCGTTCGGCAGCCCCACGATCGGCTGGGTGTGCGACCACCTCGGCGCACGGTGGGGTGCCCTCGTCGGCGGTGCGGCCGCACTGGTTGCGGCGGCGACGGTGCCGCTGAGCACCCGGGCCGCGCAACGCCGGGCCGAGCGCCACGCCGGCGAGTTCAGCTCGGTCGTGCCAGCGCCGTCCTGAGGAACTCGAGCTGCACCAGCAGCAGGTTCTCCGCCACGACCTCCTGCGGCGTCATGTGGGTGACCCCCGACAGCGGGAGCACCTGGTGGGCCCGGCCGGCCGCGAGCAGCGCGCTCGAGAACTGCAGCGTGTGGGCGGCGACGACGTTGTCGTCGGCGAGGCCGTGTACGAGCAGCAGCGGCCGGGTGAGGCGGTGGGCGTCGGCGAGCAGCGACGTCGTGTCGTAGGGCCCGGGGTCGGCACCGGGATCCCCGAGGTACCGCTCGGTGTAGTGGGTGTCGTAGAGCCGCCACTCGGTCACCGGCGCGCCGGCGATCGCGGCGTGGAACACGTCGGGCCGGCGCAGCACGGCCAGCGCGGCGAGGTAGCCGCCGAAGCTCCAGCCCCGGATGGCGACGCGCGTCGCGTCCAGGCGTGCGTCGCGTGCGGTGAGCTCGGCCAGGGCGTCGGCCTGGTCCTCGAGCACCGGGCCGGCGAGGTCCCGGTGCACGGCCCGCTCCCAGTCGCTGCCGCGACCCGGCGTGCCGCGGCCGTCGACGACGACCACGGCGAAACCCTGGTCGGCGAACCATTGCGGTGAGCAGTACGCCGCGCTGGATGCCATCACCCGCTGGCTGTGGGGGCCGCCGTAGGGGTCGACGAGCACGGGTAGCGGAGCCTCGATCGGCCCCGAGGGCAGCACCAGCGCCGTGGCGAGGGAGCGCACCCCGACCCGCAGCAGCGTCACGTTGGGCCGTACGAGCGGGAGCTCGGCGAAGGAGCTGAGCTCGGGGCCGCCGAACAGCGCCGTGCGCGCCCGGGGGGCGCCGAGCGTCGCCGAGCGGATCACCACCGTCGGTCCGCCCCCGGTCGCGGTGTGCACGCCGGCCTCGACGGTCAGGCGGTCGGCGCCACCGTCGTCGGACCACCGCCACACGTGCTGCTCGGCCGGCGACACGAGGTCGTTGGCGTGGAACAGCACGGAGCGGCCGGAGGCGGCCACGACGCTGCGCACCTGCAGGCTCGCCGGGGTCACGGCGAGGCCGCCGACGAGCAGGCGCCGGGCGCCGCCGCGGTCGGCGCACAGCACCAACCGGCCGTCGTCGAGCAGCGTCGGGGTGCCGGCGACCAACTCCACCCAGGCGTCGTCGCGATCCTCGGCGACGGCCTCGGTCGCCCCGGTCGCCGGGTCGGCGCGCAGTACGACGAGTTCGCGCTGGTCCCGGCTCTGCACGGTCAGCAGCAGGCCGCCCCCCGACCACGACACCCGGGCGAGGTACGGGTGGGCGGCGCGGTCCCAGACGATCTCGGTGCGGTCGCCGGCGAGCGTGACGACGTGCAGCGTCACGTCGGCGTTGGCGGTGCCGGCCGCGGGGTAGCGGTGGGCGGTCGGGGTGGTCGCCGGCCGGGCCGGATCGCCGATCCACCACACGGGCACCGGCGCCACGTCGACCCGGGCCACGGCGAGGGCCGTGCCGTCAGGCGACCACCAGAACCCGCGCGAGCGGCCCATCTCTTCTGCGGCGACGAACTCGGCCGAGCCCCACGACACGGTGTCGTCGCCGGCCGGGCCGCCGCACAGCACCCGGCTGGTCCCGTCGAGTTCACCGATACGCAGCGTGCTGCCGCTCACGTAGGCCACGCGGGTCGCCGCCGGATCGGGTCGCGGATCGAACACGGGCCCGGTGACGGGCAGCTCGCGCGCCCGGCCCGACAGCAGCCCCGCGACGAACAGCCGCCCGCCGAGGGTGAAGGCTGCGACGCGGACCTCCGCATCGCACGCGTAGCTCGTGATCCCGCCCGCGCCCTCACGGGCCCGCTCGCGCCGGGCGCGCTCGGCGGGCGGCAGGTCGGCCTCGTCGGCTCCGGCGAGCAGGGCGCGGGGATCGGCGACGAGGCGTTCGGTGCCGGTGGGCACGTCGAGCACCCACAGGGCGTTGACCGGGTCGCTGCCGTGGCTCGAGCGCAGGAACACGACGCGGGACCCGTCCGGGGACGTGGTGATGGTGCGCGGCTCGCCGAGGGTGAGCCGCTGGGTGCGGGCGAACTGGCGGGGAAAGGTGTCGGTCACGACAGCGCCCGGCCCGGCACGACGAGGATCTTGGCGTGGGCTTCGGGGTCGGCGAGGGCGTCGAACGCCCCGGGCGCCCCGTCGATGCCGACCCTCCCGGTCACGATCGCCGGGAAGGCGACCTCGCCGGCGGCGAGCATCCGCAGCGAGGCGTCGAACTCGTCGGCGGTGTACGCGAGGACGAACTGGACGTTGAGTTCCTTGCCGATGGCGATCATCGGCCGCAGCCGGTCGGTCTCCATGCACACCCCGACGACGACCACCCGGCCGTTGCGCGGGGCGAGCCGCATCGCCTCCTCGAGGAGCCCGGGCACGCCGACGGCCTCGAACACCACGAGTTCGGGTCGTGACGGCGCCGCCGCACGCCAGGCCACCACCGGTGGGGTCTCGCGCGGGTCGACGACGGTGTCGGCGCCCATCACTTCGGCGAGACGGCGCCGGGTCGGGGAGAAGTCGGAGGCGACGATCGGGCCGATGCCGGCCCGGCGCAGCGCGGCGATCACGGCGAGACCGACCGGGCCGCAGCCCAGCACGACCGCCGATTCGCCCGGCACGATCCGGCTCTTCGCCACGGCGTGCACCCCGACCGCGAGCGGCTCGGTCAGCGCGGCGGTCTCCGCAGACACCCCGTCGGGCACCCGGCGGGCGAGGGCGCCGAGCAGCAGCATTTGCTCGCCGTAGCCCCCGGGGTAGACGTTCGAGTACCCGAGCGGGTGCACACCGGCGGCGTCCGCGATGCCGGGCATCGACACCACGACGTCGCCGGGCTCGAGCCCGCTCACCCCCGGGCCCGGCTCGACGACCCGGCAGCAGAACTCGTGGCCCATCACCATCGGCCGTTCGGGGACGAAGGGCGCCGCCCGGGTCGGATCCGGCTCGGCATCGGCCGCGAGTTCGGTGCGAAGCGCCATCTGGGTCGGGCCGTGGAGGCGCATGTGGAGGTCGCTGCCGCAGATCCCGCAGGCCAACACCTCGGTCAGCATCTGCCCGGGCCCGGGCCGCAGGTCGGGCAGGTCCTCGACCGCCAGGGTCCAGTTCGTCATGGTCATGGCCCGCATGGCTGCGGACCGTACTCCCGGCCCCGCTCCGGGTTGTCCGTTAGCAGTCCGGTCGTTAGAGTGCTAGCAGTCTCAACGCCCGAGTGCTCATGATCGCGCTCGACCGAGACACCCATCCGACGCCGAAGTCCAACGGAGGACCACCATGCCGAAGATGATCGCGTTCGACGAGGAGGCCCGCAGGGCCCTTGAGGCGGGCATGAACAAGCTCGCCGACGCGGTGCGCGTGACCTTGGGGCCGAAGGGCCGCAACGTCGTGCTGGAGAAGAAGTGGGGTGCACCCACGATCACCAACGACGGCGTGTCGATCGCCAAGGAGATCGAGCTCGAGGACCCGTACGAAAAGATCGGGGCCGAGCTGGTGAAGGAAGTGGCGAAGAAGACCGACGACGTCGCCGGTGACGGCACCACCACCGCCACGGTGCTGGCGTGGGCGATGGTGCGCGAGGGCCTGCGCAACGTGGCCGCCGGCGCCAACCCGATGACCCTGAAGAAGGGCATCGAGTCCGCCGTCGCCGCCGCCGTCGCGTCGATCAAGGACCTGGCCAAGGAGGTCGACTCCAAGGACCAGATCGCCCAGGTCGCAGCGATCTCCGCAGCCGATCCCGAGATCGGCACGATGATCTCCGAGGCGATCGACAAAGTCGGCAAGGACGGCGTCATCACGGTCGAGGAGTCGCAGACCTTCGGCATGGACATGGACCTCGTCGAGGGCATGCGCTTCGACAAGGGCTACATCTCGCCGTACTTCGTGACCGATCCCGAGCGCATGGAGGCCGCCCTCGACGACGCATACCTGCTGTACGTCGGGTCGAAGATCTCTTCGGTGCGCGACATGCTGCCGGTCCTCGAAAAGGTCATGCAGTCGGGTCGCCCGCTCGTGATCATCGCCGAGGACGTCGAGGGCGAGGCGCTGGCCACGCTCGTCGTGAACAAGATCCGCGGCACCTTCAAGTCGGTGGCGGTCAAGGCCCCGGGCTTCGGCGAGCGCCGCAAGGCGATGCTGCAGGACATGGCGATCCTCACCGGTGGCCAGGTCATCACCGAAGAGGTCGGCCTGAAGCTCGAGAACGTCACGCTCGATCTGCTCGGCCGGGCGAAGAAGGTGCTCGTCACCAAGGACGAGACCACGATCGTCGAGGGTGCCGGCAACGAGGACGACATCCGGGGCCGGATCAACCAGATCAAGACCGAGATCGACAACACCGACTCCGACTACGACCGCGAGAAGCTCCAGGAGCGCCTCGCCAAGCTGTCGGGCGGCGTCGCCGTGCTCAAGGTCGGAGCGGCCACCGAGGTCGAACTCAAAGAGAAGAAGCACCGCATCGAGGACGCCGTTTCCACGACCAAGGCGGCCATCGAGGAAGGCGTCGTGCCCGGCGGCGGCGTCGCCTTGCTGCGCAGCCAGGCCGCAGTGCTGGCCACCGCGGCCACGCTCTCGGGCGACGAGGCCACGGGCGCCCGGTTGGTCGCCAAGGCGCTCGAAGCTCCGCTGAAGCAGATCGCCGAGAACGCCGGCCTCGAGGGTGGCGTCGTGGTCGAGAAGGTGCGGAACCTCTCGGGCTCCGAGGGCCTCAACGCCGCCACCGGCGTGTACGAGGACCTCGTCAAGCTCGGTGTGATCGACGCCGCGAAGGTCACCCGGTCGGCGCTGCAGAACGCCGCCTCGATCGCGGCGCTGTTCCTCACCACCGAGGCCGTCGTCGCCGACAAGCCGGAGAAGGACGCCCCCGCCATGCCGGGCGGCGGCATGGACGACTTCTGATCGGCGTGTTCTTGCGGCCGCCTGGCAACGGCGGCTGACGGACGCTGCGTCGTCGCCACGGCCCCGGGCCTCGTGCCTGGGGCTGTGGCGCGTCTGGGGTCAGGCCCCGGGGTCGGGGGACCACCCGACGAGCTCGAGCATGCCGTCGAGTGCGCACTCGAACAGCGCGTCGAGGTCGTCGACGGAGTTGGCGTAGTGGCCGAACAGCTCGAGGCTGACGGATCCGATCAGCAGGTTCCAGGCCGTCATGCCTCGGGCGAGCAGCGCCGGCGGCACCGGGCGGGGGAGGCGGTCGGCCACGGCGGCGAGCTGTGAGGCCAGCGGCTCGGACACCGATGCCGGCCGACGTTCGGGCGGGTGGAGGGCGAGTACCTCGACCAGTCGGGTCTGGACCCGCAGTGCGGCCCGGACGGTGTCGAACGGGGCCCGGTAGCCGGGGACCGGGCTGCCGTACACGAGCGCGTACTCGTGGGGGTGGGCCCGGGCCCAGCACCGAACGGCTCGGCCGATCCGGCGCAGGCGCGTCGGCGCGGGCGCCGCCGGGTCGTCGTCGGCGGCCTCCGCGGCGTCGCCGAGCGCGTCGTAGGCCTCGACGATCAAGGTGGTGAGCAGGTCGTCCCGGCTCGGGAAGTACCGGTAGACGGCCGACGACACCATGCCGAGCTCCCGGGCGATGGCCCGGAGCGACAACCCGGCGGCGCCGTCGGTCGCGAGCTGGCGGCGCCCGGCGTCGACGATCTCCTGGGTGATCTCGGCCCGGGCGCGGGCGCGGGCGGTTCGGGGCGCGGACATGATCTGTACTCTAAATCGAGAGCACCGCTCTTGACCTCGGACTCGGGCTGCCGTACGGTGAGGCTCGTTGAGAGCACCGCTCTCGAATCAGAGAGGAGATCGCAATGGCGAGGGGCGAAGTGCATGTCGTGGTGGGGGCGGGACCGGTCGGGGTGGCCCTCAGCCGCGTGCTGGTGGCCGAAGGGCGGCAGGTCGTCGTCGTGTCACGCAGCGAGGCGAGCGCCGGGCCGCTGCCCGCCGGCGTCGAACGGCGCCGGGCCGACGCCGCCGACGCCGCCGCGATCGCCGCTGCGGCCACCGGTGCAACCGCCATCTACAACTGCGCCAACCCGGCCTACCACCGGTGGCCGACCGACTGGCCGCCCATCGCCGCCGGTCTGCTGGCCGCGGCCGAGCGCCATGGTGCGGTCCTGGTGACGCTGAGCAACCTGTACGGCTACGGGCCGGTCGACCGACCGATGACCGAGGAGCACCCGCTCGCGTCCACCGGCACCAAGGGCCGGGTGCGCGCCACGATGTGGGCCGACGCACTCGCGGCGCACCAGGCCGGCCGGGTTCGTGTCACCGAGGCCCGGGCCAGCGACTTCGTCGGGCCCGAGGTGCTCGAGAGCCACAGCGGCGAACGGGTGTGGCCCCGGCTCCTGGCCGGCAAGACGATCCGCGTCGTCGGCTCGGCCGACCAACCCCACTCCTGGTCCTACGTGCCCGACGTTGCCCGGACGTTGGCCACCCTCGGCTCCGACGAGCGGGCCTGGGGCCGGGCCTGGCACGTGCCGTCCCCGGCGCCGGTCTCCCAGCGGCGGCTGCTCACCGATCTCGCCGCCGCCGCCGGTGCGCCGGCGCCTCGCGTCGCAACGCTGCCGTCGATCGCGCTCACGCTCGCCGGGCTCGGCTCGCCCACGATCCGCGAGGTCAAAGAGACGCTGCACCAACTCGAGCGCCCGTGGGTGCTCGACGCCTCGGCCGCCGAGGACGCCTTCGGCCTGCGCGCCACCCCCTACGACGAGGTGATCCGGGTCACGGCGCGGTGGTGGGTCGATCACCTGAGCGCCGCGGCCTGAACCCGGCGCTCAGCCCAGCGTGGCTGCGAGGCGTCGAAGCCCTTCGACGAGGTCCTCCGTGGCGCCCGCGTAGGAGAACCGCACGTGGTGCGTCGCGCCGTGGTCGCCGAAATCGGTGCCGGGCGTGACGGCCACCTCGGCGGTCTCGATGAGGCGGTGGCACAACGCCTCGGAGTCCTCGCCGGGGCGCAGGAAGGCCGAGCAGTCGGCGTAGGCGTAGAAGGCGCCCTCGGGCACGATCGGGACGCCGAAACCGAGGCGGCGCAGCTCGCCGACGACGAGATCACGGCGCACCTCGTAGGCCTGTCGCCGCCGTTCGGCCTCCTGCCAGCCGTCGGCCGACAGGCAGCCGAGCGCGGCCGCCTGCGACGGCGCGGGTGGGCTGATCAGCAGGTTCTGCGCGAGCACCTCGACCGTGCGCATCGCCCACGACGGGCAGACCAGCCAGCCGATGCGCCACCCGGTCATCCCGAAGGTCTTCGAGAAGCTGTTGACCACGAACGCGTCGGGCCGGTCGGCCAACACCGTGTGGCGCCGGCGCCCGTAGACCAACTCGCCGTAGATCTCGTCGACGATCAGGGCGCCGTCGCGCTCGGCCACCACGTCGGCGATCGCCGCGAGCTCGCCGGGTTCGATCACCGTGCCCGTCGGGTTCGATGGGGTCGCGGCCAGCACGCCGGTCACACCGGCGGCCCAGCGGGACTCGACCAGCTCGGCGGTCAGCTGGTAGCGGGAATCGGCCCCGACGGGGACCGCGACGGCGTGCGAGCCGAGGATGCGGGCCATGTGGCGGTTGCACGGGTAGCCGGGGTCGGCCAGGAGCAGGCCTTCGTCGGCCCCGACGAGCGCGGCGAGCGCGAGGAAGAGCGCGCCCGATGCCCCCACGGTCACGCAGATCCGCTCGGCCGGGACCTCGACGCCGTGACGCTCGGCGTACATCGCCGACAACGCGTTGCGTAGCGAATGCGTCCCGAGCGCAGGGGTGTAGTGGATGCCCGGGTGCTCGAGCAGCTGCCGAGCGGCGGCCAGTCCGACCTCGGGCGTGCCCTCGCCGGGCTCGCCGACGCACAGGGGGATCACCCGCCGACCCGTCGCGCGCTCGTGGGCCCACGCCCGTTCCATGATCTCCACGACCCGGAACGGGGCGATCCCGGTGGTCCGGGCAGCGAGGCGCGTCGGCACGGAGCTGCACGCTACGTGCCGCTGCAGTGCTGCGGCACGAGGCAGGCCGGTAGCCTGCCCTGATGGCTCGCGGTCGAACCGCCAAGGTGCTGGTGCGCCGCGGAGATGGCGCGTGCCGGCCGCAGGTGGCGCCCGACGAGCTCATCGTCGAAGAACCGCTGCGGGTGCAGCTTGACGGGCATCTGGTTGGTACGACGATGCGCACGCCGGGCCACGATTTCGAGCTCGCCGCCGGGTTGTGTTTCGGCGACGGTTTGCTCGCCGGTGCGCCGGTGCGCACCGTGCGCTACTGCGCCACCGGATCGGCGAGCCTCACGGCGTGGAACGTGGTCACCGTCGACACCGGCGGGCGGGCCCCGGTGCCCGAGGCCCGCCTGGGGGCGATGTCGTCGTCGTGCGGGCTGTGCGGCAGCACCGTGCTCGACGGGCTCGCCGACCGGCTCGATCCGCTTCCTGCCGGCGCCCCGTGGGACGCCGGTACCCTGGCCGGGATCCCCGAACGGCTCGCCGGGGCCGGCACGCTGTTTCGCTCCACCGGGGCGGTCCACGCCGCCGCCGCGTTCGACCGGACGCTCGACCCGGTCGTCGTGCGCGAGGACATCGGCCGGCACAACGCCGTCGACAAGGTGGTCGGCCGGTTGCTGCTCGACGGTCGCCTTCCGGCTCGCGAGTTCGGGCTGTACGTGTCGGGACGGGCCAGCTTCGAGATCGTGCAAAAGGCGTGGGCGGCCGGGTTCGGCGCCCTCGTGGCGGTGTCGGCGCCGTCGGCGCTGGCCGTCGAGGCGGCCCGCCGGGCCGGGATCACCCTGGTCGGGTTCGTGCGAGGAGCGAGATGGAACCAGTACGCGCCGGTGTGACCGGCGCCGTCGGATTCGGCATCCGCCCGGTCGGTGGCTACGTATGAGCACTGTGACCTGGCGACGTGTGGCGCTCGTGGCGGCAGCGATCGGGGTGCTCGGCGCGTGCGCGTCCGACGTCACCTACGTCTCCGCGGACAAAGACGGTGCGTTCTTCCGGCTTCCCGACCGGTACACGGTGTTCGAGGTGGCGTCCGGACAGAAGCCGACCGACCGCCCCGTCGCCGACGCCGGCAACGTGCCGCCGACGTTCCAGCGGGTGTTCGACCGCTCGAAGAGCCCCTCGGCCGACAACCTGCAGCAGGCCAAGCCGGCCGATCCGGTCGGGCGGATGTCGGTGTTCTACGTGTCGGCCTCCTCGATCGACGAGCTGTCCCCGCAGGCGGTGCGCAGCGCCACGGCCGGTGTGGGCGACGATCCGCTCGCGCTGGCCCAGTCGCAGCCGGCGAAGGTGGAGATCGTCCGCTTCGACCGGCTCAACCAGGGTGCGCTGTCGGGCAGCCGGGTCGTGTTCAACAACCAACTCGACGCGGGTGGGTGGGTCACCAAGGATCTCACCACCTTGATCGATCCACGCCCCCACGTGCGAGAGAACGGCTCGCAGGTGTTCAAGGTGTACCTGCTCGACGTCCGGTGCGAATCGGCCTGCTTCAAGGCCAACCGCGCCGAGATCGACGACATCGTCCAGTCCTTCCAAGTGAGAAGGTGACCCATGAGTCTCCTGCCGCCGCCCCCGCCACCGCCGCCGACGGTGCAGGCCGTCCACAAGGGCGTCCCCGACGACCGAGAGCCCCGCACCCGTCCCAAGCTGATGTTCTGGGACCGCATCAAGGTGCTCGTCATCCTGGGGATGTTCGTGGCGCTGACCGCGGCGTACCTGCAGTCGAAGGTGCCGATCATGAGCTACGGCGAGGCGCTGCAGGACCAGCTGCGGGCCAAGTGGTGGGTCGTGGCCCTGATGGGGCTCGAGGTGGTGCGCCAGATCCACTACGTGATCTGTGAGCGGGCCTCGGGCTACCACCTGTTCTGGCAGCGCAAGGTGTTCGGCGGCTGGGAGCGGCGGATGGGCCGGCTCAACCCGTGGATGCGGTACCGGTTGCAGCGGTTCGTGAAGGTCGGGTTCGTCGCGCTGTTGCTGATGCTGCTGCTGGCCTGGAAGTGGAACACCACGCTGTGGGGCGCCATCTCGGAGTTCCCGGGCAACATCTGGGACAACGCCTTCGCCCCGATGTCGGGGATGCCGTTCCTCGTCTACATCTTCTTCATCGCGTCGATCAGCTTGTTCCAGCTGGTGTTCTTCTACGCGATCTTCTTCGTCGGTGGCATCGACACCTACAAGCCCGGCGAGATCCGCACCCGCTTCACCGACGTCTGGGGGCAGGATCCCGTCGTCGCCCGGGTACGTGAGACGGTCGACTTCCTCGAGCGGCCCAAGGAGATCGAAGCCAAGGGTGGTTACGTGCCCGGGGGCATCCTGCTGTGGGGTCCGCCGGGGACCGGCAAGACGCTGATGGCCGAGGCGATCGCCGGCGAGACCGGCAAGCCGTACGTGTTCGTCGACCCGTCCGCGTTCATCCAGACCTTCATGGGCGTTGCCCCGATGAAGGTGAAGTGGCTCTATCGCAAGCTGCGGAAGATGTCGCTCAAGCACGGCGGCGTCGTGGTGTTCTTCGACGAGGCCGACGCGCTCGGCAACCGGGGCGGGGCCGCCGGCGAGGAGCAGATGAGCTCGTTCCGGGCCAGCCAGACCTGCGGGGGAACCCACTACATCTCGGGCCATTCCTGCTCGACGCTGTTCGCCCAGCACGTCGCCGATCACCCCGCGCCCGAGCCGGCGCCGGCGCGCGGGCTGCGGAAGTTCATCATCAACGGTGGCGGCGGTTCCGGTTCGTTCTCGGGCGCGTTGCAGGCGTTGCTCACCGAGATGTCCGGGCTCGCCAAGCCTCGCGGGTTCCTCACGCGGCGGCTGCGCTCGTTCCTGGGGATGAAGGCCAAGCAGCCGCCGAAGTACCGGATCCTGCACATCCTGGCGACGAACCGGCCCGACACGCTCGACTCTGCGCTCCTGCGCCCGGGCCGTATCGACCGCAAGTACAAGGTGGGCTACCCGCACTCCGACGGTCGCCGCCGCACGTTCGAGGGGTATCTCAACAAGATCACCCACGAACTCACGCCCACCCAGATGTCACGCCTGTCGGTGATCACGCCCTACTACACCGGGGCCAAGATCAAGGACATCGTGAACGAGGCCGTGATCGTGGCGATGCGCGAGGGGCGCGAGGTCGTCACCTGGCCGGATGTCCTGAAGGCCAAGACGCTCAAGACCTTCGGCGAGGCCGACGACTGGAAGTACACGCACCTCGAACGGCACCAGGTGGCGATCCACGAGGCGAGCCACGCATCCGCCATGTACCTGTTGCGCAAGCGGCACGTCATCGACGTGGCGACCATCGAGCGCCGGGGCGACGTCGGCGGATTCGTCAACGACATCCCGCTCGAGGAGCGCTTCGGCGGGTGGCGCAGCGAGATCGAGATCGACGTGATGACCTACCTCGCGAGCCTCGCGGGCGAGCGGATGTTCTTCGACGGCGACAACTCCACCGGTGTCGGCGGCGACCTGCGGTCGTCCACGATGCTCGTCACCCAGATGCTCGCCTTCTCGGGCATGGGCACGACGGTCGGCTCGCGCGGCGTGACGATCCCGGAGATGACCGGGGCCAGCTCCCGGCCGTCCGACGGTGTCGACCGGCAGTTCCTCGAGACGGCGATGGGCAAGCAGATCGAGGCCAAACTGCAGGAACTGCTGGGCAACGTGTCGAGCCTGCTGGCCGAGCACCGGTGGTTCGTGTTGGCGATCGCGCATGCGCTCGAGACGCACCTGACCATCACCGGCGAGGACGTCGATGCCATCTTCCGGGGCACCCCCGGCCCGACGCTCGACGGCTGGTTGTACCACACCGACGACTTCCGCCTGTCGTACGAGGCGTATCACCTCGCCGCAATGGAGGCCCACCGCAACCACGGCCAGCCGGACAAGGCGCTGCCGGTGCTCGGCCTCGGCGTGCCCTTCGGCCGCTCGGTGGCGCGGGGGTCGGAGAGCTTCCCGCCGCCGGCGTCGCCGACGGAGGGCTAGCGGTGAGCGACGCCGTCGTGCCGTCCACCGGCTGGGGCGTGCTCCACCTGTTCTGCAAGCCGACGCCGCTGCTCGACCCCGACGCGGTCACTGCGGCGGTGCGATCGGCGGAGGCTGCCGATCTGCAGGTGGTGTGCGTGTCGATCCTCGGTCACAAGGCCGACGTCGGCGTCCTGGCGCTCGGCCCCGACCTGCGTGAGCTCCGCCGGCTGCAGACGCTGTTGCAGCACGCGGGTCTGGAGGTGGTCGACTCCTACGTGTCGCTCACCGAGGTGAGCGAGTATGCGCAGGGGATGCCGCCGGAGATGCTCACCCCTCGGCTCTATCCGAAGCTGCCGCCGGAGGGGAAGCCCGCCTGGTGCTTCTACCCGATGTCCAAGCGGCGAGAAGGGCACGCGAACTGGTTCACGTTGCCCTACGAGCGCCGTCACGAGCTGATGCTCGAACACGGCACGTCGGGTCGGAAGTTCGCCGGTCGGATCCTGCAGCTCGTCACCGGCTCGACCGGCCTGGACGACTTCGAATGGGGCGTCACCCTGTTCGGGGTGCACCCCGACGACCTCAAGGCGGCGGTGTACACGATGCGGTACGACGAGGCCTCGGCGATCTACGGCGAGTTCGGGCCCTTCTACACCGGCATGGTCACGCCGGTGGAGGGGCTGTTCACCGAAGGCTGAACACCCGCAGCAGCCGGGTGCGCCCGCCGGTGTCGAAGCGGTGCAACTCGAATCGGGCGTCGATCGGGTTGCCGGCGTCGTCGAGGTCGAGCGGACCGGATGCGCCGACGAGGTCGATGTTGCGGCCCTCGGCGATCAGCTCGGCGCACCGCTGCACCGTCGCGCACGACACGCCGGCCCGGCTCGAGTCGACGATCCGGGGCCCGAACACGGCAGGGTCGTCGGTGCGGGCCGCCTCGGCGGCGACGGCGAGCAGGTTGACGCAGTCGTAGCCGTAGGCGGCGTACGACCAGGTTCGGGTCAGGGCGGGGTCGGCCGCCGTTACGACGTCGCGGAAGGTGGGGTCGGTCGCGTCGGCCTGCGGCAGCAGCAGCGAGACGCCGTCAAGGGCGGTGTCGCTGCCGAACACGTCGAGCAGCTCCTGCTGGCGAAACCCTTCGGACACCACGACCGGGACGCCGGGTGGGCGCAGCCCGGCGGCGAACAGCCCGGCGAGCACCCGTGCGCCGGGTTCGACGTTGCCGACGACGGCGACGGCGTCGGGCCGGTCGGCGGTGGTGCTGGCGCGCGCCGCGACCTCGGCGGGCGCCGGGGCACGGGCGTCGTAGAGGGTGCTCCGGCTCTCGATGCCCTGGCCGCGTAGCTCGGCGGTCAACCCGCCGGCGATCTCCACGCCGTAGTCGTCCGCCGGAGCGATCACCGCCACCCGCCGGGCACCGGTCTCGACCAGCACCCGGCCGAGCGCGCGCCCGGACGTCGCAACACTGGGCATCGTGGTCACGACGGTGCCCCGGGGTCGGGGGGACCGGGCGCTGGTGGGGGTCGCGGGGTGGCAGACGACGGCGCCGGTGGCGCGCTCGGCGACCAGCGGCGCCACCCGCGCCGACAGCGGACCGACGATCGCGTCGGCGCCCGCAGCGAGCAGTTCGTCGAGCGCGAGCGAGGTGGCCGCCGGATCGGCGCCCTCGTCGGCCGTGCGCACCTGGATCCACTTCCCGAGCACGCCACCGGACCGGTTGATCTGGGCCACGGCGAGCTCGATGCCGTTGCGCAGCCCTCGTGCCGTCGTGCTGGCGGTCCCGGCGGTGGGCAGCAGCACCCCGATCGTGAGCACGCCGTCGGCTGCGCGCGGCGGTGCCGCACTCGTGGCCGGGATCGTTGAGGTCGCCGGTGCCGGATCGCTGCCGGCGCATGCGGCCGCCGACGCCAGCGCCGCCATCAGGAGCACACCCGGCGCGAGCGTCGCCCCGCCGGGCCTGCGTCGAGCTCCCACGAAGACCCGAGGATAGGCGGGGTGCCCCAGCGGGCAGGATGGCGGCCATGGAGACCGAGTTGCTCTACCTGCGCGACGGCGACCTGCGGTCGTTCTCGGCCCGGGTCGTCGGGGTCCGTGACGACGCCGTGACGCTCGACCGCACCGCGTTCTACCCGACCGGAGGCGGCCAGCCCCACGACACGGGCACGCTGGCCGGGCGGGTGGTCACCGACGTGCGCAAGGAACCCGACGGGGTCTGGCACGCCGTCGGCGAGGGGCACGGCCTGGCCGCTGGCGACACCGTCGAGGGGCTCGTCGACGACGACCGGCGCCGGGCGCTCAGCCGCACCCATACGGCGTTGCACGTGTTGTGCGGGGTGATCTGGAACGAGTGGCGGGTGCCGGTGACCGGCGGGAACATGGAACCGCTGTCGGCCCGGATGGACTTCGAATTCGACCCGTTGCCCGAGGGGTTCGGCGCCCGCATCGAGGAGTTGGTCAACGCCGAGCTGGCGGCGGATCGCCCGGTGCGGGTCTCGTTCCTGCCTCGCTCGACGGCGGTCACCGACGAGGACCTGATCCGCACGAAGGTGTCGCTGATCCCCGAGTCGGTGTCGGAGATCCGGGTGGTCGACATCGTGGGCCTCGACAAGCAGGCCGACGGGGGCACCCACGTGCCCTCCACCGGGGCCGTGGGTCGCATCCGCGTCGTGAAGCTGGAGAACAAGGGAAAGGGCAACAAGCGCGTGCGGCTGGTCGTCGAAGACGCCTGAGGCCCGGCCGCGCGTCGCGAGCCGTACGCCGGGTGTCGGGCAGGTCGCCTACGGTGACAGGGTTCAGCGGGCTGAGCGCCCGGTCGAAAGGACCACCATGGTTCGCCGGGCGATCATCGCAACCGCCGCGCTCGCCGCCGGCCTGGTCGTCCTGCCGTCGGTCGCCGTCCTGGCGGCCGGGCCGGGGAGCGAGCCGGGGAGCGAGCCGGGGCCGTCGGCCGCCCGGGTCGTGCCCGGCGCGGTGGCGGCGAGCAGTGCGCTCCCGAAGGCGCTGGAGGGCACGCAGCGGTTCCTGGTGTCGTTCACCGACCCGTCGGTGCCGGATGCGATCCGGGGGGCCGGGTTCACGGTGGGTTCGGTGCTCGAACGGTTGTCGATCGCGGTGGTGGTGACCGAACCGGAGCGACGCGACGAGTTGGCCGCCGTGCCGGGGGTTGCGTCGGTGTCGGAGGACCGCATGGTGTCCCGGGCGGCCACCCAGGTGCTGCCGGGGGGCACGACGCAGTGGAACCTCGACCGGATCGACCAGGCGACGAACGCCTACGACCAGCGGTACCGCTACCCGGGCACCGGCGAAGGCGTGCGGGTGTACGTGTTCGACGGCGGGGTGCGACCCGATCATGCGGAGTTCTCGGGCCGGGTGGTCGCCGGGTTCACGGCGATCGTGCCCGACGACGGCTACGGCACCGGCGACTGCGACGGGCACGGCACGCACGTGGCCGGCACGATCGCAGGCTCGACGGTCGGGATGGCCAAGCGGGCCACGATCGTGCCGGTGCGCGTGCTCGGCTGCGACGGGTCGGGCTCCGGTGCCGGCATCCTCGACGGCGTCGACTGGGTGCTCGCCCAGCACGTCGCCGGAACGCCGGCGCTGGCGAACATGAGTCTCGGGTTCGACGGCGTGTTCACGGCGATGGACGACGCCGTCGCATCGTTGGTCGCCGCCGGGATCACGGTGGTCGTCGCTGCGGGCAACGGAGGGGACGACAGCGTCGGCGACGACGCCTGCACCGTCAGCCCGGCGCGAGCACCCAGCGCCATCACGGTGGGGGCGACCACTTCCTCTGACGCCCGGGCCGGGTTCTCCAACTTCGGAACCTGTGTCGACCTCTTCGCGCCCGGCGTGAGCATTCGCTCGGCATCGCACAACGGAGCGGCCACTGCCTTCCGGACGATGAGCGGCACGTCGATGGCGTCGCCGGCGGTCGCGGGGATCGCTGCGGTGTACCTCGGGATCGATCCGACCGCGTCGCCGGCCACGGTGACCGCGGCGATCACGGGTGCGGCGACGGCGGGTGCGGTCACGAGCCCGGGGACGGGGAGTCCGAACCGTTTGGCCCGCGTGCCCGCCTACTCGGTGCCGGCCAACGATGCGTTCGCCTCGGCTGCGGCGCTGCCGGCCATTGCGGGCACCTCGACGCGCACCGTGTCGAACGTGGCAGCGGACAGCGAGTCCGGCGAGCCGGTGCACGCCGGGGTGACGGGCGGGGCCTCGCTGTGGTGGACGATCACCCCGGCGGTGTCGGGCACCTTGCTGCTCACCACCCAAGGCAGCGGGCCGGACACGGCGCTCGGGCTCTACACCGGTTCCGGCGTCGGCTCGCTCACCACCGTGGCCAGCAACGACGACGTCGCACCCGGATCGAGCTGGTCCCAGGTGCAGCGGTCCGTGACCTCGGGGACCACCTATCGGATCGCGGTCGACACCAGGTACGCCTCGACCGGGTCCGTGGTCCTGGGCGTCACGCTCGTGGAGTCCGCGCCACCGCCCTCGGGCGCGCCGGGGATACCGACCGGGGTGACGGCCGAGGGCGCGGGCACCAGCGCCACCGTCTCGTGGACGGCGCCGTCGCCGGGGGGCTCGCCGATCACCGGCTACACCGCCACGGCGACGCCGGGTGGGGCCACCTGCACGACGGCGACCACCACCTGCACGCTCACGGGACTCGTCGCCGGGAGCACCTACACGGTGCAGGTGATCGCCACGAACGGCTTCGGGTCGTCGAGCCCGGGGATCACCACGTTCACGGTGGCGTCGGTCGCCGTGCATCCGGTGTCGCCGGTGCGGTTGTTCGATACGCGGCCGGAGGCGCCGGCGGGTGTGGTGGCGGTGGCGAAGATGGCGGTGTCGGCGGGGGGTGTGTTGAAGGTGAAGGTGGCGGGTGTTGCGGGGGTGCCGTCGTCGGGGGTGGGGGCGGTGTCGTTGAATGTGACGGTGACGCAGCCGGCGGGGCCGGGGTTCGTGACGGTGTATCCGTGTGGGGATCGGCCGTTGGCGTCGAACGTGAATTTCGTGGCGGGGCAGACGGTGCCGAATGCGGTGATCGCGCCGGTGTCGGCGCAGGGTGAGGTGTGCTTCTACTCGATGGCGACGACGCATCTGATCGCCGATGTGAACGGGTGGTTCGCCGCCTGATCCCGGTCCGGGCCGATGTGCGAGCCTGAGCCCATGGCCGACCTCGACGACCTTCGCGCCGTGCTGCACCGGATCGGGCCGGTCGTGGTGGCCTTCTCCGGCGGCGCAGACTCGGCGTTCCTCGCCCGGGTCGCCCACGACACCCTCGGCCCGGAGGCGTGCCGGGTGGTGACTGCGGTCTCGCCGTCGCTGGCCGGCGCCGAACTCGACGACTGCCGGTCGCTGGCCGCCGACTGGGGCCTGCACTGGTCCACCGTGGCCACCGACGAGATGGAACGAGCGGCGTATCGCCGCAACGACGCCGACCGCTGCTACCACTGCAAGAGCGCCCTCATGGATGCGCTCGCCCCGGTCGTGGGCGAGGCCACCGTCGTGCTGGGCGTCAACCTCGACGATCTCGGCGACCACCGGCCCGGCCAGCGGGCCGCCGCCGAGGCCGGGGCCCGGTTCCCCCTCGTCGAGGCGGGGTTCACCAAGGCCGACGTCCGCGCCTGGTCGCAGCGGCTGGGGTTGCGCACCTGGGACAAGCCGGCCGCGGCCTGCCTGGCCTCGCGCCTGCCCTATGGCACGGCGGTGAGCGTGGCGCTGCTGTCGCGCGTCGAGCGGGCCGAGGCGGCGCTGCGGTCGCTGGGGTTCGCGGCGGTCCGGGTCCGCCACTACGGCGACACGGCCCGGATCGAGCTCCCGCTCGCCGCCCTGCCCGCCGCCGTCGCCGAGCGCGAGGCGATCGTGGCCGGTGTGACCGGCGCCGGCTACCGGTACGTGACGCTCGATCTCGAGGGCCTGCGCTCGGGGAACCTGAACGCAGCGCTCGGGGTGACCGCTCCCGCCGGTCCGCTGCGTTTGTGAGGTCGTTCACGCACTCGGACTAGAGTCGCCGACCGATGTCCGACTTCCTGCGGAACTACCTCACCGTGGCCATCTTCATGGCGACGGCGGTGGTCCTGGCGGCCCTGCTGCTCAGCCTGGCGGCCGCGGTCCGCCCGTCCCGGCCGCAGTCGCAGAAGTACATCCCCTACGAAAGTGGCGTCGACCCGGTGGGCGACGGCTGGTCGCAGAGCCAGATCCGCTACTACGTGTTCGCCGTCCTGTTCGTCATCTTCGACGTCGAGGCGGTGTTCATCTTCCCCTGGGCCACCCAGCTCGAGGTGTACGGCGTGTTCGGCCTGGTGGAGATGGGCATCTTCGTGGGGGTGCTCCTGCTCGGGCTGGTCTACGCCTGGCGCAAGGGCGTCCTGCGGTGGGTTTGAGCACGGTCCTTCGATCGGTGGAGTCCTGATGGGTCTGGTCGAGAAGGGGCGCATGCCCAAGCCCCTCACCAAGCTGTTCAACATCGGTCGCTCGTACTCGATGTGGGTGTACCAGTGGGGCCTCGCCTGCTGCGCCATCGAGATGGGTGCGGCGTTCGGGTCGCCCCGGTACGACGTGATGCGCCTCGGGGTCATCCCGCTGCCCGCGAGCCCCCGCCAGGCCGATCTCGTCGTCATCTCGGGCACGGTCACCGACAAGATGGCGCCCTCCATCCGGCGCCTCTGGGAACAGATGCCCGACCCGAAGTACGTGATCTCCATGGGGTCGTGCGCCAACTGCGGCGGCCCTTACTGGGACAGCTACTCGGTCACCAAAGGCGTCGACCAGATCATCCCGGTCGACGTGTACGTGCCCGGATGCCCGCCCCGTCCCGAGGCGCTGCTCGAAGGGATCGTCCTGCTCCAGGAGCGGATCAAGCACGAGGACATGTCCGCACGCTGGAGGGGTGAGCCCATTGTCGTCTCTGGCTGAGCTGTCCGAGCGGCGTGCCGCCGCCGTCGAGCGGCTCGGAGCCGAACTCGGCGAGGCGCTGGTCGCCACCCACGAGGCGCCGGGCCGCGACACCTGGGTGCGGGTCCGCACCGATGCTTGGCGCACGGCGGGCGAGGTGCTGCGCCACCGCCTCGGCTTCGAGTACTTCGACTTCCTGTCGGCGATCGACTGGTTGCCGTCGCCCTACGGCCGGGGTGAGGACGACCCCACCCAGCCGGCGCCCGAGCGCAGCACCGAGATCCGCCCGGGGTACACCGGCGGCGAGACCCGGCTCCAGGTGCTCGCCCGGGTGTTCGACGTGCGCAACAACGTCGGCCTGCTGCTCAAGGTCGACGTGCCCGATGCCGAGCCGGCCGTGGCCAGCTGGGTGCCGGTGTACGCCGGGGCCAACTGGCACGAGCGCGAGACCTGGGAGATGTTCGGCATCGTGTTCGCCGGCCACCCGGATCTCCGGAAGCTGTATCTGCCCACGGGGTTCGAGGGGTTCCCGCTGCGCAAGGACTACCCGTTGCTCGCCCGGCTCGTGAAGCCGTGGCCGGGCATCGTCGACGTCGAGCCCATGCCCGAGGGCATGGCCGGAGAGGAGTGAGCGCAATGACCATGATCTCCGACCGCCAGCAGCTCTCGTACATCGCGTCGCAGGCGGCCGACGCCCGGGTGAACGTGGAGCTCGAGACCGAGGGCATGACGCTCAACATCGGTCCGCAGCATCCGGCCACCCACGGCACGCTGCGGATCGTGTGCCGGCTCGACGGCGAGCAGGTGGTGTGGGCCGAACCCATTCCCGGCTACATGCACCGCGGCTACGAGAAGCTCACCGAGGTTCGCACGTTCCCGCAGGTCACCACGTTGGTGAACCGGATCGACTGGCTCGGCTCGTTCTGCAACGAGGTGCCGTTCATCCTCGCGGCCGAGCAGCTCATGGACATCGAGGCGCCGCCCCGGGCCCAGCACATCCGCACCCTGCTGTTCGAGATGGGCCGGATCGCCAACGTGATCCTGTTCCTCGGCGACATGGGTGTGCAGTTGGGCGCGGTCACCCCGGTGTTCTTCGCCTTCCGCGACCGGGAGTTCGTCCTCAACCAGATCGAGGC
This sequence comes from Acidimicrobiales bacterium, assembly GCA_046081125.1. Taxonomy (GTDB): domain Bacteria; phylum Actinomycetota; class Acidimicrobiia; order Acidimicrobiales; family Ilumatobacteraceae; genus JBEIFW01. The sequence continues at coordinate 34,097 of JBJTVH010000002.1, forward strand.
GGCCACCGGCGGACGCTTCCACCCGAACTTCGACCGGATCGGCGGCCTCAAAGACGACCTTCCCAAGGGCTGGATCGACGAGTCCCGGGCCGTGATGCGCAGGGTCCGCAGTTTCTGCGACGAGATGGAAGACCTCCTCCTCGGCAACGAGATCTTCGAGGCCCGCACCCGTGGGATCGGTGTGATCCCCCGGGAGATCGCGCTGCAGTACGGCCTGTCGGGGGCGAACCTGCGGGCGTCGGGTGTCGACTGGGATCTCCGGCGCGACCAGAAGCTCCCGATGGCGTGGGACAAGTGCGACTGGAAGGTCTGGACCCACCCCGACGGCGACTCGTTCGCCCGGTACTGGGTGCGCCTCCAGGAGGTGCGCGAGTCGTCGAAGATCGTCGATCAGTTGCTCGACACCATGCCGTCCGGGCCGATCATGGCCAAGGTCCCCCGCATCATCAAGGTGCCGGAGGGCGAGGCGTGGGTCGCAACGGAGAACCCGTTGGGAGAGATGGGTTACTACGTCGTGTCGAAGGGTGATCTCGGGCCCTTCCGGGTGAAGATCCGCTCGGCGAGCTTCTCCAACATCTCCGTGGCGTCGTGGGTGCTGCGGGGCACCTACGTGCCGGACGTGATCACGATCCTGGCGAGCCTGTACTTCATCCTCGGGGACATCGACCGATGAGCGCAGCATCGGTCCTGGCGATCGAGATCCCCTACTGGGGGCAGTCGATCCTGCGGGTGGTCGGCGGGCTGGCCGCGCTGCTGCTGATCGCCGGCACCGTCGTCTACCTCTACCTGTTCAAGGCCGTGAGCTTCATGCAGAGCCGCCTCGGGCCCATGGAGGCCGGCCCGTACGGCTCGATGCAGTTGCTCGCCGAGGTGGGCAAGTGGCTCCAGAAAGAGGACCTTTTCCCCGACAACGCGGACAAGCGGATCTTCAAGCTGGCACCGATCATCGTGCTGGTCTCGACGTTCCTGCTCTACCTCACGATCCCGTGGGGTCCCGACGCGTTCTTCCTCGACCCGGCCACGTTCAACACCGGGATCTTCTTCACGCTTGCGGTGTCGTCGATCTCCGTACTGGGCATCCTCATGGCCGGCTGGTCCAGCGCGAACAAGTACTCGCTGATGGGCGGTCTGCGAGCAGCGGGCCAGTTGATCGCCTATGAGCTGCCGATGGTGCTCGCCGTGGTCGGCGTGGTGATCCAGGCCGGCACGCTGAACCTGCAGGGCATCGTGGTCGCCCAGAACGACGGCTCGATCTTCGGGTTCGAGTACCTCGGCAACCCGTTCGTGCTGACGCAGGCGATCGGGTTCCTCATCTTCGTGATCGCCGCGCAGGCCGAGCTGACCCAGACCCCGTTCGACATGCCGATCGCCGAGTCCGAGCTCGTCGCCGGCTACATGACGGAGTATTCCGGGTTCCGCTTCCTGATCTTCTTCATCGCCGAGTTCGCCTCGGCCGGTGCCTTCGCCGGCATCGCCTCGGTGCTGTTCCTCGGCGGGTGGGGCCTCCCCACCGCCTGGGGCGACTGGACCTCGGGCAATGCGATGAACGTGATCGGCCCGGTGCTGCTGCTCACCAAGATCCTGCTGCTGTCGTTCGTGATCTTCTGGGCTCGGTTCTCGTTCCCCCGCCTGCGGGAGGACCAACTGCAGCGCTTCGCCTGGAAGATCCTCATCCCGCTGGCACTCGGCAACATCGCGGTCACGGCGATCCTGAAGGTGGTGTTCTGATGGGCCTCGGAACCGGCCTGGTCAAGGGCCTCGGCGTCACGTTCAAGACGATGGCCCGGACCATCGTCGAGGGTGCCCAGACGGTGCAGTACCCGCACGAGAAAGAAGCGCCGCCGATCCGCTCGCGCGGCGTGATCGCGTTGCGCGAGGAGAATTGCACCGTCTGCATGCTGTGCGCCCGGTCGTGCCCCGACTGGTGCATCTACATCGAGGGCCACAAGCAGCTCGCACCGCCCCGCCGGGCCGGCGGCAAGCCCCGCACCGTGTCTGCGCTCGACCGCTTCGACATCGACTTCGCCCTGTGCATGTACTGCGGAATCTGCGTCGAGGTGTGTCCTTTCGACGCGCTCTTCTGGAGCCCGGAGTACGAGTACTCCGAGCCGCGCATCGCCGATCTCCTGCACGACAAGGACAAGCTCGGCGAGTGGATGGAGACCGTGCCCGCGGCACCCGAGCTCGACCCCGGGGCCGACAAGAAGGGCAAGAAGTAGGCGATGGTCGCCCAGAACATCGCCTTCGGCATCATCGCGGCGATCATGGTGATCGCCGCGATCCGGGTCGTCACCACCCGCAACATCGTCCATGCGGCGCTGTGGCTGGTGCTGGTGCTCGCCGGAGCCTCGGCGCAGTACATCCTGCTCGCGGCCGAGTTCCTCGCCGCCACCCAGATCCTGGTCTACGTCGGGGCGATCATGGTGCTGTTCCTGTTCGGCACGATGCTCACCCGGGCCCAGATCGGCCGGGAGGGCAACCTTGACAACCGCAGCCGAGTCCCTGCGGTGCTCGTGGCGCTGGTGCTTGCGGGCCTTCTGGGCTTCGTGCTGATCGACGGGTTCCGACGCGAGAAGTTGCCCGAGGACCCGGTGGTGCGCACCACCCAGGAGCTGAGCGATTCGATCTTCGGGGTGTACGCCATCCCGTTCTGGGCCCTGTCGGTCGTGCTGACCGCCGCCGTGATCGGCGCCATCGTGCTGGCCCGCAAGGACTGAGGGAGGTCGCGTGCTCATCAACCAGTTCCTCCTCCTCGGGGCCGTGCTGTTCTGCATCGGCGTCTACGGGGTGATCGCCCGGCGCAATGCCGTGCTGGTCCTGATGTCGATCGAGTTGATCCTCAACTCGGTCAACATCAACCTGCTGGCGTTCGCACTGCGCAACGGCGCCGACATCGCCGGACACACCTTCGCCCTCTACGTGATCGCGGTCGCCGCAGCCGAGGTCGGTGTCGGTCTGGCGATCGTGTTGCTGATCTACCGGAACCGGCGCTCGATCGCGCTGGACGAGCTGTCCACCATGAAGGGCTGACGTCGTGCTCGCCTCCGCCACTGCAGAGTCCGCCGGCTGGTTCCTCGGGCACGCCTGGATCATCCCCATCGTTCCGGCGGTCGGGTTCCTGTTCGAGCTGTTCCTCGGCAAGCGCACCGGCAAGCTGTCCAACCATGGCGCCTACTTCGGGGTGGCGGCGCTGTTTGTCGCCCTCGTGCTCTCGTGCGGCGCGGCGCTCAACTGGATCGACCGGGCCGATGCCGGCCACGGGGACCACAGCGCACTGGTCGTCTCCGGTGCCGGTGAGTCGCTGCCGGTGCTTGCGGCCGAAGGCGAGGGTGGCCATTCGGTGGGAACCACCGCCACACCGGTAATCAAGCAGTGGACCTGGTGGAGCAACGGCGGGACGACGTTCTCGATCGGCCAGCACGTCGACGGCCTCGCTGTCGTGCTCCTCGTGGTCGTCAGCTTCATCTCGTTCTTCGTCCACCTCTACTCGCTCGAGTACGTGCGCGGCGACCGGCGGTTCACCCACTTCTTCGCTGCGCTGACGCTGTTCACGGCGTCGATGTTGAACATGGTGATCGCCGAGAACACCCTGCAGCTCCTCCTCGGCTGGGAGTTGATGGGCCTGTGTTCGTTCATGCTGATCGGACACTGGTGGGAAGAAGAACCCAACGCCCGCGCGGCGTTGAAGGCCTTCTTCACCACGCGCACCGGCGATGTGGGGCTGCTGGTCGGCATCTGCATCCTCTATTTCTCGACCGGGACGTTCTCGATCAAGGACACCAACGAGGTTGCGCTGGCGGGGACGATCGACTCACGGGTGCTGATGTGGGCGGCGATTGCGCTGTTCGTCGGCTGCATCGGTAAGTCCGGCCAATTCCCGCTGCACACCTGGCTCCCCGACGCAATGGCCGGTCCCACACCGGTTTCGTCGCTGCTGCACTCCTCGACGATGGTGGTGGCCGGCGTCTACCTCGTCGCCCGCCTTTACGGTGTCTTCTACCAAGGCTTCGACATGGCCGGCGGCGGGGTGAACCTCATCCTGGTGATCTCGGTGATCACGATCCTGATCTCCGGTTTGCTCGCCTGCGTGCAGACCGACATCAAGAAGGTGCTCGCCTACTCGACGGTCGGCCAGCTCGCCTACATGATGCTCGGACTCGGCGCCGGCGCGTGGACGATGGCGGTGTTCCACATCTTCACCCACGCCTTCTTCAAGGCCCTGCTGTTCCTCTGCGCCGGCTCGGTGGCCCACTCCGGATCCCACCATTCCTTCGACATGAAGAAGGACATGGGCGGCTTGTGGCGCAAGATGCCGATCACCTTCTGGACCTGGATGCTCGGCACCGTGTCGCTCTGCGGGATCATCCCGTTCGCCGGTTTCTTCTCGAAAGACGAGATCCTGGCCAACGTCGGGTACCAGGGTTACGAGCTGTTCATGTGGCTGGGTCTGCTCGGGGCGTTCTTCACGGCCGCCTACATGGGCCGGGCGACGTACCTCACCTTCCTCGGCTCGCCTCGCGGTGCCGCCGCGGGCGAACACCACGAGGAAGCCCACGATGCGCACGATGCGCACGCCGGCCACGATGCCCATGCGGCGCACGACTCGCACGGCGCGCACGACTCGCACGGACCGCACGACTCGCACGGACCGCACGAGTCGCACGGACCGCACGAGTCGCCGGCGCTCATCACCGTGCCGCTCGTGGTCCTCGCCGTGGTGTCGGTTGCGTCCGGGTTCCTCAACGCCTTGCCCTTCGGGCTCGAGTACTTCACCAACTGGTTCGAGCCGGCCAGCCAGGAGTACTTCCCCAAGCTCAGCCATGCGCCGTTCCACTGGAGCGAGGCACTCATCTCGGTGGCGATCGCCCTCGCGGGCCTGCTGGTCGGACTCGGACTGTTCGCGAAGGACTTCGGGCCGCTCAAGGGCCTGACGAAACGGTTCGCCCCGGCTCGCTGGGGTCACACGTTCCTCGTGAACAAGTACTACCTCGACGCCCTGTACGAGCAGGTCGTGGTCCGGGCGATCGCCCATCCGATCGCCCGTGCGGCGTACTGGGTCAACCAGCGAGTCATCGACCAGATCGTCAACACCGCCGGTCGCATCTCCGCCGGACTCGGGCGATGGGTCTACCGGTGGATCGATCAGGGTGTCGTCGACGGTGTCGTCAACGGCGCCGGCATGACCGCCTCCGGATCCGGCGAGGGTCTCAAGGGGATCCAGTCCGGGAAGGTCCAGCAGTACGGCGCGCTGCTGTTCGGGGCAGCGTCCGTGGCCGCCATCGTCCTCGTCGTCTACATCAGGGCCAAGTAGGAGCAACGAGCAATGGGAATGACCAGCAATAACTGGGTCCTGAGTGCCGGGGTGTTCGCGCCGCTCGTCGGGGTGGCCGTGATGCTCTTCGTGCCCAAGTCCGAAGAGCAACTCCACAAGGTGATCGCGCTGGCGACAGCGCTCGTCACCCTGGGGATCGGGGTCTTCACGCTCCTCAAGTTCGACTTCGACCAGGCCAACGTCCTGCAGTTCTTCGTCGACGAGAAGTGGATCCCGGTGGTCAAGGCCCGCTACGTGATCGGCCTCGACGGGATCAGCCTGCCGCTGTACATCCTGTCGATGGTCATCGTCGTGCTGGTGATGATCTACTCCTGGAACCACATCCCGTCGCCCGGGAATCCCAAAGCGTTCCTGATGCTCATGCTGGTGCTCGCCACCGGCATGAACGGAACGTTCGTCGCCCAGGACCTCATCCTGTTCTTCGTCTTCTTCGAAGTCGTGCTGCTGCCGATGTACTTCATGATCGGGGTCTGGGGCGGCGAGCAGCGCCAGTACGCGTCGCTGAAGTTTTTCCTCTACACGATGTTCGGCTCGGCGTTCATGCTGATCGCCTTCCTCGGCCTGTTCTTCCAGACCGGCGCAGAGAGCTTCGTGATCAGCGAGTTGAGCGTCGGCGCAGCGGCGCTTACGAAGGGCACGCAGGCGCTGATCTTTGCCGGCATGTTCCTCGGCTTCGCCGTGAAGGTGCCGATGTTCCCGTTCCACACCTGGCTCCCCGACGCCCACACACAGGCCCCCACCCAGGGCTCGGTGCTGCTGGCGGCGATCCTGCTGAAGCTGGGCACCTACGGCTTCGTGAGGATCGCGATCCCGATCCTGCCGCTCGGGGCCAAGGAATGGGCGCCGTGGATCGGTCTGCTCGCCGTGATCGGCATCATCTACGGCGCCCTCGGCTGCCTCGCCCAGACCGACATGAAACGCCTCATCGCATTCTCCTCGGTGGCGCACATGGGCTTCGTGATGCTCGGCATCTCGACGCTCACCGATTTCGGCATCAATGCCGCCCTGTTTGGCATGGTCGCCCACGGCCTGATCACCGGCATGCTGTTCTTCGTGGCCGGCTCGGTGAAGGACCGCTACCACACCCTCGAGATCAACCGGCTGGGCGGGATGCTCAAGCAGCTGCCGAAGCTCGGCTGGATCCTCGGGTTCTGTGCCATGGCTTCGCTGGGGCTCCCGGGCCTTGCGGGGTTCTGGGGTGAGTTCCCGGCGATCCTGGCCGCTTACCAGCCGATGGAGGGCCTGAACACCGGCCTGTTCCGCGGGTACATGGTCGTGGCCGCCATCGGCACGGTGTTCGCCGCCGCCTATCTCCTGTGGCTCTACCAGCGCACGGCGTTCGGTGAACCCAAGCCCGAGTTCGCCGGCGGCGGCCACGAGGGACACGGCGGTCACGACGCCGGCGGTCACGGACACGGCGGTCACGGCCACGAGGACGAGCACGGTGATGCGCACGGGGCGGATCTCCACGACGTGAACGCCTACGAGTGGGTGGCGTGGGCGCCCCTCCTTCTCGCCATCGTGGTGTTCGGGCTGGTGCCCGACCTCATGTTCCGGGTGATGGACCCGGCCGTGACCGACCTCGTGCGCAACGCCAAAGCGGCGATCGGCATCGGGGGCTGACGGTGTTCGGTGTGCTCGCCCAGAGCGGCTGGGTCCAGCCCCACATCGATCTCCATGCGCTCGCGCCCGAGATCGTGGTCGCCGGGCTGTTCGTGGTGCTGGTCGTCGTCGACCTGTTCCTCGAGGAGCGGTCAAAGGTCCTGTTGTCCTCGCTCGCCGGGTTCGGCCTGCTCGCCGCGTTCGTGCCGGTGCTCACCCTGGCGCTGTTCGACGATCGACCGGTCTCGATGTTCGGGGGCGGTTACGTCGTCGACGACTTCTCGCTGGTGCTCAAGGGGTTGTTCCTGCTGGCCGGGTACGTCGTCGTGCTGCTCTCGACGTCGTACGTCGAAGAGGGCGGCTATTACCAGGGCGAGTACTACAGCCTCCTCGTCAGCTCGATCGCCGGGATGATGATGATGGCGTCGAGCCGCGACCTCGTCTCGATGTTCGTGGCGCTCGAGGTCCTCTCGATCCCGGCCTACATGTTGGCGGCGTGGCGCAAGCGGGACGTGCGCTCCAACGAGGCGGGCATGAAGTACTTCCTGCTCGGCGTGTTCGCGTCCGCCGTGATGCTCTACGGCATGTCGCTGCTGTACGGCGTCACCGGCAGCACGCTGTTCACCGAGATCCAGGACAAGCTGGCGGCCGACGGGATCGGATCGGTGGCGGCTCTCGCCATCGTGTTCATCGTGGTCGGTTTCGCGTTCAAGGTCTCGGCCGTGCCGTTCCACTCGTGGGCACCCGACACCTACGAGGGTGCACCGACCCCGATCACGGCATTCCTGTCGGTGGCGTCCAAGGCAGCCGGGTTCGTGGCGTTGCTGCTGTTGCTCTTCGTCGCCCTGCCCGCGGGCAAGGACGTCTGGCAGCCCCTGTTCTGGGTGCTCGCAGCGCTCACGATGACCGTCGGCAACCTGCTCGCGTTGCGCCAGAACAACATCGTGCGGATGCTCGCCTACTCCTCGGTGTCGCAGGGCGGGTTCATCCTCATGCCGCTCGCTGTGGTCGGCCAGGGCGTGGAGACCCAGCGCGAGTCGCTCACGGCGGTGGTGACGTACCTCGTCGTCTATGCCGCGATGAACCTCGGGGCGTTCGCCGTGGTGCTCGCCGTCGCCCGCAAGACCCGTTCGGGAGAAATCTCGAGCTACGGCGGCCTGTTCGGCTATGCCCCGGGCTTGGCCACCTTGATGACCGGGTTCATGGCGGCCCTCGCCGGGATCCCGCCGCTCGGCGGTTGGATCGCGAAGTTCAACGTGTTCAAGGCACTGCTGTCCGCCGGCGGCGGCTGGGCGGTTGCCCTCGCGATGATCGGGGCGGTCAACTCCGTGGTCGCCTTCGGGTATTACGGCCGAATCCTGCGGGAGATGTGGATGAAGCCCGCTCCCGACGGCGACGAGAGCCCGGTCCGGGTGCCCCAGCCCCTCGCGGTGGCCCTGGCGATCACGGCGGCGTCCACGCTGGCCATCGGTGTCGTCCCGCAGATCGTGCTGCGCTACGGCAACCTGGCCGAGATCATCACGGGTGCCTGAGGGCCTGCGGCCGCTGTCGGCCGTCCTGGACGAGGCCCTCTACGCCACCGGACGGGGCTTCTACGAAACCGGTGGCCGGGCGGGACGCCGTGGCGATTTCCTCACGTCGCCGGAGGTCGGCCCGCTGTTCGGCGCCGTGATCGCCCGTGCGCTCGACCGGTGGTGGGACGCCCTGGGGCGGCCGGACCCGTTCGTGGTCGTCGACGCCGGCGCCGGACCGGGCACGCTGGCCCGAACCGTGGCCCAGGCGACGCCCGACTGCTGGTCCTCGACCCGATACGTCCTGGTGGAACGGTCGGCCGCCCAGCGGGCAGGGCACCCGATCGGCGTCCCGTTCCAGTCGATGGAGACACTCCCGCCGGGGCCGTTCGACGGGGTGATCCTCGCCAACGAGTTGCTCGACAACCTCGCGTTCGATCTCGCGGTCTGGGACGGCGGCTGGCGGGAAGCCTGGATCGACGCCGGGGGCCGCGAGGTGCTCGTCCCGTTCGTCGACGGGGTCCCGCCCTGTCTCCCCCTCGAGGCACCCCACGGTGCCCGCGCCCCCCTGCAGCGCGCCGCAGGCCTTTGGCTCGCCGACGCGCTCGGCCGGATCCGCCGCGGCCGGGTCGTCGTGTTCGACTACGCGTCGACGACCGCCGCGCTCGTCCACCGGCCCTGGCGCGACTGGCTGCGGACCTACCGGGGTCACGAGCGGGGGGTCCACTACCTGCGCGAGTTGGGCTCGCAGGACATCACCTGCGAGGTCGCCCTCGACCAGCTCGCCGCCGTGGCCGAGCCCGACGCCGTGCGGACCCAGGCCCAGTGGCTCCGGTTCCACGGCATCGACGACCTCGTGGAGGCCGGACGTCAGGCATGGGAGGCGGGGGCGGCTCGCGGCGATCTCGCCGCGCTGCGGGGCCGGTCGGCAGTTCGGGAGGCCGAGGCGTTGCTGGATCCGACCGGCCTGGGTGCGTTCAGCGCCGTCGAATGGATCGTGGGCTGACGCTCAGCCGTCGAGCCCGCCGACCCGGGCGTTGAGCAGGCCGCCGTCGCAGGGGATCGCGGTACCGGTGATGTACCCGGCCGCCGGGGAGGCGAGGAACGCCGCCAGGTGACCGATGTCGGTCGGCTCACCGAGGCGCTTGATCGGCGTCGAGCGCACCGACGCCTCCCGGAGGCGCTCGGGCATCGAGCGCACGAGCGGCGTGCCGATCAGGCCCGGCAGGATCGCGTTCGCCGTGACGCCGCCCGGCCCGAACTCCTGCGCGACGGCCTTGGTGAACCCGACCACGCCCGCCTTCGACGCGGTGTACGCCGGCTGGCCCAGCCCGGGTTGCACGGCGGCGACCGAGGCGAGGTTGACGACGCGGCCCCAACCCCGTTCGGCCATTGCCGGCACCAGCGCCTGCACGGTGTGGAACATCCCGGTGAGGTTCACCCGCACCTCGTGGTCCCAGGCCTGCGGGCTCATCTCCGTGATGCGGGCGATGTTGTTCACGATCCCGGCGTTGTTCACCAGGATGTCGGGCGCGCCGAGCCCCTCCTGGCACGCCTGCGCTGCGGCGGCCACCGCAGCGGGGTCGGCGACGTCGACCGCCACCGCCAGGCTCCGCCGCCCCAGCGCCGCAACGGCGTGTGCGGTCGGTACGTCCTCGGTCGCGTCCGACACCCGGGCGCGCAGCCGGTAGTAGCGCTCGCCCCGGAACGGCTCGAGGTGGACGTCGGCGACGCACACGTCGGCCCCGGCCGCGGCGAGGGCGAGGGCGATGGCCCGCCCGATCCCCCGGGCGGCGCCCGTGACGAACGCGATCCGGCCGGCGAGGGCGTCTGCGGCGAGCATGGCGGCACCGTACCCAACCAGCCCGGGCCATCCCGGCGGCGCTCGCGTACGATCTCGCCAGCACCACCCCGGGGGGACGAGACATGGCCGACAAGGCGATCGACGACCTGCTGTTGGAGAACCGCACCTTCCCGCCGCCGGAGTCGTTCAAGGCGAACGCGCTCGCCGTCGGGACCCACCTCTACGACGAAGCGAGCGCCGACTACCAAGGCTTCTGGGCCCGCCAGGCCCTGGCGCTCGACTGGGCCCAGGAGTGGCACACCATCTGCGAGTGGGATCTTCCCTTCTCGAAGTGGTTCATCGGCGGCACGCTCAACGTTGCGCAGAACTGCCTCGACCGTCACGTCGCCGCCGGCAAGGGCGACAAGGTGGCGATCCACTGGGAGGGCGAGCCCGGCGACACCCGCACGATCACCTACGCCGACCTGCTCGACGAGGTGTCCCGCTTCGCCAACGTGCTCAAGGGCCTCGGCGTGCAGCGAGGGGACCGGATCAACATCTACCTGCCGATGATCCCCGAGGCGGTCGTGGCGATGCTGGCGTGCGCCCGTATCGGGGCCGCGCATTCCGTGGTGTTCGGTGGGTTCTCGGCCACCGCGCTCGCCGACCGGATAAACGACGCCGAGGCCAAGGTGCTCATCACCGCCGACGGCGGCTGGCGGCGGGGCAGCGTGTTCCCGCTCAAGCCGCAGGCCGACGTCGCCGTTGCCGACACCCCCTCGATCGAGCACGTGGTCGTCGTGCGCCGAGGCGGCAACGACGTCCACATGGTCGAGGGGCGTGATCACTGGTACCACGAGCTGATGGCGACGGCTTCGGCCGACTGTCCGGCCGAGCCGATGGACGCCGAGCAGCTGCTGTTCCTGCTCTACACCTCGGGCACCACCGGCAAGCCCAAAGGGATCATGCACACGACGGGCGGCTACCTCACCCAGGTCGCGTTCACCCACAAGTACGTGTTCGACCTCCACCCCGACACCGACGTGTACTGGTGCACCGCCGACGTCGGCTGGGTGACCGGGCACAGCTACATCGTCTACGGCCCGTTGGCGAACGGTGCCACGCAGGTGATGTACGAGGGCGTGCCCAACTTCCCCGCCGAGGACCGGTGGTGGTCGCTCGTCGAGAAGTACAAGGTGACGATCCTCTACACCGCGCCCACGGCGATCCGCACGATGATGAAGTGGGGCACCGATCATCCGGCCGCCCACGACCTGTCCTCGTTGCGGCTGTTGGGTTCCGTCGGTGAGCCGATCAACCCCGAGGCGTGGATGTGGTACCACGAGCACATCGGTGGCAGCCGGTGCCCGATCGTGGACACCTGGTGGCAGACCGAGACCGGCGGCATCATGATCAGCCCGCTGCCCGGTGCCACCACGCTCAAGCCGGGCTCGGCCACCTTCCCGCTGCCGGCGATCGGCGCCGAGGTGGTCGACGACGCCGGCAACCGCGTCGAACGCGGTGGCGGCTACCTCACCCTCACCCGCCCCTGGCCCGGAATGCTGCGCGGCATCTGGGGCGACCCGCAGCGGTACCGCGACACCTACTGGAGCCGGTTCGAGGGCCGGTACTTCGCCGGTGACGGCAGCAAGCTCGACGACGACGGCTACCTGTGGCTGCTCGGCCGGGTCGACGACGTGATGAACGTCTCGGGCCACCGCATCTCGACCACCGAGGTGGAGTCTGCGCTCGTGTCACACCCGTCGGTCGCCGAGGCGGCCGTGGTCGGGGCGAACGACGCCACCACCGGCCAGGCGATCATGGCCTACGTGACCCTGCGCGCCGGGTTCGAGGGCTCCGACGGCCACGTCGCCGTGCTGCGGGATCACGTGGCGGCCGAGATCGGCGCCATCGCCAAGCCCAAGGCCATCTTCTTCACACCTGATCTGCCCAAGACCCGGTCCGGCAAGATCATGCGGCGGTTGCTGCGGGACGTCGCCGAGGGCCGCAATCTCGGCGACACCACCACGCTGGCCGACGCGTCGGTGGTCGAGGAGTTGCAGCGCAAGGCCGTGGAATCCACCGAGGACTGAGCGGAGCACGACGCTGACCGCCCGGGCGACGCCGGCCAACCCGGTCTGGAACGGCGAGCCGCGCCTGCCGGGGCCGACCGTCGTGTTCGACCTCGACGGGGTGCTGTCCGACGCGGCCGGACGCCAGCACTTCCTCGACGACACGAGGGGCCGGAAGGATTGGCGGGCGTTCTTCGACGCCTGCGGGGATGACCCCCTCATCGCCGAGACGGCCCGCCTGCTCGAGCTGCTCGACCCCGACCTCGTGGTGGTGCTGCTCACGGCACGCCCGCTGCGGGTGCAGGCCGAGACCCTTGCGTGGCTCGAGCGGTACCGGGTGCGGTGGGACGTGCTCGTGATGCGGCCCGGAAACGAGCAGCGGCCGACGGCGGTGTTCAAGACCGAGGTGGTGACGGGACTCCGCGAGCAGGGCTTCGACGTGCAGTTGGTGTTCGAGGACGACCGACGGAACATCGCAGCCCTGCGCGCCACGGGGGTTCGGTGTGTGTACCTCCACTCCGGCTACTACGACTGAGCGCGTCCCTCCGGGAGCGGTCAGTCGCGGAAGTTCTCGAACTGCAGGGGCAGGCCGAGATCGGCACCCTTGAGCAGCGCGATGGCGCCCTGGAGGTCGTCGCGCTTCTTCCCGGTCACCCGGATCTGCTCGCCCTGGGTCTGTGAGGACACGCCCTTGGGGCCCTTGTCCTTCAGCAGGCGATTGATCTCCTTGGCCTTGTCGGCCCCGATCCCCACCTTGATGGTGACCACCTGGCGGTAGGTGCCACCGGCCGCCTCCTCGACCTTGCCCCAGTCGATCCCCTTGAGCGACACACCCCGCTTGACGAGGCGCTCTTCGAGCACCTGGCGCACGGCACGGATGCGGTCGTCACTCACCGAACGCAGGGTGAGGACCAGGTCGGCCTGCTCGATCGAGGAATTGGTGCCCTTGAAGTCGAAGCGGGTGGTGAGCTCCCGCTGGGCCTGGTCGACGGCGTTGCGGACCTCTTGGCGGTCCACGTCGGACACGATGTCGAAGCTGGGCATCGCCTCGGACGCTACCAACGGGCTTCGCGGTGGAGCGGGACGCCCCGGGTCGCTATGGTGCGTCTCCCTGGGTCGGTGCCCGAGTGGCCAAAGGGAGCTGACTGTAAATCAGCCGGCACAGCCTACGGAGGTTCGAATCCTTCCCGGCCCACAGATCGGGGCGGCACGCTGAGCGTGCCGCCCCGATGCGCGTCAGGCCGTCATCCCGCCGTCGACGACGAACTCGCTGCCGGTGCAGTAAACGCTGTCGTCGGAGGCCAGGAACAGGACCAGCTTCGCCACTTCCTCGGGGCCGGCCTCGTGACCGACCGGGATCCGTGACTGCACCAGCTCGCGCACGCCGGCGCGGTCGAACTCGTCGGCCATCGGCGTGGCGATGATCCCCGGGTGGACCGAGTTGCAGCGCACGCCGTGGGGCGCGAGCTCCTGGGCGACGGCCTTGGTCATCCCGCGCACCGCCCACTTCGAGGTCGAGTAGGCGAACGCCATGCCGGATCCCCGCAACCCGGCGATCGAGGAGATGTTGATGATGGAGCCGCTGCGCTGCGCGACCATGCCCGGGGTGACCGCCTGCATCCCCAGGAACACCCCGGTGGCGTTGACCTCCATGATCCGCCGGTAGTCCTCGAGCGAGGTGTCGGTCATCCGCTGGATCCGGAAGATGCCGGCGTTGTTGACCAACACGTCGATCCGGCCGAACCGCTCGACGGTGAACGCGACGATCGCCGTCCACTGGGCCGAGTCGGTGACGTCGAGATGGTGGTAGGCGGCCGCAGGCCCGAGTGCCGCCGCCGTGCGCGCACCGTCGTCGTCGAGCACGTCGCCGATCACCACCGAAGCCCCCTCGGACACCATCAGCTCGGCCTCGGCTGCGCCCTGCCCACGCGCGCCGCCCGAGATCAGCGCCACCTTGCCGTCGAGTCGTCCCATGTGCCGTTGCTAGCACGGCGACCGCCCGGGTCGGGACGGCTCACCGCAGGTGGGGGAGGATCTCCTGGGCCACGAGGTGGAGGTGGTCAAGGTCGCCCAGGTCGAGCACCTGGAGATACATCCGCTGTGCGCCGGCGTCTTTCCAGGCGGCGAGGCGGTGGAGCACCTCGCCGACCGTGCCCGCGGCGCCATTGGTACGAAGCTCACCCGGATCGCGTCCGATCGCCGCCGCGCGTCGACGGATCTCGGCCTCGTCCCGGCCGACGCAGAGCACCAGCGCCGCCGACATCACCATCGAGGCCGGGTCGCGAGCGATCCGCTCACAGGCCACGCGCACCCGGTCGGTCTGCGTGGTGAACGCCGTGAGCGGCGAGAACGGCAGGTTGAACTCGGAGGCGAACTGCGCGGCCAGGCGCGGCGTGCGCCGCTTCCCGGCCCCGCCGATGATCACGGGGACTTTGGCCTGCAACGGTTTCGGGAGAGCGGGGGAGTCGGCCACCCGGTAGTGGCGGCCGTCGTAGTCGAACCGGCCGCCGGGCGGGGCGGCCCACATCCCCGTGACGATCGCGAGTTGCTCGTGGAGTCGTTCGAAGCGCTCGCCGAGCGGGGGGAACGGGATGCCGTAGGCCGTGTGCTCGGCCTCGTACCAGCCGGCGCCGAGGCCGAGCTCCACCCGGCCTGCGCTCATCCGGTCGACCTGGGCGACGGTGACCGCCAACGGCCCGGGCAGGCGGAACGTGGCCGAGCACACCAGCGTGCCGAGCCGGATGGTGCGGGTGTCTCGGGCCAGACCCGCGAGCGTCACCCAGGCGTCGGTCGGGCCCGGTTCGCCGGAGACGTCGCCCATCTTCAGGTAGTGGTCGGAGCGGAAGAACCCGCCGAACCCGAACGCCTCGGCGGCGCGGGCGACCGTCAGCAAGGTCTCGTAGTCGGCGCCCTGTTGGGGTTCGACGAAGATGCGCAACTCCACGGGGCCCGACGGTACCGTCCCGGCATGGACCGCCGGCCGCTGATCGAGCACCTGCTGACGCATTCGGTTCGCCGCGGCGATTTCGTCCTCAAGTCGGGCAAGCGGTCGTCGTGGTTCCTCGACACCAAGCAGACCGCCTGCCGGCCCGACGGGATCCTGCTCGTGGCCGATGCCGCGCTCGAGGTCATCCCCGCGGATGCCACCGCCATCGGCGGCCTGACCATGGGGGCCGATCCGGTGGCCTACGGGGTGGCCGCCGTGGCCGCCACCCGGGGGCGGGCGCTGCGCAGCTTCTCGATCCGTAAGGAGGCCAAGGACCACGGGGTGGCCGGGCGCATCGCCGGGGCCCTCGAGCCCGGCGACAGGGTCGTCGTCACCGAGGACACCGCCACCCGAGGGGTCTCGGCCCTCGACGCGGCGACGGTGGTGCGCGAGTTCGGGGCCGAGGTGATCCTGATCCTGGCGCTCGTCGACCGGGGCGGCACCGCCGCGGCCGTGGCCGCCGAGCACGGTTTCGCCTTCGCAGCGCTGGCGACGGCTCCCGACCTCGGCTTCCCCTTCGACAGCTGAGCCGCCGCCGGCGACCGGGTCCTGCTAGGGGGCTTTGGCGGTCGTGGTCGTCGCCTTCGCCGTGGTCGACGTGCCGACGGTGCCCGGCGACTTGGTCGTCGTCGGGGCGGTGGTCGGCGGGATCTTCAGCTTCTGGCCGACCACGACGCGGTTCGGGTTGGTGATCTCGTTCAGCGCAATCAGGGCCTGCAGGTCGACGCCCAGCTTGCGGGCGATGCCGCTGAGCGTGTCGCCCGCCACCACGACGTACTCCTTGGGTGCGGGCGCAGTCGTGGTCGTTGCGATCGTGGTGGTGGTGGTCGTCGGCGCGAGCGTCGTGGTGGTCGCGACGGTGGACACGATCGTGGTCACCGGCGTCTTGGTCGTCGCCGTGGTCGAGGCGCTGTCGTCGTCGCCGCATGCGGCCGCTCCGGTGGCGACGAACACCGCCAGCAGCGTCAGGTGTACTGCCCGCACTCCCCTACCCCAGCCCATCGTGGCCCCCTCTCGGCCGGCGAGAAGGCGAGGGTACCCCGTTGGGACGCTTCGGTGGTCGCATGTCAGGCTTGGGGAGCCATGAGTGAGGCCCCGGAGATCCGTTTTCCCGGCGCAGCGAGGCCGGAGCGACGCCGGATCGTCGACGCCTACGGCGTCGGCATCGCCACCTACGAGTGGGGGCCCGCGGACGGTCCCCCGCTGTTCTGTGTGCACGGTGGGCTGGACTTCGCCGCCACCTACGACCTGCTCGCTCCCCGCCTGGCGGCCGCCGGGTGGCGGGTCGTGAGTTGGGACCAGCGCGGCCATGGCGACAGCGACAAGGTCGGGCTCTACTCGTGGGAGGCCGACCTGCGCGACATGCACGAGGTGATCGCCTCGGTCGAGCCGGTCGCACCGGTGCCGATCGTGGGGCACTCCAAGGGAGGCGGGCTGCTCATGTCGTTCGCCGACGCCCTGCCGCACCGGGTGAGCCACGCCGTCAACCTCGACGGGATGCCGTCCAAGCGGCCCGTGCCCGACATGCCGGACCGTCAGCGCACCCGGATGCAGGCGGCCGACCTCGAGGCCTGGCTCGATCACCGGCGCCAGACCGCGAGCTTCCACCGCAAGCCGGGCACCCTCGAGGAACTCGCCGAGCGGCGAGGCAAGCTCAACCCCCGTCTCCCCGCCGGGTGGTTGCAGTACATCGCGTCGATCGGCGCGCAACACGACGACGACGGCTGGCGCTGGAAGCTCGACCCATCGTTCCGCTTCGGCGGGTTCGGCCCGTTCCGGCCCGAATGGCACCAGTTGCGCATGGCCGGCCTCGCGATGCCGTTCCTGGGGATCCTCGGCCTGCAGACCGAGCCGATGGGCTGGGGCACCACCCCGCAAGACGTGGTGCCGTACCTGCCGCCCGTGCACCGGTTCGTGCAACTCGCCGATGCCGGGCACTTCGTGCACATCGAGCTGCCCGATGTCGTCGCGGCCGAGGTCCTGTCGTTCCTCGAGGATCACCGATGACGACGCAGATTCCGGCCCGTACCCCGGGCCGCACCCCGGACCGCACGGTGGTCCACAACCGCAGCACGCTGGCGCTGCACCGTCTTCGCGCCGCGGCGGCCGATCCGGACGTGCCCGGCCTGTTGCTCCTGCACGCCCTCGGCCTGAGCACCCCGGCCGAGGCGCCGGACTGGGCCTCGGGATGGCCCGGCCCGGTGTGGGGCCTGGACTTCACGGGTCACGGGTCGTCCACCGTGCCCGTCGGGGGCGGGTACTCGTGCGAGGCCCTGATGGGCGACCTCGACGCCGCGCTGTCGGTGCTCGGACCGTGTGCCGTGGTCGGTCAAGGGTTGGGCGCCTACGTGGCGCTGCTGATCGCCGGGGCGCGCCCAACGCTGGTGCGCGGCGTGCTGCTGGCCGACGGCGCCGGTCTCGCCGGTGAGGCCGAGGGCCCCGGCGTGCCGATGCCGAACGTCGCGCCGGCGGGGGCGGTGCGCGGCTCGGCACCGACGGCGCCCGACCCGTGGGCGCTGCTCGAGCTGTCGCGCGACCTGCGCCCCCCGGACTACGCCGCGAGCTTCGCCCGCCTCGCGGTGCACCGCTCGGGCCTCGACGAGCCGATCCTCGTCGCGTGCCGGTTCCGGCCCCGGTGGCTGCAGGCCGTCGTCGAGGAGTACGGCGTCACCGAGGTCGAGTCGCTGGCGGCCGGCGTGGAGCGCCTGCGGCCGACCGCCCCCTAGGCTTGCGGCCGTGGAATTCCTGATCGCGCTCGTGGCCTTCGTGGCGATGGAGCCGATCACCTACGCCGTGCACCGGTGGGTGATGCACGGACCGGGCTGGGGCTGGCATCGCAGCCATCACCGGCGTCGCACCGGATGGTTGGAGCGCAACGACTGGTATCCGGTGGTGTTCGCGCTCGGCGTCGGCGGGTTGTTGGTCGTGGGCTTCAACGTCTCGGGCTGGGGATGGTTGGTCCCGGTCGGGATCGGGGTGACCGCGTACGGCGCAGTGTACGCGGCCGTGCACGACGGTTTCATCCACCGGCGGCTGCCGCTGGGTCGGCGTCGGCCCCGGGCGCTCGTGGCCCTGGAGGATGCGCACCGGATGCACCACCGGTTCAACGGTGAGCCCTACGGGATGCTCGTGCCGGTGGTGCCGGCCACGTTGCGGGCCCGGGCCGAGCGCGCCGGGGATCAACCCGTGAGCGGGTCCGTGCCGTCCCAGGTGCCGACCGAGGCGTAGGGGCGGAACCGGGCGAACAGTTCCTCGCCGTACCAGCCCTCGGTGCGCGTGCGGCGCACGACCTCGAGATGGTGCGGCTGCCGGTAGGCGAAGGCCTCGAGGCTGGCGGCGTCTCGCCAAAGGCCGAACGTCGCCTGGCGGCCGATCGGTGCCTCACCGATGCCGACGACCCGGAGCAGGCCCTCGGCGGTGCGCACCTCGGATGCGACGGTCCGGCTCGCTGCGGCGAAGCGGCGAAGGTGCCGGGCCCGCACGACGGCGCGAGTCACGACAGCGACGGGGCCGGCATGGTCGGTGGCTTCCGGCGAAGCCCCACCGGCGACGTCGACCCCGCGCCAGCGGCCGTGCCCGGTGACGGGGGCCAGGCGGACCGACCAGGCCTCGGCGGCGCCGGCCCACCGCCGGGCGATCGGGGAGTCGGCGAGGAACCGCTCGAGCGCCGCCTCGTCGGACCAGAGGGCGAACAATGCCGTGCGGCCCCATTGCACCCCCGGGCCGGTGTCCGCGCCGGCGCCGGTGCCCAGCAGGCGCCAGAACGTCAGGCCGTCGGTGCGGGCGAGGTGCCGCCGATCGGTGCCCAGGCGGGCGGTGGCCTGCAGCGCCCGCCCGGGTCGCTCGGTCACGAGGTGGAAAGAAGCGACGGCCACCGCTGCATGCTGGCATCCTTCGGTCATGCCGGTCGTGGCCTGGGCAGCCTGTGTCGTCGCCTACCTGGTCGGGTCGATCCCGAGCGCCGTCGTGGTCGCCCGCCGGCACGGTGTCGACATCCGTGCCGTCGGCGACCGCAACCCGGGGTGGTGGAACACCCAGGCCACGCTCGGGAAGCGCTCGGCGGTGCCGGTGTTCGTCGTCGACGCCGCCAAGGGGCTCGTCGCCGGTGGGCTCGGCCACCTCGTCGCCGGTGGCCGGTGGTGGGTGCCCTACGTGGTCGTCGGCGCCGCGATGGTGGGCCACGCCTGGCCGGTGTTCGCCTCGTTCCGGGGCGGGCGGTGCGTGCTCACGCTGGTCGGGGGGTTCGTGGCGATCGCCCCGATCGCGGCGCTCGTCACGCTGCTCGTCTGCGTGGCGCTGTGGGGGGTCACCCGGCGCTTCGAGTGGTTCGCCCGGTCGGGGGTGTTCGGGTTCCCGGTCGTGCAGGCCGTGTTCGACCCCCTCGTCCACGTCGCTGCCACCGGCGCGCTGATGAGCTTCGTCGGATTCCGATTCGCGCAGGCGGCTCTGAGCGAGCGCCGCGGCGCCGGGCATGCTGGACTGCACCACGAGAAACCGTCGTAGGAGGGTGCAGGAATGCCGGGTCCGCTCGAGGGTGTGAAGGTGATCGACCTCTCGGCGATCATCTCGGGGCCGTGGTGTTGCCAGGTGTTGGCGGACCAGGGTGCCGAGGTGATCAAGGTCGAGCCGCGCCAGATCGGCGACCTGACCCGGATCGGCGGGTTCCGGGTGGGCACCATCTCGGCGTTGTACGCGAACGCGAACCGGGGCAAGCCGTCGGTCGCCTTAGACCTCTCCGGTGAGGAGGGCGTCGCCGTCCTCAAGCGCCTGGTTTCGTCGGCGGACGTGGTCGTGCAGAACTTCCGGCCCGGTGCGGCCGATCGGATGGGCATCGGGTACGAGGCGTTGCGGGCCGTGAACCCCGATGTGATCTACGCGTCGATCAGCGGGTTCGGTCCGGACGGCCCGTACGCCAACTGGCGGGTCTACGACCCGGTCATCCAGGCCGTCTCCGGTGTCGTGTCGATCCAGAAGAGCCTCGACATCCCGATCCCCGACCTGGTCCGGACCCTGGTGTGCGACAAGGCGACGGCGCACACGGCCGCTCAGGCGATCAGCGCTGCCCTCTACGCCCGGGCGACGGGCAAGGCCCGCGGGCAGCACCTGGTGATCCCGATGCTCGACTCTGCGCTCTACTGGCTGTGGCCGGATGCCTTCATGGCCCACACGATGTTCGGGCCCGAGGTGGTGCCGGGCGCAACGCTCTACCAGATCTATCGCCTGCAGCAGACGGCCGACGGGTTCCTGGTCTACTTCAGCGCGTCGGACTCGGAGTTCCAGGGGTTGTGCCGGGCCGTCGGTCACCCGGAGTGGATCGACGACGAGCGGTTCGCGACGCCTCAGATGCGCCAGGTCGTCGCCCACTTCGAGGCCCTCGGCGCCATGCTGCACGAGGCGTTCTTGACGTTTCCGACCGAGGAGATCATCGACCGACTCCACGCGGAGCAGGTCCCGGCGGCCAAGGTCAACTCGATCGAGGACGTGTTCGAGGACCCGCAGGTGCGCACCAACGGGATCGTGCACACCTGGGAACACCCGCAGGCCGGCACGGTGAAGCAAGCCAAGCCGCCGGTGCGGTGGAGCGAGACCCAACACGAGCCGGTTTGGGCGATCGACGCACTGGGCGAATCGACCGAGCAAGTGCTGCGGGCGCACGGCTACGACGACGACGGCCTCGCTGCACTTCGGGCCGCCGGCGTCATCGGCTGATCGCCTCCGGCGATCCACCGGGCGGCGATCCCGTACGGTGCGGCCCATGGGCGAACTCGACGAACTCCGCAGCCTCGTGGCTGATCTCCAGCGTCGACTGGCCGTGCTCGAGATCCGCGAGGCGTGCCAGTCGACGTTCCACCAGTACCTGTACCTGATGGACGTGGGCTATGCCGACGAACTCGTGCGGGAGGTGTTCACCACCGATGCCGTGCTCGACGTGGTCAACTTTCCGCCAGGGTCGGGCGAGGACCTCCACCTCGTCGGCCACGAGGGGATCTCCCCGCTCTACGTCGACCACACCCGCTGGGAGCCGTCGGTTCGCGGTGGCCACCACACCTCGAACGTGTCGATCAGCGTCGACGACGACCTCGCCCACGCCGAGCTGTCGGCCTACATGATGACCTCCGGTGCGGGCCGGGCCTCGTTGCAGGGCGGTCAGTACCAGGGCCGGTTCCGCCGGGACGGCGACGGGCAGTGGCGGCTCGAACGGTTCCGGATCATCTCGGGCTGGGGATGGACCGTGGCGTCGGAGTCCTCCGGACGGATCACCGAGCCGGTTGACGCAACGAAGGCCGAACGGGGCGCACGGCCGCCCGTGTTCCGGCCCTGACCGGCGCGGTGGTCAGTCGAGCGGTTTGGCCCGGCTGACCACCACCGCAGCGGTCAGGTTCACGCCGGCCAGTACGAGGAACGGCATCGTGTAGCTGCCCGAGGCGTCACGGGCCCAGCCGATGAAGAACATGCCGGCGGCGCTGCCGAGCTGCCCGGCCAGGGCGATCACGCTG
This sequence comes from Acidimicrobiales bacterium, assembly GCA_046081125.1. Taxonomy (GTDB): domain Bacteria; phylum Actinomycetota; class Acidimicrobiia; order Acidimicrobiales; family Ilumatobacteraceae; genus JBEIFW01. Next base: position 55,880 of record JBJTVH010000002.1, read on the forward strand.
TAGACGGTGGCGAAGCTCGTGATCCCGAACAGCTCGCCGACCAGCAGCGACTGCATCATGTAGACGTTGCCGATCGTGAACCCGAACACGGTGGCCACGACGTAGATCGACCAGGTCGACCCGGCGATCGTGTAGAGCGCGATCGCCAGGCCCTGCAACGCGAACAGCCCGACGGTGACCCAACGCTTGTCGAGACCGTCGGCGATCTGCCCCATCGCGAGGCGGGCGACGATCGAGCCGACCGTCGTCGTGGTCACCGCGAGCGCCGCGGCCGACAGCGAGCCGAGCTTGTCGGGATCCGACAGGAAGGTCTGCTGGTTGATGAGCACCGCGGTCTGGGCGGCGAGGGCCAGGGTGAACCCGATCAGCAAGGCCCAGAACGATCCCGTCGACATGGCGTCGTTGCGGGTCCAGACCCGGTACTGGTCACCCATCCGACGGGGCGGCGCCGCGCTCGCCGGGCCGGGCCCGCCGTCGGGCTCCTGGCCGACGAGCGCCGGGTCGGGAACGACGACGATCAGCAGCACCGGCAGCGCCACGACGACCACGAGCGCCCCGAGGATCGGCGCCGCCGTCGCCAGACCGTGGGCCTCGATGAGCGAGGTGCCGACCGGGACGAGGATGGCGCCACCGAGCGACACCCCGGTCGAGGAGATCGACGTCGCCTTGGCCCGGGACCGGATGAACCAGCGCGACAGCATCGAGGAGATCGGCAGCGCGGCGCCGACCCCGTAGGCGATCGCCATGGCCGCATAGACGGCGAACAGCTGCCACTCGTGTTCGACGAGACCGAGGCCGGCGACGGCGAACCCGGTGGCGACGATCCCGAAGGCCAGGAACGGGACGGCACCGCGCCGGTCGATGTGGCGACCGACGACGAAGCCAGCGACGCCCGACAACGCGAAGTACAACCCGCTGGCCCCGTTGACCACCGACGAGGACCAGCCGTGCTCGAGCTTGAGGGGCTTGAGGAACACCGACTGGCCGTAGTACCCGACGCCGACGGTCACGAACATCATGGCCAGGCAGCTCACGGCCACGACCCAGCCGTAGAAGTGGCGGGCCGCGATCCGCCGGGCCAGCGCCGGCGCCCGACCCGGGACCCCGACGGCGGTCATGTCAACGGGTCCGGGGGACGACGTCGGTCATGAACGAACCCACCTTGTCGAGCAGTTCGTCGGGGCTGCGGGCCGGGAGCGACAGCATCAGCTCGTCGAGGCCCGCATCCGCGTAGGCCCGGACGTCGCCGGCCTGTTGTTCGGCCGAGCCCGACAGCGGCGACCCCTCCGGCACGGTGCGCCCGCCGGGCATGTGGCGCAGGTTGACCGTGCCGGGCGTGCGGCCGAACCGGTCGCACGCCGCCCGGTAGCCGGCGATCCCCGTCGCCACTTCACCGGGGCCGAGGTTGATGGGGTGCCAGCCGTCGCCGAGCTCGGCGGCCCGGCGCACCGAGGGGGCTTGGTTGCCGCCCACGAGGATCGGGATGGTGCCGACTCGGTCAGGTGCCTGCTTGGGGAACATGCGCATGTCCCGGTAGCGCTTCGTGGGTCCCTCGAAGCTGGACGTCTCGGTCTCCCACAGGTTCCGGATCACCCGCAGGTACTCGTCGGTGACCGCGCCCCGTCGCTCGAAGTCGGCCGACAGCGCCTCGAACTCGGCCTGCAGCCACCCGGCGCCGATACCGAGTACGAGCCGGCCACCCGAGAGCACGTCCACCGACGACAGGAACTTCGCGGTGAACACCGGATCGCGGTACGGCAGGATCAGCACCGAGATCCCGAGTGTGACCCGGGAGGTCCGCGCCGCGAGCCAGGCCAGCAGCGCCAGGGGTTCGTGCATCGTCTCGGGGATGTACCGCTCCCCGGCGGGCACGATGACGTGATCGCTCACCCACAGCGAGTCGAACCCGAGGGCCTCGAGCTCGCCGGAGAGGCGCTGTTGCACCTCGGGCGACAGGAACGGACCAGCCTGCGGCAGCGCAACCCCGAAACGCATGCCCCCGTTCTACGCCGCCCGGTCGACCGCTTCCAACAGGTCCTCCCGGCGGCGCGGCCCGAGCGGGGCCTCGGCCGGGCGCTGGTCGCGGCTCTGCCAGATGGCCAGGACCCGGGATTGCAGCTCGGGATCGGTGGTGAGCGCATCGGGCTTGGTCAGCAGGTTGAGCTGGCGCAGGAACGCCCGCAGCACGACGGCATCGAGCCGCAGCGCCGGGAGCAGGCCGTCGCGCAGGACCCCACGGATGAACGTGCGGGGGTCGGTGGTGTCGCCGTCGGGGTCCTGGCCGGCGAGCAGCGCTGCGGCGACCCGGCGGGCCTCGGCGTCCTGGATGACCGACGACCGGTACCACGGCACCAGGTGCTCCTCGGTCGCCGCCGCAAGTGCGACGGCCTGGTCGCGCAGGTCCCCGGGATGGGCCCGGACGACCTCGCGAAGGAGGTGACCGTGCCAGAACCCGGTGCTGCACCCTCGGCCGTACAGCGGGTTGGTGCACAACCGGGTGTCGCCGATCGCGTGCAGCCCGAGGACCACCGGGTTGCCGGCGGGCACGAACTCACGCCACCGGTTGACGAGCCCGGCCATCTTGTGAACCGGGGAGATCGGTACGCCCCGCCCGTCGACGTACGCCGCGGTCGGCGCCAGCAGCCCGCACACGGCATCGAACACCTCGGGCTCGTCGAGGACGCGCCGCAGATGGTCGTCGTCGGTGGGCACGGCGAACGTGAGCGAGAACGTGCGGCGGTCACCGACGAAGGCGCCGTACTTGAGATAGCCGAGATCGGCGCCCGCCGGGCCGGTGCGATCCGGCAGATCGGCTCCGTCGCGCAACCGGTAGAAGCGTGACAGATAGACGATGCCGGTGTCGTCCACCTCCTCGGCCACCGGGTCGCAGCCGAGCTCGGCGAGCCACTCGGGGAGCGCCGATCGCCGCCCGCCGGCGACCACGACCACGTCGGCGTGGACGGTGCCCCCGCCGGCGAGGCGCACGCCGCGCACGACCGGCGGCGAGCCGGGGTCGGCGATGAGCCCGTCGACGGCGACCCCGGGCCGGAACCGGACGCGCCCCTCGTCCTCGACGGTCCGGCGCAGCACCCACTCGAAGGTGGTCCGCCGGCAGCCGAGCATCGTGAGTTCGTGGTCGTCGGGTTGCGGCACATAGCCCTGCAGCGTCGGCGGGAGCGCGGCGCCGAAGCGCATCTCGGTGGCGCCGGCGGCGAGCAGGGCATCGAGGACGTCGGGGTGGTGCTCGGCGAGCAGCAGCCGCAGGCGAGCGAGGAACGCATGGCTGTGGCGCACCTGCGGAGCGCTGCGCCGGTCCCAGTCGAAAGCCGAATCGGGATCCGGCGGCACCTCGGTGGCGTCGCGGTCGAGCACGGTCACCGAGTGACCGTCACGGGACAGCCCGAGAGCGGCTCCGAGCCCGGACACCCCGCCACCGATGATGAGCACCTCAGCCATGGCGCGACGCTAGCAACGCCCTGCTCGTCGAGGTCGGGCCCGGGCGTGTGGCCCGTGTCCGCGGCTGATCGGCCGATGCCCGATCAGCCGGCGTCGATCAGCCGGCGTCGAGGGTGCCGGCCTCGTCGAGGGTGACGCTTCGGCCGACCCACTCGCCCTCGCACATCGCGGCAGCCAGGCCCCGGTCGCGTGCCGTACCCCAGGCCCGACGCCCGTCGGCGAGCAGGCAGGCGGCGAAGGCCTGTTCGGGGTCACCGTCGCGGTCGTGCATCACGGTGTAGGCCTCGACGGTCGCTGCGCCCGCCGCGTCCGACGTCCGGGCGAGCACACGACGGGGCAGGGCGTCGATCGCCTCCTGCGGATCGTCGTGGCGGAACCCTGCCGCCGGCGGCTCGGTCGAGTACACGCCGAAGGCGTGCTTGGTGACGAAGCCGCCGTTGGCCCACACGAGCCCACGGGCACCGGGCCGCTCGCGCAGCTCGCTGACCACGGTGGCGATCGAGTGCATCACGTAGTCGTTCCAGGGTCCGCCGGCGAACGACAACCCGCCGGTCCGGGTGAGCTGGCGGTCGAGCGGCAAGCCGAGGCTCGCGGCACCGAGCTGTACCGCAGAGGGGAAGCACGAGTACAGGTCGACGATCTCGACGTCGTCGATCCCGATCCCGGCGAGCTCGAGCGCCCGCCGACCGCCGAGGCGCACCGCCGGCGTCTCGGCGTAGTTCCACCGATGCGACACGAACAGGTGCTCGTGGCAGTCGGTGCCGGCATGGGGGAAGACCCACCGGTCGCGCCTGATGCCGAGCGCCTCGGCCTTGGCCACGGAACAGATCAGCACCGCCGCCGACTGATCGACGTCGTTGTTGGAGTTCATGTACTTCGGGTACGGGAACCCGATCATGCGGTTGCGAGGCCCCGGGGTGCGGATCTCCTCCGGGGTCAGGTGTCGGCGCACCCAGGCATAGGGGTTGCGCGACGCGACCTCGGAGAAGCGGCTCCACAACTCGGAGACCTTCACCTGGTGCTCCTCTACCCCCTCGCCGGCGGCCGCTCGCAGGGCGGTCTCGAACATCGGGTAGATCTGCACGGGCATCTGGAGCCCGCGAGCGACCTCGTCGGGGTGGTTCATGTCGAGGTCCTTGCCGAGCACCCGGTCCGGCCGGACGTCGGGTTCGACCTTCGGCCACAGCTGCACGCCGGCCTGCTTGGCCCGGACCCGGGTGCGCCAGGCTTCCCCGCCGCACAGCACCGCTAGGTCCAACTCGCCGGCTGCGATGGCGAGGGCCGTGGTGTTCACGAGGGTCTGGGGCGAGTTCCCGCCATCGGTGGTCTCCACGGTCTCCCGGGTGTCGATCCCGAGTTCGGCGGCCGCGAAACGCGCCGGATCCCGGTACTTCCACGACAGCGAGCGCACCACCCGGACCGAGTCGACGTCGGGCACGGCGCCCAGACCGGCGTCGGACGCGGCGGCCCGCACGGCGTCGGCCATGAGCCCGACCGGCGACCGGGCGTCCTCGAGGGCGTCGACGTGCTGGACGACCTGGCCTACGCCGATGATGACCGGGGTGCGCGGATCAAGCGTCATGGCGGCACGCTACGACCGCAGCTCGACGCGTTCCCAACCTCTGCCCGGCGTTCCGGCCGGCACTGCAGCACTACCGTGCCGGCCGTGACCAGGATCGCCATCGGCGCCGACCACGCCGGCTTCGCGCTCAAGCAGCATCTCGTGGCCTTCCTCCGAGGGCTCGGGCACGACGTGGACGACCAGGGCACCGATTCGGAGGAGTCGGTCGACTACCCCGCCATCTGCGCCGGGGTCGGCCGCACCGTGCGCGACGGGCGGGCCGAGATAGGCATCGTCATCGGCGGTTCGGGCCAGGGTGAGCAGCTGGCGGCGAACAAGGTCCGGGGGGTGCGCGCCGCACTGTGCAACGACCTATACACGGCGCGGATGGCGCGGGCCCACAACGATGCGAACGTGCTGTCGATCGGCGGCCGGGTCGTGGGCACCGGCCTGGCCGTGGAGATCGTCACGCTGTTCCTCACCACTGCCTTCGAGGGCGGTCGCCACGCCCGGCGGGTCGCGCAGCTCACGGCGATCGAGGACGAGGAACGCTGAGCCGGGCGCCGGTCACGGACCGGCTGGCGCAGGCCTTTGCTGGACGCGGGTCCGTAGACTCCGGCGGTCAGCCCTGGCGACCCCCTGGAGCCCGAATGCCCTGGCCGTCCGACACGGACCCCGATGACGAGCTGTTCGCCATCCTGGAACTCGAAAAGGAGCGGCAGAACACCACCCTGCAACTCATCGCCAGCGAGAACTTCACATCGCCAGCGGTGATGCGGGCCTGCGGTTCGGTCGCCACGAACAAGTACTCGGAGGGGTACCCCGGGAAGCGCTATTACGGCGGCAACGTCCACGTCGACGCGTTCGAGGACCTGGCCCGCGAGCGGGTCAAGGGGCTGTTCGGGGCCGAGCACGCCAACGTGCAACCGCATTCGGGTGCCAACGCCAACATGGCGGTGTTCCTGGCCCTACTCGAGCCGGGCGACACCGTGATGGGGCTCAGCCTCGATCACGGCGGCCATCTCACCCACGGTTCCCCGGTGAACTTCTCGGGTCGCCTGTACCGGTTCGTCAGCTACAAGCTGGCGCCCGGGGACGAGCGGATCGACCTCGACGCCGTGCGCGAGCTCGCCCTCGAGCACCGCCCGAAGATGATCGTCGCCGGTGCCACGGCCTACCCGCGCCGCATCGATCCCGAGCCGTGGCGGGCGATCGCCGACGAGGTCGGAGCGCTGCTGTTGTTCGACGCCGCCCATATCGCCGGTCTGATCGCCGGTGGTGCGCACCCGAACCCGGTGCCCTTTGCCGACGTGGTCACGTTCACCACGCACAAGACCCTGCGCGGACCGCGCGGCGGGTGCATCCTGTCGAAGGCCGAGCACGCCGCTGCGATCGACAAGGGGATCTTCCCGGGTCTGCAGGGCGGCCCGCTCGAGCACCAGATCGCCGGCAAGGCGGCGGCGTTCCGCGAAGCGATGGACCCGTCGTTCCGCGCCTACGCGCACCAGATCGTGCGCAATGCCGGCGCGCTCGCCGAGGCGATGGCGCGCGAAGGCTTCCGCCTGGTGTCGGGAGGTACCGACAACCACCTGCTCCTCGTCGACCTGCGGCCCTTCGACGCCGATTGCACCGGGAAGGTGGCGCAGGAGGTGCTGGACCGGGCGGGTATCACGCTGAACAAGAACGCCATCCCCGATGATCCGCGCAGCCCGTTCGTCACGTCCGGGGTGCGGATCGGTACGCCGGCGGTGACCACGCAGGGCATGACCGAGGCCGAGATGCCCGTGATCGCCGAGTTGATCGCCCGGGCGTTGCGGCACCGCACCGACGACGCCGAACTGGCGCTCGTCCGCAAGGAGGTCGCCGCCCTCTGCGCCCGCTTCACGCCGTACGGATGAGCCGATGAGTTCGCTGCCGCCGCCGCTGCCGCCGGGTTCGTACCCGCCGCCGCCGCCGGGCCCGCCGCCGTCGTGGTCCTCGGGCCCGTACGGGTCGTACGGAGGCGACGATCCACTCGTGTCGCGGGATCTCGAATCCTGGGTGTCGAAGTCGGTGGCGCTGGTGAAGCTGGCCTGGAAACCGATGCTGGTCGTGCACCTCGTCGCCGCGATCCCCACCTTCGTGCTGTCGATCCCGCTGGCGGCGTGGGCCGACGACGTGAACGTTCGGATCGACCGGGCCGAGACGATCTCGGGCGGGGACGTCCTGCAGTTGCTCGGGGCCTCGCTCGTCCTCGGCATCGTCGGGGTGCTCGTGTCGACGTGGGGCACCCTGTGCTCGTTCTGGATCGCCGCCCGCACGGCCGCCGGGGCCGACGCCAGCATCGCCGACGGGCTCCGGTTCGGACTGCGGCGCTTGTTCCCGTACCTCGGGTGGGTGCTGTGCTGCGGGTTGTTGTCGGCGGTGGGCTTCCTCGCCTGCATCGCACCGGGGGTGTGGCTCGCGGTCACCTTCTACGCCACGTTGCTCGGCGTCGTGGCGTTCGAGCAGGGCCGCTACGGATCTACGTTCTCCCGGTGCTTCGCCCTCGTGAAGGGCCGGTGGTGGGAGACGTTCGGCCGGATGCTGTTGCTGTTGCTCGCCAACCTCGTCGTCGGTGGCCTCGTCTCGGTCGCGGTCGGGCTCGTGTCGCTGGGATCGTCGCTGCTGGCGCAGTTCTTCCTCGCCGCTGTCGGGGCGGCGATCGGCGTGGTCACGACCACGTTGCTGCTGGTGCAATACGCCGATCTGCGGAATCGCCAGCATCCGGTGACCACGGCGTCACTCGTCGGCGAACTGGGCGCCTGAGCCGATGATCGACGCCGAGGGGTACCTGATCGTCGGTGGCGTCGCCGCCGGCATCACCCTCGTCACGACCCCGCTGGTCCGCCTCGTGTGCGTGGCACGGGGGTGGGTCGTGCCCCCCGACGAGCGGCGGGTGCACCAGCGCCCGACGCCGACGATGGGCGGCGTTGCGATGTTCCTCGGGTTCCTCGGAGCCATGTTCGTCGCCTGGCGCATGGACCGGTTCACCGAGCTGTTCTCCACCTCGGAGCCCTGGGGTGTTGTCCTCGCTGCCGCCCTGATCTTCGCCGTCGGGCTCCTCGACGATGTCCGGCCGCTGTCGCCTCCGGCCAAGGTGGTCGGGATGGTGCTGTCGGGTCTCGCGCTGTCGATTGCCGGGGTCACGATGTTCTACTTCCGGATCCCGTTCCTCGACGTCGTCGTCCTCCCGAGCGATCTCGTCCCGTTGGTGACGGTCCTGTGGCTGATGGGCATGGCCAATGCGATCAACCTGATCGACGGGCTCGACGGGCTCGCCGCCGGGATCGTGGCGATCGCGTCGGGTGCGTTCTTCCTCTTCGGTCAACGGATGGGCTCGCTCGGCGTGCTCGCCCAGCCCAACATCGGCCCGCTGATCGCCATCATCGTGCTGGGCATGTGCCTGGGCTTCCTGCCCCACAACGTGAACCCGGCGCGGATCTTCATGGGCGACAGCGGTGCGCTGTTGCTCGGGGTGCTCATGGCGGCGAGCACGTCCGTCGTCGGTGGTCGGGTCGACCCCAACGTCGCCGCCAGCGGGCAGACCTACTTCTTCTTCGCACCGCTGGTGATCCCGCTGGTGATCCTCGGGGTGCCCGTGCTCGACACGTTCCTGGCCGTCCTGCGCCGAGCGATCCGCCGGCAGAAGCTCACTGCGCCGGACAAGGGCCACCTCCACCATCGCTTGATGGCCCTCGGGCACGGACAACGGCGCAGCGTGTTGATCCTGTGGCTCTGGACGCTGATCCTGTCGTGCTTCGTGCTCTACCCGGCGTACACCGGTCAAGGCGACGCCGTCGTGCCGCTCGGGATCGCCGCGCTTGCTCTGGCGCTGTACACCGTGCTCCACCCCGAGGTGCGGCGAGCCCGCGACGACGCCTGACCTGCCTGGGAAACGACACGGTGCGTGCCGAGCCGTTCACCCGCAACGGTTTCGTTGGGGAATGAGGAAGACTCCCTGACCTTCGTCGAACCGATCCTGACCGTTCCTTGAGACGACGTCGGGCACAGTGTCGAGCGTGCGTGGCGTGGACGACGTGTGGGCAAGGTCTGCGCGATGAACGGCTCGGCGACGCCCGTGCCGGGTACCTCGTCGCAGCGGCCGACGGTGTCGGTCCTGGTGCCCTGTGGCAACGACTCGCTGGTCGTCGCTCGGTCGCTCGCCGCCCTCGCCCGCTACCTCACGGCGCTCACGGATCGTTACCTGTTCGAGTTGGTCGTCGTCGACGACGGCTCCACGGACAACACCGTGCAGATCGCCCGAGCGTTCGCCGTCGGCCGACCGTGGGTCAAGGTCGTCCACCACCCCGTGCCCGTGGGGTACGGCCGCTCGCTGCGCGACGCCATCGAGGCCTCCGGCGGCGAGTACGTCGTGACCTACGACGTCGCCATGCTCTACTCGGTCGACCACATCGAACGGCTGCTCACGGCGATCGCTCGGCAGGGCGCGCAGATCGCCGTCGCGTCGCCCCATGTGCCCGGCGGGCGGATCACGGCTGTCGAGTCCGGCCGAGCCCGCTCCGAACGCCTGACGAATCGGCTGCTGTCGAGATCGGCTGGCGGCGTTGCGACGACCGTGACCGGTACGGTGCGCGCCTACGACGGCGCGTTCGTGCGAGCCCTTGCGCCGGGGGCCACGGAGGCCGACTTCGATACCGAGGTGCTCCACCTGGCGGCGACGCTCGGTGCGCGGGTGGTGGAGATCCCGGGCCACCACGACGAGACGGGTCGGCGTCGCCGGGCCGTGAGCCGACGAGTGCGGATGCGGACGTCGATCGCGACGGGCCTGCGGACGTTCCTCGCGTTCCGGTTCCGCCCGTTGCGCGCCGTGGCGATACCGGGCCTGGTGCTCGTCGCCGTGGGGGTCTGGATGCTCGGCTCGACGGCGTGGGACGCCGTGGGCGCAGTGCAGGACGCCTCTGGCTCGTTCCAGGCGCGCGTGTCCGGCGCGCTCGCCCGCGTGTGGGCCGAGCGACCGCAGTCGATCGTGATCGGCGGGCTATGCCTCGTGGTCGCGCTCCAACTCCTCGGCTTCGGCTGGTTGGCGGCGCGCAACCGGCGCCTGCTCGAGCAGCAGCAACGGTTCGGAGTTGCCGCCATCCGTCGCCTCGACGGAGCCCGCCGTATCCCGAACGGTTGAGCCGCAACGATCTGAACGTTGTCGGCCTCGGACGTGGGCAGCCTAGGGGTGAGCGCCGGCTGCACGATCTCGCTCGCCACGCGCAGGTTGGCCGCAAGCTCGAGCTGTGAGCGGTTTTGCAAGAACTCGTTGAACTGCTGCAACCGCAACTGTTGCTGGGCCTGGGCCTCGGTAACCTTCGCGGTCGCCGCGGTGACCGACTTGCGCGCGGTCAGGATCCGGGGGTCGGCGGCGGGATTCGTGGCGCCGGCGCTGAGCGCCGTGACGAGCGTCGACTGGTCGGCGATCAACGACGGCCCTCCCGGCACGGGGACGGCCGTTCGGCTCATCGCCGAACAGCCGCCGCCCGGCCGAGCGCACGCCGCTGCACGTTGCGCCGTCGCGCGAGGTCCCCCTAGATTGCGCAATCGTTCACAAGCGGCTGACGCAGCCGTAACGATCCCTGCACCGAGCCAGACCCACCGATATCCGGAGACCAGTGGACCGCCTTCGAGCCCGTCGAGAACTACATCGCGGCTTCGGCGACGCGTTGTCTCGCGCGTTCGAGTTCGCGGCGACGACGGGGATCTTCCTGGCGATCGGGTTCGGCCTCGACCGCTGGCTCGGCACCACCCCGCTGCTGATGATCGTGCTCGTGGTGTTCGCACTGGTGGGCCAGTTCGTGAAGCTCTGGTATGCGTACGACGCCGAGATGCGTCGCCTGGAACGGGATCGCGAACTCGCCGGGTTCACCGTCGCCCCGATGCGCACCGCCGCTCGGCCCGAGGCCCGGCGTTCGCCCGCCCGCCGCGGGCGCACGGCGGGAGGGCCGGCATGAGCGCCACCACCCTGACCCGCCTCGAGGGCCCGGCCCCCGAAGCCCAGATCGCTCGCGACCTCGTCAAGCGAGCATCGTGGATCGCCCCCGTCCTCGTCGTGCTGTGCGGAGCGCTCTGGGGGTTGCAGGGTGCGGCGTCGGGTGCCTACGGCGTCGCGATCGTCGTCGTGAACTTCGTGTTGTCGGCAGCTCTGCTCGCCGGCACCGCCCGGATCTCGCTCGCACTCATGATGGGGGCCGCGCTTTTCGGCTACCTCGTGCGCCTCGGGCTCATCTTCCTCGCCGTGTTGCTGGTCCGGGATGCCTCGTGGATGGCGCTACCCGCACTCGGTCTCACCCTGATCGTCACGCACCTGGGTCTGCTGTTCTGGGAGATCCGCTACGTGTCGGCCAGCCTTGCCTTCCCCGGTCTGAAACCCGCTCGCGTCGGGCCCCTCGAGAACAGGACGGAGACGCCGTGAACGTGCTCGCGCTGAAGTTCCCCGAGATCAGCGAACTGCTGGTCTGGAAGGACTTGTTCCCTGGGTTCAACAAGATCGCGATCATCAGCCTCCTGGCGATGATCATCCCGATCGTCGTGTTCATGATCGCCGCCTCGAAGCCGTCGCAGGGCGCGCCCAAGGGCGTCCGCAACTTCGCCGAATCGGTCGTCGAGTTCATCCAGAACGGCGTGGTGATGCAGACCATGGGCCGCGACGGCATGGGCTGGACGCCGTTCCTGCTGTCGCTGTTCTGCTTCATCTACCTGCTGAACGTGCCCGGCATCATCCCGCTGTTCCAGATGCCCGCCACCGCCCGCATGGCCGCTCCGATGGTGCTGGCGCTGCTCATCTGGGTCGTGTTCAACGCCGTGGGCTTCAAGCACCAGGGCATCGGCTACCTCAAGTCGGTGCTGTTCCCGCCCGGCGTGCCCAAATTGCTCTACTTCCTGGTCACCCCGATCGAGCTCATCTCAACCTTCCTTGTGCGGCCCTTCTCCCTCGCCGTTCGTCTCTTCGCGAACATGATGGCCGGGCACATCCTGCTCGTGACCTTCGCCGTGCT
>JBJTVH010000003.1:0-4429 GCA_046081125.1 Acidimicrobiales bacterium
TAGTTGATGGTGACGCACACCACGCCGTTGCGGGCGAACGACGTGCCGTCGTAGTTGGGTTCGATCCCGCTGCCGCTGACGAACGCACCGCCATGGATCCACACCAGCACGGGCAACCCGGTGGCGTCGGGGTCGGGCGTCCACACGTTGAGGTTCAAGCTGTCGTCGCCCGCAGGCGGCAGCGGCCCGCCGAACGGCGGCGGCATGGGCGGCTGCGGTTGGATGAGGCCGTCGACCGTGGCGTCGCGCACCCCATCCCACGCGGCCACGGGCTGTGCCGGCCGGAAGCGGTTGGCGCCTCCCACCGGCGCGGCGTACGGGATACCCCGGAACGAGTGCACACCTCCGTTCACCTGGCCGCGCACTACACCCGACGAAATGCTGACGCTGCTGTCCACCACTACTCCCCTGATCGGTCCGGCGAAGCGCTCCGATCTGAGGTCGGATCCCGCTGGTCGGTACCCTAGCGAGGAGCGACTTCACCCGAGGAGACCGACGTGGCGCACGATGTGATCATCCGGAACGGCAGCATCATCGACGGCACGGGGGCGGCAGCGGTTCGTGCCGACATCGCCATCGATGGCGAGCGCATCACCGCCATCGGCGATCTCTCCGGCGCCACCGCCACCACCGAGATCGACGCCTCCGGCCTCACCGTCACCCCCGGCTTCGTCGACCTGCACACCCATCTCGACGCCCAGGTCGGTTGGGACCCGGAGATGCGCTCGAGCTCGTGGCACGGGGTGACCACGGCCCTGATCGGCAACTGCGGCGTGACGTTCGCGCCGGTGAGCCCCGACAACCGCCGCTATCTCGCCGAACTGATGGAAGCCGTCGAGGACATCGCGGCCGACGCGATCATGGACGGCCTGCCGTGGACGTGGACGAGCTACGGCCAGTACCTCGACGCCGTGCAGGGCCTGCGCCCGGCGTTGAACATCGTCGGTCTCGCCGGGCACTCCTCGATCCGGTTCGAGGCGATGGGTGATCGCAGCCTCGACGAGGGCGCTCAAGCCACCGACGCCGAGCTCGCCCACATCGCCCGGCTGGTGCGTGAATCGGTGGAGGGCGGAGCCGTCGGGTTCTCGACCTCACGGTTCCTCGGCCACAAGGTGCCCGACGGCCGCTGCACCCCGGGCACCTTCGCGGACCTGCGCGAGATGGAGGCGATCCAACAGGCCATCGTCGATGGCGGCGGGCGGGGCGGCGTGTTCCAGGTGGCGCCCGACTTCGCCACCCGTAAAGCCGAGGAGCTCGCGATGTTCGAGCGCGGCGCCGATCTCGGTTGCCGGATCCTGTTCTCGGGCGGCACCCACGCCCGGGGCGACGGCGGCGTCGGGTTCTGGCGCGAGTACCTGGAGCGCAACAATGCAGCGGGCCGCTACATGCGCACCCTGAGCCATGCCCGCCCGAGCGGCGCGCTGTTCGGTCTGGCGCAGGCGTTGCCGTTCAAGGGCGAGTCATGGCACGCGCTGCTCGAGCTGCCCGACGCCACGGCGCGGGCTGCGGCGATGCGGGCCCCGGGCCAGCGGGCCCGGCTGGTGGCCGAGGCCCGCCAGGGCGGGTTCAAGTGGGGGGCAACCGCCCACACCATCCACCCGCTCGGCAACGGGGCGACCCCGACGTTCGACCTCGACCGCACCGCCAGCGTCGCCCAGCAGGCCGAGGCGGCCGGCGTCGACCCGTTCGAGTTCGTCGTCGACCGGCTCATCGCCTCCGACGGCCGGGAGCTGTTCAGCTACTGGATGTTCTCCGGGACGCTCGAGAACCAGTGGCCGTTCCTGACGATGGAGCACTGCGTGCCGGCCCTCGGCGACGCCGGCGCCCATGTCGGGTTCCTGATGGACGCCGATTCGCCGACGTTCCTGCTGTCCGAGCTCACCCGTGACCGCGGGCTGTTCACCCTGCCCGAGGCGGTGCGCCGGCTCACGTCGTACGGCGCCGAGTTGCTGGGTCTGCGGGAGCGGGGCGAGGTACGCGAGGGGTGGCACGCCGATCTGAACGTGATCGACTTCGAGCAACTCGGCACCGGATACCCGGACTACGTGAACGACTTCCCCCACGACGGTGGCCGGTTCCTCGTTCGCTCCAACGGCTATGCCGCGACGATCGTCGGCGGCGAGATCGTGGTGGCCGACGGCGTCCACACCGGCCGGCGCCCCGGGACGGTCATCCGGGACTTCGTGCGGTCCTGACCGACCGGGCGTGCGCTGGGCCGCTCGAAGAAGTTCAGGTGCGCTCGAAGCGACTCCAGCGGTGGATGCCGAAGTTGGTGTCCTCGTGCCAGGCCTCGGTGAGGCGGATCGGGTGCGGGAACCCGGCGTCGAAGGTGGCCTGAAGCCGATGTTGGATCTCCTCGGAACCGACGGCCATCCAGGCCGCCATCGATTCCCACACGAACACCAGCGTGACGCGACCCGGTCGGGAGTCGTCGAGCCAGACCTCCTTGGACAGGAACGGGATCCGCTCGAACCCAGGCAGGGTGGCCTCGCCGAGCGTCCACACCTCGTGGTCGAGCGCGAGGTAGGCGTCGACATGGGCGGGATCCATCTCGAACACCAGCACCTCGATCGGGAGCCGTTCGCCGCTCGTGTACCGGTAGGTCGTCATCCCCGGGACGCTACCGCCGAGCGGCAAGCAGCCTCCTGGCTGCCAGCGCCGCCCGGACGACGCCTGCGCATTGCGCTCAGCGTTCGTAGAGGGCTGCGGCGTCGGTGAACCCAGCCGTCGCACCGTCGGGGCCGAAGAACTGCGCCTTCAGCCGACCGTCGGGTTGCACTGCGACGAGCAGGTAACCCAAGAGCTCCATCGGTTCGACGACGACGGCCTTGGAGACGGTGGTCGCCGCCCATGGTTGACCCTCATGGAAGTAGCGGAACCGGTGGAGGGCGAAGCGCACCGGGCCGGCGGCGGCATCGACCGTGGCAGGGTCGGGCGCGTCCTTCGCCATGAACTGCGCCGACTTCGGGCCGAGGAAGTTGCCGGTCGACACCGTGACCACCGACGGGTTGAACGGGTCGTAGGCCAGGCTCAGATGCCCGTCCCAATACCGCCCAGGGGTGCCATTGCCGTAACCGCCGGTGCCCTCACGGAACCAGTTGCCGACCGCACGACCTGGCACGTCGTAGTCGATACGGCCTCCCACCGGCTCCGCCGAGCGGCTGACCTTCGCCGCGAAGGTGCTCCGGAGCGGTTCGTCGTAGAGCGACAGGGGATCGATCGTGTGGGTCTTCCACGGCTCGGTCGTGTAGCTCTCGGCGCGGACGAACCCGCGCAGGTTCACCCGCTTGTCGGACGCGCTCACGTCGATGGTGGACTCACCGGCCATGCCGACCTGCTGACCGGCGCGGACCGGGATGCGGATGACCTTGGTCGGCCGCTTCACGCGATCGTCGGTACCGAGGGAGGCCTGGGCCAAGAGGTCCGGGGGGAAGGCTCGCAGGTGGTTGTACGTCAGGAGCACACCGCACGAAAGCTCGATGATGACCTGGAACTCGTCGACACTGGTGCGCGCCCCGATGTCAGTGGTGATGTTCAGCGGCCCCGGCACGCCGGCGGAGGCGGGGTGCAGCTCGACGCCCACCACCCAGCCGTCGCTCGGGGCGTACACCGGGTACGCGGTCGGGTCCTTCGTGGGCTGGGGCTGCCAGTACTGGTGACTCGTGGGCGTCACGTGCGAGTCGTACATGCGGCCGAGCGGGGTGATCTGGGCCAGGTGCTCGGGAGCGATGATCGGCGCAGTGAAGCGAACGGGCCGGTCGACGCAACCCGACCGGTCGAACCAACCCACCCCCGACGGTTGGGAGCCGCCGTTGCAGTTCTTCGACAGGAACTCGGTCTCGGCTTGGTCGCTTACCTCGCGCACGACACCGCCCTCGGTGACGAGGACCGACTGGTTCGGACGGAAGTTCACCTTGTCCGGGCAGGTGCGCGGCCGTGTGGGGTCGGCCGCAGTGATCGGAACGCCGGCCGAGGTGGTCGGCACGCCGGCCGAGGTGGTCGGAGCGCCGGCCGAACCGGGGGCGCTGGTCGCAACCGGTTCGGGGGAGCGTTGCGCCGTGTCGGCGCTCGTCGCCGACGACCCGCATGCAGCAAGCAGGCCCAGCGCAACCAGTCCAGCGACCACTGCCCTCGCTCGTCGCACGGCCAACGGGCTCGATCTCACCATCCGCTCCATGCCGTGGACCCTATTGCCGGACGACTGCGGGCCGTTGCCGATCGATGCCGAGGCTCAGCTGTCGAGTGACATCCGAGTTTCAGTCCGAGTGACATCCGGAGGTGCGCCGTGAGCATCCTCTTCAGGGTCTCGACGCTCGCCGATGCGCTGGCCGCGGATGCCGAGTTGACCGTCCAGCGCCCAGGGTGGGCCGTCATGCGCGCTCGACCGAACTTCAAAGAGAACGGACAGGTGCTCTGGGCCGACCTTCTC
>JBJTVH010000004.1:0-132975 GCA_046081125.1 Acidimicrobiales bacterium
TCAGGGACACGGCACTCCTCACTGCGCCGGCCGTCGAGGCCGGACGAACTGCGCCGGCCGTCGAGACCGGACAGGGGAGGCTACCCGGCTGCCGTTGGGTCGGCGCGTTGCGACGGCCGTAGGCTACGCGCCATGTCGAACGTCGTGATCGTCGAAGCTGTCCGCACCCCGATCGGGCGCCGGGGCGGCGGGCTGTCCACCATGCACCCTGCGGACCTGCTGTCGGTCGTCCAGCGCGAGGTGGTGGCCCGCTCCGGGATCGACCCGGCCGAGATCGGCCAGGTCGTGGCCGGTTGCGTGAGCCAGGTCGGCGAGCAGAGCTTCAACATCGCCCGCACGGCGTGGCTCGCCTCCGGCCTGCCGCAGGCGACGGCCTGCACGACGGTCGACACCCAGTGCGGCTCGAGCCAGCAGGCCACCAACCTGGCGACTGCGCTGATCGCCTCGGGCGTGGTCGACGTCGCCATGGCGTGCGGCGTCGAGATCATGAGCCGCATCCCGATCGGCATCAACTCGTCGAAGAAGCTCGGTCTCGGGGTACCGATCCCGAAGAGCTACTTCGCCCGCTACGAGATGACCTCGCAGTTCGAAGGCGCCGAGCGGATCGCCGACAAGTGGGGCCTCACCCGGGAGGACACCGACTCGTTCGGCTTCCAGAGCCAGGCCCGGGCCGCCCGCGCCTGGGCCGAGGATCGATTCGCCACCCAGATCGTCGAGGTCGAGGCGCCGGATCTCGACGAGGAGGGCAAGCCGACCGGCACCTCGCATCGCGTCACGCGCGACGAGGGCATCCGGGAGACCTCGATGGCCAAGCTCGCCGAACTCAAGCCCGTCGCCCGCCCGAACGGCGTGCACACGGCCGGCAACTCCTCGCAGATTTCCGACGGCGCGGCTGCGGTCCTGATGATGACCGAGGAGAAGGCTGCGGCGCTCGGCCTCACCCCGATCGCCCGTGTCGTGGACACCTGCCTCGTCGGGGTCGACCCGGTGCTCATGCTCACCGGGCCGATCGACGCGTCGGAGAAGCTGTTCGCCCGCACAGGTCTGCGCGCCGGCGACATCGACACCTTCGAGATCAACGAGGCGTTCGCCTCCGTGGTGCTCTCGTGGGCCCGGGAGGTCCACCCGGACCCGGAGAAGGTGAACCCCAACGGCGGCGCCATCGCGCTCGGCCATCCGCTCGGCGGCACCGGTGCCGTGCTGCTGACCAAGGCCGTCCACGAACTGCGCCGCACCGGTGGCCGCTACGGCCTCGTGTCGATGTGCTGCGGCGGTGGCCTCGGGACGGGCACCATCGTCGAACGGCTCTGACCGAACCCCGAGCCGTGCTCGCGGCCCACGGCCGCCCCCGATCCGATGGGAGGTGGGCCGTGGGCCTTGCCGTGTTCCGGGTGGCCGTGCTCGCTGCCGTAACCGTTGTGCTCGGGGCCGCCTGCACCGAGCCTGCGTCGTCCGGTGACCCGAGCGCCACGGTCGTATCCGTGGTCGACGGCGACACGATCGTGGTGAAGATCGACGGGAAACGCACCACGGTCCGCCTGATCGGGATCGATACCCCCGAGACGGTCGCGCCGAACCGGCCCGTCGGCTGCTTCGGCCCGGAGGCGTCGAAGCGGACCGCTGCGCTGCTGCCGGCCGGAACGGCCGTCCGTCTCGAGCGCGACGTCGAGGCGCGCGACGTGTACGGCCGCCTCCTCGCCTACGTGTACCGGCGCGCCGACGGGTTGTTCGTCAACGAGGACCTCGTGGCCGGCGGCTTCGCCGACGTGCTGCGGATCCCGCCCAACACTGCGCACGCCGAACGGCTCACCCGGGCCCGCAGCGACGCCCGCCGAGAGCGACGTGGACTGTGGGGGGCCTGCCCCGCCTTCGGTGCCCCCCGCCCGGGATGACACGATGGGGGTTCGACCGGACGAAGGGGGACGCCCGTGGCCCGCATCACCAAACTCGAACCCGAACAGTGGGATCCCGAGTTGCGAGAGTTGTTCAAGCCCGAGGATCGCACCCCGCTCGAGGTGGGCCTGTCCCGGTACTTCGCGCACCGGCCACCGCTGGCCAAGGCGATCGGTGCCTTCGGCCGTGCGCTGAAGGTGAACCGGACGCTGCCCGACCGCCTCGTCGAACTGGTCCGGCTCCGGGTCGCGTTCCACAACCAGTGCCGCAGCTGCATGGCGATCCGCTACACCGACGCCGTCGTCGCCGGTGTCACCGAGGACCTCGTGTGCTCGCTCGAACGCCCGATGGAAGCACCGGATCTGACGCCGGCGGAGAAGGCGGCCATCCGGTACGGGGAGCTGTTCGCCACCAACCACCTCGCGATCGACGACGCGGTGTACGACGAACTGCGCCGGCATTTCTCCGAGGCCGAGATCATGGAGCTCGCGATCGTCGTCGCGTTCTTCGTCGGCTTCGGCCGACTCGGTGCCACGCTCCACATGGTCGAAGAGCTGCCCGGTGTGTTCCAGGGTGAGGTGACGGCCGGCCCGGTCACGCCCTGGGGGAACGACGCGATCGTCGTGCGTTGAGCCGGTGCGCCGATAGCGTTCGGCGCCGATGAGCGAACTGGCCGAACGCCTCGGGTACGCCGCCGACACCCGCTTGGTCATCGTGTCCTGCGATGACCTCGGCGCGTGCCATGCGGCCAACGAGGGGGTCTACCGGGCGCTTCGCGACGGGGTCGCCACGTGCTCGTCGATCATGGTCCCGGCCCCCTGGGCGCGAGACGCGGCCGCCCGCTACCGAGGCGAGGACATCGGCGTGCACCTCACGCTCAACGCCGAGCACGAGCTGTACCGCTGGGGTCCGATCACCCATGCCCCGTCGCTGCTGTCCGGCGACGGCGGCTTTCCTCGGCGCCTCGACGACCTCTGGGAGCACGCCGACGTCGACGAGGTGCGACGCGAGTGCCGGGCGCAGATCGAGCGGGCCATCGTGTGGGGCTTCGACGTCAGCCATCTGTCCTCGCACCTGTCGGCGCTCACGTTGCGGCCCGAACTGTTCGACGTCCTCGTCGATCTCGCACTCGAGTTCCGCTTGCCCGTCCGGCTCCCATCCTCGGTGAGCGAGCACGACGCCGGCTTCCCGTTCCGTACGCTCGCCGTCGACGAGGGGCTCGTGTTCCCCGATCACTTCGTCGCGGCGCGCCGCTGGGGGAGCCGCGATCGGGTGGCGATCGAGCTCGATCAGCTCGCACCGGGCGTCACGGAGATCCATCTCCAACCAGCGGTCGACACACCCGAGGTGCGGGCCCTGGCCCCGGAGCACTGGGCCGCGTGGGTCGACGATCTCGCCGTCGTCGAGCGGGGCGGACCGCTTGACACCGCCTTGGCGCGTGCCGGCGTCGTGCGGATCGGGTTCCGGGCGCTGCGGTCGCTCATGCGGACGGCCTGAGCGCCCGGGCGCGTGCGGCGCAGGCTCAGGCGGGGGCGAACCGGCCGAGCACCGAGGCGGCGCGCCCCGATCGCAGCTCGTCGAACAACGGGCCCGTGGGACCGGTCGCCTTCAGCTTGCCGAGCATGAACGCCACGGTTGGGTCGAGCGCACAGTCGGCCACCGCGATCGTGACGACCACGTCGGCATCATCGGGGCCAACGGCCTCGACGACCTTCCCCGACGTGATGCGGTACTGCACGCTCACGTCCCGCTGCTCCGCAGCAACTCGGCGGCGACCACCCCGGCGAACAGGTCGTCTTCGACGCTGCCCTCGGGCGGGAGCCCTACCAGCGAACGGGCGAGGATCCAGTCCTCGTACGGATACGCCTCTGCGAGTTCCCGATCGTCGAGACCGAACCAGAACGGTTCGGTCGGATCGACCTGTGTGGCGTGGGCGCGTAGCGCCGCCGAACGAGCCGGCAGGAACGACCCGATCTCGAGCCGGGTGGTGATCCGATGGTCCTGGCTGGGGCGCTCGAACCAGCGCTCGTCGAACGGCGATGACCCCCGAAGTCGTTGCAGCGCTTCGTGCACGGCGACGAGCCGAGCCCGGGACCACACGTTGTAGTAGAGCTTCGAGGGCTGCCAGGCCGGCCCGGCCTCCGGGTACCACGACGGATCCCCCGCCCGCTCGAAGGCCGGGATCGTGATCTCGTGCACCTTCAGGTGGTCGGGGTGCGGGTAGCCGACCTGGTCGTCGGAGTAGGTCAGCACCACCTGCGGGCGCGTACGGCGGATCACCGCCACGAGCCGTCCGACCGCTTCGTCGATGTCGGCCCGATGGAAGCTCGCCGGGTGGTCGTTCGCCGGCGAGTCCTTCATCCCCGAATCCCGGTACCCGAGCATCACCACCTCGTCGAAGCCGATCGCCGACGCACTCCGGGCCAACTCGTCAGCTCGCACGGCGGCCAGCAAGGCCTTCGTGGCGACCTCGTCGAGCCCGTGGAACGGGCCTCCCACGGCTTGCAGGGCCGGGTTGTGCAGGTCGCCTTCTTCACCACCCGTGCAGCAGACGAGCACGGTCCTCACACCGGCCGCACCGTACCGGGCGACCGTCGGCGCACCCTTGGACGCCTCGTCGTCAGGATGCGCGTGCACGGTGAGCAAGCAGAGCGGGTCCGACATCGGCGAGCAGGGTACCGGCGCGGCGGCGGCATCGCATCGACCAGCGCCGCTAGCCTCTGCGACCGCATGCCCACCCGAGCCATCACCGTTGGGTTCACCGCTGCGCTGGTTGCGGTGATCGTCGTGAGTGCCGGGTGTTCCCGCGACGGACGTGAGCTGCGGCCGCCACGTCCAGATCAGAACCAATCGATCCTGTCGATCGCGCCGTCGACCACGGTCGCCTCAGCCGACACGCTTCCGGCTCCCTGACGTCGCAGCGTCGGCGTCCCACCGCGACAGGATCGAGCCGGCCTCGCCGGGTTGACCGAACAGGTAGCCCTGCCCGGCGGTACAGCCGAGTTCGACGAGCCGCTCGCACTGCCACGTCTCCTCGACGCCCTCGGCGAGCACGCCCAGACCGAGCAAGCTGCTCACGTCCACGATCGAGCGGATCAACGAATCCCCAGGTCCATCGCCACCGGGCGACAACGCGGCGACGAGGGAGCGGTCGACCTTCAAGACCGTGAACGGGAGTTGGCGCAGGTACGTGATGGAGGCGTGGACCGAGCCGTAGTCGTCGAGGGCGAGCCCGACGCCGTGGGAGCGCAGGTGGCTGAGCACCTCCTGGGTGCCAGCCATGCGCGCCATGGCCGCGCCTTCGGTCACCTCGAGCACCAGCCGCTTCCCGGGCAAGCCGTGCTCGGCCAACGCGGCGACGAGGTCTTCGAGGTAGTCCGCGGCGAGCAGCTGCTGCGGGGAGACATTCACGGTCAGGTAGAAGTCAGGACCGACACGACCGTCACGGATCCACCCGGCGAGGTCGCGCAGCGAGCGGCGGAGCACCCAGCGGCCGACGGGAACGATCTGTCCGGACTGCTCGGCGAGGGCGACGAACGCCCCCGGCATGACGACGCCACGAGAAGGGTGCTGCCAGCGCAGCAGCGCTTCCACGCCCAGCATGCGCCGGGCGGCGAGATCGACGATCGGCTGGTAGTCGAGGAAGAACTCGTCGCCGGACAGCGCCCGCTCGATCTCCTCGCGCCACTCTGCGCGGCGGGAGGCATGCTCGTGGCGCGCCGGGTCGTACAGCGCCCAGCCGCCCTTGCCCGAGGTCTTCACTTCGTACATCGCCGTGTCGGCCTCGTGGAGCAGCAGCGCAGGGTCGGCCCGGCCGATGCTGGTGGAGATGCCGACCGACGCACCGACCGCAACGGTCGCCTCCCGCAACTCGACCGGCTGCGCGATGAGGCGCAGGAGTCGATCGGCGAGCGCCGCCACGTCGTCGTGGTGGTCCACGAGCACGGCGAACTCGTCTCCGCCGAGGCGGGCCAACTGGTCGCTCGACCGCAACTCGCGCTGCAGGCGCTCGGCGAGCGCCTGCAGCAACTCGTCGCCGGCGGCGTGGCCGTAGGTGTCGTTGACGGCCTTGAAGCCGTCGAGATCGAACACGACGGCCGATACGGGCGTGCCGTGGCGCGCCGACAGCATCAACAGCCGCTCGAGCTGGTCGAGCAGCATGCGGCGGTTCGGCAGCCCCGTCAGGGCGTCGTGGTAGGCAAGGAACTCGAGATCGCCCTGGGCGGCGCGCCGTTCGCTGAGGTCCTCGAGCACGCACACCGCACCCATCGAGGCACCGGGGATCGGCAGGGCACGCATGGCGAGCCAGCGGGTGGCGGCACCGACCAGCAGCGTGAACTCGACGGCGCCTTGCGGCTCACGACCTGCGAGCACCTCGAACACCGGCAAGACCGTGTCGAGCGGTGTGCCGTCCACGGACGCCGCGCGCTGGAACACCTCGGCGACACGCCGGCCGAGCAAGCTGTTCGCTTCGAGCCCGATCACGTCGCCTGCGACTTCGTTCGCATCGACGATCCGGCCGGCGGGGTCGACGAACAGCAGCCCTTCGTTGACCGACTCCAGGGCGAGCCGAACCGCGCCGGACGCAACGGCGAGCACCCCGGTGCGCTCGACGCTGCACACCACGGCCTCGCCATGGGAAACCATCGAGATCCGGACACTCCGGGCGCCATCGGTGAGCCGGACGTCGAGCACGACCGGGGCGCCGCCCGTCGCGAGCGCGTCGATCTCGGCGCCGACCCGGCCCCGGTCGTTCGGATGGATCCGCGCGAGCAGCGCTGAGCGCGACCCGATCGCGCCCCCGAGCAACGCCACCGCCGAGGCGTTCGCGCCGGCGAGGTCACGTTCGACGACCACGACGGGCACCGCCACCGCGTCGATGGGCACGGACGCGCCGGAACCCGGGCCGACGAGCGATGCTCGGGCCCCACGGTGCACCTCGCTTCCCGGGGTGGCGGTCACGGCGGTACCGATCGGCGGCCGGTCGCACCGGTTGACGGTTGGCGCCTTTCGTGGCCGACCGGTTCGGCTCAAGTGACCTTCTGCTGCGCCGATGGCTCCATCGACGCGGGAAGGACGACCGAGATGCAGCCGAACCAGCAACCGCCCTCACCTCTGGGGTCGCTCCCGGGGCCGCTGCTCGAGTTGGGCATGCGCGCGCAGCTCGAGTCGCTCTACGCCGAGCGCGAGTACCTCGCTGCCGAACTCGGGGTGAGCGACGCCGACGAGGTCCTGGCCGTCGTCGAGGGTCTACGGGCCGAGTCGGCATCGCTGCGGCGCCTGATCGAGCTGACCGAAGCGCAACGGCGTCTCGACGCCGAACGCCAGGCCGTCAGCGACGAGATCGAGCGGCTTCGCTCGCTGCTCCCCGCCGGCATCCCCCCGACGGCATCGACCGAGGATCGGCCATGACCACCGATCACGCCGCCGGCGGACTCACCACCCTGGCCTGGGCGCAGGCGACGGAACTCGCCGCTGCGGGCGTGAGCTTCGCCGACGAGGCCACCCTCGCCGAGCTCGATGCCACCGAGGACTTCGACCGCTTCGCCTTCGCCGTCATCGAGGTCGACGACGGCGCCACCGTGCTCGGGATCAATCGCGCCGCCGCCGAACTGTTCGGTGTGGTCCCCGACGCAGCGATCGGTCGCGACTTCTTCCTCCAGGTCGTGCCCGGAACGAACAACCGGCTGTTCCGGGGCACCTTCCGGCGCTGCGTGGATCTCCCGCAGGTCGATCTGTTGTTCGCGTACACCTTCACGTACCGCATCGCTCCGACGGACGCTCGCGTCCACCTTCACCGCCGCAACGGCCGGAATCTGATCCTGGTCCGCCGGAGCTGAGCGGCATGCGCCGTCAGTGGCTGACGGCGAGCTGGTCGAGGTAGTCGGCGAGCTTCGCCTCGGCCGCGGCCCGGCGCGTCGGGACGTGCTCGGACGGAACCTCGTGGGGCCGGTAGTTCTTGAGCAACTGACGGGCCACCGTGACCTTGTGCACCTCGTCGGGGCCGTCGTAGATGCGAGCGGCACGGGCGTGGCGGTACATCGACTCGAGCGGCAGGTCCGTGGTGTAGCCGAGGCTGCCATGGATCTGGATCGCCCGGTCGATCACGTTGTAGAGCACCTTGGCGCCCCAGAACTTGATGACGCCGATCTCGACGCGGGCGTCGGAGTAGTGCCGCCCGGCGGCGTGGAGCTGGTCCATCTTCCACGCAGCCTGGAGGGTGAGCAGCCGGGCCGCCTGCATCTCGGCATGGCTCTCGGCGATCCAGTCCTGGATCATCTGCTTCTCCGCCAGGATCGACCCGTGCACATAGCGGGACAACGCCCGCTCGCACAGCATGTCGAAGGCCCGCGCCGACTGGCCGAGCCACCGCATCGCATGATGGATGCGGCCCGGCCCGAGGCGCTTCTGCGCCAACGCGAAGCCCTGGCCGATTCCCGCTTCGCCGCCCACGATGTTCTCGAACGGCACCCGCACGTTGTCGTAGATGATCTCGGCATGGCCACCGGGCTCACCGGTGCGGTGGTCGGGCTCGCCCATCGTGGGCACGTCCCGGACGATGTTCACCCCGGAGGTGTTCCGCGGGACCAGGATCATCGAGTACGACTTGTACGGCGACGCGTCGGCATCGAGGTTGGTCTTCACCATCACGAGCAGCAGGTCGGCAATCGACGCGTTCGACGAGAACCACTTGTGGCCGTTGATCACCCACTCGTCACCGTCGCGTACCGCCTGGGTGGTGAGCAGCGTCGGATCGGCGCCGGCACCGGGCTCGGTCATCGAGAAACAGGACCGGATCCGCCCGTCGAGCAGCGGCTGCATCCACTGATCCTTCTGGGCGTCGGTACCGCCGACGGCGAGCAGTTCCGCGTTGCCGGAGTCCGGTGCGTTGTTGCCGAAGATCGAGGGCGCATAGCCGCAGGCGCCGAGGATCTCGTGCATCAGACCGAGCTTCACCTGGCCGAACCCGAGGCCACCCATGTCGGGCGGCAGGTGGGCGGCCCACAGGCCCTGGCGCTTCACCTCCTCCTTCAGCGGTGCGGTGATCTGGTTGAACACGGCGCGACCCTCGGGGGTGCGCCAGTGCTCCGCCAGCGTCTCCAGCGGCATGATCTCGTTCCGGACGAACCCCCTCATCCAGTCGAGCTTCTCCTGGAACTCCGGATCGGTGGAGAAATCCCACGCCATCGTCGACCCCCTCG
Source organism: Acidimicrobiales bacterium (assembly GCA_046081125.1). GTDB lineage: Bacteria > Actinomycetota > Acidimicrobiia > Acidimicrobiales > Ilumatobacteraceae > JBEIFW01. Next base: position 9,096 of record JBJTVH010000004.1, read on the forward strand.
TGTACGCAGCGACGCGCCACCCTACGCCGTCACCGCCGCGCCCGTCCGAGGGCCCACACCCGCTCCGCCACGGGCATGCCGACCCGGCCTGCGGGCTGCCATGATCGACCACTCGTGGAACTGGTCTTGATCCGTCACGGGGAACCCGAGTGGGTGCGCGACGGGCTGAACATCGACGATCCCCCGCTGACGACCCGAGGCCACGAGCAGGCCGACCGCCTCGGGACCGCACTGGCCGACACCGTCTTCGACGAGGTCCACGTGTCGCCGCTGCAGCGGGCCCGCCAGACGGCGGCGCCGTTGCTGCGACGTCAGGGCCGGGCCGAAGTGGTGTCGCCCTGGCTCGAGGAGATCCGCAACCCGGTCTGGCACGGCACGCCCGCCGAGAAGGCAGACGCGGCCTACGCCGCCGACCGCGCCCGACCGTCCCATGAGCGGTGGGAAGGGTTGCCCGGCGGCGAACCGGTGAGCGACTTCGTGGCGCGGGTGCGCGAGGCCTGCGGGTTGTTCCTCGCGGAGCGCGGGATCGTGCCGGTCCGCGACGACCTGCCCGTGTGGCACCTCCCTGCGCCCGGCGCGCGGTACGCCTTCGTCGCCCACGCCGGCACGAACTCGGTGATCATCTCCTACCTGCTCGGGCTCGAACCGGTGCCGTGGGAGTGGGACCGCCTCGTGCTCGGCCACGCCTCGATCAGCCGGCTCGAGGTGGCCCCGACCGGCGACGGGTACGTGTTCAGCCTCGCCAAGCTGTCCGACGTCGAGCACCTTCCGGCCACCGACCGGACCCGCTGAACCGGCCGGCGGTAGCGTTTTCCCGCATGGCTCCCCCTGGCGAACCCGGCGACGGCGTCGACGTGATCGACATCGTCGTCGATCGGGCCGGCGGGCTCACCGTCGAGTTCGCCGACGGGTACACGGCTCGACTGGGTCTCGAGGAGTTGCGCACCGGGTGCCCGTGCGCCACCTGCCGGGGCTGGCGCGACCGGGGCGAGCCGGCGTGGCCCCGGCCCGGGGCACAGGCCGAGCTGCGCATCGTCGACGCCGATCTGATCGGCGCGTGGGGTATCTCGTTCCGGTGGAACGACGGTCACGACACGGGCATCTACCCGTGGGACGCGCTGCGTCGCTGGTGTGAGGAGGATTTCGGCGGCGAGTCGCCGTGAGCTTGCCTCCGCCTCCGCCACCGCCCCCGGCCTCACCGCCGAATCAGCCGCCGAGCGAGCCGCACTACCAGCCGCCGGTTGCCCCGGCAGTCTGCTTCCGGCACCCCGACCGGCCAACCGGTCGGTCGTGCACCCGCTGCGGACGACCCGCCTGCCCGGACTGCCTCGTCCAGGCCGCCGTCGGATCGCACTGCGTGGCGTGCGCACGCAGCTCTTCGGGCCCGCCCCGGACACGCCGTCTCCCGGCAGGCTGGAGCGCTGCGAAGGTCCTCGTCGGGGTCCACGTCGTCGTGTTCCTGGTCGGGCTCGTCAGTCGGGGCAGCGTCGACGTCTGGCAGGGCACCATCGGTCGTTTCGAGTACGACTACGGCCTCAACGTCGCCTTCCTCGTGCGGGGCGAGTGGTACCGCCTGCTGACGAGCGGGTTCGTGCACTTCGGGATTCTCCATCTGGCGATGAACATGTTCGCCCTGTGGCAGTTGGGGCGCGAGCTGGAAGCACCGCTCGGGCCGACCCGCTTCACCCTGCTGTACGTCTCGTCGATCCTCGGGGGCGCCGGCCTCGTGGTGGCACTGCAGGTGGTCGACATCCCCTTCCTGAGCCAGCCGGGCCTCCAGGGCGGCGCGTCCGGGGGCATCTTCGGCCTGCTCGGTGCGCTCGCGATCGGATTGCGCCAGCGCGGCATCCCGATCATGCAGACCACCCTCGGGCCGGTACTCGTCATCAACCTCCTGCTGACGCTGTCGCTGCAGCTCTCGATCGGCGGGCACCTCGGGGGGTTGCTCGCCGGCGCGGCGGCGGGCAGCGTCCTGCTGCGTCCACGGAACGGTCCTGCACCCGCACGCGACCTGTGGGCCCCGATCGGCGTGGGGTTCGCCGCCGTCGTACTGGCCGTCGTGGCGACGGCGCTCGCCTGACCGCACCGGTCCGCCCGGCGATCGGTGCCGCACCCCTTCCGTAGGGTCTCCCCGGTGCGTCCCCCACCCGCCGTGGAGGTCGTCCCGTGTCCCGTCGTTGCAGCCCACCCCGCGCCGCCGCAACCCGCCCACTCCCCCGAGCCGACGACCCCCTGCGGGATCCGCACGACGCCGTCGCCCTCATCGCCACCGTTGCGTCGCGTCCGGTCCAGCACGAGGTGGTCGTGGTCCTGCTCGACGCGGCGCGCCGGGGCGGTCCGGTGTTCGTCGTCGAGACCGGCGACGACCGCACCGAAGTCGAGATCGTGCTGGCGGTGATCGAGCTCGTCGAGCGCCTCCCCGCGGTGGACGCGCTCGTCATCGGGTCGATCCGGCCCGGAGCCAGCATCGATGACGCCGACCAGTACCACTGGCTCGACGCCGTGGAGGCCGCCGGGCTCATCGGGGTCGTAGTCGTCGACTGGTTCGTGCTCGACGGCACCACGGCGACGTCGCTCGCGGTCCGGTCCGGATCACCGTCCCAGTGGTGAACCGCCCGGGTTCCCGCTGGCTACGTTCGGGGCCGTGGGACTGCTCGATCGGATCCGGGCCGTGGCCGCCGAGGTCCTGGCGCCGGCTGCTCCGGTCGTCGACGGTGGCGAGCGCATCCCGCCCGAGCACCTCGCTGCCCTGGCCGAGGCGGGTGCGTTCGGGGTCCGGCGCGATCTCGTCCCACCGGCCGAGTTCGGCGCCATCAGCGAAACGCTGGCGGGCGCATGCGGGGCCACGGCGTTCGTCTGGCAGCAACACGGTGGCCCCTTGGGGTTGGCGGCGAACGGCCCCGACGCCATCCGGGCCCGGTGGGCTGGCACGCTCACGTCCGGCGAGGCGCTGGGCGGCGTGTGCTTCGCCCATCTGCGCCGCACCGGTCCCGCCGTGCTGCGGGCCGAACCCGACGGTGCGGGATGGCGGTTCGTCGGAGTGGCGCCCTGGGCCACCTCGTGGGGCACCGCGGCGGTGTTCGCCGTCGCCGCCGCCACCGCCGACGACCGGGTCGTGTGGGCGTTCGTCGACGGCCACGAGCAACCCGGACTCACCGCATCGGCTCCGCTCGCGCTGTCGGTGTTCCGGGCGACGTCGACGGTTCGGCTGTCCTTCGACGACTTCCACGTCACCCCCGACGCCGTCGCCGCCGTCCAGCCCGGGGCGTCATGGCGGCGGGCGGACCGAGTCGCAGGGAATCGCTGCAACCCGGCGGTGCTCGGCGTGGCGGCGGCTGCCCTCGAGCGACTGGCCGACGAACCACCTCCGGCGGCCGATGCTGCAGCGGCGCTGCGCGATCGCCTCGATGCCGTACGCCACGGCTGGGTGGCCCTCGCCACCGATCCCGCACCCGACCTCGACGAGCTCGCCCGCCACCGATCGGCGGCGCTCACGCTGGCCGGCGAGGCCACCACCGCACTGCTCGCCGCCGTCGCCGGTGCCGGCATGCTGCTCGACCATCCCGCACAACGACTTGCGCGCGAGGCCGCGTTCTATACGGTCCAGGCCCAGACCCCGCTCGGGCGGGCGCACCGCCTGGCCGACCTCGCCAACGGTTGAGCGGCCCGAGCAGCGCCGCCCGCCGATCTCAACCCGGCTCGGCCTGCCCGGCACGTCGACGGTCGGGGCTGAGCCGCAAGCCGGCGGATCGCAGTCGCCGCACCAGGTCCCGGGAGTCGACGACGGTCGCCCCCCGAGCGATCGCATGCATCCGCCACTCCTCGGGTAGGTCGTAGTGGTCACCCTGGAACCCCCGGCGCGGGATCCCGAGCGCCTCGGCGAAGTCGTGCAGCTCCTCGAGGCTCTCGTCGCTGACGAGGTGGCACCAGCGGCGGCCCTTGAACCACCAGCGGGCCTCGTCCAGCAGGATCACGCCGACCAGTCTGCCGAGACACCCGTAGGCTCGGCGAGCGTGGAGGCCGAGCTGCGTGCCTGGTGGCGGGCCGACGCCGGGGCCGGCACCGATGCGATGCTCGAGCGGCTCCTCGCCCGCCATCGCGAACCGCACCGCCGCTACCACGGCGTCGCCCACGTGCGAGCGGTCGTCGGACGATGCCGGACGCTGCTCACGACCGTTCCGGTACCCGACCCCGGCGCGGTCTGCCTCGCCGCCTGGTACCACGACGCCGTGTACGACCCGCGGGCCGAACCGGGCGCCAACGAAGCGGCGAGCGCCCGACTCGCCGTCGCCGATCTCACCGCGCTCGGGTTTCCCGCCGAGCGCTGCGCCGAAGTCGCCCGACTCGTCGAGCTCACCGCCGGCCACGAGGTGGACGACGGCGATCAGGCCGGGGCCGTGCTCGTCGATGCCGACCTTGCGGTCCTGGGCGCCGAACCCGGGGCGTACTCGGCCTACGTCGCCGGTGTGCGCGCCGAGTACGCCCACGTCGACGAGGCCGCCTGGCGCATCGGTCGCGCGGCGGTCCTGCGCCGGCTGCTCGCGCTCGATCCGCTGTTGCGGACCCCGCCGATGCAATCCACCGTCGCCCGGGCGCGCGCCAACCTCACGGCCGAGCTCGCCTCGCTCACGGCCTGACACCCAGCGATAACCGGAAGCGTAGGGACGCCACAGGCCGCACCCGGCGAGAATCGCTGCGATGTGGGACCCCGCGCAGTATCTCCGGCACGCCGACCATCGGTCGCGACCCTTCTTCGACCTCGTGGGCCGGATCGCGATCGACCCCGGCGCAGTGCGCGCCGTCGCCGACGTCGGCTGCGGGCCGGGCCATCTGACCGTCACCCTCGCCGACCGGTGGCCCGGTGCACGCGTGGTCGGGATCGACACCTCAGCGGCGATGATCGAGCGCGCCCGAGCCGACCATCCCGGTGGCGACTGGCAGCTGGCCGATGCCCGAACATGGGCGCCTGCGGCGCCGCTCGACGTCGTCGTGTCCAACGCCGTGCTCCAGTGGGTCCCCGGTCACCGCAACGTCATCGGACGCCTGCTCGGCCTGGTGCGTCCCGGCGGGTGGCTCGCGTTCCAAGTTCCCGCCAACGACGGCGCCCCGGCGCAGCGCACGCTCGCCGCGTTGGCCCGCAGCCCACAGTGGATCGAACGGGTCGGCGATCTCGCCGAGCGCAAGGAGCACGTCGCGGATCCGCAGGACTACGCCACCGGGCTCCTCGCCGCCGGTTGCGACCACGTCGACGCCTGGGAGACGACGTACGTCCATGTGCTCGCCGGCGACGACCCCGTGCTCGACTGGCTCGCCGGCACCGGGCTGCGGCCGATCCTCGAGCATCTCGGCACGGACGGTCCGGCGTTCTGCACCGAACTTGCGCCGCTGCTGCGAGCCCACTACCCGACGGGCCCGCACGGGACGCTGTTCCCCTTCCGGCGGGTGTTCGCCGTGGCCCGCCGGGGCACCGGTCACGCCTCGCCCGCCGCGGTCCCGGGATCGAGCCCCCGGTAGCGTTCTTGGCGATGGGCGCTGCGTCGGTCGAAGTCGCCTCCCGGCTGCGAGCGGCGCTGGCATCGGTGCTGCTCGGGCGGCCCGAGGCCGTGGAGTTGACCGTTGCTGCTGTGCTCGCGGGTGGGCACGTGCTGGTCGAGGATGTCCCCGGGGTGGGCAAGACGTTGCTGGGCAAGGCGCTCGGCGCTGCGATCGGCGGGTCGTTCGGACGCATCCAGGGCACCGCCGACCTGCTCCCCACGGACGTCACCGGGGTCAGCGTCTACGAGGAGCGGTCGGGCTCCTGGGTCTTCCGAGCGGGTCCGGTGTTCCACCACGTCGTGCTGGTCGATGAGCTGAACCGGGCCACCCCCCGGGCGCAGTCGGCGCTGCTCGAGGCGATGGCCGAAGGGCAGGTCTCCGTCGACGGCGCCGCCCGCCCCCTGCTGCAGCCGTTCCTCGTGCTCGCCACCCAGAACCCGGGAGGGCCGGGCACCTTCCCACTCGTCGAAGGCCAGCTCGACCGGTTCGCCGTGAGCGTGTCGCTCGGGCTGCCGCCCCGGGACGCCGAACGGGCGCTGCTCTCGGGCGACGGCGGGATCGCCGCACTCGAACACCTCCACGGGGTGACCAGCCCGGTCGGGCTCGCCGAGGCGCAGCGTGACGCCGCCTGCGTCCACGTCGCTGCGCCGGTGCTCGACTACCTGCTCGACGTGATCGAAGCGATCCGCAGCGTCCACGGCGGATTGCGACCGAGCCCGCGGGCTTCGCAGGCCTTGCTCGCCGTCACCCGGTCGCTCGCCTGTCTCGACGCTCGCGGCTTCGCAACCCCCTAGGACGTCCAGCGCGCCGCCCCCGCCGTGCTCGCCCACCGTGTGTCGGCAGGCGGTGCCGGCTTCGAACCCGCACGGGCCGACATCGCCCGGCTCCTGCGCACGGTGCCCGTCCCGGTCGGGTGATGCGCGTCCGCCGGCGGCCCACGCTGCGGCCCACGCCGAGCGGTGCCATGGTGGCGCTGCTGTTCGTCCTCGGCGCTCGCACCCTGCGCGAGCAGCCATCGCCGTGGTTGCGGCTGCTCGTCGTCGGAGCTGCGTTGCTGCTGGTCCTCGACGCGGCGTGGAGCCTGTTCGCCGTTCGCCGGCTCCGGATCGACCTGGTGGCCGCGCCGGTCGGGATCGTGGGTCGGCCGCTCACGAGCCGGCTGTCGGTGTCGGGCGCCAGCCTCGCGGTCGTCGTTCGCATGCTGTCGGTGCGTCGAGCGCCCGCGGTGCTCGTGCATCCCCCCGCCCAGGGTGAGTACGTCGCCGTGCCCGACCGCCGTGGCGTGTTCCCGGCCGCGACGCTTCGTACCCTGGCCCGCAGCCCGCTCGGGCTGCTCGCCGGCGGCTGGGTGTGGCAGGTGCACTTCGCCGTCCCGGTCCTCGTGGGTCCAATGCCCGTCGCCGTCACCGTCACCGGCTCGGGGCCGACGACGGCCAACGACGACGGCGACGAGACCACCCGCAGCATGCGTCCCTACGTCCCGGGTGACCGGCCGGGGCTGGTGCACTGGCCGGCATCGGCACGGGCCGGCGAGCTGGTCGTGCGGCAGGTCGAACACGACGAACTCGCGCCGACCGTCGTGGTCGTCGACCTCGGACCCGAAGCCGGCGCCGCTGCCGAGCGGGCCGCCGCCGTCGGCGCCGGCCTCGTCGACTCGCTGCTCGCCCGGGGCGATCGCGTCACGCTCGTCACCAGCGCCGGCGCACGAACGGTGGCCGACGACCTCGCCGCCGCTGCCGCACTCGCGCTCGCCCGACCCGGCCCCGTGACCCACGACGCGAGCACCTTCCATGTCTCCCCGGAGGGGGTGACCGTCGCATGACTCGGCCGTTCCTTCCCGCCGTGCTCCTCGCACTGGCCACCGCCGGCGTCGCCGTCGTACAGGGCGAACCGGCCTGGCTCCTGCCCGTGGCGGTCGCCGCGCTTGCGGCCGGTGACCTCCTCGGCGGGCTGACCACCGGATCGTGGTCGCCGTCGCCGTCACCGGCGGCGTCGCAACCCTGGCCCTCGTCGTCGGCGGGGGCGGGCAGGCCGCCGTGCCCGTCGTTGCGACGATCACGTGTGCCGCAGCTGTCCGGCGCCGATCGCTCGCCCCTGCAGTGCTCGGCCCCGCGGCGGCGGCGGTCACCGCCGCTGTCGTCCTGCTCCCGGCGGGGCGGTTCCTGCCGCTCGCCCTCGTCGGCTGGAGCGCTGCCGCCGTCGGGCTGCTCGCCTCACCAGACCGCTTATCGCCTCTCGTCGAGCTCGGCACCCCGCGACGCAGTCCGGTCCTCGTGCGGGTCCTGACGACCGTCGCCCTGCTCGCGGTGTGCACCCCGTTGGTGGCAGCCCTGATCCCCGACCCGCCCGGTCGGGGCGATCCACGGCTCGGCGCCGGCGAGGTCGACGAGGGTCCCGGTCCCCCCGTGGCGTCGGGTTCGTTCCGGTCCACCGACCGCATCGACCTCGGCGTGCGCTCGCCCGTCGACGATCGCGAGGTGCTGCGGGTGCGCGCCGAGCGGCCGTCGTTGTGGCGGGGGCAAGTGTTCGACCGGTGGGACGGGAGAACGTGGACCCTCGCGCCCGGACTGGTCGATCGCGACCGGGTAACCGCCCGCACCGAGTTCGAGGCCGCCAACCGGTTCGGCATCGACCTCGAAGAGCAGCGGATGACCGTGGTCGAAGCGACCGACGTCGTCGTGGCGGCCCCTCGACTGGTCGACCATGCGACGCCGGTCCGAGCCCAGCGCGACCGCGACGGCACGATCCTCACCGACCGGCCTATGCCGCCCGGCACGACGTACCGGGTGACCTCCGCCGTGCTCAAGATCTCGGTGGGGGAACTCGAGGCCGCGGTGGCCGGCGGCGCCGACCCCGGCGAGCGGTACCGGGTGCTGCCCGCAGTGCCCGAACGGATCGTCACCCTCGCCCGGGAACTGACGGCGGGCGCCCCGACGACGCTCGCCAAGGTGCGGTCCATCGAGGCCTGGCTCGCCGCCAACATCACCTACACGCTCGACCTGCCCCCGCTGCCTGCGGGTGCCGACGCGGTCGACCACGTGCTGTTCGAGGACCGCCGCGGCTACTGCCAGCAGATCGCGTCGGCGATGGCGGTGTTGCTGCGGATCGCCGGCGTGCCCACCCGGGTTGCGACCGGGGTGGTCGCAGGGGAACGCGACGAGCTCAGCGGCGAGTGGATCGTGCGGGCCCAGGACGCGCACGCCTGGGTGGAAGTGTGGTTCCCCGGCATCGGGTGGTATGGCTTCGACCCCACCTCGGCCGTGCCCTTCGGCAGCCGTGACGGCGCCGGCTCGACGCTCGCCGACGCACTGGCCGCCGCCGTTCCCGGTCTCGTCATCGCGATGGGGGCGCTCGCCATCGCCGGTGCCGTCGTCAGCGCACGGCGGGCCCGGCGGCGCCGGCCCGGTTGGGCGAGGCGTCAGGTCGATACCCTCGATTGGCTCAGCGGCGCCGTCGGGCGCCCCCGCTCGCCATCCACGCCGGTGCGCCGGCACGTCGCCGACGGGCTCGCCGGCTCACCGCTCGACCATCCCGATCTGCCGGGTGCCGTCGCCGTGGTCGAGCGCGCCCTCTACACCGACGACGAACCGGCGCCCACCGAGCGCCGGTTCGTCGAGGTGACGCTGGCGGAACTCAGGCGGGAAGCACGGCCTCGATGGCGCCGACGACCGTGGGATCGTCCGGCTTGACCATCGGGGCGAACCGGCGGGCGACGGTGCCGTCCGGCGCAACGAGGAACTTCTCGAAGTTCCAGCGAATGTCGCCGCTGTGGCCCTCGGCGTCGGCGACGGCGGTGAGCTCGGCGTAGATCGGATGCCGGCCCGGGCCGTTCACGTCGATCTTCTCCATCAACGGGAACGTGACCCCGTACGACGTGGAGCAGAAGGTCTGGATCTCCTCGGCCGAGCCCGGCTCCTGCCCCATGAACTGGTTGCAGGGGAACCCCACCACGAACAGGCCGCGCGGCCCGTAGGTCTTCTGCAGCTCCTCGAGGCCGCTGTACTGCGGTGTGAGCCCGCACTTGGACGCCACGTTGACGATCAGCAGCGCGTGCCCGGCGTACGCGCCGAGCGAGGTGGACTCACCGGACAGGGTGTGGACGGGGTGCTCGAACACGGACATGTCCTCATCCTCGCCCTCGGCCTGCGGCCACGTCGGATCGGACGGGCGCCCGGCGCGCCGTACAGTCGGACCGTGCGCATCGGATTGTTCCTCGGTTCCCCGCCCAAGCTCGACGAGTTGGTGGCCGGCGTCCGCTCGGCCCACGACAACGGCTTCAAGGCCGTGTGGGTCGCCCAGATCTTCGGCCTCGACGCCCTGACCGCGCTGGCCGTGGCCGGCAGCCAGGTTCCCGACATCGAGTTGGCCACCGGCGTCGTGCCGACGTTCCCCCGCCACCCGGGCATGCTGGCGGGCCAGGCGCTCACGGTGCAGGCGGCGACAGGGAACCGGCTCACGCTCGGCATCGGGCTCAGCCACCGCCCGGTGGTCGAAGGCATGTGGGGCTACCCATGGGACAAGCCCGCCCGGCACCTTCGGGAGTACCTGGAAGCACTCGTGCCTGCGCTGCGCGGCGAGAACCTGGCCTACCGGGGTGAGACGATCACCTCGATCGGGCAGATCGGCGTCGCTGGCGTCACGGCGCCACCGGTGCTCGTCGCCGCCCTCGGCGAGCAGACGTTGCGGATCACGGGGCGACTGGCGGACGGCACCGTCACCTGGATGGTCGGTCTGCGCACGCTCGCCGATCACACCGTGCCGATCCTCACCGGTGCGGCCGAGGCCGCCGGGCGCCCGGCACCGCGCGTCGCCGTCGGCCTTCCCATCTGCGTGACGAACGACGTCGACGCCGCCCGGGCCAGGGCCAACAAGAGCTTCGCGATCTACGGGCAGCTCCCGTCGTACCGGGCGATGCTCGACCGCGAAGGGGCGGCCAACCCCGGTGACGTGGCGATCCTCGGCGACGAGGACGAGGTCCGGGCCGGGGTGCGCGCGATCGCCGACGCCGGCGGCACCGACTTCGCCGCCAGCGTGTTCGGCTCACCCGAGGAGCAGGCCCGCACCACGGCGCTCCTCGCCGAGATCGCGGCCGGGCGGTAGCGCCCGCTGGCGCCACGTGGCGGCCCGGGGCGGCCCGCCCGCTGCAGGGTTAGCCTTGTGGCCGTGGACGACCGCCTGTACTTCCGCCAGCTCCTGTCCGGCCGCGACTTCGCCGTCGGTGACGGCTTGGCCTCCCAGATGGTCAACTTCGTCTACGCCATCGGTGACCGCGCCACCGGCGAGTGCGTGCTGGTCGATCCGGCGTACGCCGTGCGCGAACTCGTCGAGATCGTCGGAGCCGACGACATGCGGGTCGTCGGCGCGCTCGCCACCCACTACCACCCCGATCACGTGGGCGGTTCGATGATGGGCTACCGGATCGAAGGCGTCCGTGAGCTGCTCGAGTTGCAGGGCATGAAGATCCACGTCCAGGAAGCCGAAGCGGCCTACGTGCGCAAGGTGACCGCCGTGTCCGAGAGCGACCTTGCGGTGCACGAACCGGGCGACGTCGTCACCGTCGGGGCGATCCCGATCGAGCTGGTGCACACGCCGGGGCACACGCCGGGGAGCCAGTGCTTCCTGGTCGAGCACCGGCTCGTCTCGGGCGACACGCTGTTCCTCGACGGTTGCGGGCGCACCGACCTTCCCGGCAGCGATCCCGACGCCATGTACGACAGCCTCCAGCGCCTCGCCCGGCTGCCCGACGACACGATCGTGTACCCGGGCCACCGCTATTCGGTTCCCGCCTCGGGCACGATGGAAGCCGTGCGGCACAACAACATCGTCTACAAGCCCCGCAACAAAGAGGGCTGGATGATGATGTTCGGCAACCAGTGACGGTCGCTGCGCCCCCCGCCGGGCTCAGCGACCCGGGCGCGGCCGCCTGAGCCAGACGTAGAGCCAGATCAGCCCGAGCAACACGGCGACGAGCAGCACGGCCCGCAGCAACCACAGCAGGGTGCCGACGAGCGCGCCGAGCAGCCACCAGGCGAGCAGGACCACGATCACCCAACCGACGACGGTGGCCGCCAGCGAGCGGGCCCGGCCGGGCACGGCCCGCTACTCCCCGACCGACCAGAACCGTGCCGAGGCCACCCGGTCGGCGCCGTACACCGGGTCCTTGGCGTCGATCCGGTACTTCCAGTTGTCCGCGGCGAGGATGCCGGACGCGCCGAGCAGGGCCCGCATGTTGTGGTAATTCGGGTGCTGGAAGTGGGCCTCGAGCGATGCGGCGTCGGTCCACAGTTCGTAGACCTGGATGCGGCCCGGCACCACAGGATCGGCGGCGAAGCAGTACGCCAGGCACCCCGGCTCGTCGTCGCGGGTGGCCTTCTGCAGCGCAGCGCTCTCGGCCACGACCGCGTCGCGGGTCTCGATGGGGACGTCGATGATGCCGGCGATGATGATCACGCCGCCGACGCTACCCCGGTCGCACCGCAGGGGACTCGGGCCGCGCCGACCCGAGTACCCGGTCAGCGGAAGCGGCGTTCGAGCTCCTCGAGGCGTTCCTGGGCACTCATCCACTGCTCCATCAACGTGGCGGCCGTGTCCTTGGCGGCGCCGTAGGCCTTCGACGCCTCGAGCACCTTGTCGTTGTCTTCGTAGAGCGACGAATCCGACAGCCGCCGCTGCCAGTCGGCCACCTCGGCCTCGGCGGCGCCGAGCGCCTTTTCGAGCTGCTCGACCTTGCGGCGCAGGTCCTTCGTGGCGGCGTAGCGCTCGTTGCGCTTGTCCGCAGCGACCCGCTTGTCGCCCTGACGGTCCGGGCGGTCCGCGCGCTCGGTCCGGTCCGCGCGCTCGGTCCGGACGCTGCGATCCGGCCGGGCCGGGAACACGGCCGGCACCGCCCGCCCGGTGAGTACCGCCTCGTCGACCCCGGGCACCTGCCGCACCCGGCCGTCTCGCACGGCCACCAGACCGGAGGCCACCTCGCGCACCAGGTACCGGTCGTGGGTGACGAGCAGCACCGTGCCGGGGTAGGCGCGCAGGGCGTCGATCAGCACGTCGCAGCTCGCGAGGTCGAGATGGTTGGTCGGTTCGTCGAGCACGAGGAGATTGACCGGGTTCACCAACGCCTTGGCCAGGGCGAGCCGGGTTCGCTCCCCGCCCGACAGCTCCCCCACCTGGCGGTCGGCGGCCTCGCCGGGGAACCCGAAGCTGCCGAGCACCGTGCGCAGGTTGCGGTTCTTCGCCTGGTTGCCGGCCGCGAGTGCGAACTCCTGGTACACGGTGTTGGCGAAGTCGAGGCCGTCGACCTGATGCTGGGCGAACGTGGCGACGTCGACGTTGGCGCCGACGCTGCACCGCCCGGCGAGCGGCGCCAGCTCGCCGAGGATCACCTTGAGCAGGGTGGTCTTTCCGGCACCGTTCGGACCGACGAGGGCCCACTTCTCGCCGCGCTCGACGACGAGGTCGACGCCGCGCACGACCGGCGTGCCGTCGTAACCAGCGTCCACGCCGGCGAGTTCGACCACGACCCGGGAGGACCGCCGCGGTTCGGGGAAGGCGAACCGCGTGACCACCTCACGCTCGGTGGGGACCTCGATGCGGTCGAGCTTCTCCAACGTCTTCAGCCGGCTCTGGACCTGGCGGGCCTTGGTGGCCTTGTAGCGGAACCGGTCGACGAAGCGCTCGATCTGTGCGACCCGCCGCTCCTGCTGGGCCCGGCGAGCCTCCATCTGGGCCAGACGCTCCTCGCGCTGCACCACGAACTCCGCGAACCCACCCACGTACTCCGTCGCCGTGCCGAAGGCCAGTTCCACCACGCGGTCGGCGACGGCATCGATGAAGTCCCGGTCGTGGCTGACCACGAGCACCGCCCCCGGGTAGGCGAGCAGGGCGTCTTCGAGCCACCCCACCGAGTCGGTGTCGAGATGGTTGGTCGGCTCGTCGAGGATCAGCACGTCGGGTTGGTCGAGCAGGAGGCGGGCCAGCGCAGCCCGCATGCGCCAGCCGCCCGACATCGACCGGAGCGGCCGGTCGGCATCGCCCGGGGAGAAGCCGAGTCCGGCCAGGATCCGGTTCGCCTCTGCCTCGAGCGCGTAGCCGCCGGGGGCCTCGTACCGGTGCTGGGCCTCGCCGAAGGCCGCCAGCGGTCGTTTGTGTTCCGGGCCCGCCGGCGGGGCCGACGCCAGCTGCCGCTGGAGTTCGTGCAGCGCCCGTTCGAGGTCGCGCACCTCACCGGCGCCGTCGAGGACGGTGTCGAGCACGGTGCCGTCGCTCGTCTCGGTCAGCTCCTGGGGGAGGTACCCGACGCGACAGTCGCGAGGGCGGTGGACGTCGCCCGCGTCGGGAGCACGTTCGCCCAGGATGAGTTCGATGAGCGTCGTCTTGCCCGCCCCGTTCGTGCCCACGAGCGCCGTGCGCCGACCGGGGTGCAACTGGAACGTGACCTCCCGGAACAGCACGCGCGCCCCGAAGGACATCGACAGCCCGCTCACCGAGATCACGAGGACTAGACGCTACCGGCCTACCGGCGTGCGGCGCCGGGAAACCCCGCCACACCCCCCTGGCACGCTGCGGGTCATGAGCACCGAGCAGCTTCCCCTCCTCCCCGACGAGGTCGTGGCTCGGATCCGGCCGGCCCGCCGCCGGCCGGCTCCCGTGCCCGCCCAGCTTCGACTCGACGCCGAAACCCGCCGGATCGGCCTGGCCGGCCTGGCCCAGGTGAAGGCGATCCTGGCCGCCCAGGAAGCCCAGCGGCGGGCCGCCTGATCGTCGGTCAGTCCACGGGCAGGCCGAGCCCCCGACTGATGACGAGCCGCTGGATCTCACTGGTGCCCTCGCCGATCTCGAGGATCTTGGCATCGCGGTAGAAGCGGGCGACCGGTGTCTCGTCGATGAACCCGTACCCGCCGAAGATCTGGGTCGCCTCCCGCGCTGCGGTCACGGCGGCCTCGGTGGCGTAGAGCTTGGCCACGGCGGCCGCCTGCTTGAACGGCTTGCCGTGATCCTTCAGCCAGGCCGCCCGGTACGTCAGGGCACGGGCAGCGTCGGCCATCACCTGCAGGTCGGCGATCTTGAACGCCACCGCCTGGTAGGAGCCGATGGCACGACCGAACGCGTTGCGCTGCTTGGCGTACGTGACGCACTCACCCAGGCACCCTTCGACGAGGCCGACAGCGAGCGCGGCGATGGCGATGCGACCGTCGTCGAGGGTGGCGAGGAACTGCCGGAAGCCCTGGCCCTCTGCGCCGAGCCGGTGGTGGGCCGGCACCCGCAGCTCCTGGAACACCAGACCGTGGGTGTCCGAGGCGTGCCAGCCGACTTTGCGGTACGGCGGCTCGACGATCAGGCCCGGCGTCCCGGCGGGGACGAGGAACGCCGTGACCCCGGCAGGCGTCCGGGCGGTCACCGTGATGACGGACGTGATCGACGTGCCCGAGTTGGTGATGAACGCCTTCGACCCGTCGATCACCCAGTCGCCGGTGGCGTCCTGGCGGGCGCGCGTCCGGGTGGCGCCGGCGTCGGACCCGCCGTCGGGTTCGGTCAACCCGAACGCCCCGAGGGCCCGGCCGGCGACCAGATCGGGCAGCCAGGTCGCCTTCTGGTCCTCGGTTCCGAAGGAGTGGATCGGGTTGATCCCGAGCCCGACCCCGGCCGACAGGGTGATCCCCATCGACTGGTCCACCCGGCCGAGTTCTTCGATCGCCAGGCACAGCGCCGTGAAGTCGGCCCCGGCACCGCCCCATCGTTCCTCGCTGACCAAGCCGAACAGCCCGAGCGCCCCCATGGCGTGCACCACCTCGACCGGGAAGTGATGGTCACGGTCCCAGGCGTCGGCGTTCGGGGCGATCTCCTTGGCGGCGAAGTCCCGGACGACGGCCCGGAGCGCCTCGTGCTCCTCGGTGAGCTCGACGGTCATCGCGGCAACCCTTTCGTTGGAGCGGTGTCCTGGTGCTCAGCGTGGCACGACCGCTGCCCGGGCCCGAGCCAGCGCGCCCGGGTCGGCGCCCGAGAGTTCGAGCCGGGCGCCGGCCGATACGGCGAGCCGGGCGATACGGGCCACCTCGTCGAGATCGGTCGACGCGTCGACCGACACGACCAGAGCCCGTGACCCGGCGAGCAACGCCTCCTCGGCTGCACCGGCATCGGCGACGACCGTGCCCGCCGGTCGCACGGCCGGAACCGACCGCCGTAGGTCCTCACCCGGGGTCCAGTAGCCCACGGCCGGAAGGCTACGACACCGCTGCGCGCTCCATTGCGTCGCTGATGGCCACCGGCACCGGGGCCAGGCCGTGATGCGCCACCCCGGAGGCGCGCCGGGCGCGCGCGGCACCCGGGTCGTCGAGTGCGCGGATGGGCATGCCACCGGCGACGGCGAGCTCGAGGAGCGGGGTTGCACCCGCCGGCGCGAGCTCGCCCAGCCCGGCGACCAGCACCGAACCGTCGCTGCGCCGCCAGACCTGCTTGCGGCCGGGCAGGGTGCGCTTGCCCGGCGAGTGCTTGCGCCGCGGACGCCCGCCGGACTCCACCAGCTTGTAGACGGCACCGAGGTGCGGCGCATCGGCGCTCGTCCCGAACCGGGTCCCCACCCCGAACCGGTCGATCGGGGCGCCGGTCGCCAGCAACCGGCGCACCTCGCCGGCATCGAGGTCACCGGACACCAGGATGCGCACCCCGGGGTAGCCGGCGGCGTCGAGCCGGGCCCGCACCCCGCAGGCCAACTCGGCCAGGTCGCCGGAGTCGAGCCGGACCGCCGCGCAGGCGTGACCGACCGTGCGCATCGCCTCGATCGCCCGCTCGGCACCCACCAGCGTGTCGTAGGTGTCGATCAACAGCACCGTGCCCGGGCCGTGATGGCGCAGGAACGCGACGAAGGCCGCCGTCTCGTCGTCGTGGGCCATCACGTAGCTGTGGGCCATTGTGCCCGCCGGCGGGATCCCCCATCGGTGGGCCGCCTCGACGAGCGAGGTACCGGCAGCGCCACCGACCCACGCGGCCCGGGCGGCGGTGCGGGCTGCATCCCCACCGTGATCGCGCCGGGCCGAGAAATCGACCCAGGCTCGCCCGGCGCACGCCTCGGTCAGCAGCGCTGCGGTGGTGGCGAGCATCGTTCCGACGGCGACGTGGTTCAGCAGCAGCGTCTCGAGGAGTTGACCTTCGAGCAGCGGCGCTTCGACGCTCAGCAGGGGCACGCCGGCGGGGAGCACCTCGCCTTCGGCCACGGCCCGCACGGAACCGCGGAACCGGAATCCGGCGAGATGCTCGACGAAGGCCGGGGCGACGGCACCCGTCGCTGCCAGCCATTCGAGTTGGTCGTCGGCGAAACGGAACCGCTGCACGTCAGCGAGCGCGGCGTCGATCCCATCGGCGACGAGCCAGGGCCGCCCGGGGGGCAGCGAGCGGACGAACAGCTCGAAGGTGGCCGGCACCTCGTGCAGACCCTCGGCATGCAGCGCCGAGCCCATGGTCAGCTCGTAGAGGTCGCAGAACAGCCCGAGCGGCGCGGCCATCTCGCCAGTGTCCCTGGCCGGGCCGGGGGCCCGGCCAGGGTCGGACGGTCCGACTGCGGTCACGCCCCGAGTCGCTCGGCGAAGAACGCAAGGGTGCGCTCCTCGGCGAGTGCGGCCGACACCGCGTCCCAACTGGCCCGCTGGTCGCAGTTGAACCCGTGCTGGGCACCGTCGTAGACGTGCACGGTCACCTGGGGCCAGGCGGCGGCGAGCGCCCGCACGTCCTCGAGGGGCAGCGCGTGGTCCAACTCGCCGTAGTGCATCACCATCGGCACGACCGGGGTGTGGTCCTTCAGCGTCGGGGTCCCGCCGCCGTAGTAACTCGACGCCGCGGCGAACACGTCGCCGCACTCGATGGCGCAACGGGCGGTGAGCAGCCCGCCCCAGCAGTAGCCCACGACACCCACCTTGCCCGCCGAGGCGACCGCCGCGGCCGCCGCCCGCAGGTCGAGCATCACGGCCACCGAATTGGTCTTCACTCGGGCCAGTTCGATCCCTTGGGTCATGCCGTCGGCGTCGTAGCCGAGTTCGACGCCTCGCTCGACCCGGTCGAACAGCGCCGGGGCGATGGCGAGATAGCCATGTGCCGCATAGCGATCGGCCACGGCCCGGATGTGCTCGTTCACCCCGAAGATCTCCTGGATCACCACCACGCCGCCGATCGGTGTGCCGGTGGGGGCGGCCCGGTACGCCCCCAGTTCGAAGCCGTCGGACGCCGTCAGTGTCAAGTGCTCACCCATGGACGGGATCGTAGAGTGCGGGACCGTGCGGGTGTCCTTGACGTTCGACAACGGCCCGACGGTCGGGGTGACCGACCGGGTGCTCGACGTGCTCGGCGAACGTGGTCTGCGGGCGTCGTTCTTCGTGGTCGGTTCACAGCTCGAACGACCGGGCGCCCGAGCGCTCGCCGAACGGGCCGTCGCCGAGGGTCACCTCGTCGGCAACCACTCCCGCACCCACACCGTGCAGCTCGGCGTGTTCGACGACGAGCGCATCGCCGACGAGATCGACGGCGCAGCAGCGCTGATCGGCCCACTCGCCGGCGCCGAGCGGTGGTTCCGGCCCTTCGGCGGCGGCGGGATCATCGACGAGCGCCTTCTCGGGGAACGTGCGCTGGCCCATCTCCGGCAGGGGGGCTGGAGCGTCGTCACCTGGAACAGCGTCCCACGCGACTGGGAGGAACCGATCCGCTACGTCGACCGGTGCCGGCAGGAGGTGGCCGCGCTCGATTGGGCCGTGGTCGTGCTCCACGACCTGCCGACCGGGGCCATGGACCACCTCGGCCGGCTGCTCGACGGGCTGGCCGCCGACGGTGCCGAACTGGTGGACCCCGACGCCGGATTCCCCGACGACTGCCTCGTGCTGCGCCACGGCCGGCCGGTCCGCTGAGGCCCCGATGCCGCATCTCGATCCCGTCCCGCCGGAGGCCGCCACCGGGATCCTGGCCGAGGAGTACGCCGAGGCGATCCGCCGGGCCGGGCGCATCTGGGGGATCGTCGCCGTCCAGAGCCACAACCCGCCCGCCCTGCGCGACTCGTTGCGGCTCTATGCGACGTTGATGTTCGGGCCCGGGCCGCTGCGGCGCGACCAGCGCGAGCTGATCGCCGTCGTCACCTCGGCGGTCAACGGCTGCGTGTACTGAACGCGCGCCCACCTGCACGACCTCCGGTCGGAGGTCGAGGACCAGGACCTGATCGACCGGGTGGCGCGCGACTGGCCGCAGGCCGGGCTGGCCCCACCGGAGGCGGCCCTGGCCAGCTACGCCGAGCGCCTCACCCGTGACCCGGCGAGCTGCCACGGCGACCCGTCCTCGCTGCAGGGCTTGCGAGATCAGGGCTTCTCCGACCGGGCGATCAACGACGTCGTGCAGATCTGCGCGTACTTCAACTACATCAACCGCATCGCCGACGGCCTGGGGCTCGAACCCGAACCATGGATCGACGAGCTCGGCCGGGCCCGGGAGCCGTGAGCCTGCGCGTCGCCCTCGTCGGCGGCCCGATGTACGACGGGCTGTACCGTTCACTCGGGCTGTTCGACGAGGTCGAGGTCATCGTCCACGCCGATCACCCGACCCTCAACCGGGAACTGGCGCGCCGCCTCGGCGCCGGGGAACGGCTCGACCTGATCGCCACCCACTCGAAGTACGCCCCGTCGCAAGCAGCGTGGCTCACGCCGCTCGAGGAGTCGCTCGACGAGGTCGACCTCGACGCGTTCGCCGAGCGGGCGCTCGCGCTGTGCCGATGGCAGGGTCGGCTGCTGTCGTTGCCCCGCAACATCGACGTGCGCACCCTGTGGGTCGACGCCGATGCTGTGCCGGCGGTGCCGACGACTTGGACCGACCTCGACGCGTCGGGGCTGGCGTTCGGGTTCACCGGCCGCGACAGCGGACTGTTCGGAACGTTCTTCGAGGTCGTCACCGCCTGGGGCGGGCGGTTGTTCACCCCCGACGGCACCCCGGCGCTGGTCTCGGACGTCGCCGGTGACGCCCTGACGATGCTGCGACGGCTGGCCGGACGCCTGCCGGAGTCGCAGGCAGAATGGCACTACGACGACGTGGACATCGCGCTCGGCGCGGGCGTCGTGCCGATGGCAGCTGCGTGGCCGGGCGGGACCGCAGCACTGCGGGCCACCACGGCCGGCCCTCGCCTGCGACCGCACCCGTACTTCGACGGCATCTCGTACTCCGGCTGTCACTCGTGGGCGATCCCGACGACCTGTGGCGACCTCCCCGGGGCGGTCGCCCTGCTCGGCCGGCTCGGCTCGGCCACTGCGCACCGGGTCGACGCCGTGGCGGGCACCGTGCCGGCCCGCACCGACGTGCTCGCTGCGATCCAGCCGGCCGACGCCGTCGACGCCGCGCGTTGGGACGTGCTGCGCCGAACGATCGCCGACGGCATGATCACCTACCCGCCCTTGAACCGGTTCCCCGAGATCGAGGACGCCTGCTGGTCGACGATCCGGGACGTGCTCGTCGGGCGGACCGCGCTCGGCGATGCCCTCGGGATCATGCAGGCGGCTGCGATCGCCGCTTGCGCCTGAGCACGGGGGGGCGTCGGCACCGGTCGGGGCGCACCGTCGGAGTTCAGCGGACGATGCGGACCCCGGTGATCCCACCGTCGAGCACCCACTCCGATCCCGTGGTGAACGTCGTGTCCGCGGCCAGGTAGGCGATGGCGTCGACGACGGCCTCGGTCGGCAGGAGGTCGCCGAGCGGTTGGCGGGCCCGCAGGGCCGCACCTGCGCCGGCAGGATCCGGGGCGGTCGCGATCAAGCGCCGCACCCAGGGACCATCGACGGTGCCGGGGCACACACAGTTCACCCGGATGCCGTGGGCCACCTCGTCGGCCGCCATCGCCTTGGTGAGGGCGAGTACCGCCCCTTTCGAGGCGCTGTAGACGGCCCGCTCGACGAGACCGACGACCGCAGCCACCGAGCACGTGTTGACGATCGCGCCCCGGCCGGATGCCCGCATCGCCGGCAACGCTGCACGCGAGACGTACGCCATGGCGAACACGTTGACGGCGAACACCCGCTGCCAGTCCGCAGGAGTCGCCGTCACCACGTCCCCGACGGCGCTCACCCCTGCGTTGTTGCACAGCACGTCGATGCGGCCGTGCTCGTCGAGCACCCGGCCGATCGCCGAGCCACACGCATCGGGGTCGGCCAGATCGACACGCACGTCGGCGCCCTCGGCGACGTCGAGCCCGACGGCGACGTCACCCCCAGCGGCGAAGCGCTCCAGGAGCGCCGAACCGATCCCGCCGACCGATCCCGTCACGACGACCACCCGAGCCATCGCGCGAGCCTACGGTGAGCTCGTGACCCGCATCGTCGCCGCCCGCACGCTCGACGTGCGCGCTCCCACCTCGCGCACCCTCGCCGGTTCCGACGCCGTGCACACCGATCCGGACTATTCGGGCGCATACGTGTTCCTCGAGACCGACGACGGCCCGACCGGGGTCGGGATGACCTTCACCATCGGTCGCGGCAACGATCTGTGCTGCGACGCGATCGCAGCGCTCGCGCCGCTGGTGGTCGGGCGCGAGCTCGACGAGTTCATCGCAGCGCCGGCGACCTGGTGGCGCCGGTTGACCAACGACAGCCAGCTTCGCTGGCTCGGCCCCGAGAAGGGGGTCATCCACCTCGCAACCGCGGCGATCGTCAACGCACTGTGGGACCTGTGGGCCAAGGTCGAGGCGAAGCCGCTGTGGCAGTTGGTCTGCGACCTCACCCCCGAACAGTTCGTCGACTGTGTGGAGTTCCGGTATCTCACCGACTTCTGCGACCGGGACCGCGCGCTCGACGTCCTACGGGCCGCAGCACCCGGCAAGGCCGCCCGTATCGCGGAGCTTCGACGCGACGGGTATCCGGCCTACCTCACCTCGGCCGGCTGGCTCGGGTACCCCGAGCCGGAGGTACGCGACCGGTGCCGGCAGGCGCTCGGCGCCGGGTGGCGCAGCTTCAAGACCAAGGTCGGTGTCGATGTCAGCTCGGACATCCGCCGCTGCGAGGTGATGCGCGAAGAGCTCGGCGACGGCGTTGCGCTCGCCGCCGACGCGAACCAGGTGTGGGACGTCGGCACCGCCATCGAGTGGATGGGCCACCTTCGCCCGTTCGGTCTGCGTTGGATCGAGGAACCGACGAGCTGCGACGACGTGCTCGGCCACGCCGCCATCCGCCGAGGGGTTGCACCGGTCGGGGTTGCGACCGGTGAGCACGCAGCGAACCGGGTGGTGTTCAAGCAGCTCCTGCAGGCCGACGCGATCGACTACGTGCAGGTCGACGCCTGCCGGCTCGGCGGCGTCAACGAGGTGCTCGCCGTGCTGCTGCTCGCCGCGGTCGCCGGCCGGCCGGTGTGCCCGCACGCCGGGGGCCTGGGGCTGTGCGAGATGGTGCAGCACCTCGCCGTCATCGACTACGTGTGCGTGTCCGGTTCGCTCGCAGACCGCACCGCCGAGTTCGCCGACCATCTCCACGAGCACTTCGTGTACCCCTCGGTGGTGCGCGACGGGCGGTACGTCCTGCCCGAGGCGCCCGGCTACTCCGTCGAGCTGCACCCCGAGTCGTACGCCGCGCTGCGCTGGCCCGACGGGGCGGTGTGGCGGTGAGCGAGCCGCCGGATCCGGCTCGGATCGGACTCGGTTGCGCGCCGTTGGGAAACCTCTACGAAGCGGTGGGTGACGACGACGCCGTCGCCACGGTCCTGGCGGCTCGGGCGGCGGGGATGCGGGTGTTCGACACCGCTCCGCTGTACGGCCACGGATTGTCCGAGCAACGGTTGGGACGGGCGCTCGCCGGCCTGCCCCGGCACGAGATCACGGTGTCGACCAAGGTCGGCCGGCTCCTCGTCGACGGCGACCCGGGTCCGACGATCTTCGCCGACGTCCCGGCGCTGCGGCCCGTGTTCGATTTCTCCCGCAGTGGCGTACGCCGCTCGGTGGAGTCGAGCCTGCATCGACTGGGCCTCGACCGGCTCGACATCGTCCACGTCCACGATCCCGACGACCATGAATCCGACGCCTGCACCGAGGCGTTTCCGGCTCTGATCGAGTTGCGCGACGAGGGCGTCGTCGGCGCCGTCGGCTGCGGGATGAACCAGGCAGCGATGCTCCAGCGATTCGTCGAACGGATCGACCTCGACATGATCTTGCTCGCCGGGCGCTGGTCCGTGCTCGACCACGACGACTCCGCTCGGGCGCTGCTCGACCGCTGCGTCGAGCGGGGCGTCGGCGTGATCGTCGGCGGCGTGCTCAACTCCGGCCTGCTCGCCGGCGGCGACACGTTCGACTACGGCCCGGCCGACCGCGAGCGCCGGGCGGCAGCGGGCCGGCTGCGCGACCGCTGCGCCCACCACGGTGTCGGTCTGCTCGACGTCGCTGTGCAGTTCCCGTTGCGGCACCCGGCGGTGCGCACGGTGCTCGTCGGTGCCCGCAGCACGGCCGAGGTCGAGGCCGACCTGCGGGCGAGCAGCACCCGGATCCCCGACGAACTCTGGGCCGACCTCGGCCTCAGCGGCTGAGGTCAGCCCAGAGCCGGCGGCTACTTCTTGCCGAACCCGAACAGGTTCTGGCCGACCTTGCGCATCTGGATCTCCTCGGAGCCCTCGGTGATCCGGTACCGGCGGTGGTGCCGGTAGATGTGCTCGAAGGGCATGTGCCGGCTGTAGCCGACCCCGCCGCAGGTCTGCATCGCCCGGTCCGCCGCGTCGCACGCCAAGCGGTTCGCCTTGTAGTTGCACATCGCGACGAGGTGCGTGACCTCCATGTGGTGCTTCTGGTCGAGCATCCAGGCGGTGTAACGCACGAGCTGGCGCAGCATCGCAGCGTCGGTGTGCAACTCGATGAGCGGGAACTGGATGCCCTGGTTCACGGAGAGCTTCTTGCCCCACGTGTAGCGCTTGTTCGCATAGGCGACCGCTTCGTTGATACAGAACTGGGCGGCACCGAGCGACGACGCTGCCTGTCGGATGCGGTTCTCGTGCACGAAGTGCTGCGCGAGATCGAGACCGTGGTCGACCCGACCGAACACCGAGGTCTGCGGCACCCGGACGTCGGTCAGCGACACCTCCGCGTGGTCGGTCGGCATGTTGAACGTCCACCAGAAGAACTCGACCTTGAACCCGGGCGAGTTGGTCGGGACGAGGAACGCCGAGATGCCGATCGGGTCGCCCGGGTTGCCCGAGGTGCGGGCGAAGATGATGTCGTGGGTGGCGTGGTGGAGCCCGGAGTTCCACCGCTTGGCCCCGTTGATCACCCATTCCTCGCCGTCGCGGTAGGCGCGGGTCTCGAGGTGCGTGGCATCGGAGCCGTGGTTGGGTTCGGTGAGACCGAACGCCAGTCGCTTGGTGCCCTCGAGGAACCCGGGCATCCACTCGGCCTTCTGCTCGGGGGTGCCGAAGTCGCGCATCATCAGCACCGTCGGGAAGTTGCCGACGATCGAGGACTCGTTCTGCAGGTCGTTGTGCAACCCGAGACCCTTGGTGGCGAGGTGCTCGCGGATGATCGCCATCTCGAGGTTGGTCGCCTGCTGACCGCCGTACTCCTTCGGGAGGGCGAGGCGCAGGAAGCCCGCCGCGTCGGCCCGGCGGCGCATCTCGCGCAGCAACGCCTCCCAGTCGGGGCGGGGCACGCCACCGGCCTCGAAGTCGGTACGGGCGTACTCGCGGCGGTGGTCGAAGAACCGCTCGTTGTCGTTGGCGGCCTGCAACGGCTTGATCTCCGCCTCGATGAACGCATCGAGTTCGTCGAGGCGGGCCTGGATGGCGGGCGGGATCGAGAAGTCCACGGGCGTGCTCCGTCTGCTCGGCGGCGAGCGCCCCTCGCGCCCACTCCCCGGCGGCGAATCTACGGGCCGGGTCGCTCGCGGACCGAAACGGCTAGAACGGCACGGTGACCGACGACGACCCCGTGCCGGTCGCAGAGCGCGTGCCGCAGCACGCCGTCGGGCGCAGGGCCCGGGTGCCCCGGTGACCGCGGCGGTGCGCCGGGCACCCCTCGGCGCTACGCGGCTCGAGCTGATCGCCCTCGTGCAGTTCCTCGGCACCGGCATGCTCCTGTCGGGCGTCCCCCGCTACCTGCGCGAGGAGCTCGGCGCCAGCCGGACCGCCGTGGGGATCGCGACCACGATCTTCTTCGTCGGTGCACTCGCCGTGCGACCCGCCCTCGGCCGCGCCCTGGACCGGTACGGGCGCCGCCGCTTCTTCCGCTGGTCGCTGGCCGGGCTGACGATCCTCACGATCGGGCTCGAACTGTCGAGCACGGTCGTCGCCGTGGGGGCGTTGCGCCTCGTACAGGGTGCGTTCGGCGCCGCGTTCTACACCTCGATCGCGACGATGACCGCCGACGTCGCCCCGCCCGACAAGCGGGGCTCTGCGGTCGGCCGGTTGTCGTTCGCGACGTACCTCGGGTTCGTGTTCGGCCCACTGATCGCCGACGTGGTGATCCCCTTCGGCTTCTCGGCCCTGTGGGCCGTGGTGACCGTGGCGATGGCCGGCGCGCTCACGCTGGCCTGGTCCCATCCCGAGACACGACCGGAACTCGCTCCGGGCGAGGTTCGCTCGCGTCCCCCGCTCATCCATCCGGCCGTGATCCGTCCTGGCCTGGCCCAGGCGGCGGTGTCGTTCGCCCTTTCGGCCACGACGGCGTTCTCCCCCGAGTTCGCCGGTTTCGTCGGCATCGATCGTCCGGGCACGCTGTTTTCCGCCTACGCCGTCACCGTGCTGTTCGTGCGCGTGCCGGCGGGCCGGGCCTCGGACCGCCTCGGCGCGCACGTCGTCGCGATCCCGGCGCTCGCCCTCGGCGCAGTGGCTCTCGTCGTGCTGTCGCAGGCCCGCGCCCCGTGGTGGGCCTACCTGGCCATGGGGGTCGTCGGCATCGGGATGGGTGCGGTGTTCCCCGCGATGACCGCACTCGCCGTCGATCGTGCGCCCCCGGCCGAGCGCGGTGCTGCGCTCGGCTCGTTCCTCGCCTTCAACGACATCGGCCAGGCCCTCGCCGGGCCACTCGCGGGCGTTGCCTCGGACGCCGGCGGCATCCGATGGGCCTTCGGTCTTCCGGCGATCGTGGTGGCGGGCGGGTTCCTCGTGGCGCTCGGCCTGCGGCCCCGCCGATCAGCCGCCGGCTGACGACGCGCCGTCGAAGCGGAGGATCACCGCACAGTCCTCGGCGCGCCGGCGCCGGATCCATCCCCCGATCGTGCCGAACGCGTCGATCATCGCCGCTTGCCAGCCGTACTTGCGCCGCACCGCCGCCGACACCCCGGCGGCCTCGTCACCGACGACGACCACGGCCCGGGCCGGCACCTCGGGCGCCCCGTCGACCACGCGGCCCCGCCGGTCGCAGGCCCGCAGCGTGACCTCGGGGAAGTTCCGGATCCGCTTCACCTTGCCCGAGTCCGCTCCCGTGGTGAACCCGGCGGCACCGTCGCCCAGGGGGGCGATCCACACGGGGCTCGACACGGTCTCGCCGCTGCGCTTGCGGGTGGTGATCGACACGTACCGTTCGCGAGCAAGGCTCACACCATCGGCGGCGCTCATGCGCAGCACCCTACCGACCATCGTGGGCACCGCCGCCGGGGGTACCGGTGTCTAACGTGGGGCCATGCCGACGTTGGTCTGGTCCGACACCGCGCTGGCCACGGGCCGGGCGCATCGGTGTTCCCCGGCGCAGTTCCGGTCCTACCCGCCGAGCCCGTGGTCGTGGCTGACCGTCGACCCCGACGGCGGGCCTGGCGCCGGCGTCGCCTGCTCGATCGGCCACTACGAACCGCTGTGCGATCGCCTGCTCGGCACTCGGTCCGCGCCGCAGGACCGTCGGCCGGGAGCGCCGTCGCTGTTGACGGTGCTCACCCGCGCGGTCCCCGGCCAGGACGCCGCCTATCACGACTGGTACTCCGGCACGCATCTCCCCGAGGTGCTGACCCTTGCGGGCTACGTTGCCGCCCAACGGTTCTCGGCGTCGGCCGAGTCGTCGGTCCCGCGGCCGTTCCTCGCCCTGTACGAGCTCGACGCCCGCGACGCGCAGCCGGTGCTCGACACCCTGGACGCTGCGACCCGCACGTGGATGCGGCGCAGCGACGCGATCGACGGCCCGGCCATCCTGGCCTGGCTGTTCGACCCGGTCGACTGACCGCAACCGCCCCTGGGCGGGCGGCGGTTTCCAGACGCGTCGCAGGCCGCGGTTCAGGACGCGTCGAGCGAGGCCAGGAATCGCAGCAGCACCTCGGTGACCTCGGCGGCCCGTTCCTGCTGGATCCAATGACCGGCGCCCTCGATCATCAGGCACTCGCGCAGATCGGGCAGCACCGCTCGCATACCGGCGATCGCCTCGGGGGTGTTGCCTGCGATCAGGTCGAGGGTGCCGCCCACGTAGCACGCCGGCTGGGTGATCGTGCGCCCCTGGAACGGGGCGAGGATCCCGGGCAGCGCATCGATGTTCCGGTACCAGTTCAGCCCGCCCCGGAACCCCGATGCCGTCAGTTCGGCCGTGTAGAACGCGAGGTCTTCCTCGGTGAGCCAGGGGGGCAACCGGTCGGGCACCACGAGCTGCTCGGTCAGCGTCTGGCCGGCGGGGAAGTGCCCGTCGGTGCACGCAGCGGCCACGCCGTCGGCGACGATGTCGCCCGAGATGAGGTAGAGGAACCCGAGCACGCTGCGGCGGACATCGGCCTCGAGATCGGCCTCGGCCACACCGGGTTCCTGGAAGAACAGCCGGTAGTAGTCGCGGTCGGGTCCGGCGTTGGCGCGCGTCAGGTCCCCGATCGTGACGCCCTCGGGCAGCGCCGGGATCACCCCGGTGAACGGCACGCTCATCGCGGCCACGGCCCGGAACACGTCGGGGCGCAGCAGGGCCGAGAACCACGCCACCGGTGCCCCCCAGTCGTGCCCGACCACCACGGCCTCCCGCTCCCCGAGCGCGTGCACGACACCGACCACGTCGCCCACGAGGTGGTTGAGCGAGTAGTCGCCCACGGCCGTCGGCTTCGAGGTGCCGCCATAGCCGCGCATGTCCATCGCCACGGCGCGGTAGCCGGCGCCGGCAACCGCCGGGAGTTGGTGCCGCCACGAGTACCAGGACTCGGGGAACCCGTGGCAGAACAGCACGAGCGGTCCTTCGCCCTGCTCGACGAGATGGACCGAGATGCCGTTGGCGTCGACGGTGCGATGGAGGAGGCCGACCATCTCGGGACGCTACCGCGGCCCCAACACCAGCACGTCGTGATGGGAGACCTGCGGGCGCGGCCGCCGGGGTTCGGGCAGCGCCTCGAGCTGCGCGAGCACCGGGGCCACCACGCGCGCCCAGGTGGGCTCGTCGAGATCCCACAGGCTCGACCACGTCCGGGCGCGAATCTCGGCGGCGAGATCGGCCGGCGACTTCGCCTGGGCCTCAGAAGCCGTACGGTCCCGGCCGATCAGCTCGAGCGACGGCGGCAGCGCTGCGACGATGCCCGAGGCATGGCGCATGCCCGCCGGCCGCAGGACGTTCTGCATCCCGTCGAGCAGGCTGGTGACGTCGTCGGCGGACCGCACCGCCTCGGACGGCACGACGAGCAACCGGCCGCCGGGGGCGAGGAGACCCGCGGCTGCGTCCAGGAACGCCGGCGCGTCGGGGACGAGTTGCAGCACCCAGGTGATGACGACGACGTCGGCCGCGCCGGGCCGCAGGGGCGGCCGGTACCCGTCGCCTCGGGCCACGCAGTCGCCGAGCCTTTCCCGGGCCCGGACGAGCATCGGCACCGACAGGTCGATCCCGACGACGGCGATCCCCCGTTCGCGCAACGCCTGCGCGATCACCCCGGTGCCGATGCCCAGTTCGACGACGCGCTCGCCCGAGCCGATCCATCGGGCCATCGCCTCGGCGAACCGGCGGCCACGCTCGATCCCCCCACGGGTGGCGTCGTAGCGGTCGGCGATGCGGTCGAAGGCGACGGACACGTCGGTCACCGTAGGCCGTCGCGCTGCGCTACAACGGCGGCACACGCGGGGGCGAGGTCCACCGCACGAAGGGGGGCGGCCATGGCCGAGTTCGATCTGGTCCTGCGGGGCGGCACCGTCGTCGACGGGCTGCGCACCCCGCGCTACCGCGCCGACGTCGCCGTGCGGGACGGGCGCATCGCGTCGATCGGGCGGATCGCGCCGCACCGTGCTCGGCGCGTCCTCGATGCCGACGGCTTGATCGTCGCTCCCGGGTTCGTCGACCTGCACACCAACTACGACAGCCAGCTGTTCTGGGACCCGTGGTGCACCATCTCGGGGTGGCACGGGGTGACGACCGTCGTGATCGGCAACTGCGGGTTCGGGTTCGCCCCGTGCCGGAGCGACCAGCAGGAGCGGGCGATGCTGACGATGGCCCGCAACGAGGCCGTGCCCCTGGAGTGCATGCGGGCCGGCATGCCGTGGGACTGGGAGACCTTCCCGCAGTTCCTCGATTCGGTCGATCGCACGGCCAAGGGCGTCAACGTGCTGTCCTACGTCGGGCTGAACCCGCTGCTGGCCTACGTGTTGGGTTGGGAGGAGGCCAAGCGCCGACCCTGCCGTGACGACGAACGGGTTGCGCTGCAACGCCTGCTGGCCGAGGCGATGGAGGCCGGGGCGTGCGGGTGGTCGGCGCAGCTCAGCGGGGTCGACACCGTGCAGCGCGACTACGACGGCACCCCGATGATCACCGACGTGATGGCGACGGCCGACCTTGACGCCTGCGCCGAGGTCCTCGGGCGACTGGGCCGTGGGTTCATCCAGATGGCCGGTTCGTTGCCGATGGCCGAACACCTCGCGGAGGTCTCCGGCCGGCCGGTCGTGTGGAACCTGCTGGCCGCAGCCACCGACCAGCACGGCGCCCCGGCGATGGCGCACGCCGCCGCGCTCGCGGCGCTCGACCGGGCCAACGCCGCCGGTCGCCGGGTCTTCGCCCAGGCCCTGACCGTCGACGTCGGGTTCGAGTTCACCCTGGAGGACTGGAACCTGTTCGACTCCTCGCCGCTGTGGCGCGAGGTCACGCTCGGCGACGCCGCGGCCCGGATGGAGAAGATGAGCGATCCGGCCTGGCGGGCGCAGCTGCGGGCCGAGTACGACGCCGGACGCGGCCCGGTGGCGGGCGGCGGCACCGAGGAGCGTGACGTGCGCGTCGGCTCCGGCCTCGGGGAGTTGCTGCTCGAGTGGGTGGCCACCGACGACCCCGAGCTGAAGAAGCTCGAAGGGCTGACGGTCGCCGAGATCGCGACGATGCAGGGCAAGCACGCCGTCGACGTCCTGCTCGACGTCTCGATCGCCGACGGGCTGCGCGCCGGGTTCGGCACCCCGCCTCGCCACACCAACGTCGACGCCATGCGGGAGATCGCGACGTCACCGTTCGCGCTGCCCGGGGTGAGCGACGGCGGGGCGCACACGAAGTTCATCACCCTGGGCGCCTACCCGACCGAGCTGCTGGCCACCTGGGTGCGCCGCCACGGGATCATGAGCCTCGAGGAGGCGCACTGGCGGCTTTCCGCCTACCCGGCGCTGGCCGCCGGCGTGTTCGACCGGGGATTCCTGCGCGAGGGCGCACCGGCCGACATCGTCGCCTACGACTTCGACGGCCTCGACCTGCTGCCGAGCGAGCGCACGAGGGACTTCCCGGCCGGCGCCTGGCGCCTCACCCGCAAAGCCGACGGCTACCGGTGGATCCTCGTCAACGGCGAGGTCACCTTCGCCGACGGCGTGGGCACCGGCTCGACCCCCGGGCACCTGCTGCGTCACGGACGGGCCTGACCGACCGGGCGGTGCGCCGGTACCGTGCCGGATCGTGTCGGCCGCCCGCCTTCAGATCACCGGCCGGCTGCGCGTCGGCGGTCGGGGCGTGCCATCGGAGAACTGCCGCCCGTCGTAGTACGTCGCCGCCGTATCGGGGCGCCCCCGGCGCGACGTCCACCGCCACGTCAGCGACACGCGGGGTCGCTCGATCCCCGGCATCGCCGGCACCCCGTGCAGCCAGTCCCGCTGGCATGCGCCACCCATCACCAGCAGGTCACCCTCCCCCGGGGTGAGCACGATGTCGTCCGGTCCGGCGCCGGCGGGAACCCGTTCGGCCGCCGCCTGCGCCCACGAGCCCCGAGGGCGGAACACGAACGGGCGGCGGGGCCCGAGCACCACGATGGCGATGCGCGTGTCCTCGAGCCACCGCAGCTCGCGGTCGCTGTGCAGGCCCTGGAAGTCGTTCCCGTCGCGGTAGAGCAGCGCCGCAACCCCGTCGAGCGGCACGCGGTAGGTCGCTTCGAGGTGCAACCCGGTCTGGCGCAACAACGTCGAGGTCTCCGGACGCAGCCACGCCCCGAGCCGGCGCTCGGGGACGTAGCGGTCGTAGCGCAGCACCTCGGTCTGCTGCCACGGCGCTCCGGCTTCGATCTCGACGAGCGCGCCGAGCGGCTCCCGCACGAACTCCTCGACGACGTCCACCCAGCTCCCGGCGTCGAGGTTGATGCGCCGGGCCGGGGCCCGACGCCGGATGACCAGATCGGGCGGCGTCAGCTCCAGGGGGCCCGCTCCTTGTAGTTCCGCAGCAGGCTGCGGGAAACCACCATGTGGTGCACCTCGTCGGGCCCGTCGTAGAGCCGGGCGTAGCGGGCCTCCCGATACATCTTGTCGAGCGGCCGGTCCGAGGTGACCCCGAGGGCGCCGTGGACCTGGATCGCCCGGTCGACGACGTTGTGGAGCATCTGCGCGCCGTGGAACTTGATGAGCGAGATCTCCATGCGGGCTTCCCCACCCTCGTCGAGGGCCCGGGCCGCGTCGAGCGTCATCAGCCGGTGACCCTGGATCTCGGCCGCGGACACGGCGATCATCTGCTGGATCGCACCCTTCTCTGCGAGCAGGGAACCGTGCGCGTACCGGGTGAGCGCCCGGTCGCACATGATCTCGAACGCCCGCTGCGCCTGACCGAGCCAGCGCATGCAGTGGAAGATCCGGCCCGGGCCGAGGCGCTTCTGCGAGATGAGGAATCCGCGACCGCGCTCACCGAGCAAGTTCGACGCCGGCACGCGCACGTTGTCGTACACGACCTCGCAGTGCTGGCCCCCGACGTGGCCCATGGTCGGCACCGCCCGCTGGATCAGGTAGCCCGGGGTATCGGTCGGTACGAGGATCGCCGAGAACTGGAAGTGCTTCTCGTTGTCGGGGTCGGTCTTCGCGAACACCGTCGTGTACGCCGCCCGGCTCGCGCCCGACGTGAACCACTTGCGGCCGTTGATCACCCATTCGTCACCGTCGAGCACGGCGGTGGTCTGCATCTGCGTGGGATCCGAGCCGGCGACGGCCGGTTCGGTGAGCCCGACCGACGGGTAGATCTGGCCCTGCACCATCGGCAACAGGTACCGCTCGCGCTGCTCGTCGTTCGCGTACTGGTACAGCATGATCGAGTCCTGCATCGAGGCCGTGCCCACCGTGACCTGACCGAACTCGCACCGGCCGATGATCTCGTTGAGCATCACCACGTCCATGAACGGCAGCCCCCCGCCACCGATCTCCGCCGGGTGGCCGAGCGCCCACAGGTCCCGGGACTTCGCCTCGGCCTTCAGGTCGGCCATGAGCCCGGAGTTGCGCCGACCGGCCATCGCGCCGGCGAGGCCGAGCCCGCGCACGCCCTTGGACGGGTCGTCCCCACGTTCCTCGGCCAACTCGTAGAGCTCCATCGGAAGCCCGGTCTCGGGATGCATCCCGGACTCGGCCTGCCGGTCGAGCTCATGTTCGGCGGGGATCACCACCCCGTCGATGAAGTCCTTCATGCGCCGGCGCAGTTCGCGCTGGGTCTCCGTCATGGCTGCGGTCACGTGGCCCCCCTGGTCAGGCCGCATCGTCGCGCATCGCCGCCCCCCGGCGGTGCATGACCGGCGATCAGAAGTGCGTGGTGCACAACGGCGGTGGATCGCTGGCGACGAACCGGTCCAACCGGGCCAACGCCCCGGCCCTGCCCTCGACGATCCGCCCGGCCCGGCCGAGCGTCGAGGGCGAGGAACCGCCCAGCACCAGCGCGCCGAGATCGGCGACGTCGAGCACGACATCGGCCGGCGAGCCGCGTCGGGCGCGCCGGACCGCTGCGCCGTCCGGACCCCCGTCGAGCACCCACCGGCCGGCCGCCCGCCCGGCCGGACGGGTGGGATCCACCACGTCGAGCACGAACCGGTCCTCGCAACCCCAACCCCGGGCGGACAGCACGGCGGGCACGTCGAGGACCCGCAACCACAACGCGTCGACGACCGGCCCGAACCGCAACGCACGCGGGTCGTCCACCATCCACCACAACGGGTCGTCGAGGGCGACCGACGAGGCGGAGACGATCGGATGGAGATCGACCGACGCCAGGTACCGCCACAGTGCCGCTCGGCTCTCGGACGTGGTCGCCAGGAGCTCGTCGACCTCGATCACCCCACGCGGTGTCGCCCCCGACCACTCGGGCCGCGTGCGGAACGCGGCATAGCCATCGGGGGCGAGCACCCACTGCCGCTCGCTCGCCCCGTCGCGCAGTCCGACGGGATCGGCGAGCTCGCGCGCCTCCCACCACACCGCGGAGCGCGACAGCGTGCCGGGTACCTCGGCCCGCACCGCCTCGTAGACCGACCAGACGTGCCCCGCCGCGTCGGCGGCCGACGAACGCCGCAGGGGCACACCTTCGCCGACCCCGTCGCGCAACCGGCACCGGTCGGCCCGCACGAGGACCTGACGGCTCGCCGGTCCGTAGCCGAACCGGCCGTAGATCGCCGCTTCGGACGCCCACAGCCCGGCGAGCGGGAACCCCTCGGCCACCGCAGCGTCGAGGTGGACGGCCATCATCGACCGCAGCAGGCCCCGGCGCCGGTGGGTCCCGGCGACGGTCACGGCCGCCGTGCCCAGCATCGGCACCGCCGCACCGCCCGGGACCGTCACCTCGAAGCGATAGCCGGCGATCGTCCCGACGATGCCGTGATCGCCGTCGACGGCGGCGTGGACCACCGCGTCGTCCCACACGGGCCGGCGCAGGGCGTCGGCCTCGGGAACCCGGTCGACGCCGAACCCGCGGAAGGCCTGCTCGAGGAACGGCTCGTACTCCGACGAAAGCTCGACGCTGCGCACGACGGGGGGCATCGGGGAATGCTCGCCCGTGGGTAGCGTGCGCGCCATGGAGATTCACGGCCACGGCAAGGCGGTGCTCGACGCCCTCAACCCCGAGGTGCGCGCCCTTCGCCAGCACATCCCCGAGGTGTTCAAGGGCTTTGCGGCCCTGGCCGGCGCGGCGATGGCACCCGGGGCGCTCGACCGCAAGACCAAGGAACTGATCGCGCTGGCCATCGCCGTCGTCGAGCACTGTGACGGCTGCATCGCCGCCCACGCCAAGGGCGCAGCGGCCGCCGGGGCGACCGAACCCGAGGTGGCCGAGGCGATCGGGGTCACGGTGCTGATGCACGGTGGCCCGGGCACCGTCTACGGCCCCCGGGCATTCGCCGCGTTCCAGGAGTACCTCGCCGCCCGACGTTCACCCGAGGCCTGAGATGGGGTTCGCCTCGGCCACAGCGGTCACCCGCGTCGACGAGCACACCTGGCTCGCCACCGTCGAGCCGGGTTGGGACATCAACGGCAACGCGAACGGCGGCTACCTGCTGGCCATCGCCGGCCGGGCGATGGCCGAGGCTGCCGGCCGACCGGATCCCGTCACCGTCTCGGCGCACTACCTGAGCCCGGGCAAGGTCGGCCCCCTCGTCGTGCGCTGCGACACCGTCAAGGCCGGCAAGCGGTTCGTCACGCTGCGGGCGTCCGTCGCCACCGAGCAGGGCACCCCGGTCCTCGCCGTGCTCGGTGCGTTCAGCGACCTGTCCCGGCCCGCCGACGCGCCGGAGTACATCGACGCCGATCTTCCCGAGCTCCCCGCCCCGCAGGACTGCGTACGCCAGGTCCAGGGCGAGGACGTCCACATCGCGTTCCGCGACCAGATCGAGATGCGCCTCCACCCCGACGATGCGGCGTGGATCGCCGGGCGGCCGAGCGGCCGATCCGAAATCCGAGGATGGTTCCGCCTGCGCGACGGCGAACCGATGGACGCCCTCACCCTGCTGCAGGCCGTCGACGCCTTCCCCCCGACGATCTTCAACCTCGACCTGCCGGCGGCGTGGACGCCCACGGTCGAGTTGACCGCCCACGTCCGGGCCCGACCCGTCGGCGATTGGCTGCGGTGCCGGTTCCGCACCCGTTACATCACGGGCGGGTTCCTCGAGGAGGACGGCGACGTGTGGGACGCCACCGGCCGCTTCGTGGCCCAGTCGCGTCAGCTGGCGCTGATGCCTCGCCCCCCGGAGGCGGCAGGCTGAGCGATCTCGTCACCCCCGACGGCCTGGTCGTGCCCGACGCCGCACTGCACTGGACCTTCTCCCGCAGCGGCGGCCCGGGCGGCCAGCACGTGAACGTCACCGCGTCCAAGGTCGTGCTCCACTGCGACCTCGTCGCCGCCGACCTGCCGCCTCGCGTCCTGGCCAGGCTCGGCGCCGAGGTGCGCATCGTCGTCGATGCCCACCGGTCCCAGGCCCGCAACCGGTCCGACGCGCTCGAGCGCCTCGCCTCCCGGCTCGACGAGGCGAACCGGCCGCCGGCAGCGGCGCGCCGACCCACCCGGCCGAGCCGTTCGAGCGTCGAGCGTCGCCTCGAGGCCAAGCGCCGCACCGCCGCCCGCAAAGCCGATCGACGCACCGATCTCGACCGCTGACGGCTCGGGCCCGCATGACGTGACCGGCACCGGGGCGCCAAGATGGCCGCCCCGTGCGCCTCGCCGTCCTCTGCCCCCACTTCGCACCAGACCTGGCGCCGACGGGTGAGGTCATCACGCGGCTCGTGCACGAGCTCGCCGCCCGAGGCCACCGCATCGACGTCGTCACGGCCCTGCCCTGGTATCTGCACCACGACGTCGAACCGGGCTGGCGGGGACGGCCCGTGCGCCGCGAGCGCACGGACTGGGGGACCGTCACCCGGGTCCACCCGTTCCCGACCGACAAACGCTCGATCCCTCGACGCGCGCTGGGGTTCGGCGCCTTCAGCGCGCTCGCCGGACTCGCTGCGGCAGCGGGTCCACGCGTCGACGTCGTGCTCGCGATGTCGCCGCCCCTCACCCTTGGCCTCACCGGCTGGGCAGCCGGGCTGGCGCGGCGGGCGCCGCTCGTGTTCAACGTGCAAGACGTGTTCCCCGACGTCGCGGTGGAGGTGGGCGCCCTCACGAACCGGCGGGTGATCGACGCCGCCCGCCGGCTGGAGCTCGCCACGTACACCCGGTCGGCCGCAGTGACCGTGCTGTCGGAGGACCTGCGCGACAACCTCGTGGCCAAGGTCGGCCCGGGTCGCGCCCACCGGATCCGGGTGATCCCGAACTTCGTCGACGTCGACGCCGTACGACCGGCGGATCGCATGACGCCGTACCGGCACGAACTCGTGATCCCCGCCCATCACACCGTCGTGCTCTACGCCGGGAACATGGGCTTCTCGCAGTCGTTGCCCTCCGTGGTGGACGTCGCCCGTCGGCTCGCCGACCGCCCCGTCACCTTCCTGTTCAACGGGGGCGGGTCCGCCCGCGAGGCGCTCGTCGAGGCGGCAGCCGGGTTGGCCAACGTGGTCTTCGCCCCCTACCAGCCCCGTGAGCGGCTGGCGGAGGTCCTCGCCACCGGCGACATCCACCTGGTCCCACTGCGCGCCGGGCTGGCGCGCAGTTCGGTGCCGTCGAAGACGTACTCGATCCTGGCCGCCGGTCGACCGCTCGTCGCCGCGATCGACGAGGGCACCGAGGTTGCGCGGGTGGTCACCGAGGCGAGGGCCGGGCTGGCGGTGCGCCCCGACGATCCGACCGCGCTGCAGGAGGCGCTCTGCTCCCTGCTCGACGACCCGTCCCGAGCCCAGGCGATGGGGGTGCGCGGGCGCGCCTGGGTCGAGCGGTGGCTGTCGCCCGCGGCGGTCGCCGAGCGGTACGAGGAACTGTTCGACGAGGTACGCCGTGCCGCACGGCGTGGACGGGGACGCCTCCGGTAGCGTGTCCGACCCGTGGGCAATGCTTCTTCGAACCGGCCGTCCTCGACCAAGAAGGTGCAACGGGCCGCGCGGGCAGGCGGGCGCACCAAGGTGCGCTCGAACCGAGGCACGGTGTTCCCGGCGTCGGTCGCTGCCGTCGTGGTCGTCGGCGTCGGGCTGATCGCCTACGCCCGTCAGTCGTCCTCGTTGAACGAGCCGCCGACCGTCGAGCAGCACTGGCACATCGCGTTCGCCTTCAACAAGTGCGGCACCGAACTCGGCAAGATCCAGAACAACAACGAGACCCAGGGCACCGACGACTTCCTGCTCTACCAGTCGAGCGGAATCCACACCCACGGCGACGGGGTGATCCACGTCCACCCGTTCTCCTCGGCCGGAACGGGCAAGAACGCGAAGCTCGGCACCTGGTTCAAGCAGGTCGGCATCAAGATCTCGGACGACAAGATCGAACTTCCCGAGGGCCTCGGCTCGATGGCCCAGGACGAGCAGTGTCCGGCGACCGATGGCGGCTCGCCCAAGCCGGGCAAGCTCAAACTGCTCGTCTGGAACGACGCCG
Source organism: Acidimicrobiales bacterium (assembly GCA_046081125.1). GTDB lineage: Bacteria > Actinomycetota > Acidimicrobiia > Acidimicrobiales > Ilumatobacteraceae > JBEIFW01. Next base: position 46,186 of record JBJTVH010000004.1, read on the forward strand.
CGTCCACCGGGGATCCCGACGTGTACATCACCGGGTTCCCGGAAGTGCGGTTCACCAAGGACGGCATGGCGATGACGTTGGCCCTCATCCCCGACGGCGCCGACCTCGGCCCGCTCAAGCCGTCCTCGGCCGCGAACCTCGCCGAGCTTGGCGCAGTCGACCAGCCCACCTCGGCGACCACGACCACGACTGTGGCGGCGACGGCCACCACTGCGGCCACGACTGACGCATCGACCACCGCTGCGGCGACCACGACCACGACCAAGGGATGAAAGCGGTCGTTCTCGTCGGTGGGTTCGGCACTCGCCTGCGGCCGCTGACGTACACCACGCCCAAGCCCCTGCTCCCGGTCGGCCATCGGCCGATCCTTGAGCTCGTCCTCGAGAACCTCGCCACCGCCGGCATCGAGGAGGCGGTGCTGTCGCTCGGGTTCAATCCCGGCGCCTTCACGGCCCGCTACCCCGAGCGACGCTGTGCCGGGGTCCGGCTCGACTACGCCGTCGAGCCCGAGCCGCTCGACACCGCGGGCGCCATCGGCTTCGCCGCCCGCCACGCCGGGATCGACGAAACGTTCGTCGTGGTGAACGGCGACATCCTCACCGACCTCGACGTCGGCCGGCTCCTCGCTGCGCACTGCGCCACTGGGGCCGAGGGCACGATCCACCTCACGCCGGTCGAGGACCCGTCCGGATTCGGCGTGGTGCCCACCGATGCCGCCGGCCGCGTGCTCGCGTTCATCGAGAAGCCACCACGCGACGAGGCGCCCACCAACTTGATCAACGGCGGCACCTACATTCTCGAGCCATCGACGCTCGCCCGGATCCCGACGGGCCGCAAGGTGTCGATCGAGCGGGAGACCTTCCCGGCGATGGTCGCCGACGGCGCGCTGTTCGCGCTCGCCACCGACGACTACTGGACCGACACCGGTCGACCCGATCTCTACCTCGCCGCCAACCTCGACGCCGTCGCCGGTCGCCGGCGCGGCGTTGCGCCGCAAGCGATCGGCGACGGCGCGACGGTCGACGGCACGGTGGTCGACAGCGTGATCGGCGCCGGTTCGACGGTTGCAGCCGGTGCGCTGGTGACCGGCTCGGTGCTGCTGCCCGGGGTGTCGATCGCCACCGGCGCCGAAGTCGTCGGCAGCTGCCTGGGGGCCGGCGTACGGGTCGGCGCCGGAGCACGAGTGGTCGACAGCGTGCTCGGTGACGGCGAGGTCGTCGCCGAAGGAACGACCGTCGCCGCCGAACGGCGTCCTCCCGCCTGATGCGCGCACTGGTCGTCGGCGGTGCCGGGTTCGTCGGCTCGCACCTCGTCGATCTCCTCGTCACCGAGGGCGCGTCCGTCGACGTCGCCGACGACCTGTCGACCGGCTCGCTCGCAAACCTCGCCGAGGCCCGCGCCGCACGCGACCGCGACCTGCGGATCCACACCCTCGACGCCCGCGGCGGCGAACTCGGCGAGCTCGCCGCCCGCCGGCCGCCCGACGTGGTCTTCCACCTCGCCCTGCCCCGCCACCACGGCTCGACCGACCACGACGCCTTCGATCGGGCGGTCAACGGCACCGCCCGCGTCATCGAGGCCGCCGCACGAACCGGGGCGAAGGTCGTGGTGGCGTTACGCGCCCTCGACCTGTACGGCGCGGTCGCGCCGAAGGACCTTCCCGTCCGGGAGCACCGGCCGAGCGACTCGCCGGTCACCCTCGCCGGGCTGGCCACACGGACCGTGGTCGACCTGCTGACGATCGCTCGCGAACGGCGCCAGGTCGAGTTCACGGCACTCGCCTGCAGTTCGCTCTACGGCCCACGCCGGCGTGACGGGGTCGTCGCCGCCTTCGCCGCCGCCGCGTCGTCCGGGGACGCCGCCCGGATCGACGGCGACGGCCGTCAGACCCGAGACCTGCTCCACGTCGACGACGCGGTCGACGCGCTGCTCCGCTCGGCTCGACGCGGCAGCGGACTCGTCGTGAACATCGGCACGGGTATCCAGACCGCCGTGCGAGACCTGCACCGGATGGTGTGCGGGGCCGGCGCCCCGGTCGAGCGGACACCGGAGCGCCCCGACGAGCCGGGACGGTTCGCACTGTCGCCGGTGCGGGCCCGTATTCACCTCGGCTGGGAGCCGTTCACCCCGCTGGCCGAGGGGATCGGGCGCCTCCTGGAACCTTGAGCGAACCTGCTAGCGGAAGAGGTCCTCCGCGGGCGGTCGGATCAGCTCGCTCATCGACGACGGCCGCAGCCACGACGGATCACACCCGCGTACCACGGCGACCGGGATCCCGTTCGACTTGCCCATCGCCAACTCGGCCGCCGACGCAAGCTCGTCGGCGACCGCGACCTCGGTGACCTGCATGGTGCGTCCGAGTGCGTCGGGCGTGCCGCGCAGGTCGACCACCCCGGCGATCCCGGCCACGCCGATGGCGACATCGGTGAGCCCCTTGCGCCACGGGCGGCCGAACGTGTCCGAGACGATCACCCCGACCGACACCCCGAGGCGCGCCCGCACGATGTCGACGATCCGTCGAGCCGATCGGTCCGAGTCGATCGGCAGCAGCGCGGCGTACCCGCGCTCGACGTTCGACAGGTCGATCCCGGAGTTGGCACAGATGAACCCGTGACGGGTCTCGGTGATGATCAAGTCGCCTCGGCGGCGCACGATCCGCACCGCTTCGGACTCAACGAGCCCCTTGTGGGACAACGGGTCTTCCGGGTCGACGGGAACGAGTCGCCCCTCGGCTTTCGACACCACCTTCTGGGTGACGACCAGGACGTCGCCGTCGGCGAGCGGGCCGTTGGGCGGGCCTGCGCACGCCTCGACGATCACCTCCCCGAGTTGGTCGCCGGGCCGGATCTCCCCGATCCCCTCGACACCCCAGATCGTCAGCCGGTTCATCAGGCCACCGCCTCCAACGTGACCCGAGCGAGCGCTGCGGCCCGCTCGGGATCCGACATGATCGTGCCGGTCACCACCGCTCGCATCCCGGCCCGCTCGACCGCAGCGGCCGACTCGGCGTCTACGTCGTCGATCACCAAGGTGCCGGCGAAGGGTGCGTGCAGCCGCGCCACGCCCACCACCGAGGACTCGTGTCCCAGTTCGACGAGCATCCGGTCCGCCGGACCCTTCAGTGCGGCCCCCCCGATGATGGGCGACACCGCGATCACCTGGGCCCGCTTGGCGACGAGCCGGTCACGCACCTCGGGGAAGGCGACGATCGGCCCGATCGACACGATCGGGTTCGACGGGGCGACGACGATCACGTCGGCCCGATCGAGGGCGTCGAGCACGGCGCCCGTCGGCCGGGCGGTGCCGTCGCCGAAGCGGACCGCCGACACCGGCACGGCGTGGCGCCGGCCGACGAAGTACTCCTGGAAGCTGATCTCGCCTTCGACCGGTACCGTCACCATCGTCGGGCACCGGTCGTCGCTCATGGGCAGCAACCGGAACGGCACACCGAAGGCCCGCCGGATCTCGTCGGTGGCCTCGGTCAGCGACGCCCCCTCGGCCAGCCGAGCAGTCCGGTAGCAGTGCGTGGCGAGATCCTGGTCACCGAGGTTGAACCAGGTGGCTGCGGCGGCGCTCCCGGCCGGGCGGAACGCAGCGAACCGCCCGAGGCTCTCCATGACCCGCCACGTCTCCGACGACAGGCCCCAGCCTCGTTCGGTGTCGATCGCGCCGCCGACGGTGTAGGTCACGGTGTCGAGATCCGGGCTGATCGACAGCCCGTGCAGCACCAGGTCGTCGCCGGTGTTGACCACGGCGCAGACCGTGTCGCCGGAGAGCACCCGGCGCAACCCGGCCAGGTACCGAGCGGCACCGACGCCCCCGGACAGCACCACGACGAACGGCTCAGGAACGGTCATCGATCGCCTGACGGTAGAGCTCGAGCATGGCCGACGCCGTCGACGACCAGGTGTACGACGCCACGCGGGCCCGGCCGGCCTCGAGCAGCCGGGTCCGTTCGGTCTCGTCGGCCACCGCCCGGGCAAGCGCACCGGCGAGCGCATCCGCGTCGAGCGGATCGACAAGGAGCGCAGCGTCACCGGCCACCTCGGGCAACGCTCCGGCGGCCGAGGCCACGACGGGCACGTCGTAGCCCATCGCCTCCAGCATCGGAAGGCCGAAGCCCTCGTCGAGGGACGGGTAGGCGAGCACTCGGGCGTGGGAGAGCAACCACACGAGCTGCTCGTCGGTGACGAAGTCGGTGAGCACGACGCGCTCGGCCGCCGACGCCGGCAACGCCGCGATCGCAGCATCGACCCGGGCGGTATCGGAGCCGGGCTTGCCGACCAGCACCAAGCCGACGTCGTGGCCGACGGCGCGAAGGATCCCGAACGCCTGCACCAGGCGGACCAGGTTCTTGCGCGGCTCACGGGTGCCGAGCCCCAGCACGTAGGGCCGGTCGTCGAGCCCCGGGAGCGACGGGCGCCGAGCGGGCGCCGGACCCAGCTTCGGGCCACCGTGGGGGATGGCGCGCACGCGCGTGGTCCCGAAGCGCTCGCGCACCTGGTCGGCGACGTACTCCGAGGGGGTATGGACCCAGGCGCCGCGTTTGACCGCACGGGCGATCAGGGCCGGAAACCGGCGCACCACCGGGTCGACGAGATCCGGCCGGTCGAGCGGCGAGCAGTCGTGGACCGTGACGACCTCGGCGAGCTTCGAGGGCGGCACGACGAAGTTGGTGCCGTGGATCACCTCGCACCCGTCGAACGGTCGTCGAGGTCGCGGGTAGTCGAGTCGCTGCCACAGCTGTTGGGCGAGCGCAGCCGGGTACGGGAGCCGAACGGTGCCCCGAGGCAGCGGCGCCCGGTAGCTCAACACGTAACGCACCACGGCCGGGGCGTCTTCGAGCGCGTCGAGGCCGCCGAGCAGCTCGGCGGTGAAGCGGCCGATGCCGGTCCGGGGACCGACGAGCGGTCCGGCGTCGACGGCGACGGTCAGCGATGGCACCGAGCCGGGACCGTACCGGACGGCTGGCCGCCCCGCGAGCCCGGCCGCGCGGCCGAGTAGGCTCCCCGACCCGTGAGCACCCCGCCGCGACGAGCCCTGGTCACCGGGATCACCGGGCAGGACGGCCAGTTCCTCGCCGAACTCCTCCACGCCGAGGGGTATCAGGTGTACGGGCTGCTGAAGGGCCAGAACAACCCGCGGGCGGCGATGATCACCGACGAGCTGCCGTTCGTCGAGCTCGTCTCGGGCGACCTGCAGGACCTGCCGTCACTCGTCGCCGCGCTCGAATACACCCAGCCGCACGAGGTCTACAACCTCGGCGCCATCTCCTTCGTCGCCCTGTCGTTCAAGCAGGCGGAACTGACGGCGAACATCACCGGCCTCGGGGTGCTTCGCCTCCTGGACGCCATCCGGATGGTCGGCGGACCGCGGGACAACCCGATCCGCTTCTACCAGGCGTCGTCGTCGGAGATGTTCGGCAAGGTTCGAGAGACACCCCAGACCGAGCGCACCCCGTTCCACCCTCGCTCGCCCTACGGCTGCGCGAAGGTCTTCGGGCACGACATCACGGTCAACTACCGGGAGAGCTACGGGCTGTTCGCCTGCTCGGGGATCCTCTTCAACCACGAGTCGGAGCGGCGCGGGCTCGAGTTCGTGACCCGCAAGATCAGCAACGCGGTCGCCCGGATCCACCTCGGGCTCCAGCGTGAACTCGTGCTCGGCGACATCGAACCCAAGCGCGACTGGGGATACGCCGGCGACTACGTGCGGGCCATGTGGTTGATGCTCCAACAGGACCAGCCGGCCGATTACGTCGTCGCCACCGGCGAGGCGCATTCCGTCCGGGAGTTCCTCGACGCAGCGTTCGGTCACGTGGGCATCGACGACTGGACGCCGTACGTGCGTCAGGACCCCCGATTCTTCCGGCCGGCCGAGGTCGACCTGCTCGTCGGCGACGCGTCCCGGGCCCGGGCCGAACTCGGATGGCAGCCGACAGTGAGCTTCGAGGGGCTGGTCGGCCGCATGGTCGACCACGATCTCGCCCTCGAAGCGAAGCGGCCGCGCCCGTAGGGCACACCGGACGCCCGATCCCGGGCATCGGTTCAGGGTTCGAGCGGTAGGTCGTGCGTCGCTTCGTAGATGGACGCCGCATCGGGCTGTGCGCCCGACGCCAGCCGGGTTCGCAGGGCGACGGCGAACACGACCGCTGCGGCGGCGGCCCCGCAGCACAGCGCAAGCTCGACCCGCAGGAGCAGGTCGTCGGCCGCGAACAAACCGACACCGAAAGCGACAAGAGCGATCAGCCAACCCGCGCCGACCAAGGCATGGCCGTGCAGCGCGATGACGGCCTGAGCGAACGCCATCGTCACCATGTAGAGCCCGGCTGCCGCCGACAACAGCAGGTAGTCCCGGGTCTCGAAGGTGCCCTCGGTGAAAAAGCGCAAACCGATCGGCCCCACGACCGGCGTTGCCACCACCCCGAGGGCCCCGACGCCGGCTACGAGGAGGATCAGCAGCCGGAACCCGGCACGGAACTCGTCCATGGCCCCGAGCGACGCCAGACGGGCCAACTTCGGCAGCAGCGCTGCCTGCACGGCCTGGAACAGAAACAGCGGTATCCGGCAGACGAGCACGAGATAGGCGAAGTCCGCGACGAGCTCCGCCTGGGATTTGCTCGACAGGGCGTTGGCCGCCAGCGGTCCGGCGTTGACGAGGAAGGCCGAGGCGACCGACCCGAGGAGCAACCACCCGAGGTTCGAGGTCACCTCGCTCCACGGAGCCTCCGGGCCGTCGAAGAGCAGACCTCGTTCGCGTCGGGCCGCGACCGCCAACGCGAGCATCGGCGGCAGGCCGATGAGAAGTCCGAAGACGCCGACCAAGTCGACGCCGAGGGCGGCAGCGGTGACTGCGAGCAGGACCCGGATACCTCCGTCGACGCTGAACACCATGCCGTACGAGGCGAAACGCCCTGATCCGGAGAGCACGCCGCGGCCGAGGTGGGCGGTGCTCCATCCCACGACGCTCAGTATCAGGCCTACGAGCAGCAGCCAGGAATCGTTGAACTGCTTGGTGACCAACAGCGGCGACAGCGCGAACACCACGAGGAGGAGCGCCAGGACGCCGGAGCCGCCGAGGACGGCCGATCGCCGCACGACGGGCAGGCCCCCCTGGCCACGGGCGAGTCGGTGCGACAGCGCCCGACCGACCTCCTGCTCGAGCGGAAGGAAGAATCCCGGCGCCAGGAAGAAGGTGATGAACCAGAGCTGCGTCAGCGCCTTTTCGTCGGCCTTGTCGTCGAGCGCCCCGCCGGCGATCTTGAGGAACACGTAGGCCGCGGCGCCCGCCACCAGCAGTCCGGCAGCCACCGGGATGGTTCCTTCGGGCAACGGGTTGCGGCGGGCCGGCCGATCCACAGAGGCGGAGGTCAAGAGCCGAAGGTTAGTTGCCGATCAACGAGGTGACCGCGTTGACCTGACCGTCCCGGAACGGCGGGCCACGGGTACGGTCACCGCATTCGGTGACGTCGAGTGACGAGTGGTGACGTCGAGTGATGGTTGAGGGATTCGGGCGATGGAGAGATGGAGACGCTCGAGCACGAGACGCATTGTCCCGGGTCGACGGAGCGTCGTCGGCCTGCTCGTTTCCTCGCTGCTGTTCGCCGGAAGCACGGCAGCCGATCGCCCGGCCGGCGCCTCCGTCGTACCCGAGGCCGACGCCACGACGACGAACGCCTCGCTCGTCGTCGAAGGTCGCGGGTGGGGCCATGGCGACGGTCTGTCCCAGGTGGGTGCGTACGGCTATGCGGTCCGCTTCGGCTGGGACTGGCGACGGATCCTCGCCCACTACTACGGCGGTACGACCCTCGGCGGTCTGCGCAGCGACTGGGGCGACCTGATGTCCGTCCGCCTCAAGGCGTTCGATGACGACGGGGTCATCTCGCTCGTCCGAGGCGGTGGCGGGTTGCGGACGTCGGCGAACCCGGGCGCGCCCACGATGCGTTCGATCGTGGCCGTCGAGACCGGTCCGGCCACCTATCGAGTGTTCGGCCGGAACGACACTGCGTCGTGCCCGACGGGGCCCGTCTCGCTGACGGTGCTGACCGCGAACGGTTGGACCGAGCTCACCACGCCGGCCGGCATCGTGTCCGGGACGGCGAGCGGGCTGCCCGCCTCCCGCTTGGACGTCTGGGTCGACGGTGTCGACACCGTGTCGGCGCCCGCTTCCGACCTCCTCGTCGCCTGCGAACCCGGCGACGACGGGGCCGAACGTGCCTATCGGGGCTCGATCCGGATCGTCAACGGCACCGAGGGGGAGAACCGCGTCGTCAACCGGGTACCGCTCGAGTCGATGGTGCGCGGGGTCGTCCCACGAGAATCACCCGCGGGGTGGGCCGACGCCGGGGGTGGAGCCGGAATCAACGCGTTGCGGGCCCAGGCCGTCGCCGCCCGCACCTACGCCGCCGCCGAGAGCCGCTACAGCTACGCCCGGAGCTGCGACGACCAGGACTGCCAGGTGTACGGGGGCGCAGCGCGACGCACCGACCTCGGAGGCGGCTCGTTCAGCTTCACCGGCCTCGAGGACCCTCGCAGTGATCGTGCGGTCGCCGACACCGCCGGGGTTGTGCTGCGACGCGGACCCGGGACCGACGCGGGCTACGCCTACGCCCAGTTCTCGGCCTCCTCGGGCGGTTGGACCTCAGGGGCGAACTTCCCTGCGGTCCAGGACGAGGGCGATCCGTTCGGGCCCTGGTCGGGGTACAACACGTGGACGGCGAGCGTGCCGATCGCCGAGATCGAGGCCGACTGGCCGACGATCGGCAAGTACCAGAGCCTCGAGGTCCTGCGGCGCAACGGCCTCGGGGAATGGGGCGGCAGGGTCCAGCAGCTGGTGCTCCGGGGCACCGCCGGCACGGTCACGCTCACCGGCGAGCAGTTCCGCTCACGTCTCGGCCTCAAGTCGAGTTGGTTCCGCGTCGGCGGTTGCGCCGGCGTGTCCGCCGCAGCCGGAACCCCGACGGCGCCGTCTGGCTATCGCGCGCTCCCCGTACCAGTGCGGATCCTCGATACCCGAGAGGGACTCGGCGCTCCCGCCGGCCCGGTCCCGGCCTTATGCGAGGTCGGGCTGCAGGTGACCGGGCGCGCCGGCGTACCGGCGACCGGCGTCACCGCCGTCCTCTTGAACGTCACGGCGGTCGCACCGGCGGGCGACGGATTCGTCACGGCCTATCCGTGCGCCTCGGGACGACCGTGGACGTCAAATCTCAACCCCCCGAAGGGCGGAATCGTCGCCGGTTCGGTGGTGGTGGCGCCCGACGAAGCAGGGCGGGTGTGCCTCTACACGATGGCGGCGAGCGACCTGGTGGTCGACGTGCAGGGATGGTTCGACGCCGGTCAGCAACCATTCGATCCGGACGGACCCCGCCGGCTCGTCGACACACGCAGCGGCGCGGGCCCTACGGGAATCGCCAGCGTCCTGGAGGTGGCGGTCGGCGCCGGCGGTCCGGTCGTGCTCAACGTGACCGCGACGGAGTCCAGGCTGCCCGGGTTCGTGACCGCCTACGCCTGTGACAAGGGACGCCCGATCGCCTCGAACCTCAACCTGGTGCCCGGGCGGGACGTACCCAACCAGGTGGTCAGCGCGGTCTCCGCCGACGGACGGGTCTGTGTCTACACGTCGGCGCCGACCCACCTCGTCGTCGATCTCCTCGGCCGCTACCGCGACAGCGACAGCGGCAGCCGCCTGCGCACTGTGCCGGCCAATCGGCTGCTCGACACGCGGGAAGGCGCCGGTGTGCCCGTGCGTTCGATGACGAGCGCACGGGTGCCGGTGGCCGGCCGAGCGGGCGTTCCGCCGACCGGTGCGAGCGCCGCGCTGGTCGTCGTCACGGCCACGGAAGCAAGCTTGCCGGGCTTCCTGACCGCCTACCCGTGCGACCGGCCGGTACCCCTCGCGTCCAACGTCAACTACGTGGCCAAGCAGGCGTCGGGCAATCTTGCGACCGTCCCGCTGGCCGCCGACGGCAGCCTGTGCGTGTTCAGCCAGCGGGACAGCCACGTCGTGGTGGACGTCTTCGGCTGGTTCGGCTGACGAGCCGTTCCGATCAGGCCGCGGCCGACTCGGCGAGCTTGCGGACACGCTCCTGGTAGGCCTTCCCGACGTGGCGGGCCTGTCCCATCAGGTCAGCGGCCTGCGCGGGCAGGCGACCCTGCACCTCGTCGAGCGCCGCGTCCACCCGCTGCTCCACCCCTCGGAGACGGCCGTCGATCTGGGCCAGCGAGGCGCACACCTGCGCCCGGACGGCGGATGAGCCAGGGATCTCGGGCAGCGCGCCGAGCCGCTTGGTGAGCTCTTGACGCCGGACCTGAGCCTTCTGGAAGGCCAGGACGCCGAACCCGACCGAGACGTACAGCGCATCTTTCGCCGCAGCGGCGACGGCGCGAGCGGAGCGAACGATCGGGTCGGTCGTCGGGTCGGTCGTCGGGTCGTTCGCAGCCATCGGGGCAACCTCCGTGGAATCGAAGAAGGGGAATTGCAATGCTGGGGGGAAGAAGGGACGGGGGCGACGCGCCCGCCGAGCCGCAAACAACTATATCGGTGATGCTTACTTTTGCAAGCACACGGCGCCCGGATTGTCGTCAGTCGGCCCACTAGCGTGCGATCCACCGTGTCCCACGCCCGGGAAACCCCCAGCGCACCCCCCGTCGTGGCCGTGGTCATCGCACACGACCCCGGACCGTCCTTCGACGCGACCCTGGTCTCGCTCGCCGCGCAGGACTACCCGGCGCTTCGGGTGCTGGTGCTCGACACCTCCGGTGATGCCTCGACGACATCGACAGTCGGGGCCGATCTGCTCGAACGGCTCGCCACCCGGCTTCCCGACGCCTTCGTGCACCACAGCAGCGCGCCGACCCACGCCGCTGCGGCGAACGAGGTGCTCCAACTCGTCGAAGGCGGCGGCTTCTTCTGCTTCCTGCACGACGACGTGGAACTCGCGAGCGACGCCGTCCGGCTCCTTGTCGAGGAGCTCTACCGATCCAACGCCGGCATCGTCGGGCCGAAGCTGGTCGACCGCGACGACCCCCGGCGCCTGCAGGCGGTAGGCCTGGCGCTGGACAAGTTCGGGGAGCTCGCGCCCCCGACCGGCTCCGGGGAACTCGACCAGGAGCAGCACGACGCCGTCACCGACGTCTTCGCCCTGCCCAGCGCCTGCCTGCTCGCACGGGCCGACCTGTTCCGAACGCTCGGTGGGTTCGACCCAGCGATCGACGGCCCGGGTGACGAGATCGATCTGTGCTGGCGGGCCCACGTCAGCGGCGCTCGCGTGCTCGTCGCGCCCGCGGCGAGAGTCGCGCACATCGGACTGGCGACCGGGGCCTACGACCATCTCGACGATCGGGCCGCACGCAACCGCTTGCGAACGGTGCTCGGCAACTACTCGGTGCTCTCCCTACTGCGCGTCCTGCCGCAATGGTTCGTGCTGACGCTCGTCCGGTCGATCGGGCTGCTCCTTGTCGGCCGAATCCGGCAAGCCGCCCAACCCGTGGGCGGGTGGGCATGGAACCTTGCCCGGCTGCCCTCGCTGGTGCGCAAGCGACGAGCCGTGGCCCGGATCCGGCGGGTGCACGACGGAGAGATTCGCCGGCTCCAACGGCGCGGCAGCGCACGACTCGCCGCCGCGCTGCGCGAGGCGTCCATCGCCCGAGACGACCGCAACGCACGCCTCGCCGGTGGGGTACGCCGCACGATCGAGCAGGTCCGGTCCGGCTCGCACTGGCCCACCACCCTCGTGTGGAGCGCACTGGTCGCGCTCGTCGTCATCGGCAGCCGAGGGTTGCTGTCCGACGGCATCGCTCCCGTCGGTCGTCTCTTTCCGTTCCCCGACGAGGTCGCCGGCCTGTTGCGTCGTCCGTTCGAGGGATGGTCGCCGCAAGGGCTCGGGAGCGCAACCGCCGTTGCGCCCGGACTCGGTGTGCTCGGGCTCGTCGGCCTGCTGGCCGGCGGCTCGACCGAACTCGCCCGCACGCTGCTCGTCATCCTGCCGGTGGCCGTCGGCCTCCTCGGCATGTGGCGGCTGACCCGTTCGTTCGGCGTCCGTCGCGCCCGGCTGGTCACGATCGTCGCCTACGCAGCAAATCCACTGCCCTACGCCGCCATCGCCGCCGGCCGCTGGGACGGCTTGGTCGCCTATGCCGGCTGCGGTTGGCTCATCGGTGCGCTCGGGCGGCTCGCGGGCTGGGCGCCACTGTCCGGGGCTCGCCGGCCCGTCGTGCAGTCCGTCGCCGGCCTGGCGCTCGGGCTCGCACTGCTCGGGCTCGCGGTACCCGGCCTGGTCCCGGTCGCGATCGGCTGCGCCGTCTTGCTCGCCATCGGTTCACTCGCGACGGGCGAGCGAACCGGTACCGCGACGCTCCTCACCGGCACGGCGATCGCCGGTGTCGCCGCAGCGGTGCTCCTGCTGCCGTGGTCGTGGACGGTGGTCGGTGATCCGGTCACGGCGTTCGACACCGCGCACCGGGTCCCGGGCGCCGATGCCCTCGCCCGCTTCGCACTCTCCGGCGCCGACCCCGGACCGTTGCCCTGGGGGTTGTGGGCGGCGGCTGCGGTCGCCCTGGCCATCGGCGGTTCGTGGCGCTCCGCGTGGGGGGCGCGCGCGGCGGTACTCGCCGCGGGCGCGCTGGTGGCGACGGTCGCCGGCGGCACGGGCGCGCTCGGCATCGAACTGCCCAACCCGGCCGTGACCCTCGCCCCGGCTGCAGCAGGCCTTGCGCTTGCGGCCGGTGCTGCGATCGCCGCCGCCCAGGTCGATCTGACCGGCACTCGCCTCACCTGGCGCCAGCCGCTGGTGCTCGCGGTGTACGTCGGGCTCGCCGCCGCAGCCGTCCCGGTCGTCGCACTGGCGACGGACGGGCGGTGGGACCAGCCACGCCGGGGCGACGCCGACGAGCTCGCGCTCCTTCCGGTCGCCGGACCGGCCGGCGCGATGCGCACGCTCTGGCTCGGCGATCCGGACCGCCTTCCGCTCGCCTCGACGGAGCTGGCCCCGGGAACGGGTTGGGCGCTCGTCGAAGGGTTCGCACCCACCGTCGAACAGGCGTGGCCCCGGGAGCCGAGCGTCGAGGACCGTGGGGTGATCGATCTGCTCGACGCTGCGCTCGGCGGTCAGACCAACCGACTCGGTCGCCTCCTCGGGTCGCGAAGCATCCGTTTCTTGGTCCTGCCACGCCCGCAGGATCCGGCGACGGCGTCGCTCGTCGCCGTGCTGCGACGCCAACTCGATCTCGCCGAGCTCGACGCCGGAGGCACGTTGGCCGTGTTCGCGAATCAGGCGGCAATCCCGATGCACGCCATGCTGACCGGCGCCGCCCGAGAGGCGAGCGAACTCGCCGGCGTCGAGTCACTGGCCCGTGCCGATCTCGAGGGCGCCACCTCGGTCCTGGAGCCCGACGGGCCCCTGCGGGCCAGCGGCCCCGTTCCCGCCGGCACCCTGTTCACCTCGGTCCCCTTCGACAGCGGCTGGCGCCTGCAGGTCGACGGGCGGACGATCCCCCCTCGTCCCGCCTTCGGCTGGGCCACGGCCTTCGAGGTCCCGAACGCAGGGATCGCCGTGCTCGAACGACCGGCGCCGGCGAGCCGAACCGCCTGGTCGATCGCTGCCGCCCTGGCCTGGCTCGTGGCGGTGCGCCTTGCGTGGGCAGGCCGACTCCTACCCCATCGGCGGCCCCGCCCGACCGGCGGCGCGGCACCGGCCCGCCCGCTGATCGCTCTGGAGGGGGGCCCGACGGACCGCGAGGCCCTCGAGGCGCTGCGGGGGTCCACCTCAGCAGGCGGTGTGGACGCCTGATGAGCAGCCCCGAAGACCGCCGCATCCGGAGCCCACAGTGCGGGTGCTGACCCGGCTCGCGCCGGTCGCGCTCGTCGCCGCGGGGCTGGTCGGAGCCGCAGCCCTGGACGAGCGCAGCACCGCCACCGATGCGGTCCGCTTCTGGGAGGGCGATCGGTCTCCGATGCCGGCTGCGTTCCCAGCGGATGCGCTGACGTCGAGTTGGTTCTGCCCCGGCGTGCCGGTCGGACCCGGGGTGAGCAGCCGGGTCAGCCTGCTGAACCTCACCGAGGCCGACGTCGTGGCGACCGTGACGGTCCACCCGACCGGCGGCCGCCCGACGACGGTCGCCGTGACCGCCCGAGGGTTCGCTCGGACGGAGGTGGCCCTGGCTGACGCCGGCGCGCCCGCCGGTCACGCCGCCGCCCTCGTCGAGGTGGCCGGCGCCGGTCTCCTGGCCGAGCAGGTCGCCGTCACGCCAGCCGGCCGTGCGTCGTCACCCTGCGCGACCGAGCCGTCGCCGACGTGGTTCGTCGCCGACGGGGCGTCGACCACCGAGGTGACCAACGCCGTCACGTTGTTCAACCCGTTCCCCGACGACCTGGTCGTCGACGTGACGGCAACCACCGAGGAGGGGACTCGGGCGTCCAAGGCGCTCCAGGGCCTGGTCGTCGCGCCCCGGTCGCTGCGTGTCGTCGACCTGGGCGACACGGTGAAGGCGAAAGAGCGCGTGGCGGTCGCTGCAGTGGCTCGCACCGGCCGGTTCGTTCTCGGTCGGCTCCAGACGGCATCCGGCGCCCGGCGCGAACTCGCCGCCGGACTCGGGGCCCCGGCCCCGGCAACGAGTTGGACCTTCGCGGCCGCACCCAAACAGAACGGCCTGTTCACCCGCTTCACGATCTTCAACCCCGACCCGACCGACGCAGAGGTGAGCTTGACCCTCTATCCGGCGGGTGGGTCGCCCGGATCGAACTCCACCGCCACGGCATCCGGCGCCACACCCGCCGCCGGTGCCGGCAACCCGCCGATCCGGCGCACGGTGAAGGCCCGCTCCAGCGTGCTGATCAACCTGGCCGAGCTCACCGAGGTCCCCGATGGCGCATACGCCGCTGTCCTGACGGCGAACGCCGGTGTCGTCGTCGAGCGGGTGCGCGCCGCCGGAGACGGGCGCGCCGCAGTCCAGTTCGGAGCGCGCGCCGCCGCGCAGCGTTGGTGGTTCGTCGGAGCTGCCGGTCCGCTCTCGACCCGCATCACGGTCTTCAACGCCACCGGTGTCGAGGCCACGGCGACCGTCGAGCGGGTCGGCCCAGCCGGCCCGACCGCCGTCGCGGGAATCGCTCCTCTGGCGCTGCCGCCGGGCGGGTCGGGTTCGGTGGTGTTCGAGGGCCCGTTGGCCGACGGACCGTTCGTGGTCGTCGCCGACCAACCCGTCGTCGTCGAGCGGCTCGAATCAACCGATCAGCCGCCGGCGTGGAGCACCTCCTCAGGTATCCCGGAGCTGCGATGAGCGTTGTCCAAGCTCTCGTTGCGGTTGCGGTCGCCGCTGTCGCCGCCGCCGCTGCGCGGGTCCTGCGCCGACGGCGGCCCGACGACGGGCCGACACAGCCTCGTACGTTCCTCGCACCGGCCCAGCTCGACCGGCGGGACTTCGCTCGCCCCGAGGCCGAGTGGCTCGTCGCCGTGTTCTCGTCGGCCAGCTGTCAGACCTGTGCCTCGATGGTGGCCAAGGCGGCCGTGTTGGCCAGCGAGACCGTCGCCGTCGACGACGTCGAGGTCTCGGCCCGCGCCGAGCTCCACCGGCGCTACGCCATCGACGCTGTACCGATCGTCGTGATCGCCGACCGGGACGGCGTCGTCCGCAAGAGCTTCGTCGGACCCGCCTCGGCCACCGACGTGTGGGCCGCGGTCGCCGAAGCCCGCAATCCCGGCTCGACCCCGCACCCGCTCTAGGCGCCCGCCTCAGCCGGCGAGCCGATGGGCGATCTCGTCGCCGATCTCCGAGGTCGTGCCCGACGGCTGCGGGCTGCAGGCCTCGCGCACCCGGTTCGCCGCGTCGGACTCCCCGAGGAAGTCGAGCATCAACGCCGCCGACAGGATCGCTGCGACCGGGTTGGCCTTGCCGGTGCCCACGATGTCGGGCGCCGAGCCGTGCACGGGTTCGAACATCGACGGCCCGGTTCGGGCCGGGTTGAGATTCGCGGACGAGGCCAGACCGATACCACCCGACACCGCACCGCCGAGGTCCGTGAGGATGTCGCCGAACAGATTGTCGGTGACGATCACGTCGTAGCGGTGGGGATCCTGCACGAAGTAGATGCAGGCGGCGTCGACGTGGTTGTACGCCGTCGCCACATCCGGGTACTCGGCGGCGACCTCGCCGAACGTCCGCTCCCAGAGGTTGCCGGCGAAGGTGAGCACGTTCGTCTTGTGCACGAGCGTCAGATGCTTGCGCCGGCTTCGGGCGAGATCGAAGGCGTACCGCACGCAGCGCTCGACCCCCATGCGGGTGTTGACCGAGCCCTGCGTGGCCACCTCGTGCGGGGTACCACGTCGCAGAACGCCGCCTTCACCGACGTAGGGCCCCTCGGTGTTCTCCCGGATCACGATGAAGTCGTGCGGGCGATCGTGGCCCGGCGCAGTGCCGACGAAGGGGCGTTGGTTCACGTAGAGATCGAGCTCGAAGCGCATCTTCAGCAGCAGGCCACGCTCGATGACTCCGGGCGGCACCGCCGGCGTGCCGACGGCACCGAGCAGGATCGCGTCGAAGCCGCGCAACGCCGCCAGGGTGTCGTCCGAAAGGATCTCCCCGTCGCGCAGGTACCGGGCACCACCGAGGTCGAATGCCTCCGTGGTGAGGGCCACCCCGGCGGCCTGGATCACCTTGAGGGCCTCCGCGGTAACCTCCGGACCGATGCCGTCGCCGCCGATCACGGCCAACCGATGCGTCACGCTGGACATGGCGGTCGAGCTTACGCGTCGACCACATCCGGGCCCCGGCCGATAGCGTTCCGCTCATGGCCGAGGCCCATCACCTGTCGCGAGCCGCATTCCAGCGGCTGAAGGCCGAGCACGAAGACCTCACGACCCGGGGCCGGATCGAGATCGCGCAGGCGATCGAGCGAGCCCGAGAACTCGGCGACCTCTCCGAGAACGGCGATTACCACGCGGCGAAGGACGCTCAGGGCCACATGGAGGGCCGCATCCGCCAACTGGCGCAGATCCTCGAGCACGCCGTCGTCGTCGAGGGCGGCGACGACGGCACGGCCGCGGCCGGCACCGTCGTCACGATCGTGTTCGACGGCGACGACGACGACATGGCCGAGCGATACCTGATCGGCCACATCGAGGAGCGGTCCGCCGATCTCCACTTGATCTCTCCCGGCTCGCCGCTGGGCTCGGCGCTGATCGGTCACCGGGTCGGCGACACGGTCTCCTACGCGGCGCCCAATGGTGAGTTGCGCGTCCGCATCCTCGAGGTCGAGCCCGCCTGAGCGGGCCCGAACGAGCCGTGATCACGCTCCCACCGGGTCGCCCCGTCGAACTGCAGGGTCGGGGCACCACGTTCGTGCGGGAAGTCGCCGGCGCCGACCGGGCGGTGCTGTTGCTCCACGGATGGACGGTGTCGGCGTCGCTGAACTGGTTTCCCGTGTTCGGGCCGCTCGCCGGGCGCTACCGGCTGATCGCTCCCGATCACCGTGGCCACGGACAGGGCATCCGGTCGGTGGAGCGGTTCTCCCTCGAGGCCTGCGCCGACGACGCCGCCGCCTTGCTCGAGCACCTCGGAACCGGGCCGGCCATCGTGGTCGGGTACTCGATGGGCGGCACGGTCGCTCAGCTGCTCTGGCGCCGCCATCCGAACCTGGTCCGCGGTCTGGTGCTCTGCGCAACCGCCGGTCAGTTCCTTCGATCGACCGGCGAGCAGGTCTACTTCGGCGGCCTGCGCGCCCTCGCCGGTGTCTCCCGCCGCACGCCGGTGCGAACCCGTCAGGCCGTCGCCGACTGGCTCATCGAGCGACGGGTCGACGACCCCTGGGTCGCGCAGGAACTCCGGGCCCACGATGCGCTCGCCCTCGTCGAGGCCGGTGCTGCGATCGGCGAGTTCGACGCGACCGAATGGCTACCTGCCATCGACGTACCCACGGCGGTCATCGCTCACGAACTCGACACGGTGGTGCCGACCCGGCGTCAGCTCGAACTCGCCCGGAGCATCCGGGACGCCGAACTGCACCGGGTGGTGGCCGGCCACGACGCGGTCGCCGCCGACCCCGCCTATCCCGAGGTGCTCGGCCGAGCGCTCGACTCGGTCGACGCCCGCGCTCAGAACCGGACCAGCGCGACCTGACCGGTCTCGCGGGCCTTCGCCGCCGCCCGCTCCGCCGCCATCAACATCACCCGGCCGGACGTACCGGCACCACCGGCGACCGCCCCGAGGATCGGAACCGGCGCGACGGTTGCATGCGTCGTGAGGACGTGTTCGGCCACCCACTCGACCAGCCGGCCCGACAGCACCCCGAGCCCGGCGCCGTCGGCGCGTGGGCAGACGACGGCCAGCGTGTTGGGACCGACCCGTCCGAGGATGTCGGTCCCGCGCAGCCGGCCGGTGACCCGTTCGGCGATCGGCCGCAGGACCTCGGCACCGACGTCTTCGACGTCGGCAACCTCGACATCCACCACGATGACCCCGACCCCGGCCTCGCCGCCGAGCAACTCGATCTGGCGCTCGATTTCGACCCGGTCGGGCAGGTTGGTCTCGGGGTCGACCGTCAGGAACCGTTCGCCCGGATCGCGCACTTCGTCGGCGAGGATCCGCACCTCGAGCAACCGCCCGACCCGGTCCTTGAGCGCCGAGAAGGTGCAAGCGAGCCACCGATAGGACCCGTCGGCGTGTCGCAACCGCAGTTGTTCGACCGCCTTCGCGCTCCACACGATGCCCGACAGCAGCCGGTTCGCCTTGTCGTGCTCGCTCGGGTGGATCAGCTGGGTGATGCCCGTGCCGACGAGCTGGAACGCCGGCCACCCGAGGATCGTCTCCACCGAGGCGGACACGTAGGTGATCACACCGTCGGGAGCGAGGGTGGCCACGAGCTCGGTGGCCTGGTCCGACAACCGCCGGAACTTCGCTTCGTTCTCCCGCAGGGCCAAGTCGAGCTTGTGGGTCGCAAGCGCGGCCGACACGATCCCGCCCAGCGTCTGCACGGCGTTCACCTCGGTGGTCGTCCACTCCCTGGCGTCGTGGTCGTGACCGACCCCGAGGGTGCCGCCCAAGACGTCCTTGAGCAGGATCGTCACCGACACCAGCGACCGGGGGGAAGGCTCAGGAAGTCCGGCCCGGGCCTCGCGGTAGCCGTCGTCGAGATCGGCGTCGGCAACCACGACCGGCGAATGCTCCTGGAGGTAGTCCAACCAGGCCGAACCGGCCTCGAGCGAGAGCGGCTCGGCGGGCGGGTCCGCAGGAAGGTCGGGGGCCGACCACGACACCATCTGGCGGACGGTCTGGCCGTCCTCCTCGACCATGTCGATCCACACCCGGTCGACCGCCATCGCTTCGCCGAGGCGTGCGACGAATGCGTCGAGCTGCGCCACGAAGCCCGACGCGCCGTACGAGACGACCTGCTGGGCGGACTCCATCACCAGCGTGTCGAGCACCGCCCGGTACGTCGCCTCGGCCTCCTCGAGCACCTTGTCGTCGATGTCCCGGCACGCGACCAGCCACCCCTCCCCGGTGCGCGCCTCGCCCAGGTTGGCCTCGAACCAACGCCAGCTGTCGTCGGCGGTGAGCAACCGGACCCGCACCGAGACCGTGCCGGCCGCGGCTTCGGCACCGCTGAGCAGATCGCAGAGGAACCCGAGGTCCTCCGGATGGACCAAGGTCGCCATCGGGGCCCCGGCTAGCTCTGCCGGGACGAACCCGAGGGCTCGGGCCGCCCGGCTGACGAACCGCAACCGCCACTCGCGATCGACGACGAACAGCACGTCGGTGACCGACGCCAGAACGGCGGACAGCTCCGCTTCGCGGGCCACCACGGCACGCACCGACCGCACCCGAAGCAGCAGCTGAGCGATCGTCTCGCCCAGGTGTCCGAGCAGTCGGCGCTCGTCGTCGTCCCACGTGCGCACCCGGCCGGGCGAGTCGAGCTCGACGGTGAGCACACCGAGGAGCTGCTCCCCGGCGCGCAACGGGATGTCGGCCCGAGCAGCGAGCGGGCCGACCTCGGACCCGGGCGCCCGTTCCCGCCACCACGACGGGCGGTCGGGTTCGTCACCCCGCAGGTACATCGCCTGGCCCTGCCGGACGGCCTTCAGCCACAACCGGACCGCCCGGTACGCGGTCGGCGTCGGATCGGGGCGGGGGCCCCCGCAGGCCCGGTCGTAGTCGACGAGCGGGGCAAGTTCGGATCGGGCGTCGTCGAGGAGCAGGACCTCGGCGTGATCGAGTTCGAGGGCCTCGACGACGCTGCGCAACAGCTCGGCGAGGCGCTCGGTCCACTCCGACGACACCAGGTCGAAGCGAAGGGTCTCGGCCGCGAACTCGCCCGCCAGGCCCGCCAGGGCACGCCGCCGCAGCTTGGGCCGGAGGTCGTCGCAGAGGACTGCCCGCACCCCTTCGAGACCGTCGACATCGAGCGCGCGCCGTTCGACCGTGACCGGGATCGCCGGGCCGGGCCGGATCGGCAGGAGCTCCCACCCGGCCTCGGGATCCGCCGCCGGGTCGAGAGCGTCCGCCGGGAGCAGGTCACCGACGGTTCGCCCGACCAGGTCGAGCGGGTCGACACCGGCGAGATCCGCAATCGCCTGGTTCGCGTAGAGCACGAAACCGTGATCGTCGACCAGCAGGGTCCCTCGATCGCCGCGCTCGACCAGCCATTGGAACCAGCTGCGCTCGCGCTCCACGGCCCGGTTCTGGCTGAGGTCACGCCGGACCTGTACCCAATGCGTGACCGCACCGGCGTTGTCGCGCACGGGGGTGAGACGCACCCCGCACGGGAACGTCGTGCCGTCGCGCCGGCGGGCCTGCGTCTCGACGTCGGCACCGCAACCGGCGGCCATCGCCTCGAACAGCTCCTCGAGCCGATCCCGGTTGACCTGGGGCGGATCGAGCGCGATCGGACTGCGGCCGACGATGTCGGATGCCGTGAACCCGGTCTGGGCCGTGAACCCTGGGTTCACGTGGACGATGCGGTTCCGGCGAGGATCGGCCACGGCGTCGGTGACGACCACGGCGTCGGACACCACTTCGAGCAGCGCCCGCAGGAACTTCGCACGCGGCCCACCGCCCCCGAGGACCCGAGCGGCAGGTGCCGCCAGCGCATCCTGCGCGGCCGGCAGTTCGAGACCGCACCAGGGTTGGGCCAATGCGGTGCGATCGGCGACGGGGAACAGCGGCCCCTGCACGCGGTCGACCCCGAGTCGCTGCAGGTCCTGCACCGCCTCGATGCGGTCCACCCCGACCACGGTGACGACGACGCCGACGGTGTGCGCGAGTTCGACGACGGCTTCGAGCACCGCAGGGCCGTCGAGCAGGTCCACGTCCACGGTCACCTGGGAGACGGGCAGCAGCCGGAGCAGCCGGAGGGCGTCGGCCGTGGTCCCGAAGTGGTCGAGCGCCGACACGACGCCGAGCGACCGCAACGCTCGCAGCGCGTCCGCGGTGCGCTCGGCGGCCTCGGCCGCCAGCCGTTCGCTGACGACCACGACCAGTGCCGATGCCGGCAGCCGGTGCCGATCGAGGAGCTCCGGCATCAGTTGGGGACAGCGCTCGAGCAGGTCGTGGTCGGCGACGGGAACCCAGACCGGAAGGACCTGACCCAGCGCGCGATGCAGATCTGCGGCCGTCGCCGCCGCCCGCTCCAGGACATCGTCGAGCGCTGCGTGCGTTTCGTCGTGAGCGTCGACGGATCCGGCGAGGCCGAGCACGACGGCGGCGACCTCACCGTCCGCCAGCTCGACGACGGGCTCCAAGGTGGGGGCGGTCTGGTCGCGCGCGTCCATGGCGTTGTCCTCATCGGCACCGGGACGGCGCGCTCAAGCGCCCTCCGCGAGGACGCCGGGGGTCCCGACCCGGCACGCTGGAGCCGTGCGCCGCCCCCGACGCCTTCCGATGGCCGCCCGAGCCACACTGCTCGTCACACTCGCGGCTGCCGTCGCCGGCACCCTCGCCGGCCGCCGGCGGGTCCGGGGCGCCTCGGCTCGAGCCGTGCTCGGCCAGGCGCGCCTACGCCGCAATGCCGAGGTCGCCCGGCTCGGCGCTCGAGTCGGCGGCCGGTACGCAGCCGGGACCGCCCGGAAGGTGTTCGCCAGCGCCGAACGGCGCGTCGCCCTCGATCGCGAGCGGGAACTGCGCACCGCGGCCGACGTGGCCGAGACGCTCGGCCAGATGAAGGGCGCGCTGATGAAGCTCGGCCAGATGGCGAGCTACCTCGACGAGGGGCTGCCCGAACCCTTGCGCGCCGCGCTCGCGCAGCTCCAGCACGAGGCGCCACCCATGGCTCCCGAATTGGCCGCCCAGGTGGTCGAGGCCGAGTTGGGCGCACCGCCCGAAGCGGTGTTCCTCGAATGGGACCCCATCCCGATCGCCGCCGCGTCGATCGGCCAGGTCCACCGCGCGCGGTGGTGGGATCCCGAGCGGCAGGAGGAACGCGCCGTCGCAGTGAAGGTGCAGTATCCCGGGGTCGCCGACGCCATCGAGGCCGACCTCGCGAACGCCGACCTGCTCGGCGCGATCCTGGCGCAGGCGTTCCGCGGACTCGATCCGGGCCCGCTCGTCGGCGAGTTGCGCGCCCGGATCATCGAGGAACTCGACTACGAGCGCGAGGCCCGCGACCAGCGCCGGTTCGCCGCCTTCTACGCCGGCCATCCGACGATCCACGTCCCCCAGGTGGTCGACGCCTGCTCGACCCGCCGCGTGCTCACCACCGACCTGGTCGGCGGGGCACCCTGGAGCGACCTCGTCACCTGGGACCAAAAGGAGCGTGACGCGGCGGCCGAGACGATCTACCGATTCGTGTTCCGCAGCCTCTACACGCTGCACTCCTTCAACGGCGACCCCCATCCCGGCAACTACCGGTTCCATGGCGACGGCCGGGTCACGTTCCTCGACTTCGGCCTCGTCAAGCACTTCACCCCGCACGAGATGGCGGTGTTCCAGCGGATGATCACCCATGCCGTGATCGACACGGACTGGGCGGCCTTCCGGGCCGAGGTCGAACAGGCGGGCCTGTTGCAGGCCGGTGCCCCGGTGTCGACCGAGGCGGTCGGCAGCTACTTCGAAGTGTTCTACGAGTCGGTGCGCACCCGGGACGAGCACACCTGGACCCCGGACTACGCCTCCGCTGCGGTGCGCCAGGTGTGGGACCGCTCGTCGCCGATTGCGCCGTACGCGACGGTCCCCCCGGCGTTCGTGATCATCCAGCGGATCAACATGGGCCTCTATGCCATCCTCGGGCAGC
Source organism: Acidimicrobiales bacterium (assembly GCA_046081125.1). GTDB lineage: Bacteria > Actinomycetota > Acidimicrobiia > Acidimicrobiales > Ilumatobacteraceae > JBEIFW01. Next base: position 69,397 of record JBJTVH010000004.1, read on the forward strand.
TGCGAGCCCGTGGGAACTTCCGGGCGATCGCCGAGGAGCTGTGGCCGATGGTCCAAGCCCCGCCGTCCACCCGGCTCGGCGCCGCCGAGGCCGCCTGGCTCGCTGCGCGCACGTAGCGTGCGCACCATGCGCTTCGCCCTGTCCACCGCTCCGCAGAACTGCCGCTGGGAGGATGTGCTCGCCGTCTGGAAGGAGGCCGATCAGATCCCGCTGTTCGAATCGGCCTGGACCTTCGACCACTTCGAGCCGATCTTCTCCGACCGGTCCGGGCCCTGCCTCGAAGGCTGGATGACGCTCGCGGCGCTGCTGCAGGCGACCACGCGCATCCGGGGCGGCAACCTCGTGTCGGGCATGGTGTGCCACCCCGCCGTGCTCGCGAACATGGCCGCGACGCTGGACATCACCTCGGGGGGTCGCCTCGAGCTGGGGCTCGGCGCCGCGTGGAACACCGACGAGTGCGGCGCCTACGGCATCGAACTGGGCACGCTCACCGAGCGCTTCGATCGCTTCGACGAGGGCATGGAGGTGATCGTGCGCCTGCTCACGCAGGAGCGCTCCTCGTTCACCGGCCGCTACTTCACCCTCGACGAGGCGTGGTGCGAACCCAAGCCGATCCAGCGGCCGCACCCGCCGATCTGCATCGGCGGGCAGGGCGAGCGGCGCACGATCCCGGCCGTCGCCCGCTGGGCCCAGCACTGGAACGCGGGTCGGCCCGAGCCCGACGCCTTCGCCCGCAAGCGCGACATCCTGTGGGAGCGCTGCGCCGACCTCGGGCGCGACCCTGCCGAGATCACGACCTCGGTGCTGCTGGTGCGCGCCGACCCGGGCCGCCTCGCCGCCGAGGCCGCCGCCTGGGGCGAACGCGGCGTCGACCTCGTGCTGGTAGCCCTGCCGGCCTACGACCCGGCGCTGCTCGCACCGATCGCCGAGGCTCTCGCGCCGCTCGCGTCGTGACCGACGAGCGCTCGTCGCTCAACCCGACCCAGCGGCGCACGCTCGAACTGCTGCGCCGCCCGGCCGAGCCACCCGAGCCGGTCGGCGACGTCGTCGACGGGCTCGTGGCCCTGCTCGAAGACGGCCTCGGCCCCCTCGTGGACGTGATCGAGACCCCGAACCGGCTCGTGCTCCACAAGCACGCGCTCGCCGGCCTCAACGCCTGCGAGGCGTCGTGGATGGCCGAGCGCGATTCGTTCGCCTGGAGCACCCGCACGGCCCGCGGCACCGTCGTGCACAAGGCGATCGAGCTCGCCGTGCACTGGCACGGCGAGCCGATCCCGGGCGAGCTCGTCGAGCACGCCGTCGAGCGCCTGGCCGCATCGGACCGCTCGATCGCCTCCTACCTCGGCGCGCTTGACCCCGCCGAGCGCGCCGAGCTGGTCGCCGCCTGCGTCGACCTCGTCAGCAAGTTCCAGGAGTGTGTCCCGCCGCTGCGTGCGGCATTCCGGCCGGTGAGCGAGAGCCGGGTCGAAGCGAAGTTCCTCGACGGCCGGGTCGTCCTCACGGGCGTCGTCGACCTCACGCTCGGCCGACCCGACGGCGACCGGCCGGGCAAGGTGATCCTCGACTACAAGACCGGCCAGGTGCACGCCGCCCATCGCGAGGACCTCCGCTTCTACGCCCTCCTGGAAGCCGTGCGCCTCGGGGTGCCGCCACGCCTCGTGGCGACGCTCGAGCTCGACTCCGGCACCGTGCACCACGAGACGGTCACCCCGGCGCTGCTCGAGGCGGCCGCCCGGCGCGTCGTCGACACCGCCCGGCGCCTCGCGGCGCTCGATCACCTCGGTGCCGAGCCGGTGCGCCGGCCCGGTCCACGGTGCCGCTGGTGTCCGATCGCATCGGACTGCGAGCCGGGCAAGGCGTGGCTCGCCGGCGACGACCGCTGACGAGGCGAGGTCGACTCAACCCGCCGGGGGGGCCAGGCGCAGTGCGAACCCGGGTCCCGCCGGCGGGGGAACCGGCAGGGTGACCGTGCACCCGCCGTCGCCCGTGGCGACCCACGGCAGGTCGGCGGCATCGCCGAGCCGGCGGACCGAGCCGCCCGCCGGAGGTGCGACATCGAGCGAGACCTCCCGACCGGACGGCGTGCCGAGCACGTTGGCGTACACCGTTCCCGGCCGGTCGGGCCGCGAGGTGAACCGCACCTCGAGACCGTCGCCGGTCCGGCCGGCGCGACGCACCCACGGCCGCGAGCCCACGATCGCCTCGCGGTTGCGCCGGACGTAACGACCCAGGGCCTGCACCCGCGAGGCCTGGCTGACCGGCACCTCGCCCGTAGCCGTCGGCCCGATGTTCAGCAGCAGGTTGCCCCCGGCCGACACGACGTCGACGAACTGTGCGACGAGCTCGTCGGCGGGGAGATGGTCGGAGTCGGCCTCGGTCGCGTTGTACCCGAAGCTGTGCCCGATGCCCCGGCAGACCTCGAAGGACCGCTCGGGCCAGGTGCCGTGGCTCGCATACTCCGGGGTGACGATGTCGGCGTGGGCCGATCCGGCCGCCACCCCCAGCACGTCGAAACGGTCGTTGACCACGCCGTCGGGCCGGATCCCGTAGAAGTCGGCGATCAACTGGTTGCCCTGCGCGCGCAACGGGTAGGCGATGTCGTTCCACAGCACCTCGGTGCCGTACCGGTCGATGAGCTCCCGCCAGTGGGCGTCCGCATACGCCGAGTACTCCGGCGACTGCGGTACGGCCCGGATCAACGCCTCGAACGAGTCGATCGGCAGACCGCCGAACGTCCAGTCGAGCCCGCCGGAGTAGTAGGTGCCGAACCGGATCCCGGCGGCGCGGCACGCCTCGGCGAGTTCCCCCACGCAGTCGCGCCGCGTCGACCACGACGGCCCCTTGAACGGGTTGGTGGTGCGACTCGGCCACAGGGTGACCCCGTCGTGGTGCTTGGTGACGAACACCAGGTAGCCCGCTCCGGCCGCGACGGCGAGATCGACCCACTCCGAGGGGTCCCAGCATTCGGCGGCGGCGACGAAGCGCTCCACGAACGCGTCGTACGGCACCCCGGCCCAGTGTTCGGCATGGTGGGCGCTGACCGACGAGCCGGGGATCGCGAGGGAGTTCTGGTACCACTCGACGTAGGGCGACTCGCGCAGCGCCAGCTCCCACCCTCCCCGGGCGGCCAGCGTGAACGGGTCGTCACCCACGGGCGCGAAGGCGGGGACGGTCGCAGCGGTCCAGTGGACGAAGATGCCGAGCTTGGCGTCGGCGTACCAGTTTGGCAGCGGGTGGGTCCGCAGGGACTCGACATCGGCGGTGTAGGCCATGGCGCCCGTTCTACTCGCCGGCCGGAGCGTCGCGAACCGATGCGCCGGCGACCGCCCGCACCACCCACCCCTCGCCGGCCAGCGCGCCGGGCCGGCACAACGCGACGACACAGCCGCCGAATCCGGCCCCCGTGAGCCGGACCCCGAACACCCCCGGCCGGGATCGCAGACGGTCGCAGAGGGCGTCGAGGACGGGGGTCGACACCGCGTAGTCGCCGGCGAGGCTGGCGTGGCTCGCGTCCATCGCCCGTCCTGCGGTCACCACGTCTCCGGTCGCCATCGCTGCGGCAACCTGCCGCACGCGGGCGTTCTCGGTCACGACGTGGCGGGACCGGGCCCGCACCACGGGGTCGGCGATCCGCTCGACGCCATCGGGATCGGCGAGTCGCAGTGGGCCGATCTCGGCCTCGGCCGCGGCGCACTGGGCGACCCGCTCGGCGTACGCCGAACCGGCGAGGGTGCGGGCCTGACCCGAGTGCACCACGACCACCTCGAGCTCACCCGGCGGCGGGAGCGGCGAGGGGGTGACCGACCCGAGGTGGCAGTCGATCAGCAGTGCGGCGCCCGTGACCCCGGCGCAGGAGGCGAGCTGGTCCATGATCCCCGACGGCACCCCCACGGCCCGATGCTCGGCCCGCTGGCAGAGCCGGGCGAGGGCCCAGGGATCCCCCGTGGGTGCGCCGAGCGCCAGGGCGCAGGCGACCTCGAGCGCAGCCGACGACGACAGCCCCGCCCCCACCGGCACCGTCGAGCGCACGACGCCGCGCCAGCTGTGTGTGGGGCGCACCTCGGCCACCACGGCACCGACGTAACGGGCCCAGTTCGGCTGCAATACCGACGGGTCGTCGACGTCGAGCGGGACACGAGCGTCACCCGGCTCGTCGGCGGAGCGCAGGTGCACCTCGGCCGCTGCCGACGGTTCCACCTGCACGATGGTCTCCCGGTCGATCGCCATGGGCAGGACCAGGCCGCCCGTGTAATCCGTGTGGTCCCCGATCAGGTTGACCCGTCCGGGGGCCCGTGCGATCCGGCTCGCGCTCATCCCGCCTCCTCGTTCGGCGACGTGCCCGGTGCGGGCCCACCGCGGTCCGACGCTTCGATCTCGACGAGCAGGCACGACCCCGGTCCGAGCACCGGCGGCTGGAGACCGTGCGCGGCGAGCTGCGCGCCGGTCAGCGTGACGCCACCGACCATCCAATGCGGCACGGCACCGGCTGCGGCACCGACCCCGTTCCGCCCGGGGAGCGGCACCGGCTGCACCCGGTACTGGCGACCGGGGTCGAGGCCGGCGATCCGAAGCGGGGCCGGTACCAGCGACGGCGCCGTGGTCAGTTGGATCAAGGCGACGACCGCACGTGATCGGTCGGCGTCGAGCACCCCATGGGCGAGCCCGTGCGGGTCGGGCCGATCGAAGCGGACGACGTCGCCGCCGTGCAGCAGCGGGCGTAGGCGCTTGTGGAGTGCGACGGCCTCGGCGAGCGCAGCGAGCTCGCCGTCGTCGCAACCGAGCAGGTCCCACTCGATGCCGAACTGTCCGAACAGCGCCGTGACGACGCGCAACGCCAGCGACGCGTGCCGGCCGGTCGTGTGCGCGCGCGGCGGGCCGACGTGGACCCCGAGCAGCTCGGGCGGGAGCAGCGTCGTCGCCCAGCGCTGGATGACCTGACGTTCGAACGGGTCGTTGCAGTCCGAGGTCCAGACGCGCTCGGCCCGCTCCAGGATCCCGAGATCGATCCGCCCGCCGCCCGAGGCACACGACTCGAACTCGACCCCCGGATGGCGGGCCCGCAGCTCGTCGAGGAGGCGGTACACGGCGAGGGTCTGCGCCCGGCTGCCCGCCCGACCGTGCGCACCCGATCCCTGGGCATGGTCGCGGTTCATGTCCCACTTCACGAACGCGATGGCATGGCCGCCCAGCAGCGCGTCGAGTCGGTCCCGGACCGCGGCGTACGCGTCGGCGCGGGCGAGGTCGACGACGAGTTGGTGACGGCCGGTGACCGGCGGGTAGCCGGGGGTGGCGAGCACCCAGTCGGGGTGGGCGCGGTACAGGTCGCTGTCGGGGTTGACCATCTCGGGCTCGACCCAGATGCCGAACTCCATCCCGAGCGCCTGGACGTGGTCGATCAGGGGGCCGAGGCCGTCGGGATGGGCGTCGGGCGACACGAACCAGTCGCCGAGGCCGGCGCGGTCGTTGCGCCGCCCGCCGAACCAGCCGTCGTCGAGGACGAACCGCTCCGCGCCGACGGCGGCGGCCCGCTGCGCCAGGGCCCACAGCCGATCCCGGTCGTGGTCGAAGTACACCGCCTCCCAGGTGTTGCAGACCACCGGACGCGCCGATCGGGGGTGCACCGGGCGGGCGCGCAAGTATCGGTGGAAGCGCTGTGAGGCCGCTGTCAGCCCGGCATCGGCATAGCTCGCCAGCACCCACGGGGTCGTGTGCGTCGCCCCGGGCGCGAGCTCCACCTCACCGGGTTGGAGCAGTTCGCCCACCTGGACGAAGCGCCGGCCGTCGGCCGCCATGGCCTCGGCCCGCACGACGGCATTGCCGCTCCAGGCGAGGTGCACCCCCCACACCTCGCCGGTCTGCTCGCCGAACCCGGGGGTCCCGGCCCACACGAAGGGGAGTTGGTCATGGGAGGTGCGGCCCCGACGGTGCTCGACCACGATCGTGCCGGTGTCCCAGGTCCGCCGCCGGGGATGGAACTCCCGGCACCAGCGCCCGTCGAAGGTCACCAGTTCGGTGGCCTGTGCCGGCAGGGCGAGCGTGACGGTCAACGCATCGAGCAGGTACTCGTCCGAGCCGAGGTTGGTCAGCGCGACCCGACCGCCCAGCACCCCGTCCGGCGACAGCGTCACCTCGGTGCGCAACCCGAGACCGGCCACCGAATCGACGGCGTCGACCGTCACCGTGCCGCCCTCGAGACACCACGAGACGGTCGAGAACCGGGGCGCCCAGGCCGTGCCGTCCGCACGGCGACCGACCAGCCCCGGGTGGCCCGGGAAGCCCGAGCCGTGCTCGGGCACGACGCTCAGGGGAGCGACGAGGTCGAGCGAGCCGGGGGGAACGGGCCGTTCGAGCGCCGACGCCGCCGCCGTGAGGTCGGGCCCGGCGCCGAGCGCAGTGCCCCAGTGCAGCACCGTCGGGGCCCCGGTGCTCACGTCGAGCACGACGGCGACCCCGCCGCATTCGAGTAGGACAGGGGTCACGGCGGCCGCTCGGTCACTCCAACTCGATGAAGATGCATTCGCCCGGGCAGTCCTCCGCGGCGAGCACCGCACCGGGGTGGAGGCGCTCGGGTACCCACGCCAGGCTGCCGGCGCCGCCCGGGTCGTTCAGCACGATCCCGGCCTGGCACACGTACGCGATCCCGTCCTCGAGCAAGGTGAACACGTCAGGGCAGTGGTCCTCGCACAGGCCGTCGCCCGTGCACAGGTCTTGGTCGATCCAGACGTGCATGCCGACCGGACGCTACCGAGCAGTTCGCAGTGACGGCGGGCCGGACCCCTGAGCAAGCCTTGAACCAACCCTGCTCACGACCGCCGTATCCCGGGCCGATGGAGTCGCATGCGTGTTCAGGACCTGGTAGTCATCCAGCACGACGGCGTCATGCGGCTGTCGTTCCATCCACGGATCACGGTCTGCGCCGGTCTGCAGCCGAACGAGCGGGACAACATGGTCGAGCTCGTCCATCGGTCGATGCTCGGCGCGCTCGACCAGGCCGAGCTGCGATACCAGGACGGCCTGGGCCGGACGCTGCTGGTGCGCCGCAGCGGTGGTCGTCGCCGGGTGAACGTGCTCGACCAGGCCGGGACGGGCGACGCCACGACGCCCGGCCCCGAGGACCTGCCGCGCGTGACCCACATCACCGCACGGGAGCTCGGCACCCTGCGGGCGCCGGCCGACGGACCGAACGACCGCCCGAGCCTGCCGCTGCTCGTCGAGCGGTTGATCGGCTGGCTGGGCCGGGCTCGCAACGGCGGAAGCCGCGGCAACCCGTCGCTCGCGATCCTCAACGAGCCGCTCCTGGGCCTCACCGGCCAGGAGACCTGGGACCTCCTCGACGCCGTCGAGCGCCTGTCCGCTGCCGTGCAGGTCGTCTACCTGACCAACGACGTGCACGTGTCGGCCTGGGCGAACGACCGGATCAAGACCGGGGCGGTCCACCTGTTCGACACCATCGCCGTGTGATCCGGCACCCCCCGGCCCGTCGCCGGTGCGCCGCTGCCGACCGTCGGTGGTACCGGTAGCGTCGGGCCGATGCCCGTCCCGCCGCCTCGGGCCAAGCGTGTGCCGACGACGTCGGTGCGCCACGGTCGTGCCGTCGTCGACGAGTACGCCTGGCTCCGGGACCGGGACGACCCCGACACCCTCGCCTACCTGCAGGCCGAGAACGACTGGGCCGAGGCGTGGTTCGGTCCGCTCGAGGCCCTCCGCGACACCATCGTCGAGGAGATTCGAGCTCGGGTCGTCGAGGACGACACCTCGGTCCCGGTCGTGCGAGGGCGTTTCGCCTACCGGGAGCGCACCGAGCGGGGTCTGGAGTACCCGATCTGGGAACGCTGGCCCGTCGAGGCGGGCGAGCGATCTGCGTCGGTGATCCTCGACGAGAACCGGGAGGCCGAAGGCCACGAGTTCTTTGCACTCGGCGCCTGTGCCCTTAGCCCGTCCCAGGACCTCCTCGCCTGGTCGATGGACGTCACGGGCGACGAGCACTACGAACTGCGGGTGCGCGACCTGCAGACCGGGGTCGACCTCGCCGACCGGATCGCCGACACCGCACCGGCGGTTTCGTGGATCGACGACGAACATCTGCTGTATTGCCGGGTCGATCACGCGGAGCGTCCGTTCCAGGTGTGGCGGCACCGGCTCGGGACCGATCCCGCCACCGACGAACTCGTCCACGTCGAACCCGACGAGCGCTTCCACCTCGACATCGAGCGGACCCGTAGCGGCGCGTACGTGGTCGTGTCCGCGCAGAGCCGGACGACCAGTGAGGTCCACCTGCTGCGAACCGATCGGCCGAACGGTCCGCCGGTGCTCGTCGAGCCGCGGCGACCCGGTCACGAGTACGCCGTCGACCACTGGGTCGGCGCTGATCCCGCTGGCCGCCTCGTGATCCTCACCAACGACGACGGCGCCGAGGACTTCGCCGTGATGCTCGCCCCCGTCGAGGCGCCGGGTCGTGCCTCGTGGCGCACGCTCGTCGCCCACCGACCCGGCCGGCGGATCGTCGACGTCGAGGCCTTCGCCGGCCACCTCGTGCTGTCCGAATGGGACGACGGTCTTCCCGGCCTGCGGGTCATCGCCACCGACGGCAGCGAGCGCCGCATCGAACCCCACGAACCGGTCGGCGGTGTCGAGCTGGGACCGAACCCGGAATGGACCTCCCGCACGGTGCGGTACGAGTTCGAGTCGTATCTGTCGCCACCATGCACGGTCGAGCACGATCTCGCCACGGGGGTGCACACCGTGCGCAAACGCATGCCGGTCGGCGGCGCCTACGACCCCGACCGGTACCGCAGTGAGCGCCGCTGGGTGATCGCGGCCGACGGCGCCCGGATCCCCGTCGACGTGGTGCGGCATCGGGACACCCCGGTCGACGGCACGGCGCCGCTGGTCGTCCACGGGTACGGCGCCTACGAAGTGTCGTTGGCACCCTGGTTCTCCCACCACCGGCTGTCGCTGTACGACCGGGGGGTGATCGGCGCGTTCGCGCACGTTCGGGGCGGCGGCGAGATGGGGCGGCGCTGGTACCTCGAGGGCCGGTGCCAATCCAAGCCCAACACCTTCTCCGACACCGTCGCCGTCGTCGAGGACCTGCTCGCTGCGGGCTACGGCGCGCCGGGCCGAGTGGCGATCTGGGGTGGTTCGGCAGGCGGTCTCCTCGTCGGCGCCACGGTCGCGCAGCGACCCGAGCTGTTCGCGGCCGCCGTGGCCGAGGTGCCCTTCGTCGACGTGGTCAACACGCTGTCGGACCCGACGCTCCCGCTCACCGTGAACGAGTGGGAGGAGTGGGGGAACCCGGCCGACCCACAAGACGAGGCGGTCCTGTCGTCCTACGCGCCCTACGAGAACGTCCGGGCGGTGCCCTATCCGGCGATGCTCGTCACCGGCGGCTGGCACGACCCGAGGGTCTCGTTCCACGAGCCGGCGAAGTGGGTGGCGCGCCTGCGCGCCACGGTCCCGGACGGCGGCGCCGACCCGGGCCGACCCATCCTGCTGGTCACCGAACTCGACGCCGGGCACGCCGGACCGTCCGGCCGGTACGGCGCCTGGCGGGACCTCGCCCGGCAGTTGGCCTTCGTGCTCGGCGCCCTGCGGGTCGTCTGAGGGGCGCGGGAGCTGCTCGAACCGGTTCAGCCGAGCGCCGCCACCGCAGCCAATGCGAGCAGCACACCGTTGCGGGCCAGGGTCCATGCGCTGATCGGTCGCGCCGACCATCGCCCGAAGCACGCACAGACCGGACGGCGCCCACGGCGCAGCGCCTGCGCCACGAGCGCGCTGAACACCACCAGCAGCACGACGGCCCCGAGGGCCGGCACCGGCCGGGCAATCCCGGCCACGAGGGTCGCGGCGAGCACCACCTCGACGACCGGGACGGGCCGCGCCAGCCATCTGGGCACGCCGAGCGCCGCCGCATCCGCCGTCCACGTCGGCGCCGCCAGCTTGGTGACCGCGGCGATGGTGAACACGGCGCCGAGCGCGACCGACGCGGCGGTACCGACGATGGTCAACCGGCGAACCCGCCGACCTTGCCCCGGAAGAAGATCATCGGGTCCATGCGGTCGGCGGCGTCGAGCGCGACAACGCGCCCGAGCACGAACCAGTGGTCGCCGGCGTCCACCACCCCGTCGATCCGGCAGTCGATCCAGGCGAGCGCCCCATCGAGGCGCGGCGAGTGCGTGACCTCTGCCGGGGACCAGTCGACGCCGTCGAACTTGTCGTCGCGCTCCTTCGCGAACCGCCAGCACAACTCGGCCTGATCGGACGCCAACACGTTCACGCAGAACGACCCCGAACGCTCGATGCCCGGCCACGACGAGGAACCCTTGGCGGGCAGGAACCCGACGAGGGGCGGGTCGAGCGAGACCGAGGTGAACGACCCGATCGTGAACCCGACGGGACCGGTGTCGGTCGCCGCGGTCACCACGGTGACCCCGGTCGGGAAATGCCCGAGTACCTGGCGGAACCGGGCGGGGTCGATCGCAGCGTCGTGCGGCATGCGCCGACCTTACGCCGCGCCGGCCACCGTCAACCGAAGGCCCTCCCGAGCCGTGATCACCTCGACGCCGACGCGTTCCCCGGCCGCGGCGGCACAGCGTGCGATCTCGTCGAGCGCATCGTCGTCGCGCTGCGGATCGTGGTGGAACAGCGCCAGGCGCCGAACTCCGGCGGCGGTGGCTACCCGCAGCGCATAGTCGACCGTGCAGTGTCCCCAGGTGCGCTTGCGCTCGAACTCCGCCGGCAGGTACTGCGCATCGTGGATGAGCAGGTCGGCCCCTGCGCAGAGCTCGACCACGCTGTCGGCGACGTCCCAGGACCCATCCACGGGCTGTTGGTGGTCGGGCACGTACGCCACCGCCCCACCATCGGCCTCGATGCGGTACCCGACGGTCGGCCCGACGTGCGGGACCGCACCGACGCGCACCCTCGCACCGGCGAGCTCCATCCAACCCACAGTCGCTTCCCGGAAGCGGAGGTCGGCGGGCATCATCCCGACCTCGATCGGGAACTGCGGCGGGCGGATCAGGTCGGCGAAGACCACCGCCACGCTCCGCCCGTCCTCCTGCGCCGGTGCGTACACGGTCAGCTCCGATCCGGCGATGAGGGCCGGCCCGAAGAACGGAAGCCCCTGGATGTGATCCCAATGGAGGTGGGAGCACAGCACCGTTGCGCGCAAGGGCACGTCGGGCGGACGGGTCAACCCGAAGAAACGGGCTCCCGTACCGAGGTCCAAGAGGATCGGCTCGCCGGCGGCCGGCTCGACCACGACGCTCGAGGTGTTGCCGCCGTACCGACGCTGAGAGTCGCATGCGCAGGGCGTCGAGCCCCGCACGCCGAAGAAGCTGACGCGCAACTCAACCTCCCCGAGGGGTGCGCATGCGGAACGGACGGGCAAACGGTACGAAGACTGGTCGGGCGAGTAAACGCCAGGTGACGGAAGTCATCGACGGCCGGTACCGTGCAGGGCATGGTTTCCGGGGGACCGTCCGAGTCGGCCACTGCACCCGCCCTGCCCGACGGCCTGGTCATCGTGGTCAAGAAAGACTGCGCGACCTGTCGCCTCGTCGAACCCGTGCTCGGCGTGCTCGCTGCGGGTCACGAGCCGCTCACCGTCTACACGCAGGACGATCCCGGGTTCCCGGCGTCGGTCACCGCCGTGCACGACGCCGATCTCGCCGTGTCCTGGCACCACGACATCGAGACCGTCCCCACCGTGCTGCGCATCGTGGACGGCGCCGAGGCCGACCGCACGGTCGGGTGGTCGCAGGCGGAGTGGCGGCGGATCACCGGCATCGACGATCTCGGCGCCGACCTGCCGGTCATGCGTCCCGGGTGCGGCTCGCTCTCCGTCGACCCCGACCGGGTCGACGAGCTGCGCGTCCGGTTCACCGGATCCCGGCTCCGGGCCCGCCGGGTGGAGATCGCCGCACTCGAGGACGAGATGGAGGCGCTGTTCGCCCGGGGGTGGACCGACGGCCTTCCCGTCGTGCCGCCGACCGAGGCCCGGGTCCTCGCCATGCTCGAGGGCACCACGCGCGACCCGCAGGAACTCGTCGCCGTCGTACCGCCCGATCTGATCCCGTGCACCGTGGAGAAGGTTGCGATCAACGCGGTGATGGCCGGGTGCCGACCGGAACACCTCCCCGTGGTGCTCGCCGCCGTCGCTGCGGCGTGCACCGACGAGTTCAACATCCACGGCGTGCTCGCGACCACGATGCCGGTCGGGCCGGTCCTGATCGTCAACGGACCGATCCGGCGCCGCATCGGCATGAACTCGGCGGGCAACGTCCTCGGGCAGGGCAATCGGGCAAACCTGGCGATCGGCCGGGCGCTGCAACTCGTGATCCGCAACGTCGGCGGTGGCCGACCGCAGGGGGTCGACCGGGCGGCCCACGGCAACCCCGGGAAGCTCTCGTTCTGCTTCGCCGAGGACGAGGAAGGCTCGCCGTGGACGCCGTTGAGCGTGGCCCGCGGGTTCGAGCCGGGGCAGGACACCGTCACCTTGTTCCCGGGCGAGGGCCCCCGCTGCATCGTCGACCAGCTCTCGCGCGATCCCGAGAGCCTCGCCGGGAGCATGGCGCTCGGGGTGCGGGGCATGCACCATCCGAAGCTGGTGCTCGGGTTCGACGCCGTGCTCGTACTGGGGCCCGAACACGCCCGGGTCTTCGCCGACGCCGGGTGGGACCGGGAGCGGGTCGTCGCCGAGATCGTGGCCCGGACCGTAACCCCGGGCTCGGAGCTCGTGCGCGGCGCCGGCGGGATCGCCGAGGGGGTTCCGGCCACGCTGGCCGACCGGTCGCTGCCCAAGGTGCGCGATGGTGGGCTGTTGCTGGTGCATGCCGGCGGCGGGGCCGGGTTGTTCTCTGCCATCATCGGGGGCTGGGCCAACGGGGCCGTCGGCAGCCAGCCCGTAACCGTGCCCATCACGCCCTAGGAGCGAGCTGTGACCGTGATCCTCGATCCCACCGGTGAGCAGCAGGTCGCCGAGCGCGGGCTGCTCGCCCGCCCGGTCAGCCTGGCCGGGCTCACCGTCGGGTTGCTCGACATCTCCAAGCCCCGCGGCGACGTGTTCCTCGACCGGATCGAGCAACGCCTCACCGAGGTCGGCGCCACCGTGCGGCGTTACCGCAAGCCGACGTTCACCAAGCCGGCCCCGGTCGACCTGCGCCACGAGATCGCCACCCACTGCGAGGTGGTGATCGAGGCGCTCGCCGATTGAGGCAGCTGCACGTCGTGCAGTGTGCACGACATCGCTGATCTCGAGTCCCGCGGGGTGCCCGGGATGTTCGTCGCCTCCGCCGAGTTCGTTCAGGCCGCGGAGGCCCAGTCGAAGTCGCTCGGGTTCTCCGCCGTCGCCCGGGTGTTCACGCCCCACCCGATCCAGGACCGCACCGACGACGAGATGCGGGCCTACGCCGACGCAGCGTTCGCCGAGATCGTTGCGAGGGTGACGGACCCTCGCTGAACGGTCCCGCATAGGTTGCCGGGCATGCGTGCCCGGTCGTTGGTCGCGGCGCTCGTCGTTACACTGATCACCGGAGCGACCGAGCCGATCCGCGCCGCCGCTGCCGCACCGGTACGCAGCCCGGCCGTCCCCGAACGTCTGGTGATGATCGGCGACTCCGTGACCAACGGTGCCCGCCGTCAACTCGCAGCTGCGCTCGGTCCCACCTATCCCGACCTGTCGATCGACGCTGCCGACTGCCGGGGCCTCGTGATCTCGTGCCGCACCTCCTCGCAGCCGACCGCCCCCGATCCCGGGCTGACCGTGCTCGCCCGAACCACCGACCGGATCGGGGCGCGTCTGGTGATCGCCCTGGGGTACAACGACGTGCCGTCGAGCGCCGACATCGATCGAGCAGTCGTCCAGGCGACTGCCGCAGGCTTCGACCAGATCACCTGGGTGGGCCTGTCGACCAGACGGGGAGGACGCACGGGGCCCCTCGGGCGCTTCAACGATCGCCTCCGCCAGGCGCAGTCGCGCTGGCCGGGCCTGGAGGTCCTCGACTGGGACAGCGCCTCTTCCGGCACCGATCGCTGGTTCGCCGACGACGTCCACCTGACCGCAGCCGGTTCGGCGGCGTTCGCAGCGTTCGTCGCCGATCACCTCGACGTCGTCGTCGGTCCCCGTTGCGAAAGCAGACGGGTCCGAGGCCGAGTGGCGCCGCCAGCGTCGCCCCAGCCGACAGCAGTGACCGGACCAGGGGGGTTGGCGGCGGTCACCCCGGTCCGCCGACTCGACACGCGCACCTCGCTCCCTCTCGGCGCAGGCCGGACCATGGCGATCGACCTCGCGGGTTGGGGTCCCGTGCCGGCATCTGCGACCGGGGTGATGCTCAACGTGACGGCGGTCGATCCGTGCGGCCCGGGCTATGTCACGGTGCACCCCTGTCGGGACGGCGCACCGCCGCTCGCGTCCAACCTGAACGTCGGTGCCGGGCAGACGGTCGCCAATCTCGTCGCAGTCGCCCTGGGCGCCGCAGGAAGCCCCGACGGCACGAACCCCTCGGGCTCGGTCTGCATCACCAGCCAGCCGCAACTCGACGTCGTCGTCGACGTGGTGGGCTGGTGGGGGCCGGGCCAAGGCGGGGTAACGGGACGAACGCCGCAGCGTCTCGTCGACACCCGAACCGCGACCAAGCCTCGCGCCGGGGGCATCGTGACCGTCACCGTTCCGCTCACGGCCCCCGCAGACGCCGCAGTGGTCACCGTGACGGCCGTGTCTTCCGAGGGCCCCGGATTCGTAACCGCCTGGCCGGCGGACGATGACGGGACGTGCCGCGACGACGACCGACCATTCGCTTCGACGCTCAACCCGCTGGGCCCTGATCCCGCGGCGAACCTCGCACTGGTCGGCCTCGGCGCAGGCCGGTTCTGCCTGCTCACCTCGCGCTCGGCCCACCTGATCGCAGACGTGACGGCCACGGTGGGTCCCGGTCCGGCACGCCTGCGCGGCACCACCCCCACACGGGTCCTCGACACCCGGGACGGAGGCACCCGCGTCGGCCCGGTCGGCGCGACGGCGGTGACGATCGCAGCACCGGGTGCTTCGGTGGTGGGCGTCAACCTGACAACCGTCGGATCCGATCGTCCGGGTTACCTGTCGGTCTGGCCGGCCGAGGCGGACGGTTCGTGCATGGAGCACCGCCGGCCGTTCACCTCGGTGCTCAACCACGTCGCCGGCGCAGTCGTCGCCGGGTATGCGATGGTGGGCGTCGGCGGGCAGGGACGCATCTGTGTGTTCAGCCTCGCTCGGACAGATCTCGTCGTCGACGTGACGGCCGTCGGGACCGCCAACCCGTAAAGGACGGCTCCGGACCGGTCGATGGGGCTCTGTGCTCCGCAAGGCCCTGTCCGCGGCGTTGGTGTCGACGGCGTTCATCGTCATTCCTGGGTCGCCGACCGACGCGTCTTCGTGGCGATCGACGGCCCGATCCGAGCGCATCGTCGTCATCGGTGATTCCGTGGCGAGTACGGCCCGGCGCGAGATCGAGCGCGCCCTTCGCCCACTTGCGGGGACCGTGCAGATCGACGCGACACCATGCCGGGGGGTAACCCGGAGTTGTACGGCACCCGGGGTGCCCGTACGACCCGGTTCGGGCCTGGTCGTCGCCGGCCGCACCACCGCCGACGTCGTCGTGGTCGAGCTCGGCTACAACGACACTCCCACGCTCGGCGAGCTCCGGCGGATGACCGGCACCCTGACGGCCCGCGGCGCTCGACGCGTCCTGTGGGTGACCCTCCACGAAGGCCGTTCCCGTTACCGAGCCGTCAACGATGCGCTGCGCACCCTGGCCTCGAGCGATCCTTCGGTCGCCTTGCTCGACTGGAGGGCCGAGGCCGCCGAACGGCCGGAATGGTTCACGGACAAGGTCCACCTGAGCCGAGCGGGCGTGACCGCGTTCAGCGCGTTCCTGGCACGGGAGCTCGCCGCACGGCGCTGAACGCCTCAGGCCAGTCGGGCGGTGCCGTCGTCGTCGACGCGGATCAGCCCGTCGCGCACGAGGCCCGCCACGATCCGGTCGGTCCGCTCCGTGTCGTCAGGCCACCCGGCGGCGTCGGGGATCTCGGCACGGCACAGCGGGCCGTCCCGCAAGCGGGCCACGAGCCGCCCGCGCCCCTGACGGTCGGAGCCTTCGAACCGGGACTGCCCACCGCTCACGAAGGCCGAGCCGGCCGCAGGGTCCGGATCGACATGACCGCCGAGGTGCCAGGCGCACTTCGCGCCGAGCGGGCAGACGACGCATCGCCAGGAACGCGCCGTGCAGACCTGTGCGCCGAGGTCCATGAGCACCTGGTTCCACGCCCATGCCTCGCCGGCCGGGAGCCATCCGTCGGCGACGGCCTGGGCCTCCCGGGCCGTGAGGCTCCGCCCCACCACCCGGGCGGCGACCCGGGCGACGTTGGTATCGACGACGGCCTCGTCGGCTTCGAAGGCGTAGGCCCGTACCGCACGGGCCGTATAGGGGCCGATCCCCGGGAGCGCAAGCAGGTCGGCGAGCGTCCCCGGCAGGCGACCGCCATGGCGATCGACACACGCGACCGCCGTGCGGTGCAGCTGCACGGCCCGCCGGTTGTACCCGAGCCCGGCCCAGGCCCGGATGACCTCGCCCACGGGGGCCGATGCGCACGTCGCCGGGTCTGGGAACTCGGACAGGAATCCCGGCCAGCGCTCCAGAACCCGAGCGACCTGGGTCTGCTGGAGCATCGCTTCGGACACGAGGATTGCCCACGGGTCTCGGGTATGACGCCACGGCAGGTCCCGCAGGCGTGCGAGGCCCCAGCCCAGCACCTCGGCTGGGTCGAGGGGCGGGACGATCAGGCCCAGACGTCGGTCCCGTCGTAGGGGCGGCGACGCTCGGGGGCGGACGCCTTCGACCAGACCATCACCTTGCGGCGGAAGTAGCAGACCTCCTTGCCGTCCTGGTTGAACGCCTTGGTCTCCACGGTCACGATCCCGCGGTCGCCCTTGGACGTCGGCTTCACCTCGAGCACCCGGGTCTCGGCGTGGATGGTGTCGCCGTGGAACGTCGGGTGCTTGTGCTGCAGCGTCTCAACCTCGAGGTTGGCGATCGCCGCACCCGACACGTCGGGCACGCTCATGCCCAGCACGAGCGAGTACACGAGGTTGCCGACGACCACGTTGCGGCCCTGCGGGGTCCCTGCGGCGTACCAGTCGTTGGTGTGCAACGGGTGGTGGTTCATCGTGATCATGCAGAACAGGTGGTCGTCGTATTCGGTGATCGTCTTGCCGGGCCAGTGCTTGTAGACGTCGCCAGGGACGAAGTCCTCGAGGTGCCGGCCGAAGGGTCGCTCATGCGTGGTCACGAGCGGGCGAGGTTAGGGGGATTCCGCTGGCGGAGGCTCGGACGAAGACAGCAGTTCCACGGTGGGGTCAGGACGGCGGTGGCCGAAGCGCTCGGCCCAGTCGTAGATGCTCTCGCCCGACGAAACCACCTCCGCCGTCTCCCGCCGCATGCGGGCGAGCGCCCGCTGCCGGTCGATCTTCCACGGTCCGACGCGGAGCGTGCCGTAGGCGACGACACCGAGCGGGATCGGGAGCCAGAACGCAGCGATCCGGTATATCGGTACGGCGATCGCCGCGGCAGCACCGACGGCGAAGAACGCCAGCATCGAGGTGAGCGTGAGTTCGATGACGCCGAGCCCGCCCGGAGTCACCGGGATCGCCGCAGCGATCATGGCGACGCAGAACGCGACCACCAGGCTGTCGGGTCGGACCGTCGAACCGAACGCATAGAGGAACACCCACAGTGACGCCGCGTCGAGCAGCCAGTTGAGCACCGCCCAGACGATCACGCGACGGAGCAGCTCCCGGTCGTTGATCAGCTCACGCACCCGATCGGCGAGGCGTCCGACCAGTTGCCCCATCCGGTCCTCGTTCATGAACCGCACCCGACGAGCGAGGGCCCGCACGGCGCGCTCGGCCTGGCGCTGGCCCTTGATCAGCCCGAGCACGATCGCTGCGAACGTGGCCAGCAGGAACACCCCGATGAGTGCGATCGTCACGTAGATCGGGCTGACCCCCGACAGAGGGATCGACACCAGCAACGCGATCCACAGCAGCAGGTTGAGCACGACGGCCGAGCCGAGACCGGCGGTGGCCAGTGCGAACCCGGCGTCGGCGCCGCGCACGCCGCTCAGCACGAGCAGCCGGTAGCCGATCGCAGAACCGGCCGCACTTCCGCCCGGCACGGTGTTCGTGACCGCCTTGGTCGCCAACTGGATCCGCAACAGCGTCGGTACGTGGACGGAATGCCGGGGCAGGCAGGCCGCGGTCAGCTGCGTGTAGGCGACGAGCGCCGCGAACTGCAGACCGAGTCCGGCGAGGAGCAACAACGGATTGACTTCACTCAGACGCGGGAGCGCGTCGAGCGCACCGGCGAGCACGGGCGGCAGGACGTAGAAGAGCGCGACCACCAACAGCAGGATCCGAAGCGTTCGGCCGATCCGGCGCCGCACGGGTGAACGATTCCGAGCCGTGGCGGGTGCCTCGGCGGGCGGCGACTCGGCGGTCGCGACGTGATCGGGTCGACGGTCCATGGGGACGGACGGCCCGTGCCGGCGGCCCGGGGCGAACCTAGCGTAACCAGCCGCACCGACTCGCCCGGGCTGCCCGGGTGGCTCAGGCGACGGTTGCGCCACCGAGCACCCAGGTATCGGTCGGGTCGTACACGACGACGGCCTGCCCCGGGGCGACCCGACGGGCAGGCGACTCGAACACGACGTCGTCACCGTCGATCCGGGCCGCCCGGGGAGCGGCGTGGGCCGAGACCTGCACGAGCACCGGTCCGGTGGGGGCACCGGCCGACGACCACGCCCATCCGGCCACCCGGACCCGGTCGGTGAGCAGGTCGGCGGCGTCCCCGACGGTCACGACGCCACCGGCGACGTCGACGTCGACGACGTAACGCAGCGCGCCGCCACCGGGCAGGCCGAGGCCCTTGCGCTGGCCGATCGTGACGAGTTCGACCGCCGGCACGGTGCCGACCGGGCGGCCGGCCGTGTCGACGACGGTGCCTGCCCGCAACGGGATCCGGTCGCCGAGGAACGTCCGGCGACCGCCCGTCGAACTGATGAAGCACACGTCCTGGCTGTCGGGCTTGGCCGCGGTCCGCAGCCCGAGCCGGGCCGCTTCGGCACGGACGCCGACCTTGGTCGAGTCACCGACGGGGAACAGGATCCGATCGAGACCGTCCTCGACGAGCACGTGCACCACGTAGCTCTGGTCCTTGGCCCGGTCGGCCCCGCGAGCGAGGCCGGGTGCACCGTCGGGCCGGGGAGCGATGCGGGCGTGGTGTCCGGTGGCAACCGCATCGAATCCGAGGGCGCGCGCCCGGCGCGTCAGCCGGTCGAACTTGAGATGGCGGTTGCACTCGATGCACGGGTTCGGGGTGGACCCGGCGGCGTGGGCCGCCACGTACGGCCCGACCACGTCGCGGGCGAAGTCGTCCCCGAAGTTGAACACCAGGTGGTCGATCCCGAGTTGCTGCGCGACGCGCCGCGCGTCGTCGACGTCGGACACCGAACAGCAGCCGGTGTCGCTCTCGCCGCCCCAGAGCTTCATCGTCACCCCGACCACCTCATGGCCCGCCTCGACGAGCCGGGCGGCAGCCACCGAGGAATCGACACCCCCGGACATCGCGGCGAGCACCCTCACGGGGCACCCCGACGCAACTGGGCCACGGCCGAGGGCACCGCCGCAAGCGCTGCGTCGACATCGGCGTCGGTGGTGGTGACCCCGAGCGTGAACCGGACCGCACCGAAGGCCGCGGCCCGGGGCACCCCCATCGCGGCGAGTACGTGGCTCGGCTCCATCGCTCCCGAGGCGCACGCGGATCCACCGGATGCGCAGATCCCGGCCCGGTCGAGCAGGTAGAGCAGCGCCTCGTTCTCGATCCCGTCGATGAGGACGTGGGCGTTGCCTGCGGTCTTGGCCTCGGCCGGGACGGTCTCGACGAGCCCGGGAACCGACGCCCGCAAGCCGGCGACCAGCCGATCGCGCTGGGCGGCGACGCGTGCGACGGTCGCCGGACGCTCGGCGACCGTGCGCCGGAGCGCCTCGGCCAGGCCGACGATCCCGGCGACGTTGTGGGTCCCCGACCGCCGTTCGTGCTCCTGGCCGCCCCCGACGAGCACGGGCGCGACGGTGGTGCCGTCGCGCACCACGAGCACCCCGACTCCTTTGGGACCCCCGAACTTGTGCGCGCTCACCGAGACGAGCGCCGCCGCCTGCGCCGCTCGGGCCACGTCGATCCAGGGGGTGGCGTGCACCGCATCGGTGTGGACCACGGCACCCGGGGTATGCCGGGCCACCGTGGCGGCCACAGCTTCGAGCGGCTGCACGGTACCGACCTCGTTGTTCGCCAACATCACCGCCACGACCCCGACCGGCGTTCCGGACCGGGCGAGCGCGTCGAGTTCGGCGGCGAGTCGATCGAGGTCGATCGTGCCCCGGTCGTCGACACCGACGATTCGCCCGCCGGCCCGCTCGACGGCATGCAGTACGGCGTGGTGTTCGACGGCGGAGCACACGGCCACCCCTCCCCGGACGGCGAGCACGCCGGCGATCGCCTGGTTGTCCGCCTCGGTCCCGCCGCCCGTGAACACCACCTCGGAGGCTCGGCAGCCGAGTGCCTCGGCCACGCTGTCGCGGGCCTCGTCGATCGCGAGCCGGGCCCGCCGGGCCAGCGTGTGGGAGCCGGACGGGTTCCCGTAGTGGTCCCGCAGGTACGGGAGCATGGCCTCGAGCGCCTCCGGGCGCAGCGGCGTGGTGGCCGCATGGTCGAGGTACACGGGCACGGACCGAGACGCTACGTGCTACAACCCGGCCTCGTGCAGGGGTACGGACCGTCCTCGTACGGCGAGGGCATGGCCGAGGTGTACGACGACTGGTACGCCGACGTCTCCGACGTCGAGGCCACCGTTGCGCTCCTGCGCTCGCTGCATGCCGCCGGACCGTCCGGCCCGGTACTCGAACTCGCGGTCGGCACCGGTCGCCTCGCCGTACCGCTCGCAGCCGCCGGCCTCGAAGTCCACGGGGTCGACGCCTCACCGGCGATGCTCACTCGACTGGCGCAGCGACCTGGCGGCGACGCCGTCCACGCCACCCTCGGCGACATGGCCGACGAGGAGCCGCGAGGACCGTTCGCGCTCGCGTTCGTGGCGTACAACAGCCTGTTCAACCTGACCGCCGCCGAGGAGCAGGCCCGTTGCATCGCCAACGTGGCTCGCCGCCTGCTCCCCGGCGGCTGCTTCGTCGTCGACGCGTTCGTGCCCGAACCGACCTTCGGTGGTCCGGGCGAGCACGTCGCACTCCGATCGTTGCAGTCCGACGCCGTGGTGCTTTCGGTGAGCCGGCATGACGGCGGCCACCAACGGGCCGAGGGTGCGTACGTGGAGCTTCGGGACGGCCAGCCCGTCCGGGTCCGACCCTGGGCGATCCGGTGGTCGACCCTCGCGGAACTCGACACCTGGGCCGAGCAGGCAGGGCTCCGACGCGAGCACCGGTGGGCCGACATCCTGCGTCGCCCGTTCGACGAGTCTTCGGCCCACCACGTCAGCGTCTACCGGCGACCCGCCTGAGCCGAACTCACCGAGCGTCACCAGATTGACCACCGTCTGACGCCAAGCGTGAGCTCCGCCACCAGCGTTCGGCCTGGCGCCACCGGATTTCGGTTCGGCGCCTATCCTGACCGTTGCGATGAGTCAGCTGCGTCTCAACCCGTTGAACGGCCGGTGGGTGACCGTCGTCGCCGAACGGTCCCATCGTCCGAGTGACTTCGCCCCCCGGACGCAGCAGATCGAGGCCGATCCCCACCGACCGTGCCCGTTCTGCCCCGGAAACGAGGAGTCGACTCCTCCGGCCTTGGAGTCCTACGGCCGCGACGGCCGGTGGGCCGTGCGGGTGGTGCCGAACCTTTACCCCGCCTTCGTGGGCGACGACACCATGGCTGTGCGCAACCTCGGCCCGGTGCACGTCCAGGCTGCGGCAAGCGGGATCCACGAGGTGATCGTGCTCAGCCCCGACCACGCCACGAGTTGGGCGGGGCTCGACGATCGCAGCGCCGGTCTCGCCATGGCGGCGTTGCGGGACCGGTTCGAGGGCCACGCACAGTTGCCACACGTGCGCTACACGCAGGCGATCGTCAACTACGGGCGCGAAGCCGGAGCGTCGCTGTCGCACCCGCACGGTCAACTGCTCGGCATGCCCTTCGTCCCCGGCGAGATCCTCGACGAGGAGCGTGCGTTCGCCCGTTTCGAGGGCGGCTGCGTGGTGTGCACCACGATCGAGGCCGAGCTCGCCGACGGCGCGCGGGTCGTGCTGGCCGACGAGCACGTGGTCGTGGTCGCCCCGTTCTGGAGCGGCGTCGCCTACGAGATGCTTGTCCTGCCCCGGTCCCATGCCGGACACCTGCAGGACGCCGGGCCGGCCGAGCTGGCCGGGTTCGGGCGGGCACTGCGCGATTCGCTGGCGGCCCTGCAGCGTGCGCTGGGCGATATCGCCTACAACCTGGTGTTCCACACGGCCCCGCACCATCACCGCGGCCCGTACCACTGGCACGCCCACATCTGGCCGAAGCTGACCACGATCGCCGGGTTCGAACGAGGCACCGGCGTGATGATCAACATCGTCCCGCCCGAGATAGCGGCCGACGAGCTCCGAGTGGGCATCCGTACACCTGCCTGACCATTCCCACACTGCGCGTTGAGCCGAACTCATAGCGTGCCCGCGTGCGCAGAGCCCTCCTTGCCATCGCGCTGGTCACCGCCGGATGCGCCGGTGCGACATCGGCGTCGACCGACACCACGGGGCCGGAGGTACCCGTCTCCACCACGATCGACGAGGCCTCCGACCCGACGGTGCTGTCCGTCACGGTCCTGCCGGTCCCCACGGTCGTGACGGTCCCGGTCGCCATCACCGCTCCGTCCGCCATCACCGCTCCTGCGGTCGCCACCACCCGCGCTCGGCCGACGGCGTTCCAGCAGGGGGCAGCGGGCGCGTCCGCAGCCATTCCGGCCGCCACCGCCCGCACCCTTATCACGCTCACCGGAGGCAATCCCCAACGGTTCTGTCGCGCCGTCAGCCCCTACCTAATGGTGAGGGTGTTGATCGGGTTCTCCCTGCCCGCCGACCCGACCGACGCCGCGGTCGCGGAGCTGATGTTCGGCCCCGCGCTCGCACAGCTCGCCGACGAACTGCTCGCCGGCTCCCCTGACGAACTCGTGAGCAGCCTCGAACCAATCGAGCGCCGCGCCCGCGCGGCTGTCACCGCCCTGCGCCGAGCTGGGCTGAGCGACGCGGTGATCGAGACCCTGCGCGACAGCGTCCTGTCCCGCACCACCTCCACGCTGAACGCTGCCTCCGGGGGCAACCCGGCCGATCCGGCCGTTCACGGGCTTCCACCCGATCAGGTGCGGGTCGCCGCCCGAGCGTTCCTTGCCGAGCAGGGTCCGTACGCCTCGCACCTCGCCCGTCTCGACGCCGTGGCCCCCGAACCCCCGGCGCCGGCGACGCTCGCACGGCTCGTCACCACGTGGACCTGCGTCACCGAGCTCTTCTTGTCCCACGGCGAGGACCACGGCGAGGGCTGAGGGCCCGCCGCCGGCAGAGATCATCGGCTGTTCATCGCGCAG
Organism: Acidimicrobiales bacterium; assembly: GCA_046081125.1. Classification (GTDB taxonomy): domain Bacteria; phylum Actinomycetota; class Acidimicrobiia; order Acidimicrobiales; family Ilumatobacteraceae; genus JBEIFW01. The sequence goes on from JBJTVH010000004.1 coordinate 93,049, forward strand.
TCGGACGGCGGACACCTCGTCCTGAGGTGGGCGACACCTGGACCCGGTGAAGTCACGCCCTGTGGCGATAACCATCGAACGCCGGGCCGAACTGCTGGCACGCGCCGACGCCGACCGACTCCGCGCACTGGCCGAACGATGTCTCGACGCTGCGTCGGGTGCACTGTCCCGTGCCGTCGAGGTAGGCACGATTCGGGTCCAGGTGCGAGAACCCGTCGTCGGCGAGCGGTTCCTCCTGACCGACGTGCTGGCCTGCCGGGCCGAGGTGGCTCGCAGCGGGCACGTCGGCTGGTCGGTCCGCCTGGGGTCTGATCGGGTCACGACGCTGGCCGCCGCGGTGTGCGACCTCGAGGTTGCGAGCGAAGGCCCGCTCTGCAGCGAGGTCGAGTCGCTGTGCGAGCGGACCGCCAGGATCCTCGCCGCCGAGCGCGCGGCGCACTGGATCGAGCTCGCACCGACCGAGGTCCGCTTCGAGGAGTTGGACGGATGACCGCCTCGACCGCATGGCGGCTGGCCCCGCTCGTGTCCCAAGCGACCTTCCGAACCTTGCTCGACACGCTCGCCCGGCCCGGCACGATCGCCCGGCTCCCCGAACCGTTCGGCTCGACGATCCCGGCGGTGCTGTGCCTCCCGTTGGCGTTGTCGGATCTCGGCATTCCGATCACCGTCGTCGGCGACCCCGATCGCTGGGCGGGCGATGTCGCACGCGCCACGGGCGCCACCGTGACCGCACCCGCACACGCCTGGGCCGCAGCGGTCGTCGCAGGGTTCGAGCCGGCGTTGATCGAGCAGTTCGATCCAGGCAGCGCCCTGGAGCCCGAGCGTGGTGCCCGGTTGGCCGTCCTCGTCTCGGAGCTCGGCTCCGGACCGCTGTCGCTGTCACTGTCGGGGCCCGGGGTACCGGGCCGCCGCCACCTGCGCCTCGGCGGCGTCGCCCCGGAAGCCCTGCGCACTCTGCAGTCCCGCAACGCGTCGTTCCCGGCCGGCCTAGACGTCTGGTTCGTCACCGAGGACGGACGCATCGCGGCGCTGTCGCGCACGACCGAGTTGGAGGTCATCGAGGTGGATCCATGGGGTATGTAGCCGCTCGTGGCGGGCTCGACGCGATCGAGGCCGCCGAGAACCTCGTGCGCCGCAAGCGCAGCGAGGGGCGGTCGTCGTGGCTCGAGCAGGACCAACTCGTCGAACGGCTCCGCCTGCTCGTCGACCGGGTGATGAGCGAGGGCAGCCTGTGGGCGCCCGAGCTGGCCGCCAGGGCCCTACGTCAGGCCGAGGGCGACCCGATCGAGGCGGCGACCTTGTTGCGCTCGCATCGATCGACGCTCCCGCGCCTGGCCGTCACCGAACCGGTCTCCGCCGACGAGATCGAGATCCTGCGTCGGATCGTGCCGGCCTTCCGCACCCCGCCCGGGCCGCAACTCCTCGGCCGGACGCTCGACTACGTGGGCCGGCTGCTCGATACGACCGACGAAGACACCTTGCGCGACCGGTCGGTGGCCGACGCGCTCGCGGCAAGCGAGCGGACCGACCCGGTGCCCGACCGCAACGGCTCCGACCGCAACGGCTCCGAGCACGACGGCTCCGAGCACGACGCTGAGCACCGTCGGCCACGCCGATTGCTGGAGCTGCTGCGCGACCTCGACCTGGTCGTCGACCGGCGCAACCCGACCGACGTCGACCCGGAGCCCTACGACATCAGTCGCGACCCGGTGCGGCCGGGGGTGCCGCGCTCGGCGTTGCTCTCGGTGATGGCTCGGGCGGAAGCCGGCGCGCTCGTCAACCTCTGGTACCGCAACATCCTCGGGCCCGACGGGCACCTGCACGAGATCACCCTCGGCGAGGTGCGCCACGGCTCGCTCCCGGTCGTGATCGCTCACCCTGCGACCGGCTCGCCGGTCAGCGTCGGCGAGATCCGGGTCACGGAGGTCGAGGCGATCGAGGATCTCGACGGACTCGAGGAGGACCGAGGTCGCTTCGACGTCGGGTACGGCCTCGTCGCCGGTCATGACGAGCGGAAGGCGATCGCCATGGCCAACCTCGACATCGCCGTCCACCGCGACGGCGGGCGGTCCTCGCTGACCCAGAGCGTGTTGCTGACCACTGACGGCCTCGAGGCCTCCGGTTTCCTCGAGCACCTGAAGCTCCCCCATTACGTCACGTTCCGGTCGATGATCGAACGCAAGCAGGCGGTGCGCACGGCGCAGAGCGGTGGGCCCGCATGAGCCTCCTCGACGAACTCGTCGGCGAACCCGAGCCGACGTTCGCCCACCTCGACGAATCATCGAAGCGGGAGATCCGCCGGGCCCTGCTGAGTGCGGTGGCGATCCCGGGCTACCAGGTTCCCTTCGGCAGCCGCGAGATGCCGGTCGCACGAGGCTGGGGTTCCGGCGGCCTGCAGATCACGCTCGCCGTGATCGGACCCGACGACGTCGTCAAGGTGATCGACCAGGGCGATGACGCCGGCGTCAACGCCGCCAACCTTCGGCGTCTCGTCGTCGCGTCCACCGGGGTGACCGAGACGACCGACTCCCGCGAGGCGACCATCGTCCAGACCCGGCACCGCGTGCCCGAGGACCCGATGAGCCCGGGTCAGGTGCTCGTGCTGCAGGTCCCCGTCCCCGAACCGCTGCGCGGTGTCGAACGGGACGTGCGTGAGCTGCGGCGCATGCACGCCGAGGGGGACTACGCCCGCATGTGGGTCAGCCTCTACGAGGATCTCGTCCGCAACGGGGTGATCACCCGGACCACCGGGTATCCGTGCCTCGTCGGCGGCCGCTACGTGATGGCGACCACGCCGATCCCCCGGTGGGACGTCCCTCGACTCCACCAGGCCGAGCATCTCTCGCTGTTCGGTGCCGGCCGGGAGAAGCGGGTCTACGCCGTCCCTCCGCACACCGACGTGGAGCCTCTGACCTTCACCGACGTCCCCTTCGAGGTCGAACGCACCGAGGGCGCGCGCTGCTGGCGCTGCGGCTCGGCCGCCAGCTACCTCGTCGAGATCCCCGGACGGGACCGTTGGGTCTGTAGCGACACCGACTGGTGCGGAAGGCGGATCGATGGGCGCTGACTGGGCACTGCGGGTCGATCACCTCGGCCGGACCTTCGGGCGACCGGGGCCCCGGGCCGAGGCGATCGTCGCCGCCAGCGATGTGAGCTTCTCGGTGGCGGCCGGCGAAGCGCTCGGCATCATCGGCGAGTCGGGATCGGGCAAGACGACGGTGCTGCGCTGTATCGCCGGCGACGAGCACCCGAGCAGCGGGTCGGTCTGGCTCCGGGCGCTCGACGGCGGGGAGACCGACCTCGTCCGACTGGCGCCGTCCCAGCGCCGAGCGTTGCGGATCGACCGTCTCGCCATGGTGTACCAAGACCCGGCCCAGGGTCTCCGGCTCGATGTGACCGCCGGGGGGAACATCGCCGAGCGGCTGACCGCAGCCGGCTGGCGCAACTTCGGCCAGATCCGCCAGCGCGCCGCCGAACTGCTCGCCCGGGTCGAGGTTCCGCTCGGTCGCATGGACGACCTCGTGCGCACGTTCTCCGGCGGCATGCGCCAACGCGTGCAGCTCGCGGCCGCCCTCGCCCTTCGTCCCCCCGTCGTGTTGCTCGATGAGCCGACCACCGGCCTCGATGCCTCCGTGGCGGCCGGCGTGCTCGATCTGATCCGAGACCTGCTCGAGGAGTGGGGTCTCGCCGCCGTCGTCGTCAGCCACGACATGGCCGTCATCGAGTTGCTCACCCGCCGCTGCCTGGTCATGCACCAGGGGCGGGTGGTCGAAGCCGGTCTCACCGACCAGCTCCTCGAAGACCCTCAGCATGCCTACACCCAACGGCTCGTCGCCGCGGCGAGAGGATGACCGTGGTCCCGTCCCGTGGCCCCGTGCTGGAGGTCCGTGACCTCCGCAAGCAGTTCGTCCTGCACCACCTCGGCGGGCGTCACGTCACGGCGCTCGACGGGGTCGACCTCGACGTCGCCAAGGGCGAGCACGTCGCGCTCGTCGGCACCTCGGGCGCCGGAAAGAGCTCGATGTTGCGTTGCGTCTGGCGCAGCTATCTCCCCTCGTCGGGTTCGGTGGTGCTGCGCCGCACCGACGGCACCTCGGTCGACCTCGCGACCCTCGACGACACCACGTTGGCCGACGTGCGCGAGCACGAGATCGGCTACGTGAGCCAGTTCCTCCGCCGTGAGGCCCGACGCACCGCGGTCGAAGTGGTGCGGGGATCGGCCCGCCGGCGCGGCGTCCTCGACCAGGCCGCCGCCGGGGACTTGGCGGTCGAGGCCCTCGGCCGGGTCGCCCTGCCGGCCGAGCTCTGGAACACCTACCCCGTGCTGCTCTCCGGCGGCGAGCAACAGCGGATCAACCTCGCGGCGGGCACCGTGGCCCCGCCTCGGCTGCTGTTGCTCGACGAGCCCGTCGCCTCGCTCGACCCGGCCAACCGAGGCGCCGTGCTCGAGCTCATCGCGCGCCTGCGGGACTCGGGCGTCGCCGTGCTGAGCGTCTTCCACGACCTCGATGCCGTGCGCCAGCTCGCCGATCGGGTGGTGCGCCTCGAGCGCGGCCGCGTCGTCGCCGTCGGCCCCCCCGAGGTCGTCCTCACTGCGGCCGGGGTGGCCTCGTGACCCGGGCGCTCGTCATCAGGAACGTCCGCGCGGTGGGTCCACGGAGCATCGTTGACGACGCAACGATCGTGCTCGAGGACGGCATCGTCGCCGAGGTCTCAGAACGGTCCCGGCCGCACGGCGGCGCGATCGATGGGCGCGGTTCCTTTGCGTTGCCGGGACTCGTCGATTCCCATTCCGACGGGCTCGAGAAGGAGCTCCACCCGCGCACGAGCGTCACGCTCGACCCGCGGTTCGCGCTTCGCTCCTTCGAGCAGCGGGTCCGCTCGGCCGGCATCCTGACCGTGGCTCACGGGGTCGGATTCGAGGACAAGCCGGCGTACCAGCGCTCGGTCGAGCTTGCGCACCGGTTGTGCGACACCATCGACGAGCGCCGCGCCGAGCCACGTTCGCTCGTCGACCATCGGATCCTGTTCCGCACCGAGGCCCGCTCGGCCGACGGCCTCGACGCGCTGTTGCCCCACTTGGGCCGCGACCACGGAGTCGGGCCCCGTCCGTTGCTGTCGTTCGAGGACCACACCCCGGGCCAGGGCCAGTACCGGGATGTCGCCGTGTACCGATCGGCGATCGCCGCGGACCGTCTCCCGCCCGGCACGACCATCGACGATCTCGTGGCCGAGAAGGTCGAGGCGGCCCGGGCGGGTCAGGGCCTGCGCGACCGGAACTGGGCACGGGTCTGCGCCCTGGCCGCAGCCGGTTCGGTCCGCCTGCTGGCCCACGACTGCGAGGACGCGAACGAGATCGCGATCGCAGCCGACGGCGGCGCTGAGGTCGCCGAGTTCCCCCTGGGGATCGAGGCCGCCTCTGAGGCGAGGCGACGCGGCATGCACGTCGTGATGGGTGCGCCCAACGTGCTGCGGGGCGGGTCGCACTCCGGCAACGTCGCTGCCGAGGCCCTGGTACGTGCCGGCTTGTGCACCGTGCTCGCGTCCGACTACCTGCCGGCCTCGCTGCTGGCATCGGCCTTCGCGCTCGCCGAGCGCGGTGCATGCAGCTTGCCGGAGGCCGTGCAACTCGTCAGCGCCGGTCCGGCGGACCTGCTCGGGCTCGCCGATCGCGGCCGGCTCGAACCCGGTGTCCGGGCCGAGATCGTCCTCGTCACGCTCGACGGTTCGCTTCCGACGGTCCGGGCGGTCGTCGGCCCTGAGGGACCTGTGCCGTGAGCGGCTCGGGGCTGCCGCTCGTCGCCGGATCCGTCGACGACCTCGTGCACGCCCTGCTCGCCGGCCTCGAGCGACCCGCCGGCCTCCAGCAACCCGACGCCGACGAGGTCGGACCGACCGAACACGGGCTCCAGACCGCCGCCCTGCTCGCCGCGGCGTACCCCGCCGACCACGAGCTCCAGATCGCCGGATTGCTCCACGACGTCGGGCATCTCGTGGAGCCCGACCGACCGGAGCGGCACGCCCAGGTCGGTGGCCGCTTCGTCGCGCTCGTGCTGGGTCCACGCGTGAGCGACCTCGTGCGACTGCACGTCACCGCGAAGCGCTACCTCGTGTCGGTCGACGTGACCTATCGGCTGCGGCTCAGCCCCGGTAGCGACGCCCTGCTGCAGGCCGAGGGCGGCCCGCTCGACCCGGCCGGGATCTCGGGCTTCGTCGCCGAGCCGCGCTGGCGCGACGCCGTCGTCCTACGACGCGCCGACGAATCGGCCAAGGACCCGAGCGGTCACTGCGGATCCTTGGCCGATTGGATCGACACGCTCGAACAGCTCGCCCGGGTGGAGCGGCGCCGCTGGCGCTGAGTGCGGCGCTCAGCGCAGTTGGGCCCGCACCCACCCCGACAGCTGCTCGATCGCGTACACGACGGCGAAGATCGTGATCACGATCGCCGACGCGGTCGCGAAGTTCAGCGTCCGCAGCGCATTGAACAACAGGAACCCGATGCCACCGCCGCCGACAATGCCGAGGATGGTGGCCGATCGGATGTTGACGTCGAGCAGGTACAGGAAGCTCCCCACGAAGCTCGGCATCGCCTGCGGCACGAGCGACGCCGCCGTCTCCTGCCCTCGCGTCGCCCCGGTCGCAACCACGGCCTCTCGGGGGCCGGGGTCGACCTCTTCGAGATTGTCGGCCATCAGCTTCGCCATCAGCCCGAGCGAGCCCAGCGCCAGTGCCATGGTCCCGCCGACGGGTCCGAGTCCGACGGCGGCGACGAAGATCACGGCCAGGATCAGCTCCGGGATACCTCGCTCGAACACCAGGAAGGTGCGCGCGGCGTACATCACCCATCGGGCCGGCGCCACGTTCCGAGCGGCGAGGAACCCGAACGGGACGGCGAGCAACGCACCGAGCACGGTTGCCACCACCCCGATCGCCACCGTCTCCAACATCCCCTCGATGATGTCGCTGCGAGCCGTGGTGAAGTCGGGCGGGACGAACTGGGTGAAGGTGCGCCACATGTCGGGCAGCGCTCCGGCGATGTCCACGGGGTTGGCATCGGCGGCCCAGACCGACCAGGCCAGCACGGCAAGCGTGCCGACGAGATACGCCGTGCGCACGATCCGACGGCGCGTCCACGGTGGCCGCATCGCGGCACGGTCGAAGGCCGTGACGTCGTCCCGCCCCCGGATGCGCTGACCCCGGCGAGCCAGGAGGAGGTCACCCATCGTCCGGCGCCGCTTCACCGCACCCAGCACCGTCGACTCGTTGCCGATCAGCGACGCTCGCATGGCCGACGACACCAACTCGACGAGCAGGATGAGAGCGAAGATGACGATCACGATGCCGAGCCCTCGGTCGTAGGAGAGCGATCGCAGTGCATCCTGCAACTCGAAGCCGATGCCGCCTGCGCCGACGACACCGAGGATCGTCGAGGTGCGCAGGTTGATGTCGAGGCGGTAGAGCGACGTGCCGATGAACGACGGAAGGACCTGGGGAAACACCGCCGTCGCAAGGTCCTGCAGGCGTCCGCCGCCCGTGGCGGCCACGGCCTCTCGTGCACCCTCGTCCACCTGTTCGATTGCGTCGGCGAACAGCTTGCCGATCATGCCGATCGAGTGCAGACCGATCGCCAACACACCAGGCAGCACCCCGATCCCCAGGCCACGCACGAAGATCACGGCCAGGATCACGTCCGGCACCGCCCGGGCCAACACGATCACGCCTCGGGCGGTGTAGTACGTCGCCCGGTTCAGGGTCGTGTTCCGCGCAGCGAGGACCGCTACCGGGATGGACAACACGATGGCGAGCGCCGTCCCGACCACCGCCATGGCGAGGGTGAGGAACGCGAGCTCGATGATGTAGGGCAGGTCGACGAATCGGGGCGGCAGCATGCGCCCGAGCAGGTTGGCGACGTCTCCGGCCCCACCGAGCAACTCACCGAATCCGAACTCGATCGTCCGCCAGCTCCAGACGAACGCAGCCGTGAGGACCACGACGACCCCGGTCATCACCACTCTCGCTCGGGTCCACGGGACCCGCAGGCGAGCGCTGGTCGATTGCGGCGCCGGCGGAGCGCTCACCGCCATGTGCCGACCTCGCTCGCCTCGACGACCCCGCTCGCCTCGACGACCCCGGTTTGCTCGGCGATCGGCAACGCCGGGTCGACCCGCTGGTAGACCGCCATGGCTTCGGCCGGATCGAGGCCACGAGCGTCGCGGTCGAGCACGACGCGACCGTCACGCAGCCCCACGATCCGATGCGCCCAGCCGAGCGCGAGCTCGACTTGGTGCAACGAGCACAACACCGTGAGACGGTCCTCGATGCAGATCCGGAACAGCAGGTCCATCACCTGGGCCGACGATTCGGGATCGAGCGACGCCACCGGCTCGTCGGCGAGCAAGAGCCGGGGTTGTTGCATCAAGGCCCGCGCAATGCCGACCCGCTGCTGCTGTCCCCCCGAAAGGGTGTCGGACCGCTGGAAGGCCCGATCGCCGAGGCCGACCCGCTCGAGGTGGCCGAGGGCCTCGCGCCGCAGCGACTGCGGGTAGGAGAGCACCCCGAATCGCGGGAACCGGAGTCGCCCGAGCGCGCCCGACAGGACGTTCTCGAGCACGGTCGAACGGCCGACGAGGTTGAACTGCTGGAAGACGAAACCGACCTCACGGCGCAGGCTGCGCAGTTGCGGCCGCCTCGCCCGAACCACGTCGGTCCCGAGGACCTGCACCGACCCGGCCGTGGGTCGGTGCAGGCCGTTCAGGTGGCGCAGCAAGGTCGACTTCCCCGACCCCGACAACCCGAGGAGCACACACAGCTGCCCACTGGGTACATCCAGGGTCACATCATCGAGTGCAACCGTTGCGCCGAAGCGCTTGGTCAGCCCCTCGACACGCACCACCACGGGATCGCTCACGTCCGCAAGCTCACTTCGACTTGCACTTGTCGGACTTGGTGATTTCGCACACCTTGCGGATGCCGTCGTAGGTCGACTCCTGGACCTTCACCCAGCCGTAGGCGTTGGAGTCGAGCTTGCACTCGCCGGTGCAATAGCCATCCTTGAGCAGCGCGTCCTTGTTGCCCTTCTCCAGCATCAGCCTCTGGAGCGTCGTGCGCAGCGACTCCGGCAGTGCCGTGCGCACGGCCATCGGAGAGGCCGAGATCAACTCCGACTTCCAGACGACCTTGATGTCACCAGGCTTGAGGTCGCCCTTCCCGGGCAGCGTCTTGTCGACCATGTCGTCGAAGGCGAAACCGGCCTCACAGGTGCCGTTCTTCACCGACAGCGCCGCAGCGTCGTGGCCCCCGGCGAACACCGGGGTGACTCCCGTCTTCGGGTCGATGCCGGCGGCGAGGAGCCCGGCCGACGGGTACAGGAAGCCCGAGGTCGATCCGGGATCGACGAAGCAGACCTTCTTGCCCTTGAAGTCGTCGATCTTGGCGATCGACGAGTCGCCCTTGGCGATGCCGTAGCTGTAGTAGCCCGGGGTTCCGCCAGCCTTGGAGATCTGGGCGACGGACGGTTCGATCTTGGCGCCGTTCACCTTTGCGATGTAGTAGGAGCACGGTCCGTACATGGCGATGTCGACCTTGTTGGCGATCTGCGCCTCGACGATGCCGGCGTAATCGGTCGCCTGTACGAACTCGACCTCGACACCGAGCTCCTTGCTCAGCATCTTCATGATCGGATCCCAGTTCGACTTGAGGTCGGTCGCGTTCTCGGCCGGCACGGCCCCGATGGTCAGCTTCTTGGGCCACCCGGTCTTGTCGACACCGGCGGCCTTGGCGGTCGTCGTCGGCGCAGCGGCAGCCGTAGTCGCAGCGGCGGTGGTCGCGGCGGCCGTCGTCGCAGCGGCGGTCGCCACCGTGGTCGCCTTGACGGTGGTGGCAGCCGAGCCGGCGGACGAATCGTCGCCGCATGCCGCGGCGACGAGCAACAGGGCGACAGCGGCGCCGGAAGCGGTGATACGGCACAGGGAGGTCATAGGTGGGGTCTCCTCAGCTCGGGTGGACGCCGCGCACCGTACGGAGCGTTCACGAACGGCCACCGACGAAAAGATGACTCCGAGGTGACGGACCCAGCTGTTCGCCGAGGATCCAACCGGCCGTCGATCGGCATTCACCTTGGCGCCCGGACGAGACGGCACCCGAGGCTTCCCGGCGCTTCGTAATCGAGCGGCGTGCGAGCGCAAGGTAGGCCTCAGCGAGGGCGGTTCGCTGAGGGTCACAGCCGGATGCCCGTCACGGCGTCGAACAGGTGCGCAGCGTCGAGACGCAAGCCCAAGCCGATCGCGTCACCGACCACGGGATGATCGTCGGGGTGGAGCCGGGCTCGCACGGTGTCCGTCCCGATGGTCACGGACGCATAGATGTCGCTCCCGATCGGTTCGACGAGCGAGACGATCCCCACGAGGTCCGCTCGGTCGGCATCCGAACGGTTCACGTGTTCGGGCCGGAGCCCAAGGACGACGTCGGTACCTGCGTGGGCCCTACCCGCAAGCGGCATTCCGACCGGCAGCGACCAACAGCGCAACCGGCACCTGGTCATTGTTCACCCAGCGTGTAGCGACTCGACGGCTTCGCCATTAAGGGCCGGTGGAGGATGCGCGAATACTGAGTGACGCTGCAGGGAGGAGTACGTCGTGGCTGATCGCCCTGTCGCTGCGCGGCTCGAGCCGGCTGCGCGCCCTAGTGATCTGGGACGTGCTTGCGCCGGCCAAGCTTGCGTGGTCGTGGGAGACCGGCAGCGCCGGGACGCCATCCAGGTGGACCGCCGCTAGGTTCGCGACGCCTCGTACTTGTACCCGAGGCCGCGGATGGTGGTGATCCGCACCGGGTTGGCCGGATCCGGTTCCACCTTTGCCCGCAGGCGCTTGATGTGGACGTCGAGGGTCTTCGTGTCCCCGACGTAGTCCGTGCCCCAGACGCGGTCGATCAGCACCTCGCGGGTCAGGACACGCCCGGCGTTCGCCAGCAGCAACTCGAGCAACTCGAATTCCTTCAGTGGCAACGGAACCACGTCGCCCCGCACGCTCACCTCGTGCCGTTCGACGTCCATGCGCACGTCCCCGACCTCGAGCACGCCGACCTCGGCAACTCGAGCGCCGTCGGACGTACGACGGCGCAACACGGCGCGCATCCGGGCGACGAGCTCCCGCAGGCGGTAGGGCTTGGTGACGTAGTCGTCCGCGCCGACTTCGAGCCCGACCACGGTGTCGATCTCGGCTCCCTTGGCCGTCACCATGATGATCGGGACCTGCGAACGTTTGCGGAGCTGCCGGCACACGTCGATGCCGGAGACCTTGGGCAGCATGACGTCGAGCAGGACGATGTCGGGCCGCACGATGTCGAACACGTCGAGCGCCTGCTGGCCGTCCCGGGCGACGTGCAACCGGAATCCCTCCCGGCGGAGCCCGATCGTAAGTGCGTCGATGAACGACTCCTCGTCCTCGACGAGGAGCACGCTGATCTCGGGCGTGGGCGGATTCACGAGGCCTCCGAATAGCGTTCGAGCGCAGGCGTGCCGGGTCCCGCCGGCACGCGAAGGGTGAACGTCGAGCCGAGTCCTTCTTCCGAACGGACCCGGACCGACCCCCCGTGGTTGGTCGCCACATGACGGACGATCGCCAACCCCAGACCGGTGCCGCCGGTGTCGCGGCCACGGCCCTTGTCGACGCGGTAGAACCGTTCGAAGACCCGCTCGAGGTCACGGCTGGGGATGCCGATCCCGCGATCGGTCACCGAGATCTCCACCCATGAGCCGACGACGATCGCGCCGAGGTCGACGGCCGATCCCGAGTCGGAGTACTTGATCGCGTTCTCCACGAGATTGGCGATCGCCGATACGAGCTGCGGTCGGTCGCCGATCACGGTGAGCCGCCGCACGGCGGGATCGACCCCGACCCGGACGCGGCGCTCCTCGGCGAGATGCCGGACGCGGTCGAGGCTGTCGTCGACGACGTCTCCGACCTCGACGACCGACTTGAGCGGTTGGTCGCCCACCTCGATCCGGGACAGCTCGAGGAGGTCCTCGATGGTTCGGGTGAGGCGGTGGGCCTCGGCGACCAACTTCGTGCTCAGACGGTCGACGAGATCCGCATCCCGTTCGCCCTGCAGTGTCTCGGCCAGCAGCGCCATCGCTCCGACCGGTGTACGAAGTTCGTGGCTGATGTTCGCCACGAAGTCGGTGCGCATCGCTTCGAGCCGAGCGCGTTCGCTCACGTCCTCGACGACGACGAGCGCCGTCGCAGACGTCCGCTCTCCGACCGGAATGCCGGTGACGACGATGCGTCGGCGCGGCGGACCGTGGAGATCCAGGACCTGGGTCCGGCTCCCCCCATCGAGCGCCACGCCGACCATCGTGCGGACCGCTTCGGCAACCAGCGCGTCGGCGTGGCGGACGCCGAGGAGATGTTCGGCCACCCGGTTGCGGACGTCCCATCCGTCGCGTCCGGCCAGGACCACGCCGATCGGCAAGGCGTCGAGCGCCGTGCGGGTACGCGCCTCGTGGTCGAGCGAACGGGTCAGTTCGGCTTCACGTTCGGCGACGTGCCGTTCGATCTTCGATAGGACGCTTGCGAAGTCATCCGTGAGCACCGCGTCGCCCGCGACTCGGGTGGCGAGCGCTGCGGCAGAACGGGTCGACAGCCACCGAAGGGTGAGCGCTCCAGCGACGAACCCCAAAAGGGCGACGATGACGAGCCCGACGACGATCACTGGGGCTCGTCGGGCTCCGCCGCCTGCGCCTGCCGATGCCGCGCCGCTCCGGCCTGCTCGGGCATCCACCCGGTCACGATGTAGCGGACCCGTTCCCCGAGGCTCACCGCGTGGTCGCCGATCCGTTCGTAGAAGCGGCACACGAGGGCGAGTTGGACGCCGACCTGCAGGTCGGTGAGCCCGGCGTTGTGGCTCTCGAACAGCGTTCGCATGAACTCGGTCTGGAGGCCGTCGAGCAGATCGTCCATGTCACGGATCGCCGCGCCGAGCGGTGCGTCGTCGTCGGCGTAGGCCTCGACCGCACACCGGTAGAGGACTTGTGCCTGTTCCGACATGCGGTGCAAAACCCCGCGCATCCGAGGGTCGAGCGTCTTGCCATAGATCCGCCGCGCCGCTTTGCAGATGTTGACGCAGAGATCTGCGGAGCGCTCGATGTCGGCCACCATCTTGATGGCGGCAACGATGCGCCGGAGATCCTTGGCCATCGGCTGCTGCAACACGAGGAGCCGGTAGCACCGTTCTTCGATGTCGATGGCTCGGGCGTCGATCTCGTCGTCGGCCTGCACGATGCGGTCGGCCTCGACGAGATCGCCGTCGAGGATCACCGCCGTCACCCGCGGGATCAGCTCCACGACGGCCGAGGCGAGGCGAACGAGTTCCTCGTGCACCTGCTCGAGCTCGTGATGGAAGTTCGGCCGTGCATCGACGGAGCCCATCAGCCGAACCGCCCGGTCACGTAGTTCTCGGTCCGCTCGTCGGCCGGGTTCGAGAAGATCTTCTCGGTGCGGTCGTACTCGACGAGCACCCCGGTTCGGCGATCCCCATTCGGGTTGACCTCCGCCGTGTAGAAGGCGGTTCGATCGGAGGCTCGTGCCGCCTGCTGCATGTTGTGCGTGACGATGATGATCGTGTAGCGCTGCTTGAGCTCCTGCATGAGCTCCTCGATGCGTGCGGTTGCGATGGGGTCGAGCGCGGAGCACGGTTCGTCCATCAGCACCACCTCGGGTTCGACCGCGATCGTCCGGGCGATGCACAACCGCTGCTGCTGGCCCCCCGACAGGCCGAGGGCCGAGCCCTTCAGGCGGTCCTTCACTTCGTCCCACAGGGCGGCACCCTTGAGCGACCGCTCGACGATCGCGTCGAGTTCCGCTTTCTTGCGCACCCCGTTGATGCGGGGACCGAACGCGATGTTGTCGTAGATGCTCTTGGGGAACGGGTTCGGCTTCTGGAACACCATCCCGACGTGGCGCCGCACCTCGGTGGCCGACACCGTCGGGGCGTAGAGATCCTGGCCGTGATACGTGAGTCCGCCCTCGACCCGTGCGCCGGCGATGAGATCGTTCATCCGGTTGAAGCAGCGCAGCACGGTCGTCTTGCCGCAACCCGACGGACCGATGAAGGCCGTGATCTCGTTGCGGTACACCGACAGGGTGACGTCCCGAACAGCCTTGAAGGCACCGTAGTACACCGACAGCTCCGAGAGGTCGAACACAGCGTCCCACGGCGGGGCAGCCTCGACCTCGGCGGTGCGGGCCTGCACCCGTGGTATCGCGATCGACGCGTTCGTCGGCGCCGTGCTGGTGTCGTCGGGGCTCATCACGGGCTCCTGCGATCGAAGGTCGGGCATGTCGGGAACCTCACCGCTTGAGGGCGAACCGGGCGGACACGAGACGGGCGACCAGAGTGAAGAGGAAGGCGATCACGATGAGCGTGAGGGCCGCACCCCACCCTCTCGCCTGCGCAGTATCGAAGGTTGACGAGGCGTTCGAGTAGATCTCGCGTGGCAGCGCCGTGTTCGCCCCGCTGAACGGCCAGGTGTTCAGTGCCTTGGCGGCGCCGATTGTGAAGATCAACGGCGCCGTCTCCCCCGCAGCGCGGGCGACGGCGAGCAGACAGCCCGACACGATCCCGGGCAGGGCGGCCGGCAGCACCACGGTCATGATCGTCCGGCTCTTCGTCGTCCCGAGCGCGAGTGCCCCCTCCCGAAGTTGGTCGGGGACGAGCCGGAGCATCTCCTCCGTGGAGCGGATCACCACCGGCAGCATCAGGCAGCCGAGAGCGATCCCGGCGCCGAGCGCCGACAGTCCGAACGTGAGCGTCCACATCACGTACACGAACAGGCCCATCACGATCGACGGCACACCGGACATCACCGTCGCCATGAAGCGGACCAGGCGGGCGAAGGCCCCCTGCCGTCCGTACTCGTGGAGGTACACCGCACCGAGCACCCCCAGCGGTACCGCCAGCATCGTGGCGATGCCCGTGGCGAGCACCGTGCCCACGATCGCTGGGCCGACGCCGCCTTCGGAGCGCCGCTCGGACGCTGCGATGTCGGTCGTGAGGAAGTCCCATGACATCACCCTCATGCCCTCGGACACCACGGACCAGAGCACGAGGACCAAGGGGACCGAGATGGCGACGAAGCACAGCCCGAGCACCACGCTCATGAGTTGCGACTTGACGTGGCGCCACGAGCGGGCCGCACTGCGGTCGATGGGACGGGCCCGCACCGTGACGTCGTCGAGGCCGACGGTCGACATCTCATGCCCCCCGGGACTTGCGCATCGAGCGCTGCACAACGGTCGTCGCCGCCATGTTGACGAGGATCGTCATCACGAACAGCGTGACGGCGAGGCCGATCAGCGCTGCTTTGAACGTGCCGTCGGCCTCACCCCACTGGTTGGCGATCACTGACGGCATCGAATCGCCGGAGGCGAACAGGTTGGACGTGAGCTGGGCCGACGAGCCGATGACGAGGGCCACGGCGATCGTCTCGCCCATGGCGCGCCCGAGGCCCAACATCACCGCGCCCACGAGACCGCCCTTGGAGTGGGGGATCACCGCACCCCGGATCATCTCCCAGCGGGTCGCGCCCAGGCCGTATGCGGCCTCCATTTCGCCGGGCGGCGTCGTGTCGACGACCTCCCGGGCGAGCGAGCTGATGATGGGCGTGATCATGATCGCCAAGATGATCCCGGCGGTGAAGAACGAGCGCCCGGAGGCCTGCCCGAACAGGCTCTGGAGCACCGGCACCCCGTCGACGGCATCGGCGACCGTGTCGTATCGCTCTTTGATCCAGGGGGCAAGCACCGAGATTCCCCAAAGCCCGAACACGACCGACGGGATCACGGCCAAGAGGTCGACGACGTACACGAAGGGCTTGCGGAATCGGTTGGGCACCACCTGGGTGATGAACAGGGCGATGCCGATGCTCACCGGAACGGCCAAGACGAGTGCGATCGCCGACGACACCACCGTGCCGTAGATGAAGGTCAAGCCGCCGAAGCGCCCCTCGGCCGGTGCCCATTCGTCGGACGTGAAAAAGGACCACCCCTGATCGCGGAACGCCGGCCACGCCCGGGTCGTCATCGTGAATGCGATGAGCCCGAGAATCACGAGCACGAGGAACCCGGCGAGCGCGGCGGCCCAGCGGAACGAGCGGTCGGCCGTCTGGCTTCGGCCGGTGAGATCGAGCGGTGCGGTGGCCACAGGGCGTCCCTCCGTTCAGTGGCGCCGTTCTAACACCCCGCCCCGGCCGGCGGCCGGAGCGGGGTGCAGGAACGTCGTCAGGCCCCGATGGTCTTGACGGCGGCGAGGGCCTTGTCGTCGATCACACCCGGAAGGGGGGCGAAGTCGATCTTCGGCGCCAGCTTCTGGCCGTCGGTCAAGATCCACGTGAGGAATCCACGGAGGGCGGCGGCCTTGTCCGGATCAGCGATCTTCTTGTACGCCAAGATCCAGGTCTGCGCAGCGATCGGGTACGACTTCTCGCCGTCCGCCCAGGCCAGGCTGAACGTGAGGTCGTCGTTGATCTTCGCTCCCTCGGCCGCAGCCGTCGTGGCCTCCAGCGTCGGTGCGACGAACTTCCCGGCCTTGTTCTTCACGGCCGCCACCTTGAGGCCGGTGGCCTTCGCATCGGAAAAGTCCACGTAGCCGATGCCGCCCTTGGTGTCCTTCACGATCTTGGCGACACCGCTGTTGCCCTGCCCGGCCTGCACCCCGGCGGGCCACTGGATCGTGGAGCCGCGCTTGAGCGCCCAGGCCTTGGAGGCCGCATCGCCCGAAGCGAGATCGAGGAAGATCGAGAAGTTCTCGGTCGTGCCCGACGAATCGGCTCGCACGGCGACGGTGATGGGAGTGTCGGGAAGCTTGACGTTCGGGTTGTCAGCGGCGATCGCCGGGTCGTTCCAGGTCTTGACCTGGAGCTGGAAGATCTTTGCGATCGTGTCCGGGGACAACTGCAGCTTGTCGACACCGTCGACGTTGTACGCCATGGTGATGGGAGCGATCACCGTAGGGATGTAGACGAAGTCGCCGCCCTTGTACTTGGGCTTGTCCTCCGCCTTGACGACGCCGTCGGTGCCGCCCCAGTCGGTGACCTGGTCGGCGAAGTCCTGGCGGCCCTTGCCCGAGCCGCCGCCGCCGTAGTTCACCGTCACGCCCGGTGCGACCTTCTTGAACTCGGCGATCGCCTCGTCGTAGAAGGCCTTGGGGAACGTCGCCCCCGAGCCGTTCAAGGTGCCCTTGAGGCTCTTGTAGTCGACCGTGGGGGCCTTGGTGGTCGTCGTCGTCGCCGCAGCGGTGGTCGGTGCAGCGGTGGTCGGTGCAGCCGTGGTCGCAGCGGCGGTCGTGGTCGGCGCAGCCGTGGTAGCGGCGGCAGTCGTCGTCGCACCCGACCCGCTCGAGTCGTCACCGCACGCGGCTGCGACGAGCCCGAGCGCCGTGACTCCGGCGAGGGCGAGGGTGGTTCGGGGCTTCCGGGAACGCACGATGGCATCTCCTTGGAGGGAACGAGGTCGCCTGCAACGTACGGAGACGAGGTGGCCGTCGGGCCGATCCGGGATGAACGAGAGGTGAACGACCCACGAACTCCGTGGTCGAACGTCACCTTCCGGCCCCGCACGGGCTGAACACCGGGTGAACGAGGGGCCCGTCCGGTTCGTCGCGCCGGGCCGCCCCTGCCGAACATGACGGTATGGCAACTCCATCGCCCTACCCGCCCCCGGGGACCTGGGGTCCGACGCCCCGGCCGGAGCGGCGACACCTGAGCTACCCCCAGTTCCTCGCCCGAAGCGTCACGATCGCCGTGCTGGCACCGTTTGTGCTCGGCGCCCTCGCCGTCGTCTCGCTCCTGCCGCTCATCGTGCTCGCAGTGGCGATCGGCGACTCCGGGACGGTGGTCTCCTCCGACGACCGTGTCGGCGCCACCTCGCACGTCGCCGGCAACGACGGCGCGACAGCGATCGTGCTCGCCGTCCCGATCGAGGGGCCCATCGTGACGGGCGAGAGCGGCGACGGCCTGTTCGGCGGCGGAACCACCAGCGGCTACGAGACCAAGCGCCTCCTGCAGCGGGCCGCCCGGGACCCCGACGTTCGGGCCGTCGTGCTCGAGATGAACACCCCGGGCGGGACGGTCGCCGGCGCCGCTGCGATCGCCGACGGTGTCGCCGCCCTCAAGGCGGCCGGCAAGCCGGTGTTCGCCCACGTGAGCGACATCTCTGCGTCGGGTGGCGTCTGGGCCATGGCGCCCGCCGACCGGATCATCGTCGACCCCGGAGCCCTCGTCGGATCGATCGGGGTGATCCTCGGGCCGCTGCGGCAGTACAAGGGCGTCACCGCGGTCGACGACGGGCTGTTCGGCGGCGGCGTCGAGGTCGACCCGGCCCGGGGCTCGATCGACGAGGTGGTCATCACGGCCGGCACCAGCAAGGACCTCGGCAACCCCTACCGGCCGCTCACGACGGCCGAGCGCGCCTCGCTGCAGACCGCCGTCGACTCCGCCTACCGACTGTTCGTCGACCACGTCGCCCGCAACCGCCCGAAGCTGAGCACCGAGCGCATCCGGGGCGAGGTCGGCGCCCTCATCTACGCCGCGGACGACGCCGTACGCCTCGGCCTGGCCGACTCGACCGGCTCGATCGACGACGCCTACGGCGCCGCGGCGGACGCCGCCGGGCTCACCCGATGGGATGTTCGACGGCCCGACAGCGGTGGGCTGTTCGACAGCCTGTTCGGGGTTCGGCTCCCGTGGACACAACGCAGCGCCCCCGTCCCGGACCTCGCCTCCCTGTGCGGCCCGCGCCTGGTGCCGCTCGCGTTCACCGGCGATCTCACCGCCGTGTGCAGCGCACGGCGCTAGTCACCCTCCACCCAGGAGCGGAGACGGCGGCGATCGGCACGGGCCCAGGTGGCTCGCCACTGCCGCCGCCGACGTTCCGCTCGCGCGTGTTCGGCTGCGACGAGGAGTCCGGCACTGAAGGCTGCCGCCGGGTCCAACCGTGCGGCGACCCGGTCACGAAGCCACGCCTCGGCCATCGCGCCGTCGTGCAGGTCGCCGAGGAGGTCCTGTACGTCGACGAGCGCTTTGGCGTGGCGCGCCGCGCCCGGGACCACCCGGGAGACAGCCTCGGCTGCGTAGCGGGCCCGCTTCACCCGGATGCGCAGGGCGTGCAGTTCCTCGATGGGGCTGTGGCGACCGACGCGTCGGGCATCTCGGGCGAGACGTCGCCACGGCTCGCGCGCCAGGCTTCGCATCACCTCGACGGCCACCTCGTCGGCCCCGAACGTGACCGGCGGCGCCGTCGCCAGAACGACCAGCCGGCGGCCGAGCGCGACCGTCCGATCCGAGGCGGCGGCGTCGACGACCTCCGCTCGGGCCGCCGCACACAACGGTTCCAGCGCGGGCAGCAGCGCGTCGCCGCCCGCCGTGTCGACCGGGTCGAGGCGGTCGATCCCGGCCCGGAGCCGAAGGGCGAGCACGTCGAGGTCTCGCGCTCCCCCGAGCACCCCGGCGAACCAGCCGAGTTCGGTCGCGAGATCGGCGAGCACGGCGGGATCGAGAACCGGACGCAAGGTTCGCAGGTCGCTGCGGAGGCGGCGCACGGCGACCCGAGCCTGGTGCACCACCTCGACCGACGGCTCGAGGACGAGATGCGGGAGCAGCGACAGCACCTGGCGGACGGTCGAGGCCAGGACCGCCCGCACGGCCGCTTCGGCCGGACCGTCGGGCTCGGCGAAGGGCACCATCGGATCGGCCGGCACCGCGGCACGAGGCCCGAGCGCCCGGGCGAGCGTCGACGCGGTCGTCGGGACCCCGCCCCCGGCGGCCTGCACGCACGCGGCGATCGCCGTGGCGAGTTGCGGCGGCGCCGCCTCGGTCCCGTCGATGCCGACCTGGCGGAACCTCGTCGCCACCCGGTCGTGGTCGAGTACCGAGATCTCGTCGTCGCGAACTTGCGCGACCTCGACGCCGTCGAGGACCAGGACCACGACGGTCCGCCGGATCCGCACGGTGGCGACCGGCTCGGTCGGCGCGCCCCGCAGGACGCCGACGACCACGTTGGTGATCGCCGCAGGCACCGCATCGGGCGAACCGTTCGCAGCGAGCCGACCGACGTCGGATACGCCGACGGCCGGCACCACCACCTCCCAGACCTGTTCCGCTCGACCCTCGTCGGCCCCGTCAGGTCCTTCCGCATCGAGCGACCGCTCGTGGCGAAGCTCGATCCCGGCGCGAGCGAGGCGGAGATCGGCGGCATCGTGGAAGACCGCCTCGAACTCGGTTGCGTACGGCTTCCCAACCGCAAGGCCGTCGAGACAACCGGCGAGATCGGGCAGCACGAACCCGGCCCACACCTCGAACACGGTGGGGGTCAGGCTTCGCTCCGCCGTTGGTTGCGTCATTCGTTCCGCCGTGCCCGAGCCCACGCCCGTTCGTACAGCACCTGCTGCGAGTCGAGCCCACCGGGTTCGGCCTGTCGGTACCACCGGTCGTCGGCCCGCAACTCCCAGGCGAGGGACCGGTCGGCGCGGACCAGGTCGAGGATCTCGTCGAGCCGGCGATGAGCTGAGGCGCCGCGGACCTCGACGAGTACCTCGACCCGCCGATCGAGGTTGCGGGGCATCAGATCCGCCGAGCCGATCAGGTATTTCGGCTCCCCGGCCCCCGAGCCGTTGCCGAAGCGGTAGATCCGGGAGTGCTCGAGATAGCGGCCGACGAGCGATCGCACCATCACGTTCTCGCTGAGCCCCGGCACCCCGGCGCGCAAGCAGCAGATCCCGCGCACCGTCAATTCGATGCGCACCCCCGCCCGGCTGGCGCCGTAGAGCGCTTCGATCATGCCCGGGTCGACGAGGGAGTTCATCTTCGCCCGGATGGAGCCGTTCGCACCGAAGCTGGCCTCGCGAGCGATGAGATCCTCGAGCCGGGGCCGTAGCTGCCCGGGGGCGACGACCAACCGGTCGTAGGGCAGCTCGCGGGAGAACCCGGTGAGGTGGTTGAACAGCTGGCCCAGGTCGGCACCGATCTCGGGGTCGCTGGTCAGCAGCCCCACGTCTTCGTAGATCCGAGCCGTGGAGGAGTTGTAGTTCCCGGTGCCGATGTGGCAGTAGCGCCGGATGCCGTCAGCGTCGTCACGCACGACCAGGATGCACTTGGCGTGGGTCTTCAGACCGACCTGACCGAACATCACGTGCACGCCCGCCCGTTCGAGCGCACGGGCCCAGGCGATGTTCGCCTGCTCGTCGAAGCGCGCCTTCAACTCGACCAGGGCCACCACCTGCACCCCGCGCTCGGCCGCCCGCATCAGTGCGCCCAGGATCGGGCTGTTCGCACCCGCCCGGTAGAGCGTCATCTTGATCGTGAGCACCCGAGGGTCGTCGGCGGCCGCTTCGATGAACTGCTCGACCGAATCGGCGAAGCTCTCGTACGGGTGGTGCACGAGCACGTCGCGCTCGCGCAGCACGGCGAACATGCTTCGCTCGCCGTCGAGCGCCTCCTGGAACGGCGGCGCGGTGACGGGCGGCCACGCCTCGTCTTTCAGGTCCGGTCGATCGAGGCCGTGGAACTGGAACAGGCCCGTCAGGTCGAGGGGAGCCCGGTGCAACGAGACGTCTTCGTTGCGCAGGTCGAGTTCGCGCACGAGCAGCTCCCGCATCGCCGCCGGCATCCCGGCGGCGACCTCGAGGCGCACGGCCCGCCCGAACCGACGGCGTCGCAGCTCCATCTCGACCGCAGCGAGCAGGTCGTCGGCCTCCTCCTCGTCGTCGAGCGTGAGGTCGCTGTTGCGGGTGACTCGGAACGTCCAGCAGTCGGTGACGTCCATGCCCGGGAACAGCGACGACAGGTGGGCCGCGATCAGGTCCTCGAGCGGTACGAACCGCAACGTGCCCGGCAGCTGCACGAAGCGGGGCAGCAGACGGGGCACCTTGACGCGTGCGAACCGGCGCTCACCGCCGTTCGGGTCGACGACGGTGACCCCGAGGTTGAGCGACAGATTCGAGATGTACGGGAACGGATGGGCCGGATCGACGGCCAGCGGCGTGAGCACGGGGAACACCCGTTGCTCGAACAGCTGCACCAGGTGGGCCCGATCCGCCGGGTCGAGATCCGACCAGCGCCGCAGCTCGATACCGACCCCGAACAGCGCCGGGAGCAACTCGTCGAGGACGATCGACTCCTGTCGGTCGACGAGGTCGGCGACCGCAGCGCTGATCGCGCCGAGCTGCTGGGCCGCGCTGCGACCGTCGGGCGAGGGCCGCACGTAGCCCGCCGCCTCTTGATCTTTCAGCGCGGCGACGCGGACCTGGAAGAACTCGTCGAGGTTGTTGGAGAAGATCGCCGCGAACTTCACCCGCTCGAGCAGCGGGATGGCCGCATCGGCGGCCAGCGCGAGCACTCGGGCATCGAAGTCGAGCCAGGAGAGCTCACGGTTGAGCAGGTGGGCGATGGCCGGGGCGTCCACGCTCTCGACACTACGGGTCGGCGCAAGCGAGTCCGACCTCGACGGCGCGGCCCCGGCGCCCGGGATCAGCCGACGTCGTCGGGCAGCCCGAGATCCCAGTCGAGCAGGATCCGCTCGCGCTCGGCATCGCGCAGGATGCGCTCACGGTTGCGGCGGAACTGCGGGTCGTCACGGGGGAGCAGGACCAAACGAGCCAGGACACGGGCCCGGAACTCCTCGACGACGCCACGGTCGCCGAAGTCGCTGTAGACCTCCCAGTGCGGCGACACGGGCCCGAGGTACACGACCCGGGCGTGGGCACGAGGTGCGTCAGGGGCGGAGACGTTCGACATGGGGCCTCCAGTTTACCGGGCGACGGTCCGGCAGCAGGCGTCGCAAGTCGTCACCAAAAACTCACCTGGCGTTCGCCGTCCGTTGGCCCGGTTTGAGTCGCGTTCACCTGCCGTCTCCCCGTCGGGGACACAATCACGGGCGTGGAACGAATCGTGGTCGTCGGGGCCGGCATCCTCGGCACGATGCACGCCTGGCGAGCCGTGACCGCTGGGCTCGACGTGGTGCACCTCGAACTCGACGCCGCTCCCCGCCGGGCGAGCGTGCGGAACTTCGGTCTCGTCTGGGTGAGCGGACGGGCGCCGGGCCCGGAGCTCGCCGCCGCCCGGCGCGCCCGCACGCTGTGGGCCGAGCTCGCCAGTGCCGTCCCGGCGACGGGGTTCCGACCCAACGGCTCGCTGACCGTCGCCGTGAGCGAGGACGAACTCGCCGTGCTCGCCGGCGCGATGGGGTTGCCCGACGCCGACGAGCGCGGGTTCGAGCTGCTCGACGCAAGCGCGGTCCGGCGCTGCCATCCGGCTGTCCGCGGGGAGGTGGCCGGCGCCCTTCACTGCCGGCTCGACGCCACCGTCGAACCCGAACTCGTGCTCGGCGCCTTGCGCGACGCCATGGCTGCGAGCGGCCGGTACCGATTCGAGCCGGGTCGACGCATCGTGACCCTGGCGCGAGGGGCGGTGCGCGACGACCGCGGCCGGTGCGAGGCGGGCGACGTCGTCGTGGTGTGCCCCGGGGCCGAGCACGAGGGCCTTGCGGCCGAGGCGCTCGCCGGGGCCCCGCTGCGACGCTGCCGGTTGCAGATGATGGACACCGAAGCAGACCCGATCGCCTGGACGACCTCGCTCGCCGACATCGATTCGTTGCGTTACTACCCGGCCTTCGCCGGCCTGGCGCTCGATCGGCTCCCCGCGCAACCGGCGGTGGCGGCCGAGCACCGTATGCAGCTGCTCGCCGTCCAGCGGCTCGACGGGCGGATCACCATCGGGGACACCCATGCCTACGACGAGCCCTTCGCCGTCGGCGTGGTCGAGGGCCCGTACGACCACCTGCGGCAGCGAGCCGAGACGATTCTCGGACGGCCGCTCCCGCCGAGTAGACGCCGATGGTCCGGCGTCTACTCGCAGCCGACCGACGGCTCGGTCTGTGTACGCGTCTCCCCCGAACCCGGGGTCTGGGTCGTCACCGGTCCGGGGGGTCGCGGCATGACGCTGTCCCCGGCGATCGCCGAGGAGACCCTTGCCCTCGCCGGGGTCCCGGCATGACCGCCCCCGTCGAGCTCGCCTGCCTGGATCTCGCCGGCACCACGGTTCGTGACGACGGCGCCGTCGAGGCGGCGTTCGTCGCCGCAGCACACGCGATCGAGGCCCAGCACGGCGCGATCGACCTCGACGCGGGCCTGACCGTGGTGCGCACGACGATGGGCCAGTCGAAGATCGAGGTGTTCCGCCAGCTCTATGGCTCGGATATAGCGGCCCGGGCGGCGAATGCAGCCTTCGAGTCGGCCTACGCCGAGGTGGTGGCCGGGGGCGCAGTGGCACCGATCGATGGCGCTGCCGACGCGATCGAGGCCCTGCGCAGCATCGGTGTACGCCTCTGCTTCACCACCGGCTTCTCCGCCGCCACCCGGGATCTGCTCCTCGCGTCGCTCGGATGGTCCGACCTCGCCGACCTTGCGCTGTCGCCGTCGGACACGCCGCTCGGGCGGGGACGGCCGTTCCCCGACATGGTGCTGACCGCCGTGCTGCGGCTCGGCGCCACCGACGTGCGGAACGTCGCCGTCGTCGGCGACACCACGAGCGACCTGCTCGCCGGTTCGCGTGCGGGCGCCGGCATCGTCGCCGGCGTGCTCACCGGTGCCCACGACAGCGCCCGGCTGGCCACCGCGCCCCACACCCACCTCCTGGCGTCGGTCCGCCAACTCCCGGCGCTCGTCGGCGCCGCTCGCCGTTGAGGCTCGACTTCCTCACACGGCCAGCGGTCGTTCACCTCGGGTACACCGAGCGGTCACCCCGTTCTGGGAATCTCCCCTCATGGTTCGGGCGCCATACCCCCGTACGGCAGTCGTCATGCTCCCCGGTGACGACGTCGAGCGAGCCGTCGAAGCGTTGCGAGCCCGGCTCGCCGACGAGCTCGCCGATCCGATCGACGTCGTCGTCGTCGAGCCGGCCGGCGCCTGGTTCGGGCTGGCGTACGGCTGCGGAGAGATCGATGGTCCAACGCTGGTCGATCTCCGCCGGGCCGAGGAGCTCGAGCAGCAGCGAAACGCGCTCGCCGAGACGCACATCCGGGCGGTCCTCGACGAACTCGTACCCGGCTCGCGGGTCCGCACGCTGTGGGTCACGCCGGGTGCCGCACTTCGTCACGTGGCTCGGCGACCCTACGACCGGGTCTGGGTGATCGGCGACCGTGGCCGATCCCGACGACTGGTCCGGCGGGGTCGGATCGAGCTCATCGCCCTGCCGGTACGACACGGGATCCCAGCGTCGCCGTAACGGATCGGCGTTCCCCCTGCCGGTCGATGTCCACGGTGACGCGGTCACCCGCCGAACGGGTTCGCAAGAGATCACCGAGGTCGGTCGGCGTCTCCACCGAGCGTCCGTCGATGGCGAGCATCACGTCGCCGACACGCAGGTCGACGTCCGCCGCTCCAGATCCTGGTTGCACCCGGAGCACGACGAGCCCTGTCGTCGCTGCGGTGCGCAGGCCGTCCCGGGCTTCGCGGGGAAGCTCGCTCACAGCGCGGGTCGTCACCCCGAGGAACCCCCGGACCTCGAGTTCCCCCCAGCCGGCGAGCAACTGCTCAACGACGGGCCGGACCGCATCGATCTCGATGGCGAACCCGAGGTTCTGCGCGTTGGGAATACCCGCCGTGTTGATGCCGATCACCTGCCCAGCGGAGTTGACGAGCGGACCACCGGAGTTGCCCCGATTGATCGCGGCATCGATCTGCAGCAGGTCCGCGAGCACGATCCCGTCGGCTTCGAGCGAGCGACCCTTCGCCGACACGATGCCCCGGGTCACCGTGGGCGCATCACCGAGGCTGAGCGCGTTCCCGATCGCGACGACGTCGTCGCCGACGGCCACTTCGCCGGAGGAGCCGAGCGTCGCGGGCACCAGGCCGCTCGCGTCACGAACCCGCACCAGGGCGATGTCGACCGACGGAGAGCTGCCCACGAGATCGGCCGGCCGAGGAGGCCCGCCGGCGACGGCGACCCGGATGGCGTCGGCGCCCGCCACGACGTGGGCGTTGGTCAGTACGAGGCCGTTTCTGCTGAGCACGACGCCGGATCCAGCGCCCGAGCCGAAGATGCGGTCGGCGCCGGCCCGACCGGTCTCGATCGTGACCACCGACGGCGCCACGGTGCGCAGCACCGCCTGGACGTCGATGCCGCCGGCCGGCGCGGTGCGGCCCGGATCCCGCAGGAGGAGCGCAGTGGTCGCCGATGCCGACGGAGCTGCGACGAGGGCAGCGAGCAGGGCGGCCAACAGTGCCGTTCGTCGACCACCTCCCCGTCCGTTGTGACGCTTGTCATGATCTTCGAGGGCGCCCGACTCTGGACGACCCAAAGCAGCGCCGTCCAGCGTGCTGCCCGTGACATCCGACCAGTTCGCGGGCGGTGTGATGACCGGCGGGGGCAGCTCCGTCGCCGGTGAGGATCCCGTCTGCGGGGGGAGCAGGGGGGTCGTCATGTTCGCCTTCCTCCGAGGAATTTCTGGATTTTGGGAACTCAACGCCTCAACTCTTCGTCGAATTTGCCGATAGCCGTTTACAACGGGTTGTGGAGACCCGGTTCGGGCAGCCTCCGCCGACAGACGGAGCCCAGGGAGACAGCGATGTTCGACGACAGCGAAACCGCATGGATGAACGACGGCAACTGCCGGCAGTATCCGCCTGCGACCTTCTTTCCTTCCGACGGGGTCGGCGTTGACCGCGCCCGCAAGATCTGCGGCACCTGCGCCGTGAAGGACCAGTGCCTTTCCTACGCGCTGGAGAACCGGATCGACCACGGCGTGTGGGGCGGCACCTCCGAACGAGAGCGCCGGCGCATCCTCAAGCGCCGCCGCCTCGCCGTCTCCGCCGCCTGACCCGATCCACTCGATCTACCGACGCCCCGGGGCTCGCACCCGGGGCGTCGGCGCGCCTGGACCGCGACGTCTCAGGCGCTCAGGCGGCGAGGCCAAAGGTCTCGAGCAGCGCTCGGCCAGCGCCGACGAGTTGATCGACGATCCCGAGATCGTCACGGCGCTCGAGGATCGGCTCCATGGCGGCGTCCGCTGTCGCATCCCGAGGGTCATCGCCCACCAGCACGACGACCGACCCCGGCTTCTGCAGGAACACGACCTCCTGCTCGTCGATCGTGACCGCCCACCCCGACACACCGTTGACGGCCACGGCCCGCTTGGTCGCCGGCAACGCCTCTTCCCGCAAACGACCGGGGCGAGCGAACACCGACAGGGTTCGACCTTCGGCATCCTCGTAGAGGTACTGGGGCCAACCTTCGACGGTCATGGCCCGGACCAGGACGTAATCACCTGACAGGCTTCGGGGCGCAGCGACCGGCACCGAGGCCGTCGAGCCGGACCCGACCGTGGCAAGCGTGGTGTGTTGACCCAACAGGCTGCGCAGATCCGGGGTGATCGACGTGCCGTCCCGCACCCCCAGCACGCCGAGCACCCCGATCCACAGCGCACCGGCCGCGACCAGGTTGACGGCCGCGGCGCGCGCGCGTCGATGCATGCGACCACGCGGCGATGGACCGGCCACGAGCACCCGCTCGTAGAACCCGGGCGGCGGTTCGATCTCGGGCAGCGACCGCACGAGCGCTCGGATCTCGATCGCGTCGGCCAATTCGGTCCGACACGCTCGACAACCGGCCAGGTGCGCCGCCACCGCCATGCGTTCGGCGACGCCGAGCTCGCCGTCGCCGTACGCCGCCAGAAGATCCTGCGGGTGCGTTCCATCCCATGACCCGCTCACGGTCCGACCTCCGTGCGCATCGGTCCGAGCAGCTGGCGCAGCTGCCCTCGGGCCCGGTGAAGGCGGCTGCGGACCGTCCCGACCGGCACGCCGGTCGCCGAGGCGATCTCGGCGTAGTCCATCCCGACGACGTCGCACAGGACGACTGCCGTGCGAAAGTCGATCGGCAACGACCGGATCGCTGCCTGGACGTGGTCCGGCAGCCGTGACCGCTGCAAGGCCTCGTCGGGGTCGTCGTCGATGCCGAACACCCGGTCGGGTAGTTCGGGCACCACCTCGAACGGTCGACGCTTACGCTTGCGCACGTCGTCGAGGAACGCATTCGTCGTGATCCGGCTCAACCAACCCTCCAACGACCCCGGCTGGTAGGTGGCGAGCCCCCGGCGCACCCGGAGCAGCACCTCTTGGACGAGATCTTGCGCGTCTTCGTGGTTGCCCGTCAGCCGGTACGCAATCGTGTAGAGGAACCGACCGTGATCCCGGGCGATGTCCTCCCACGACGGCGAACGGGGCGCCGCCCCTTCCGGTGGTGACAGGTCGCTCATCTCAACGACTCAGTTCGCGGTCCGGTTCCCGACCAGTTCCCGACGCCGGTACGGCAGCTGGGACACCGCGTGATGTGCCGGCTGCCTACTTCTTCGAGTCGGCGTCGGACCCGTCGTCCGCAGCGCCCTCGGTGAGGCCCTTCTTGAACTCTTTCTGTGCCTGGCCGAGCGACCGCGCCAACTTCGGGATCTGAGTCCCACCGAAGACGAGCACGACCACGCCCAGCACGATCCACAGTTCGGGGCCGTTGAGGAACGCGAGCATGCCGAAAGGCTAGCGGAAGGAATCCGGTGCTGTCGGTCGGTCAGGCGGTCGCAGTGCGGCGCACGTTGAGAGCCCGCTGCCGGCGGATCCGACGGCGCTCTCGCTCCGACAGCCCGCCCCAGATCCCGAACTTCTCGCCGTTCGCAAGGGCGAACTCGAGACACTCGGAGCGTACGGCACAGGCTCGGCACACCGCTTTCGCCTCACGGGTGGACGCGCCACGCTCGGGGAAGAAGAGGTCGGGATCGACCCCGAGGCAGTTTGCCTCGTCCTGCCACTGGGCTTCGTTGTGATCGTCGTAGCGCATCGTCGCCGCCTCCTCCGGAACCGCCTACGGGCTGCCGGTCGGCATGGGATCCGGTTGATCACCGTTTCCCACACCTCTGTAGTTACAACGATGTCATTCTGCGCATAGCACAGGAGTTTCTGCAAGGGGTGGATTCATCTTCTGCGCGAGCTCAACCACGATTCGCGCGTAGGCCCTGCCTGGGAGCAGCCCCGGCGTCGCTCCAAGGGCCGCTCGGGTCGCCAACAGCAACGTGCGGGCGGGACTAGGCCCCTCGGCGGTTCCCCCGGCGGCTGAGCGAACGCTTGTGCTCGATGAAATCGACGAGTACGTAGTCGCCCAGGTTTTCCGGGGTCGTGTAGAACGCCCGCCCCCGGTTCATCTTGGTGATCTTCTCGACGAAGGCCTTGAGGTAGGCATTGGCGTCGAGCATGAAGGTGTTGATCCGGATGCCGTCCCGCGTGCAGCGCTGCACCTCTCGCAGGGTGGCCTGCACCGTCTCGGGCACGGGCGGGTACGAGAAGAACACCTCGCCGTCGGGTTCGATGTGGGCGGTCGGCTCGCCGTCGGTGATCATGATGATCTGCTTGGTGCCGGTCTGACGCGCCAGCAGCTGCCGGCTGAGCAGGAAGGCGTGCTGCATGTTCGTGCCGTACACGAAGTCCCACGACACCTCGGGGAGCTGTTCGGCCTTCAGGATCCTGGCCACCTCCGAGAAGCCGACGATGCCGAGGTAGTCACGCGGGAACTGTGTGGAGATGAGCGAGTGCAGTGCCATCGCCACCTTCTTCGCCGGGAGGAAGTTGTCCCGCATCGGCATCGACAACGACAAGTCGAGCATCAGCACCGTCGAGGACCGCGTGAGCACCTCGGTTCGCTCGATCTCGAAATCCTCCGACGACAGCCGAACCGGCGTGCCCGAACCTTGCCGGGTGATCGCGTTGCGGATCGTGCGGTGCAGGTCAAGGTTGAACGGGTCGCCGAACTCGTAGGGCTTCGAGTCGTAGGTGCGCTCGTGGCCAATACCCGTACGGGCGATCTGGTGGCCGCCCATCTTGTCCTTGGTGAGTTTGGCGAACAGATCTTCGAGCGCATTCGCACCGATCTTGCGGATGCCTCGAGGGGTGAGCTCGTAGCGGCCTTCCTTGTTTTCGATCAGCCCGGCGTTCTCGAGCATCTTCGCCAGTTCGGCGAGCCGCTCGAGCGACCGCGCCGCATCGTCGCCCAGCAGATCGGAGACCTTGTCGAGGTCGGCTTCGGCGAGGGCACCGGGGTTGGTTGCGCCCCGCAACAGCTGCTCGAGCTGATCCATGTCGCCGAGCTGGTCGAAGAGCTGGGCGGCCTCGGCGAACCCGAGCGGATCCTGACCTGAGAAGTCGTAGCGCTGCTCCCATCCCATCTTCGGGAACAGGCCGCGGAGGTGCTCGCCGAGCTGCTGGACCTGCCAGTTGAGATCCATGTCCTGCAGGAGCTGCTCGCTCAGGCCCTGAAGTTGGGCGCGCTGCTCGGGCGTCATCGAGTTGAGCATCCGCTGCATGTTCGCCATGCGCTGGGCCATCACCTCGAGCAGCTCGTCGAGGTTCTGCGGGTTCTCGGGGAAGAAGTCCCCGAAGCGCTGCATGAACTCCTCGAAGCCCGGGTCCTCACCCCGGGACCGCTTGTCGAGCATCTCGTTGAGGCTCGACATCATGTCCTTCATCCGCTGCATCTGGGCTTCGTCGATGTTCTGCATCGCGCCGGCCATCTGGTTGACGTACTGCTGCATCAGCTGCTGGCGCAGCCGGTCGAGCAGCTCCTCGAACCGTTGCTGGGCCTCGGCGGAGGTGAAGTCGTACTGCTGGAGCTCGCGCACCTGCCCGGCCAGGTCGGGCGGGAGCATGTCGAGTTGGAACTGCTTGTCGTCGGCGGTCTGGCGGCCCAGCTCCTGCTGACGCGGATCGGGGGAGGCGGCGGCCTCCTGACGGCGCTGGTCGAGGGACTGACGCTCGGCGTCCACCACGTCGCGCAGCTCTTGGGCGATGTCGTCGTACACCCCGCCGAGGTCGTGGCGCTCGAGGGTGTCCTGGCGCTTGCGCCGCAGCTTCTCCATCAGCTCGCGGATCCCCTGGAGCTTCTCGCCGTTCCGATCCTTGAAGCCGTTCTGCATCATGCGGCGCAGCGCATTGTTGAGATCGCCGTGGTAAAGCAGGTCGTCGGTGATCTCGTCGAGGATGGCGTCAGCATCGAGGTCGAACCCCTTCTGGGTTCCGTCCCAACGGGAATACGTAAAGCGAAGCGCCATGGCGGGAGGCTACCCCCCCATCCGAGGAGCCGGAACGCTCAGCTGCCGATGGCCTGCAGGACGTTCCCGGCCGGCAGATTCGGCGCATCGAAGAACGCAAAGAACTCCCGCGTCGAGCCCTTCAGGTACCGGGCCCGATCGCCGCCCATCCGGCGATCGAGCAAGGCCGGGGTGATCTGCCCGTCAGGGCCATGCGCGTACGTGAAGAACGTCGGCCAGGTGCCGTTGATGTCGAGCTGCATGGCCCGGACGCACCCCATCGATGCGAGCACGTCGGACAGCATGATGGCGTCCACCTTGCCAACGGCGCCGTACATGAGGCGCCCGTCGGCGAGCACGCAGACCGACGAGCGCAGCACGAACATCTGGTTGCCGAAGTCGGCGCCCCACCAGACACCCTTGCTGTCGCGCACCATCGGCTTGCCCCCGTCGACGAGGAGCGGGAGGTTCTGCCGGAACGACACCCAGGTGCCGTCATCGACGAGGTCACGTCCGAACGCTCCGACCGTCGCCTTGCCGTTGCGGTCGACGGCGAGGGTGGCCTCCCCGTCGAGCAGCGGCCGCACGACCCGACCCTCGGTCTTGTAGCCACCCTTGATGTGCTCGAAGCGGAAACCGCCGTTGAACGCCGCAATGACCATCGGCTGCAGTTCGGCCGGCACCTTGTTGCCCAGGCCCCAATCCTTGCCCCCGGGAACGTCCGAGCCGTTGAACATTCCGACGCGGACGTGCCGCTGATCGATCACGGCGAAGCTTCCGATCACCGACGGGTACGCCGTCGACGGACGCCACGACGTGGCCCACACGGCCGGGTGGCCACCAGCCGACGCAACGGGTACCCAAACACCTTCACCCTCGAGCGCCGGACCGACGACGGGCGCCAGGTCGCCCGGGCGCGCCGGCGGCGGGGGGACCGTGGTCGGGGGGACCGTCGGCGCCACCGTCGTCACCGACACTTGCGTAACCGGGGCCTGCGGTGAGGGCATCGTCGTCGCCGGCGCCGTGGTCGGCACCGCCGTCGTGGTCGCCGGGGTCGCCGGAGCCGTCGTCTCGATGGGCGGCGGCGTCACCGGCACGGTGAGCGCCAGTTCGTCGGCCGGCCGGGTCGACGGTGGCTCGGAGAAGACCCATCGCTCGACGGCGTCGACGAGCCGACCGAAGCCGTGATTGCGGGCCCAGGTGACCGCGCGCTGTTCCACCGTGTCGCCGTTCGGGGTGGTCACGAACGACACGAGCGACGAACCGAGCCCGCCGATTACCAGCGCAGCGAGACCGACGATCAACTGGGCGACCGACCGCCGGCGTCGCCAACCGGCGCGCTGCCATCGGCGGACAGGTCCGGCCAGCCGTGACCGGTCTGCGCCCGCAGCGGTATTCGCCCGATCGAGTTCGACCGTCGACACGACAACCCCCACTCGAAATTCGTGCGTAAACCTTTACCCTAGCGGCTGCCATCGGTATGGGCACACCGCCTTGCCCCCCCGATCACCTAGCCTATGGGACGTCATGCGCGTACCCCGCACGTTCGTGTTCGTGGACCTTGGTGGCTTCACGAATTACACCGCAAGTCACGGCGACGACGCTGCTGGCGCGATCCTGTCCACCTTCCGGGCGATCGCCCGAGAGGTCGCTTCCGAGCGAGGGGTGCGCATTGCGAAGTGGCTCGGCGACGGCTGCATGATCGTTGCGGTCGATCAGCCCGACGCCGTCGCCGCCACCCTGGAGCTCGAACACCGGTGCCGTCGAGCCGTTCGGCCGCTCAACCTGCGCGCCGGGCTCGCCACCGGCTACGCGCTGCTGTTCGAGGGCGACGACTACATCGGATCGGCGGTCAACCTCGCCGCCCGTCTGTGCGACGTCGCGGGGCCCTGGGAGGTGCTCGCTCCGGCAGCGATCACCGCCGAACTGCCAGCCGGCGTCGTCGCGCAGCCACACGGCACCATCGATCTGCGCGGCTTTCCGGAAGCCATGGAGGTCGTCGAGCTCTCCGGGGAGGTCGAGCCCAAGGAGCGCAACGACACCGGCGAGCTGTGGACCCGCTCGCCGTTCGTCGCGTGATCGCACTCGGGGTCGCCTGTCCGCTCGTCGTGTCCCTGGGGTACGCCCCGACGTCGGACCATGCCGACCGGCGGGCGCCTGCCCGCCCCAACGGCATGGCCACCCGAGCGGCGGAAGATCTGACGGTTCTTGCGGCCCATGGGGTGCGCGCCGTGCGGCTGCCGGTCGACTGGTCGCGCCTGGTCCCCACCCCAGCCGGACCGGATCACGCCACGATCGAGTGGTATCGAGGGGTGCTCGCCGCCGCTCGGGAAGCCGGGGTCGCCGTGTGGCTCTCGCTGTTCGAGGGTGTCTCTCCGGCGTGGTTCGACGACGCCGGCGGCTGGGACGACGAGCGGGCGGCGTCTCGCTGGTGGCCCCGCTACGTCGCGACCGCCGCCGAACACCTCGGGGACGGCGTCGCCGGCTGGTGTCCGATCGACCGGCCGACCCGCCTGGCCCAGCGGGGATGGCTCGGCGGTGGCGCGCCACCCGGACGGGACGACCCGCGCCGCCACGCCGAAGCGCTGCGCACCTTCGCCGTGGCCTGGCGCGACGCCTGGCGGGTGCTCCGTGGGGGGCCGCCGGTGGCGACCCTGCTCGAGCTGGAAGTCGTCCGGCCCGCCGACCAGACGATCCCCGCCGCTGCGGCGGCGCGGCGGCGGGACGCGACGCTGTGGTCGCTCTGGCTGCGAGCGTTGCGCGACGGCGTGGTCGAAGTGCCCGGGTTGGCCGCACGGGAGGTCCACGACCTCGCCGGCGCACTCGACGTGCTCGGAGCCGTGGTCAGCGTCCCCGCGAAGGCCGACGACGTCGCCGGAATCGGGCAGCGGCTCGTCGAACAAGCCCCCGAGCGGCCACTCCATCTCACGCTCGTACCACCGCCGGGCCTTGGCCGGATCGAGGTCGCCCACTGCGTCGAATCGCTGCGACCGTCGCTCGCCGAGTTGGCGGCGGGCCGACTCGAAGCGTTGTGGTGGTCGCCCGGGATCGACCCGCTCGATCAGCCCGTCGACCGCCGCACCGGGTTCCTCGACGAGGACCGCCATCCCGGCCCGATCGCCGAGGCGGTCAGCTCGATCGTGCCGAGCTGACCGCTGGTCAGCTCCGGCCGCGGTAGGTGGCTCGCGTGCCGGACGAGTCCTTGTTGAGTCGCTTGGACAAGTGGAGCCCTTCGAGGATGAACTCGACAGCGCTCGCCACCGCGCCGACGGACTCGTCGCCGTCGGTGAGCCCGAGGACCGAGGCGCGCAGGTTCGGCACCCGATCGATGACCGCCGCCAACTCGGCCGCCGCGATGTCCTCGCCGGTGTTGACCGTCAGGCCCTCCTCGAAGGCCGACAGGACCTCCCGCACCTCGCCCTGCGAGACGCGCTCTTTGAAAACCCCGAGCACGGCGGACCGCAGCAGGTTCTCGATGATCTGGCCGTCGCGGCCCTCCTCGAGCGATTCGATCTCGACCTTGCCAGCCGTCGAGGCTGCCAGCGCTCCGAGGTCGCACACCCGGGGCACGACCGTGCGGTCGCCCGAGCGGAGGCTGCGGCGCACGGCGTTGGCCGCCAACACTTCGACGTTGGCGACGCTGAGGCGGACCGATACACCCGAGCGCTGGTTCACGTTGCTCGACTGGCGGGCCAGGTGGGAGAACGTGGCCACCACGTCTTCCATGAACCGCGGCACGCGGACCTCGACGTCACCGATCGACAACGGCGCCGCCTCCTGGCGCATGATCGCGACCTCGGTGCTCGTCTCGAGGGGGTAATGCGTGCGGATCTGGCTCCCGAACCGGTCCTTCAGGGGCGTGATGATCCGACCGCGGTTCGTGTAGTCGTCCGGATTCGCCGAGGCAAAGAGGATCACATCGAGCG
This sequence comes from Acidimicrobiales bacterium, assembly GCA_046081125.1. GTDB lineage: Bacteria > Actinomycetota > Acidimicrobiia > Acidimicrobiales > Ilumatobacteraceae > JBEIFW01. The sequence continues at coordinate 128,087 of JBJTVH010000004.1, forward strand.
GCAGGCGGATCTTGTAGCCCCGGATCTGCACGTCGCGCTCCTCGAGCACGTTGAGCAGACCCACCTGGATACGCTCGGCGAGGTCGGGAAGCTCGTTGATCGCAAAGATCCCCCGGTTGGTCCGCGGGACGAGGCCGTAGTGGAGCGTCAGCTCATCGGACAGATAGCGACCCTCGGCGACCTTGATCGGGTCCACCTCGCCGATCAGGTCGGCGATCGAGGTGTCGGGCGTCGCGAGCTTCTCGCCGTAACGGTCCTCGCGGTGCACCCATTCGATGGGCGTGTCGTCCCCGCGCTCGCGGACGAGTTCCCGAGCGTGACGCGACACCGGGTGGTACGGATCGTCGTTGATCTCGCTACCGGCGACCACCGGCATCCATTCGTCGAGCAGGCCGACCAGGCTGCGGATGATCCGGGTCTTGGCCTGTCCGCGCTCCCCGAGGAAGATCACGTCGTGGCCAGCCAGAAGCGCGTTCTCGAGCTGCGGCATGACGGTGTCCTCGTAGCCGAGCACGTGCTCGAAAAGCGGATCTCCCGCCGCGATCCGCCGCACCGCATTGGCGCGGATCTCCTCCTTGACCGGGACCGACCGCCAGCCGGATTCGCGGAGCTGGCCGAGGGTTGCAGGACGCGACGACATGATCGCAACCTACCTGCTCGACGTTGGATACGTTCCCGATCAGGATGCAGCGATGGTCGTTGGACCTCTCCGGAATGTGGCGGGCCGCACCCGCCGACGACGATCTGCGTCGCGCCGCGTTCGGGATCGGGTTCGACGACGACGGGTGGGAGCCGGTTCCCGTGCCTTCGCACTGGCGCTCGGTGCCGGCGTTCACCCGCCACGACGGCCCGTTGATCCACCGCACCCGGTTCGCACTCGACGCCGGCGAGCCCGGGACCCGCACCTGGGTGGTGCTGGGGGGTGTCTTCTACCAGGCTGACGTGTGGTTCGACGGCGCCTACCTGGGGGACCCCGAGGGCTATTTCTTCCCGCACAGCCTCGAGATCACCGACCTCGCGCGGCTCGGGTCCGAGCACGTGATCGCGATCGAGGTCAACTGCTCGCCCCCGCGCGATCGCACGGCCAAGCGTGCCGTCACCGGCGTGTTCCAGCACTGGGACGCCATGGACCCATCGTGGAACCCGGCCGGGCTGTGGCGCCCCGTCGTCGTCGAGCAGACCGGACCGGTGCGGATCGAACGGCTGCGGGTCCTGTGCCGCGAGGTCGATGCCGACCGAGCGGTCGTCGACGTACACGCCACGTACGACGCCGACCAGCCGCGCACCGTGCGGACCGTCCTGCGGCTCGACGATCGGGTCGAGCGCGAGGTGGAGCACCCGGTGGCCGCCGGTCGTAACGCCCTGCGCTGGAGCTTCGGCGTCGACCAGCCCAAGCTGTGGTGGCCCTGGTCCCTCGGAGACGCCGCGCTGGCGACGGTTGGCGCAACGGTGGTGGTCGACGGCCAGGTGAGCGATCAGGCAGAACGGCGCACGGGTCTGCGGCAGATCGCCATGCACGACTGGGTGATGTCCGTGAACGGTGAGCGGCTCTTCCTCAAGGGGGCCAACCTCGGACCGACCCGAGCGGCCCTCGGCGACGCGACCGCCGACGAGATCCGACGCGATGTCGAACTGGCCAAGGAGGCCGGGCTCGATCTCATTCGCGTGCACGCCCACGTGGCTCGCCCCGAGTTCTACGACGCTGCCGACGAGGCCGGGATGCTCGTTTGGCAGGACTTCCCGCTGCAGTGGGGCTACGCGCGCACCGTCAAGGACCAGGCGGTACGTCAGGCCACCGAGATGGTCGATCTCCTCGCGCATCACCCGTCGGTGGCGCTGTGGTGCGGCCACAACGAGCCGTTCGCCATCGATCCCCCGGTCGGAGGCCGGATCGACCGCCGACTCAAGGCCCGCTTCGCGGCCGCCCAGCAACTGCCGACCTGGAACCGGACCATCCTCGACCGGGCCGTGCGACGTTCCATCACCCGTGCCGACGAATCGCGACCGGTCATCGCCCAATCGGGCGCCTTGCCCCACGCACCCCTGTTCGACGGCACGGACAGCCACCTCTACTTCGGTTGGTACCACGGCGACGAGCGCGACCTGCCCGGCTTCGCTGCCGCCGCACCCCGGCTCGTGCGCTTCGTCAGCGAGTTCGGCGCCCAGGCCGTCCCCATCGACGCCGAGTTCGCCGAACCCGAACGGTGGCCGGAGCTCGACTGGGGGCATCTGCAGGCCCACCATTGCCTGCAACTCGAACCGTTCCAGCGCCACGTGCCCCCGGCGCACTACTCCCGCTTCGCCGATTGGGCTGCCGCAACGCAGCGGCATCAGGCCGACGTCGTGCGCTACCACGTCGAGACCCTGCGCCGGTTGAAGTACCGGCCGACCGGCGGCTTCTGCGTGTTCCTCCTCGCCGACGCGCAGCCGGCGATCAGCTGGAGCCTGCTCGGGCACGACCGAGCCGCCAAGCCCGCCTACCACGCCCTCGTGGACGCATGCCGACCCGTCATCGTCGTGGCCGACCGGCTCCCTGCGACGGTTGCGCCAGGCGAAGCGCTCGCCCTCGACCTCCACGTGGTGAGCGACCTCCGCCGCCCGCTGGGCGACACCGAGGTCGCCGCTCGGATGACCTGGACCGGCGGCAGCCACGGTTGGCGTTGGACGGGCACCGTTCCGGCCGACAGCTGCGTCCGCATCGGTACGGTCTCGTTCATCGTCCCCGACACGAGCGGCCTGCTCGTGCTCGACCTCGACCTGCGCACCGCCGACGACGAGGGCGCCGCGGCCACCAACCGCTACGAGTCCTTCATCGTCCCCCAGTGAACGCGGCGCAACGCCGCGCTCCTCAGCGGCGCGCGCCCATGAACATGAGCTTGAACGCGTCGTAGTTCTCGATGCAGTGGCCGGCACCGAGGACCACGGACTCGAGCGGTGCCTCCACCAGGTGCACCGGGACGCGTGTCTCGATCGCCAGCCGACGGTCGAGCCCTCGCAGCATCCCGCCACCACCGACGAGCGAGATCCCCCGCCGCAAGAAGTCCTGGCTGAGCTCGGGCGGCGCTTTGGACAGGCATCGGACCACCGAGTCGATGATCGCCTGCACCACCTCCTCGACGGCCTCGCGCACCTCCGTCGGGGACAGCACGACCGTCTTGGGCAGACCGGTGACGAGATCTCGGCCACGCACCTCGGCATGGAGTTCGTCCTCGGTGGGATAGGCCGATCCGATCGCCACCTTGATCTCCTCGGCGGTCCGTTCGCCGATCGCGATCCCGTACTCCCGACGCACATAGGCCTGGATGGCGTTGTCCAGGTCGAAGCTGCCCAGACGAACGGCCTCGAGCGCCACGATGCCACCGAGCGAGATCACTGCGGTCTCACTCGTCCCGCCGCCGATGTCGATGACCATGTTCCCGACCGGCTCACCGATCGGAAGCCCGGCACCGATCGCCGCAGCCATGGGCTGTTCGATCAATTGGGGATCCGACGCGCCGGCGCGCCGTGCCGCCTCGGTGACCGCACGCTTCTCGACCTCGGTGATCGCCGACGGAACGCAGATCACGACGCGCGGTCGGTTGAACCGGCTGACACCCACGCGCTGCAGCAACAGGCGAATCATGCGCTCGGTGATGTCGAAGTCGGTGATCGCCCCACCCCGAAGCGGCCGGACGGCGACGATGTAGCCGGGGGTTCGACCGATCATCTGCCAGGCCTCCCGGCCAGTGGCGAGCACCTCTCCGCTCTGGCTGTTGAGGGCGATCACCGACGGCTCGTTCAGCACGATGCCGCGCCCGCGCGAGTACACGAGGGTGTTCGCCGTGCCGAGATCGATGGCGAGATCCCGGGCCAGCGCTCAGATCCCTTCGCCCGGGACGTCGACGATCGCCTGCGCCCCCGTACCCCAATCCTCGCCGTCCTCCCAGGACTCGCGCTTCCAGATCGGCGCCGAGGTCTTCAGCGTGTCGATACCGAACCGCGCCGCCTCGAAGGCCTCACCGCGATGGGCCGCCGACACCGCGACGACGACGGACGACTCCCCGAGCAGCAATCGACCGACCCGATGCAGCATCGCAACCCGGCCGACGGAGGGCCAGCGGCGACGCATCTCGGAAGCGATCCTCCCGAACACCGGGACGACCTGCTCTTCGTAGGCCTCGTAGGTCAGATGGGTCACCCCGTCCCGACCTTCGGCATGGTCGCGAACCGTGCCCGAGAACAGCACCACGGCCCCGCACGAGGGAAGCACCGACCACTGGTACGCGACCGCTACCGGGAGCACATTCGTGCTCACCGCGAACCAGTCGTCACCCTCAGCAGGCGGCAGCACACCCGCAGACTAGTGCGAGGTCCTGCATCGTCGGCTGGACCCAAGGCGTGCCGGCGAACCACCCGGGGTCGCGACCCCACAGGCGCATCGCCACCCCTACGCTCCCGCCACGTGAGCGACGGGGACCCGGGCGACGAGGACGCGAGCACCGGGCTCCCACCGGCGTCGGAGCGCCGCTGGCGTCATCCCTCCGAACTCGGGTCTGCCGGTTTCGCCGGGCGGAGCGCCGAGGTCGGCGATGTGGCGCACCGTCTCGTCGAGACTCGGTCGTCGAGGGCGCCGCGACGACTCACGGGCTTGGCGGTCGCAGCCGGTGTCGGGGGTGCGCTGCTCGTCGGCGGCTGGTTCGCCCTCTCCCGTGGCGACGGCGGCAACCTCCAGACAGCGCTCACCGCAACCGCCCCGATCAGTCGGGCGAACCCGCCGGGCGAGCTCAGGCTGTTGATCGACGGCCCGAGCGGTGCCCGCTCGGTACCGGCGGTATCGACGGACGGCCGTCACGTCGTGGGGTGGGTCGTCGGAGTCCCGTCGGCTGCGGCCATGGCCGTCGCCGACGGAG
>JBJTVH010000005.1:0-2428 GCA_046081125.1 Acidimicrobiales bacterium
GTTCACCGCAGGGCACCCGGCCGACGATCCCCGCTTCGCCGACCCGTGCGTTGTCGGTGCGCCGGCCGGCGCCGGCGGCGCCGCCGCCCGGGCCGCCTTGTCCCTGCCCGCCGGGACCGTGCTCGCTCCAACAGAGCTCGAAGCGGCCCTATGGAGCGCCGCCCTCGCCCCCGGCACCGAGCCGATGGCTGGCGGACACCCGTTGCGGGCCGAGCTCGGGTTCCCCTCGACCGCCGAGCTCCTCGACGACCTGTGGCGTCTCCCGGCCGACACCGACCGGCCGGTGGTGCTCGTCACCCCGTTCCTGGCCCGGGTCGGGGGCGGCGAGCGCCTCGTGCGGGTCCTCACCGAGGAAGGTCGTCGCACCGGGCGCACCGTCGTGGTCGTCGGCACCGTTGCCCTGCCTCCCGAGACGGCGTCGAGCATCGAGGACCTACGGACCCTCACCCCATTCGTCTACGACCTCACCGCTGTTCCCGACGGCATCCAGCAGGACGCCCTGATCGCACTGATCGCCCGGCTGGCGCGACCGGTGGTGGTGAACTTCGGCGCCACCGCGCTCAACGACGTCGTGGCCCGCCTCACCCGCACCGTGTGGGGATGCAGCGTCGTCGATGTGCTGTTCAATCACTTGGGCCACCTCGCCGACAACCTTCGCAACGCCGCCCACCTCGATCGCACACTCACCATCACCGACCGGCTGCGCCGCTGCATCGAGACCGTGTACGACCCGGGCTACCCGCTCGAGACCTTCTACGTCGGCATGCCCCCACCGGCACCGACGAGCCCGGGTGTCGTCGACCTCGACCGGGCCCCCTGGCGGCGAGCCGGGATACCGCTCGTCGGCTGGGTTGGGCGTCTGTCGTCGGAGAAGCGGCCGGAGTGGGTCGTCACCGTGGCCGAGCGGTGCGCGCTGCGAGCCGACGTCGTCGTGGCAGGGGAAGGCCCGCTGGCCGGCGCCCTGCGCGATGCCGAGGCCCGGGTCCCATCGCTGCACTGGATCGGCAGCGTGCCGCTCGGCAGCGACGTGATCCGCCAGTGCGATCTGTTGGTGCTGACCTCTGAGGTCGAGGGGATCCCACAGGTGGTCATGGAAGCCCTCGCGCTGGGCGTACCCGTCGTCGTGACCGACGTCGGTGGGAACGACGAGGTCGTCCAGCACGGGGTCAACGGCCTCGTCCTCGCCCCCGACGATCGCGAGGGGTTCGCCGACGCGGTCGACGCCCTCCTCGGCGACTCGGCACTGCTCGCCACCCTGCGTTGCGGGGCCGCGGCCGGTCTCGACTCGCGCTTCGGCCAGGACGCGATGGTGGCGCAGTGGACGACGCTTCTGCGCGAGTTCGACGCCCAACCCGCAGACCGGCCCGACGCATCACGCCGGCCGGACCGGAGGCCCGCGCCGGCCTCGGCGACGTTCGAGTTGGCCCGCGCTGCCGCCGAGGCCGCGCAGGCCCGCTGGGAGGATGCCGAGCGACAGCGCCGGGCCGCCGAGGAGCACCACGGCCGGGTGCTCGCCCATCTGGCCCGGATCCAACAAGCCGCCGAGCGGTCGAGAAGCGCTCTCGGGGCGATCCAAGGGTCCCGGGCGCGACGCATTGCCGACCCGCTCAACCGCCTTGCCCGGCGCCTGTCCTCGCAACCGGATCTGCCGCTCGCACCAGCGGGCCCCGACCCCGATCCGGCGCGGCCACATCGCTGGCCGGTCCAGCTCGCACAGCCAGGCCCCGACGCGCCGACGGTGAGCCTGGTGATGGCCTGCTACAACCCAACTGAAGTACTCGCCGAGACCATCGCGTCGCTACAGGGCCAGACCCTCACCGATTGGGAACTGGTCGTCTGGAACGACGGCACCGACGACGAGGCCTCCCTCGCCCGCATCGAGGCACTCGCCCAGGCCGGCGACTCGCGGATCCGGTGCTTTGCCGGCCCGAACCGTGGGCTCGTCGGCGCCCGCAACCAGGCGCTGTGGCACGCCCGGGGTCGGTATGTTCTCCCGCTGGACGCCGACGACCTACTGGCACCGACGTACCTCGAGAAGGCGGTGGCGTTCCTGCGAACCCACCCCGAAATCGACCTCGTCACCCCGGAGGTCGCCTTGTTCGGGGACGAATCGGGCACCTGGGTGCCCGCGCCACCCACCCCACAAGGCTTGCTCGCCGAGAACCGGTTCTCCGTCTCGAGCGTCGCCCGCCGATCGGTGTACGAACGCACTCGGGGCTTCTCCGACCACCAGGCCGCAGGCTACGAGGATTGGGAGCACTGGACCCGAGCCGTGCGGCTCGGAGCCACGGCCGCTGGGCTCCCCGAGCCGTTGTTCCAGTATCGGGTGCGCCGTCGCAGCGGCCTGTACCGAGAGCACCTTCGCCGTCACGATGAGCAGTCCCGCAAGCTTCGTGCCGCGAACCGGGACGCGCGGTGGCAGTCCGCC
>JBJTVH010000006.1:0-9211 GCA_046081125.1 Acidimicrobiales bacterium
AGGGTGTTGTCGACCCCCCAGAGGAGGTCGGCCTCCGGGTTGCCCTTGGTCAGGATGGCCTTGTTGAGCGTGGCGCCGGCGTCGTTGCCCTGGATGACCTCGACGGTGATCCCGGTGGCCTTGGTGAAGTCGTCGAAGATGCCCTTCGACGCAGCGAAGCTGTCGTGGGTGAGCAGGCGCACGGTGACGGCGCCGGACGACTCCGACGACGACGAGCAGGCCGCCCCGGCGAGGGCCAGGGTGGCCAGGCCGGCGAGGATATGTGTCGTTTTCATGGCAGTGCCTCCGGACGTAGGACGAACACGGTGCCGGTCCCGACGGTGACGGTGACCGGGGTGCACTCGACGACGTTGGACAACCCGCGGCTGGTGCCGGCCGTGAGTTCCTCGTCGCACAGGGGGTAGGCGAGCCCGCCGGTGGTGATGCCCGACGCCGAGCCGCCGACGGGCAGCAGGGTGAGGACTTCGCCGACACGAGCGGCCACGGTGACCGTGCGCCCCGCCGCCACGAGCGCCACGTGACAGCTCCCCACCCAGGCCTCCACCGTCACTGCGTGCAACGCCGGTAGCGCCAGCGCGAACAGGGTGCCGAGGAGGTGGTCGAGCCGGTCCCCGCCGCCGCTGACCACGGTGAGGTGCCCGGCGCCGTGCGAGACCGCAGCGAGCAGCGCCAACTCGGTGTCGGTCGCATCCTTCGCCGTGGGGTACTTCGTGATCGGCGTGCCGGCCGCCTCGGCGGCGGCGAGGCCGGCGGCGGAGATCGAATCCAGATCGCCGACCAGCAGGTCGGGCACGAGGCCGATCGCCGTGGCGTGGTCCCAACCCGAGTCCGCAGCGATCACCAGCGCGCGGGCCGGGAGCATCGGTCGGACGCGACGGTCCGGCGGATGCCCACCGATCACGACGACGGCTTGACGGACCACGTGCTCCCTCCGCTGGCATTACCCAGATCAGGTTCCCGGGTCGGCGGTGGCGACCGCCCTCTCAGCCCGCCGTTCCTGCGAGCTCCCCTGTGTTTGCACGAGAGACTAACGGGCGGTCAGGGTTCGGCCCCGATCGGCGAGACACCGGGCTCGCCGGGCGCACTGCGGACGGTTGCATCGGGCCGGCTCCTTGGTCGGCTCGACTCGACGGCGATCGCGCCGACACCGACAACGACGAGCGCCATGCCGGCGACCTGGACCGCTGCGATGCTCTCGTCGAGCACGAGGAACGCCCACAGCGTCGCCAGGCCGGGCTGGGCCAACTGCATCATGGCGATCGTCGACACGGCGAGATGCCGTTGGGCCCACGTGAGACAGCCGTGCGCGACCGTGCCCGAGAGCACGGCGAGGATCCCGACCGTGAGCCAGCCACGACCGTCGAGCCCGAACAGGTCGCCCGAGCCGACCGCAACCGGTGCGGCACCGACGATGGCACCCAGGGTCATGCCGGCCATGAACACCTTCGTGTCCATCGTCTGGCGGATCCGCTTGGCGCCGAGCAGGTAGAGGGACCAGGTGACGACTGCGCCGGCGGCCAGCAGGTCGCCGGCGACGTTGTCGTCGCCGGCCACCTTCGGCGAGCCGAGCAGCACGATCGCCACCCCGCCGAGCGCAACGAGCCCGGCGCCGATGATCCGGCCGCGAATCCGTTCGCCGAGCAGGAGCGCAGCAGCCGGCACCACGAGCACCGGGCTGAGGGTGCCGATGAACTCGACGTTCGCGACACGCGTCATGCGCACGCCGGTGAAGAACAGCGAGATGTTGAAGCCGAACAACATGCCGACGGGGACGGTGCGGCGCAGGTCTGCCGCTGTGATCCGGACCTGGCGGAACCCGAGCACGGCGAACCAGATCCCGGCACCGACGAGCAGTCGCCAGAACGCGACGACGGACCCGGTCGCGCCCGACCACTTCACGATCGTGGAGCCGACGCTCAGCACGACGATGCCGACCACGACGGCCGCGATGCCGCCGAGCGCGTCCGGCCGGGGCGCTGCGGCATTGCGGCTGCCTTCTTGCACGGTGCAACCTTCGCACACACGGGCCGAGGGGGCCGGGGAGGGAGTGCACACGTCATGGGACTACTCGACGGACGCGTGGCGATCGTCAGCGGTGGCGGCCGCGGGATCGGCCGGGGCATCAGCGAACTGCTCGCCGCCGAAGGGGCGGCGGTCGCCGTGAACTACCACCGCGATGCGGAGGCGGCCGAGGCGACGGTCGCAGCGATCGGGGAGGCCGGCGGGCGCGCCAGGGCCTACCGGGCGGCGGTGGAGGATGCCGCCGAGGACGCGGCGATGGTCGATGCCGTGCTCGCCGACTTCGGCCACGTCGACCTGCTCGTGTGCAACGCCGGCATCGCGTCGAAGGGCCGGGGGGTGGCCGACACCGATCCGGCCGAGATGGAGCGCGTGGTGCGCACCCATGCGTTCGGCCCGCACCACCTGTCCCGGCTGGTGATCCCGTCCATGCGAACCCGGCCCCGCGGTGACATCGTGATGATCTCCTCGGTCGCCACGCGGCACAACATGGGGAACGGCGCGCCGTACAACATGGGCAAGGCGGCGATGGAGGCCCTGGCCTTCACGCTCGCGAAGGAGGTCCGCGATCTCGGCATCCACGTGAACGTGGTGGCGCCCGGACTCGTCGAGACCGACATGGGGGTTCGGCTCGCACGAGCGACCCGTGGCGTCGGGAACATCCGCGAACTCGACGACACGTCGCCGTTCGGGCGGGTGTGCCAACCGCTCGACGTGGCCAAGGTAGTGCTGTGGCTGTGCTCCGAAGGGGCCGGCTACGTCACGGGCCAACGGATCGAGTGCGACGGTGGCGGGGCGGTGGCCCGGTACTGAACCGCCGGAGGGGCCCGTCGAGGCGTCGTCGCGGTGTCGTCGGGGGTCAGATCCAGGGCATGGCGAGCAGGCGGTCGAGCACCGCTCGGTCGCCGAACACCTCGAGGCCGTCGGCCGACACCGGCACCCGGCGCCACATCGACAGCAGCAGCTGCGATGCCGGCCCGCGCAGGGCGACGTCGCCCTTGCTGTGCCCGACGGTGACCGAGAGCGCCCCGCCGTCGATCCGGAACGTCCACTCGCCTTCGGTGTCGGTGCAGTGGAGATGGAGCGAGCCGCCGAGGTCGACCCTCGGGCGGTCCGGGACCGCGAGCACCTGCGGGATCTGGACGTCGAACACCTCGGCGAGGCCGTCGGCGGCGACGGCGGCCGCGATCGGCGTCTGGGTCCCCGTGGCGGTCTGGGCGTCCCAGCGGTGCACGGCGGTCTCCTGCACCTGGCGGCGCAGCCAGAAACCCGCCACCTGCGGCGCCGGCGAGAAGTTCCAGCACGGTGCGGTCGGGTCCGCTGCGCCGAGCGCGTCGATCAACGGGGCGATGCCGGCGGCGAGGTAGTCGATCGCGCCGGTGCGGTCGGGTCGCTCGCCGAGTTCGCCCTTGCCGGGTCGGTTGCCGGTCGTGACGATCCGTGCCGCCCATCGGTGCACGAACCCGACATGGCCGGCGAGCGCTGCGATGTCCCAGCCCGGACAGGACGGCACCGGCGCGTCGGGGCCGGCGAGTCGGCAGGCGGCGACCAAGGTGTCGGCCTCAGTGCGCAGCGCGGCGAGCTGTTCGACGGTCATGGCTTCCTCCGAACGGACGGCGCGGCGACGACGACGGTAGCGTGCTTCGCATGTCGAGCATGCCGGACACGACTCCCGAGCTGGGTACCGAACTGGGTTCGGAGCTGGGGACCACGGTGGCCGGGGAGTTGACCGGCACCGGCCCGGCCGATCTCGTCATCACGGTGACTGAGCCGGCCCGCATCAAGCTGGCCGAGCTCCGCGACAGTGAACCAGAGGGTGACCGTCTCGGGATCCGGATCGAGATCGTCGCCGACACCGGCGCGGAGTTCACCTACGACATGTCGTTCCAGGTGATCACCAAAGCGGCGCTCACCGACGTCGTGCGCAGCCACGACGGACTCCGTGTGATCATCCCGGCCAAGGACACCGTGCACCTCGAGGGCGCGGTGCTCGACCACGAACTCGACGGCTTCGTGCTGCGCAACCCGAACCGGCCGCGGCCGGTGCACCTCGGCAACCTGATCACCGGCGATGCGCTGTCGGCCGAGGTGGAAGCCGTGATCGCGGCCGAGGTCAACCCGGCGCTCGACGCCCACGGCGGGTTCGTCACCTTCATCGGCCACGACGGCGAGGGCCATGCGTACCTGACGATGGGTGGAGGCTGTCACGGCTGCGCCATGAGCCGCATGACGATGCTCCAGGGCGTGCAGACGATGATCAAGCAGGCCGTGCCGGTGATCGAGCGGGTGATCGACGCGACCGACCACTCCACCGGCGCAAACCCCTACTACGCCGGCTGAGCTGCGGTCGGGCGGGCCCGCTGGGGGGAGGGTGCAGGCCCGCCCGACGCTCTCCGCAGGGGGGAGAACTCGTGGGTCCGAGTGTGCCGAGCCCTGCGGGCGCCCGGGTCACCTGCGGATGAACCGTGGATGAAGCTCCGTGCTGTTGGGACGCACCCCAGGGGGGTCCGTAGACTCCGCGCAGACGCGTCCGCCGCGCCTGGCCGGCGCGAGGAAGGGGAGGGCATGAAGGGGATCGTGAGCTACGGGGTCTATCTGCCCTATTGGCGATTGCAGCGCAAGGCGATCACCGGGTCGCTCGGCTCGGGGGGCGGGAAGGGTGCCCGGTCCGTCGCTTCCTTCGACGAGGACACCACGTCGATGGCCGTGGAGGCCGGGCGCGTGGCGTTGCGACAGGCGCCGGACGGCTCGTCGCCGTCGACGCTGTGGTTCTCGACGACGGCGCCGGCCTATGCCGACAAGACCAATGCGACGGCCGTCCACGCGGCGCTCAGCCTCGATGCCGGCGTCGCTGCGTTCGACGCATGCGGGTCCGTCGGGTCAGCGGTCGGTGCGGCCTGGGCCGCCTACCAGGCCGGCGGCCTGGCGATCCTGTCCGACATCCGCACCGGCCTCCCCGGCGGTGCCGACGAGTCCAACGGCGGCGACGGCGCGGTGGCCATCCTGTTCGGGGAAGGCGACCATGTGATCGCCGAGCCGATCGGCGGTGCCGTGGCCACCGGCGAGTTCACCGACCGGTGGCGGGTGCCGGGCGAGGCCTACTCCAAACAGTGGGAGGAGCGCTTCGGCGAGTTCGCGTACGCACCGCTGGTCGAGCAGGCGGTGGGCGACGCCCTCAAGGGCGCCGGCCTCAGCGGCGGCGATCTCGATCACGTCATCCTCACTGGCCTGCACGGGCGGGCCGTGAAGGCGTCGGCCAAGACCGTGGGTGCTCGGGCCGAGGCCTATGCCGACGACCTCGCCGGGGAGATCGGAAACGCCGGCGCTGCCCAGTTCGGCATCGTGCTCGCCGACGTGCTCGACCGGGCCCAGCCCGGCCAGACGATCGCGATGGTCACCCTTGCCGACAGCGTGACGGTGTGGTTGCTGCGCACCACCGCAGCGATCGCGTCCTACAAGCGCGGTCCGAGCGTCCGGGCGCAGATCGCTGCGACCAAGGACACGCTGCCCTACGCCCAGTTCCTCACCTGGCGCGGGTTCCTCAAGCGTGAACCCCCGCGCCGGCCCGAGCCGGAGCGTCCCGCCGGTCCGCCGTCGCTGCGGTCGACGAAGTGGAAGTACGGGTTCTACGGCTCCAAGGACGAAGGTGGCTTCCTCCACCTCCCGCCGTCGCGGGTGTCGATGGGCTCGGGTGCGATCGACCAGATGGAGCCGGTGTGCATGGCCGATGTTCCGGCCACCATCGCCACCTTCACGGTCGATCGTCTGGCGTTCTCGCTGTCCCCGCCCGTCGTCGCCGCCGTGGTCGACTTCGACGGCGGTGGCCGCATGCAGTGCGAGCTGACCGACGTCGACCCCGCCGCCGTGCGCATCGGGGACCGCGTCGAGATGACGTTCCGCCGCCTGTACACCCAGGACGGCATCCACGATTACTTCTGGAAGGCACGACCGATCCGTAACGCGCAGGGGAGCAACTGACATGGCATCCAAGGGCATCCGCGACCAGGTCGCGATCATCGGCATGGGCTGCACCAACTTCGGTGAGCACTGGGACCGGTCGACCGACGACATGCTCATCGAGTCGTCGCAGGCGGCGCTGCGCTCGGCCGGCATCCAGCTCGGCGACGTCGACGCCTTCTGGCTCGGCACCATGGGCTCGGGCCTGTCGGGCCTCACCCTCAGCCGGCCGCTGAAGATCGACTACAAGCCGGTCACCCACGTCGAGAACTTCTGCGCCACCGGCTCGGAGGCGTTCCGCAACGCCTGCTACGCCGTCGCCTCGGGCGCCTACGACGTGGTCATGGCCATCGGGGTCGAGAAGCTGAAGGACTCGGGTTACTCCGGCCTCGTCGTCAGCGCCCCGGCCAACGACGGCACCTCGGCCACCACCACCGCCCCGGCGTCGTTCTCGCTGCTGGCTCCGGCCTACTCCCACAAGTACGGCGTCGCCGACGACGAACTGAAGGAGGTCCTGACCCGGATCGCCTGGAAGAACCACCGCAACGGGGCGCTCAACCCCCGGGCGCAGTTCCGCAAGGAGGTCCCGAAGGAGACGATCGCCTGCTCGCCGCTGGTGGCCGGTCCGCTCGGGATCTTCGACTGCTCGGGCGTGTCCGACGGCTCCGCCGCGGCGATCATCGTGCGGGCCGAGGACGCCCACAAGTACTGCGCGAACCCGCTGTACGTGAAGGCGCTGTCGTTCGTCGCCGGCCCCGCGGCCGGCCCGATCGACCCGAGCTACGACTACACCTCGTTCACCGAGGTGGTCCGCTCGGCCGAGGACGCCTACCAGCAGGCCGGGATCACCTCCCCGCGCGACCAGCTCGCGATGGCCGAGGTGCACGACTGCTTCACCCCGACCGAGCTGGTCCTCATGGAGGACCTCGGCTTCGCCGAGCGCGGGCAGGGCTGGAAGGAGGTGCTGGCCGGCTCCTACGACCTCGACGGGGAGCTGCCCATCAACCCCGATGGAGGCCTGAAGTCGTTCGGTCATCCGATCGGTGCCTCGGGCCTGCGCATGTTGTTCGAGTGCTGGACCCAACTCCGCCAGGAGGCCGGGCCCCGTCAGATCCGCTCGGTCACCGAGATGGGCAAGACGATGGGCATGACGCACAACCTCGGCGGCTCCCCGGGGGCCTGCGTGAGCTTCGTGTCGATCGTCGGCACCGAGCTCGGCTGAACCGATCAGCGTCGAGGGAGGCCCAGGGAGGTTACTTCCCCAGGCCTCGCCGCGCCCAGACAGCGAAGAGCGGATCGCCCCAGGCCGGGGTGGGGCGTTGCTGGGCGGTCACGTCCGCCCAGCCGCCGCTCCGGCGGAAGTACTCCCCGACGATGGCCACCCGGCCCCGGTCGTCGTTGGCCAGCCACCCGGCGATGGCCTTGGTCGGGAAACAGCGGTTGGAGAAGGTGCAGACGAACAGGCCGCCGGGGACGAGCACCCGGGCGACCTCGCGGAACACCTCGAGGGGCCGGACCAGATAGTCGACCGACACGCAGCACACTGCGGCGTCGAACCGTTCGTCGTCGAACGGCAGCGTCGGCTCGGTGTTCAGGTCGTGGCGGACCCAGGACGTGGCCATGGCGTTGGCCTCGAGTTCCTGCGGGTTCATCCCGAGCGCAACCAGTTCCTGGGGTGGCGTGGCGAAGTGCGAGATCCATGACGACATCAGATCGAGCACCCGCCCGCGTGTGAGCCCCAACTCGTCGTAGAGACGGGCCACGGCGGCGATGGCGCCATCGTCGATGTGTGTGACGAGCCGGGTCGGCGCGTAGAACGCGGCGTCGTCCTGCGAGTCCATCCGGTCGAAGAAGCCCTCGGGGAAGCCGTCCACGGGCGCCAGCGTGGCAGACGAGGCCCGTCGGCGCCGGGCCGGATCGGGGCGCTCCAACTCTGGACACCTGCAGTTCGTTTGGCTAGAAAACGAACGGGGTGTGTGCCGAGGCCGTCCGGGGGTTCCGCAGGGGGGATTACCGGTCGTAGGTCGGGCCGTCGGCTCCACCCCCACCGACCCAACACAAGGAGAACCCACGCTCATGCGCAAGACCGCGTCTCTCGCGATCGGGCTCACCGCCGCGCTCGGCCTCGTCGCCGCTGCCTGCGGTGACGACGACAGCACCTCCGGCAGCGCCACCACCAAGGCCGGGACCGCCACCACCGCCGCCGGCGGCGCGGGCGGGAAGATCGGCGTCATCCTGCCCGACTCGAAGTCGTCGGCTCGGTGGGAGACCGCCGACCGCAAGTTCCTGGACGCGGCGATCAAGGGCGCCGGGTTCGAGGCGGTGATCCAGAACGCCGAGGGCGACAAGCAGAAGATGGCGACCATCGCCGATTCGATGATCGCTCAGAAGGTCAAGGTCCTGATGATCGTCAACCTCGACTCGGACTCGGGGGCCACGATCCTGAAGAAGGCCAAGGACGCCGGGATCAAGACCATCGACTACGACCGGCTCACCCTCGGTGGCGGCGCGGACGTGTACGTGTCGTTCAACAATGTGGCCGTCGGCGAGTTGCAGGGCACCGGTCTGGTCAAGTGCATCACCGACAAGAAGGTGAGCAACCCGAAGATCGCCGTGCTGAACGGCTCGCCGACCGACAACAACGCGACGCTGTTCAAGCAGGGCTACGACTCGAAGATCAAGCCCAAGTTCGACGCGAAGGAGTGGTCGCTCGTCGACGACCAGTCGGTGCCGGACTGGGACAACGTCAAGGGTGGCCAGATCTTCGAGCAGATGCTGGCCAAGGCCGGTGGCAAGGTCGACGGTGTGCTTGCGGCCAACGACGGTCTCGGCGGTGCGGCGATCGCCGTGCTGAAGAAGAACAACCTTCAGGTTCCGGTGACGGGTCAGGACGCCACCGTGGACGGTCTGCGGAACATCCTCAAGGGTGACCAGTGCATGACCGTGTACAAGGCGATCAAGACCGAGGCGGAGGCGGCGGCCAAGGCGGCGGTCGCGCTGGCCAAGGGCGAGAAGCCGGCGACGAGCGGCACGGTGAAGGACACCAAGTCCAACGCCGAGGTGCCCTCGGTGCTGGCCACCCCGGTCGCGATCTACAAGGAGAACGTGAAGGACGTCATCGCCGACGGGTTCGTCACCAAAGACGAGGTCTGCAAGGACCTCGCCAAGGAGTGCGAGGCTGCGGGCATCAAGTGATGCCGGCTGGTGGGCGCTGCCCGACCGGTGCCACCGGTCG
>JBJTVH010000007.1:0-78219 GCA_046081125.1 Acidimicrobiales bacterium
CACCCGGGCGATGCCGTGGGGCCCGGCGCCGGGCCACCCCGCCGGACCGTCGAGCATCCCGATCACCGCCGCGCCGTAGCTCATCCCGACCAGTCGGCCGGTGATGCGCCCGAGGTGCGCGGCCTCGGCCGGCCCGAGCCGGGCCGCCATCTGCGGTAGCAGGTTGGCGACGTAGTCCATCGCGTAGTTCCGGGCCGCCTTGGCCAGACGCGTCGCCGGCCAGGTCGACGCCGGCAGCACCGGCACCGCCGCCGGATCGAACCGCGGCGGTTCCTCCCCGGGGGCGAACACCACCCGCTCGTCGGCGCCGACGTCGCGGTCGAGCTCCTCGAAGTAGCCCGACAGGCCGGCCTGGCCGTCCATCGTCTGACCGGTGCACACGAACCGCAGCCGCGGGTTGCCGAGCGACACCCCGTTGTGGCCGTACCAGCCGTGCAGCACGGCCCGGCTCACCTCCGACGGCACCCCACAGATGGCGACACCGTCGTACATCCACCGCGGTGGCACGAACCGCACCCACGCCTTGCGATCGTGCTCGACGACCAGCTCGACGAGGACCCCGCCCACCGCATTGGCGAGGTAGTGGTACGAGGCCGCTTTGACCGCATCGGGTCGGTCGTCGAGGCCGAGCTTGGCCAACCCGGGCAGGAACTTCTGCAGGTGTTGGCGGCGGAACAGGCCGAACACCACGTCGGCCGCCACCGGGCCGCCGCGGCGCGACACCATCGTGAGGATCGCCCCGGTCAGGAAGCGGTGGTGCAGCTCGGCGACGGCGGCCCAGCCGGCAGCCGGAAAAGCCGGCCCAGCCGGCCCAGCCGGCACAGCCGGCACAGACGACGCAGACGACGCAGACGACGTAGACGACGGGGACATGGAGCGGGACCGTACCGACCGCCGTGCTCGTCGCCGCAGCCCTCTGCGAGGCTTCGGTCGTGCGCATCGGGATCACCGGCTTCAGCCTCGACGACACCCTCCATCCCGTGGAGCTCGCTTGCGCCGTCGAGACGCGCGGGTTCGACTCGCTCTGGCTGCCCGAGCACAGCCACATCCCGACCAGCCGGGAGTCGCCGTGGCCGGGCAGCCTCACCGGCGAACCCCTGCCCGACTACTACTGGCGGATGCAGGACCAGTTCGTGGCCTTGTCGATGGCGGCGGCCGTCACCGAACGGATCCTGCTCGGCACCTCGGTCACGCTGATCGCGCAGCGCGACGCCATCTGGCTCGCCAAGCAGGTGGCCTCCCTCGACCACCTCTCGGGAGGCCGGGTCCGCCTCGGTATCGGCTACGGCTGGAACCGGGAAGAGGCCGAGAGCCACGGCACGGTGTGGGCCACCCGACGGGCCGCCGTCGCCGAGAAGGTTGCGCTCATGCGCGCCCTGTGGACGGACGAGGTTGCCGCCTTCGACGGGGAGCACGTCCGCCTCGCCCCGTCGCTCGCCCGCCCGAAACCGGCCCAAGCCGGTGGACCCCCGGTGCTCCTCGGCGGGGGATGGGGGCCGAAGCTGTTCGACGCCATCGGCACCTGGGGCGACGGTTGGCTGCCGATCTCGGCACGGGCGTCCCTCGGCGACCGCCTGACCCGCCTGCGGGACGTGTGGGCGACCAAGGGCCGCGACCCCGATCGGCTCGACGTCACGGTGCTCGGAGCCACCGACGACCTCGCCGGACTCGAGCGCCTCGCCGGCGAAGGGGTCACCCGAGCGGTGCTGACCCTGTGGCCGGCCCCGGCCGAGGAACACCTACGGCTCCTGGACGCCTGGGCGCCGCTCGCCGACCGGTTCACCTGAGCCGGGCGGCGAGTCAGCCGGATCAGTGACGCAACGCCTTGTCGGCGTTGCTGAGACGGCGCGCGAGCGCAGTCACCAGGGCCCGAGCGATCGACGGCTGCTCCAACAGCGTGTGGAAGCGCCCGGGTTCGATCACCAACAGGTCGACATCGGTCGCAGCCGTCAGCGTGGCCTGACGCGGTTCGCGCAGGAGCAGGGCGAGTTCACCGGCCACCTCGCCCGCGCCGATCGTGCCCACCTGGTCCCCACTGATCGACACGGTGATCGACCCAGACACGACGACGAAGGCCTCGTGGCCCTGGCTGCCCTCGCGAGCGAGCACCGTCCCGGCCGGGAACTGCATCTCGGTCGTGGTCTCGGCAACCGCCTCGAGACCGTGTCGATCGAGCCCTGCGAACAACGCCGTCGACGTCAAGCGCTCCAGCTTCTGGTCCCGCATGCCACCCTCCTGTCGCCGGCCTCGCTCGCCGGATCTCGCCGCACCGTACCGGGGACGCGGACGGGCCTGGACCGGACCGAGGTCCCGAACGGTCCCGACGAGTCCCGGACGCGCCGCTAGGGTCCCGGCCATGACGCCTGCGGAGATCGATGCCCTGGCCGACCGACTCTTCGCCGCCATCGAGGCCGGCGACGTAGAGGCGGTCCGTTCGATCTACGCCGCCGACGTCGCCGTCTGGCACAACTTCGACATGGTCGATCAGACCCGCGAGCAGAACCTCCGCACGCTCGGCTGGATGCACGCCCATGCGTCGGGCCTGCGCTACACCGAGGTGCGGCGCCTCGTCGTCGACGGCGGATTCGTGCAGCAGCACGTGCTGCGGGCCACGGCCCCCGACGGCACGGCGTTGACGATCCCGGCGATGCTCCGTATCCACTGCGCCGACGGCTGCGTCACCCGGGTCGAGGAGTATCTCGACCCCGCGCAGGCCGCTGCGATGCGGGCCTGACGCCGCAACCGGCGCCGGACGACGGCCGCTACGGTCCGCGTCCATGTCGCTGCCCCGGTTGCTCGCTCTCCCGGACGGCGCTCGTTGGCAAGACCTCGCCCAAGACCTGACCGGCGACGACCCTGTCGTCATCGGACCAGGCGAGCGGACGACGGTGCTCGCACCGGTGCCCGGCGAGGTGGTGATCGCCGGCGATGGGTCGGCCGCATCCGGACCCGCGAGTGCGCTCGCCCGGGCCGCAACCCGCGCCGGTCGGGTGCGAATCGACGACGGAAGCGTGTTCCACGACCTCTGTTTCGACGACGGCCGGTCGCTGGTGGTCGGCGGCGTCCTGCTCGACGCCGAGCGAGGTCTGCGACCGCCGGTCGTGATCGGCCGCAACGAAGCGGCGGTGCGCCGGTTGCGGTCTGCGCTCGCCGACGATGGCGCTCGGGACCTCACCCGGATCCTCCGTTACGACGACGCGGCCGATCCCCAGTTCGCCCTGCGCAAGGTCGGCACGGACCTGCTGGCCGGTCCGTTCTGGACGCCGGCGTTCTGCGCCACGGTGATCCGGGCCGCCGAGGCCGTCGGGGTCTTCGAGCCGGCGGAGGACGACCCCGTGCCCGGCCACGAGGTGTCGCTCGCCGCGATCAGCCCTCGCTTGTACGCCCACCTCGAGGACGACCTGCTGGTTCGGCTTCTACCCCAAGCGCAGCGATGGTGGCCGCTCGTCGAGTACCACGGCCTCCGGGACGCGTTCGTGATCAAGTACTCGACGTTCGGCCAGACCGAACTGCGCGCTCACCATGACGTCGCGCAACTGTCGGCGACGATCCGGTTGAACGACGGTTTCACCGGCGGCGCGCTCGTCTTCCCCCGCCAAGGGTTCTCCACCGCCGCAAGCGCGATCGGTGAACTCGTCACCTGGCCGTCGCTGGTCACCCACCCCCATGCGACCGAACCGATCACCGCCGGGGTGAAGTACGGGCTCACGATCTGGATGGAGCTCCCTCAGGGGTACCGGAGGGCCTGAGACCCACCACCCGTTCGCCACGGTGCTGCCGTAGGCTCAATGCCGATGCAGCGCAGCGTGGTTGCCATCGGCGTGACGTTGCTCGTCGGTGTTGCATCGTCGTGTTCCTCGGGCGGCTCGACGGCCGCGGCCCTCAGCCCGTCGGTGGTGGCGACCACGACCGCTACGACCGTCGCGCCCACGACCACCGTCGAAGCCACCACCACGACGACGGCTGCTCCGACGACGACCGTTGCACCCACCACGACGGCTGCACCCACCACGACGGCTGCACCCACCACCACCGTCGCACCCACCACCACCGTCGCACCCACCACGACGGTGGCGGCGCCGGTCGTGCTGGCGGCACCCCCGCTGGTCACACCGGTCACCGCGCTTCGTGTCGGCGCCACCGGGCCGGCGGTGGTTGCGCTGCAACGACGGCTTCTCGACCTGGGGTTCTGGCTCGACGACGTCGACGGGCGCTACGGCGGCGTCACCCGCCAGGCGGTGATGGCCTTCCAGAAGCATCTCCGGCTGCCGGCCTCGGGCACCGTTGACGCCCGCACGGCGACTGCGCTCAACGAGGCGACCTCTCGCGTCGCCGGGCTCGGGGTCTCCACCGACGGCGACCTCGCCGAGGTCGACAAGGGTCGCCAGGTCCTCTACCTGCTGCGGGGCGGCACGACCGTCTGGGCCTTCAACGTCTCGACCGGGACCGAGAAGGAATACACCGAGCCGAACCAGAAGACCGGCGAGATGATCACCGACATCGCCCACACCCCGGTGGGCGTGTTCAAGGTCTACCGGGAGTACACCGACGGCTGGGAGTTCGGTCAGCTCGGCGAGCTCTACCGCCCGAAGTACTTCAAAGGCGGGGTCGCGATCCACGGCCACGGCAGCGTCCCGAACGTCCCCGCCTCCCACGGGTGCGTACGCGTCAGCCTCGAGGCGATGGACTGGATGTGGGCCAACGACGTGCTGCGCCGAGGCATGCGCGTCTGGGTGCACGACTAGACGAGATCAGGACGCGGGTCGCACCCGGAGCCGATGGTCCTGCGCCGTGAGGCACCGCCCTGTCGCCAGGTCGAACCGCCAGCCGTGCAGGGTGCACGTGAGCACGCCACCGGCCACCTCCCCGAACCGGCTCAGGTCGGCCCGGCGGTGCGGGCAGTACCGCTCGACCAACCAGCCGTCGAGCGCGATCTCCTCCTCGACCGCCGTGGCCGGGAGACCGATCTTGATCCGTGCCTCGGCCTCGGCACGCGCCATGCGCTGCGGGGAGAGCGACTTGAAGAAGTGGTAGAGGAACTCGTTGTAGGCGCCCTCGCGCCAGGCCCGGAACCGGCACGACAGGAACAGCGAATTCGACCAGTCGACGGCCCGCACGGCCACGACCGACTCGACGAGACCGCGGTCGATATCGAACCGGAAGCGGTAGGGCTCCCCCTGATGTGCGCGGACCTTGCCGGCCGGGAAGTCGACCAGGACATCGGTGTCACCACAGCGCAGCAGGCATGCTCCGCCGACCCCGGTCCGCAGACTCGGCGCCGTTGCGAGCAGCGGCTCCCACCAGGCGGCGAGGCGTCCGACCAGATCGGGGTGCGGCGCCGGCCACGACGCACGGTGGGCTTGTAGCCAGGGGGCCCAGTCGGCCTGATACTCCGCAAGATAGGCCGCCTTGTCATCGAACGGCCGCCGGACGGTCGCCTCGTCCGCCGGTTGCTCGACGGTGGAACCCGTCGGGGTCGAGGTGATCGCCGTACCGGGAACGACGAGGCGTCCCGTATGGAGGCCGGCCTGCTCCAGGCGGCGCAGGAACTCGGTCTGGTCGGGGAAGATCGAGATCTCCTCCCCCGTGATCCAGTTCGCACCGAACAGCTCGGGATCGAGGAAGGCCGGCGGGCCTGCGCTCGGCGCGACGACCCCCGCCCCGACGGCACGCACGTACGACATCGCCCGGGAGAACTGCGCGTCGACCTTGGCCTTGGCCAGGCTGCGCTTGTCCGCTTCGGGGATGTCGTAGACCATCGGGTACCAGATCGCCCCGGAGAACTGCAGCCAGTGCTGCGCGACGGGCCCGTGGCCGCACAGCGCCGCCGGGTCGTGCGGTCGGCAATCGTTCTGGTCGACGAGCCACACGTCGTCGACGCCGACGACGAGCGCCGAATCACCCTGTGGACCGTCGCTGATCGCCGTCTCGACGTGGATCGCCACCCGCATCCCGCCGAGATCGACCTCTTCGCCGTTGCGCGTCCGGAGGAACCGACGGAACCCGAGGCCGCGCAGCGCTCGCTCGAGCTCGTCGCCCGGGAACCCGGGGACCAGGACCGTCACGTCACGGTCGAGGTGTTCGGCGAGGAACGCCGCGTCGAGGTGATCGGCGTGCAGGTGCGAGACGTAGAGGAAGTCGGCACGCTCGACGCGAGCGACGAGGTCCGGGTCGAGCCGGTCGTTTCGTGGGAAGACGAACCAGGACCCGAAGAACGCCGGGAGGAACCACGGGTCGCAGACGATCGAGCCGAACCGTGATTCGATCAGAAGGCCGGCGTGGCCGAGCGACGTGGCCCGGAGCCCCGAGGGCGGCCGTGACGGGTCAGGCAACCGGCGGGTCGGTGTACTGCTGGCCCTGGCGGGCGACGTGCTCGGTCCACTGGGTGCCGTCCCAGTACCGCTGCTCGAACCGGCCCGAGGGATCCGGATACCACCCGGCTGGGACCGACGGCGTCACCGGCGCAGCAGGCTGCGCCGCCGGGGCGACGGCCTGGACGACCGGTTCGACAACGGCGGCCGGCGTGGCCGCAACCGACTCGCCCCAGGTACTCGTGGACGCAACCGGAGCCGGCGTCGCGGCCGGGGTCGGGTCGATGGCCCACCCGGCGGGTTCGGCGACCGGCTCGGACACCACCACCGCAGCGGCCGCTTCCGTGGCGACTGGCGCATCCGCAGACCGCTCGCGCTCAAGCAGCGCGACGGCATCGGCCCCCGCCGCAACCACGGACACCACCCGCCACCCGTCGGCGGCCCGTTCGTTGATGCGGGCCACCAACGTCGGGATGTCATAGGACGACGCACTGACCGAGCTGTACTCCCTCATGGCTCCGTACCCTATCGGGCCGCCCACGCCCCGGTGGGGCATCCTGCGCTCAACTCACCAGCGCAAGTACGTCCACCCCGGCGGTCGGCCCGTCGTGAATCAATCGACCGTCACGCAGCGCGACGCAGCGCTCGACCCGGTCGACGAATGCGAGCTCATGCGTTGCCACGACCAGCGCCGCGCCGTCGGCATGGGCGAGGTCGAACAGCTCGAGCAGCGCCTGCTTCCCGACCGCGTCGAGCCCGACGAAGGGCTCGTCGACGAGCAGCAGCCCGAACGGACGGATGAAGGCGAGCGCGATGGCCGCCTTCTGGCGGAGCCCTCTCGAGAACCTCGACGGCAGGTCGTCGGCCCGTTCGTAGATCCCGAGATGGCCGAGCAGGTCCGCGGCCTGCTGCTGCCAATCGGCCACCCCGTGCAGTCGGGCGACGACCTCGAGGTGCTCCCAAACGGACAGATCGTCGTAGAAGGTGGGCGTGTCCGAGAGGTACGACACCGTCGCCCGCGACGGCAGCGACCCCGCAGCATGCCCATCGACGGTGCTCGTGCCGCCCGACGGCTCGAGCAGCCCGGCGATCATGCGCAGCAGCGTCGTCTTGCCCGAGCCGTTGTGGCCGAGCAGGACGATGGCCTCACCCTGCTCCACCCGAAGGGTCAAGGGCGAGAGCGCGATCAGGTCGCCGTACTCCTTCGTGAGCGAGTCGACCGTCAGATAGGTAGGGGGCAGCGTCGGGGCCGGGGGCGCAGGCGCCTCCGCACGAGCCGGAGCCGGTTTGGCTGGCCGGTCCGGCGGGCGCGTGCCGCGAGCGGCGGAACCCCGGCTCGGGGCGCTCGCTCGCTTGGGCGGCGTCGGATGGCGGTTCGATCGGCCCTTGGGCGGGTTCATCGGGTCCTCCGGGCGGTCGGTGAGGTCTCGACCTGGCGTTGTCTGGCGTTCGCTTTGCTGTCCTCCACCGCTTGACGGAACCAGGCACGAGCCGGCTCCCGGAAGCGGACCCAGGCCGCAGTCCCGGCGATGAACAGCGACGCCAACATGGCTCCCTGCAGGGCTGCCGGCAGTGGCTCGCGGCCTTTTGCGATCGCGTCCGCAACGAGGTAGGCGGGGAATGATCCGATCACGGCGACGGCCACCGGCCAGACCGCTCGAACCACGATCCGCATCCCGGCCACCTCAGGCGGAAGCGCCTGATCCGTCGTCGACGGTGTGGTCGACGCCGACGGCGCGCCCTGGACGGTCGACACGACCGCCCCCGCCAGGCCGCCAAGCGACGAGGAGAGCGCAAGCACGACCGCTACCACGATCGTGCGACCCTCGGTGCCCTCCACGGCGAGGCCACCGGCGGCACCGAGCGCACCGCACAGTACGGCCGCCACCGCCGAGGCCGGCAGGTGGCGAGCGAGCAACAGGCCGGTCTCGACGGGTAACCGTTCCGCCCGTTCGTCGTGATCGACCTCCTGGGCCAAGGGCTCGACGAGATCGAGGCCGAGGACGTAGGCAACGAACCCGGCGACCACGACCAACGGTTTGGTCCCGTGGACCGTTCCCAGCACGGCTGCCGTCGCGCCGGCGGTCAGCAGCACGACCCGGCCGAGCCGCGCCAGCGGGAACCGGACCAGACCGTGCCAACCTCGACGCCAGAGCACGAACCGGCCTCGTCCCGGGATACGCAGCCAGGGCCGCTGACGCGGGAGCTCCTGGGCCAGCTGGCGGCGAAGCAGGATCACGGTGCGCAGATCCTGCAGGGTGGCAGCGAACCGCAGCTGGCCGACGAGCACCGTGCGCCGCTCTGCGGCTTCGAGCGACCCCCGGCCAAGCAGTAGCAGTCCGGCGCCGAGCATCGCGACGACCACACCGACGGCGAGTAGGTCGAAGGCCTCGAATTCGATGGGTGTGAAGGCGAGTCGACCGGCCACGGACGTGGGGGCCGTGACCTCGCCGGCGAGGTCGGCAATGGCCCACGCCAGCAGAGCACCGGCGACGACGGTGGCGAGCCACTGCCGCACGCGGAGCCCGTTCGCGATGAGCGCTGCGCCGAGCAACGCCACGGCGAGGAGTACCCCCACCCCGGCGCCAGCGGCGATCCAGCCGAGCGCGGTCTGTCCCAGCCGGCGGTGGGCCAGCAGGCCCGCTGCCGCACCGGCCACTGCTGCGGCGAACACGGCGAAGCGGAGTTGCTTGAGCGCCGGGCCGATGAGCACCCGGCGGCGGGCGACGGGTGCAAGCAGCACGAAGCGCACCTCCGCCGGCTCGACCGCGACCGGACCGCCCCGGGCCCCCGACCGCAGGCCGATCGCCAGCGCGAACGCGAAGAACAGCCCGATGACCCCGGGCCCGTCACGCACGACCCGTTCCAACCCCGACGCCGAGATCGGCTCGTCGCCGACGACCGTCGACAGGTAGAGCACGATCACCGAGCTGATGAAGGCGGTGACATACGCCTGATAGAGGGCATCGGACCGGTTGACCTGCGCCCGCCGCCGCATCTGGCGGCTGCGTCGCAACTCCGCGAGCGCTGCAACACCGACCGAGGGGCCGGGACCCGCAAGATCGGTTCCATCCGACTCGCTCATGCGGTCGTCGACGGGGGCATCGACGGGATCGGGCACGGCCCGCGACGCTACCGGCGTTCAGCCCGCCGTACCGATCGAGTCGCCACCGAGCGCAATCGGCCGTAGCGGATCATTCGACCAGCCGGAGAAGGACGCCACGAACAGGCGGGCCGATCCCAGCCCCGCGTGCTCGTGGGCGAGCAGCAGCGCACACGCCGACACCCCCGAGCCGCACGAGGCGACCATCGGCGTCCCGGCCTCGACGCCGATCGCGGCGAACCGGGCCCGAAGGAACTCGACCGAGCCGAACCGGCCCGACGACGGATCGAGGATGCCGGTCCAGGGCAGGTTCCGGGCCCCGGGAATGTGGCCGGGACGCGGGTCGATCGGCTCGGTCTCGCCACGGAACCGCTCGGGGGCGCGGGCGTCGACGAGCACAACCCCCGGGGGCAGCGACGCAACCTCCTCGACGCCGGCCAGCGCCGCGGCCGGCCAGGGTCGCGGTGCCACTGCGCCCGCCGGGCGCTCGGTGCCACCACCGACTTCGAAGGCGCCCGGCCAGGTGCGCAGACCACCGTCGAGGAGCGCTGCTGGTTGACCGAGCTGGCGCAACATCCAGACCAGGCGGGCGGCGCTGCCTCCGCCCGTGTCGTCGTAGGCGACGACCGTGTCCTGCGGTCCGATGCCGTGCCGGGCGAGCACGCGGGCGAATGCCTCGGGCGACGGCAGCGGGTGGCGACCCTCGGTCGGTGCGCCCCTCACCGAGAGCTCGGTGTCGAGGTCGACGAACACCGATCCGGGGAGGTGCCCGGACTCGTACGCGGCTCGGCCGGACCGCCCGTCGAGATACCAGCGCACGTCGGCGACCACGAGGCCGGAGGCACCCAGACGCGGCTCGAGCCACGTCGCGTCGACCAGCGCAGGCAGCACGCTGCCACCGTACCGGGCTCCACCTGGGCGAGACTGCAGGTGCCGGCAGTTCGCCGCGCCCCCCGCCCCATGCAGCCGCCCGCCGTCCAGGTCATCGCCTCCGTACTCGCCATCGCCGCCGCGTGCGGCGCCGTGGCGCTCGTGGTCGTACGGATCGTGGCCCCCCGGCGGCTCCGGGCGCTGCGGCCCTTCGCCCTGTGGTTCGCCTGGGCGGTGGCCGTCGCAGCCACGGCCGGCAGCCTGTACTTCAGCGAGGTCGCCCACTACGTCCCGTGCCGGCTGTGCTGGTTCCAGCGCATCGCCATGTACCCGCTCGCCGTGCTGCTCGGCATCGCCGCACTGCGACGGGACGCCGGCGTCTGGCGTTACGCCGTGGCCTTCCCGGCTGCAGGCGCAGCGGTGTCCGGTTACCACTACCTCATCGAGCGTGGCGTGCTCACCGAGGGGGGCGCGTGCGAGATCGCGAACCCCTGCAACCTGATCTGGTTCGAACGGTTCGGGTTCGTCACCCTGCCGCTCATGGCCCTCGCCGGTTTCGTCGCGATCGGCACCACGCTGCTCGTACTCGTCCGCCCCGCCGACCGGGAGAACCCCGCATGACCCGCCTCGCCTCCGTCCTGCTCGCCGCCGGACTCGCCCTCGGCACCCTCGCCGCCTGCGGCGACGACTCGTCCTCGGCTGGACCCGTCGGACCGCAGAACCAACCGGTGTCGCTCGCGGGCACCGCTCTCGCGCCGCTCCCCGACAACGGCACCGACCCGGCGGTCGGCAAGACCGCCCCGACGTTGTCGGGCAAGGACTTCTCGGGCAACGCCGTCACCGTGACCCCGGCGACCGGACGCCCGCGGCTGATCCTGTTCGTCGCCCACTGGTGCCCGCATTGCCAGGCCGAGGTCCCCCGCGTCGTGAAGTGGCTCGCCGACGGCAGCATCCCCGCCGGTCTCGACCTCGTCGCCGTGTCGACCGGCGTGCAGGCCAGCGCGCCGAACTACCCGCCGTCGAAGTGGTTGGCCAAGGAGAACTGGACCAAACCGGTCCTCGCCGACTCCGCCGCCATGGAATCGGCCAAGGCGTTCGGCCTCACCTCCTACCCGTACTTCGTGTTGTTGAACGCCGACAGCACGGTGGCGGTGCGCGCCAGCGGCGAGTTGACCCGTGCGGAGCTGCGCAAGCTCCTCGCTACGGTCGGCTTGTAGGCCACCGGCGGCGATCGGCCGCAAGGACGCGGCCGGCCGCCCACCAGCCGCACATCCCGTGGACACCGGCCCCGGGCGGGGTCGACGCCGAGCACAGCCAGGTGGCCGGTTCCGGGGTCCGCCACGGGTCGAGGCCCGGACGGGGCCGGGCCAGGAGCTGGAGCCCGCCGAGCGAACCACCGGCGATGTCCCCGCCGGGCATCGACGGGTCGTGGGCCTCGGTGTCCACTGCGGTGCGCACCCACCGCTGGCGCACCCGGTCCCGCCACCCGGGGGCGAACCGGTCGAACTGCGTCTCGATCGCCGCCGAGGCATCGACCGGCGAGCCGTTCGGCACATGGCAGTAGGCCCACAACGGTTCGCGCCCATCGGCGCTGCGCCGCGTCGGATCGGCCACGGCCGGCTGGGCGACGAGCACGAACGGCGCCGGAGCGACCCGCCCGGCGAGTACCGCAGCCTCCGCCGCAGCGACGTCGGCGCTCGACCCGCCGAGGTGCACGGTGCCGGCCCGGCGGCAGGGCTCGTGGCGCCACGGCATCGGAGCGTCGAGCACGTAGTCGACCTTGCAGGTTCCCGGGGCGCGGCGCCACCGCCGGTACCACCACGACGGTCGACCCCCCAGGGCGAGGTACTGCTCGGGGGTCACGTCGAGCACCGTCGCCCGCCGGGGCGGCAGCTCGCCGAGGGCCCGCACCTCCACCCCGCAGCGGATCTCGCCGCCGTGCGCGATCACCTCGGCGGCCAACGCGTCGGCGATGGCCTGCGACCCGCCGACGGCGACAGGCCATCCGACCGCATGGGCCGCGGCGGCGAGCACCAGACCGAGTCCACCGGTGAACGGTGCATCGAGCCGTAGGAACGAGTGCGCAGCGCACCCGGCCAACAGCGCTGCGGCCTCGGGCCCCCGGAACCGCCGGCTCAACGCCTCCGACGACCGCAGCCCGACCCGGGCGAAGCGGGCCAGGGCCACGGGTCGACGGGGCCACGGCAGCAGCGGCCCGAGGAATCCCTCGACCAACGGGTCCCAACCCCGTACGAGTGGGCCGAGCATCCGACGCCAGCCGTCGGCATCCGCGCCCAGACCGGCGGCGGTCGCATCGAGCCCACGGTGCAGGACCCCGACCCGGTCGTCGTCGACCGGGTGGGCGAGCGGGACGGCCGGGTGCGCCCACCGCAGCCCGCGCCCGGCGAGGTCGAGCCCGCCGAACGCCGGGGAGGCGACGCCGAGCGGGTGCACGGCCGAGCACAGGTCGTGCACCACGTCGGGGTCGCCCAGCGACGCCGTGCGGGCCCCGCCACCGATGCGGTCGGCCCGCTCCAGCACCAGCACCGAGCGCCCGGCCCGGGCCAGACGGGCCGCTGCGGTCAGCCCGTTGGGCCCGGCGCCGACGACGACCGCGTCGAACGCCTCGCGACCGGGGCTCACCGGTGCGACTCTAACTCCGCCGCCGCCGTCTCGGCCCGGCGCAGCACCTCCCGCAACGGCAGCTCGAGCCGGGCGGCCGCGACGACGGCGTCGTCGTGCTCGACCTTGGCCCGGCCCGCCCCGAGCTTCACCCGGATCGCCACCCCGGCGACGTCGACCACCGTCTCGGTGCGCAGCTGCGGCCACCGCTCCACCGCGACGGCCCGCAATCCCAGCGTGCCGGTCTCGGCCACGAGCACCGCGGCGACCGGTTCGGCCAGGCTCGGCTCGACCAGCGCATGGACCGTCGCCCCCGGGCGACCCTTCTTCATCACGATCGGGGTGACCCAGGCATCGAACGCGCCGGCGGCCAGCAACCGGGCCACGGCGTGGGCGAGCGTCTCGCCGGTGGCGTCGTCGACGTTGGCGCACAGCTCGACCGCCCGCTGACCGGGGCCGCCGCCCAGGACCTGCGCACGGGCGCCGCTCGCCGTGCCGACGAGCACCTGCACCACGTTCGGTCGCCCCGGCAGCTCGCGTCCGCCGGCGCCGTAGCCGATCGCGTCGACGAGCATCGCCGGCTGGGGCCCGAATCCCCGGGCCAGCGCAGCGAGCAATGCGGCGCCGGTGGGCGTCGCGAGCTCGACCCCGATGTCGACGCCGTAGCTGGGGGCGCCGGCCCGGGCCAGCAGCGCGGCAGTGGCCGGCGCCGGTACGGGCAGCACCCCGTGGGCCGAGCGGGCCGTTCCCGCCCCGACCGCGACCGGCGACGCCCACACCTCGTCGATCCCGAGCGCCTCCAGCGCGGCGCACACCCCGACGACGTCGGCGATGGCGTCGAGCGAGCCGACCTCGTGGAACTCGACGGCCTCGGGGGCGACGCCGTGCAGTCGGCCCTCCTCCTCGGCCAGGAGCCGGAACGTGGACCGGGCCCGGGCCTCGACCCGGGCGTCGAGGCCGGCCGCGGCGAGGCGGGCATCGATCTCCGCCCACGGCCGGTGCCCGTCGTGGCCGTGCCCGTCGTGCCCAGGGCCGTCGTGCTCGCCGTGCTCCACGTCGACGACGGCCCGGGTGGCGGCGAGGCCGTTGCGCTGCACCGGCTCGGCGCCGAGGCGGATCCGGTCGCCGAGACCGAGCCGACCGACGGCCTCCGCAACGGCGGACAGCGGGGCGCCGGCGTCGAGCAGCGCGCCGAGGGCCATGTCACCGGCGATCCCCGACGGGCACGAGAACCACGCGAGACGGGTCATCCGCGACCCAACAACCGGGCCACGGCGACCGCAGCGCCGAAGCCGTTGTCGATCCCGACCACCGTCACCCCGGACGCGCAGCTCGACAGCATGGCGAGCAGCGCGGTGACGCCCTGCAGCCCGGCGCCGTACCCGACCGAGGTCGGCACCGCCACCACCGGGCACGCCACCAGACCACCGATCACGCTGGCGAGTGCGCCCTCCATGCCGGCGACCGCAACGACGGCGTCGGCGTCGGCGAGCAGGTCGACATGCGGCAGCAACCGGTGCAGGCCGGCGACGCCGACATCGGTGAGGCGGACCGGCGCGAACCCGTGGGCACCGAGCACCGCTGCGCACTCGTCGGCGACGGCCAGGTCGGCGGTGCCGGCCGCGGCGACGACGACCCGCTCGGTCCGGGTGACCGGACGCGGCCGCCACACGAGCGTCGCCGGGTCGGTCCCGTGGACGACACCGTCGGGATGGGCGGCGAGGGCGGCCTTGGCCTGGGCGGTGTCGGCCCGGCTGAGGATCACCGGGCCGTCGCCGTGGGCGAGCAGCTCGCCGACGATCCCGGCGCAGTGCGCTGGCGACTTGCCCGGCCCGTACACCGCCTCCGGCAAGCCCTGGCGCAGGTGGCGGTGGTGGTCGACGCGGGCGTACCCGAGGTCGGCCCACGGCAGCCGGGCCAGGGCCCGGGCCGCGGTGTCGGCGTCGAGACGGCCTGCGGCCACGTCGTCGAGGATCGTCCGGAGTCGAAGCTGGTCCACGTCACTATCCTGACCTCCCGTGCCCAAGATCGGCTTCCTGGGGCCCGCGGGCACCTTCACCGAGCAGGCGTTGCGGACCCAGGCTGATCTCGCCGCGGCCGACACCGTGCCCTACGTGTCGATTCCCGACGTGCTCGACGCCGTCGCCTCGGGCGAGCTCGACGTCGGCTTCGTTCCGGTGGAGAACGCCCTCGAAGGCACGGTCAACCTGACGATCGACAACCTCGCGTTCACCCACGACCTGCTGATCCAGCGCGAGGTCGTACTCGACATCGAGCACGTGCTGATGGGGCGGCCCGGCACCACCCTCGACGCCGTCACCGCCGTGATCTCGATGCCGATGGCCACCGCACAGGTGCAACGGTTCCTGCGCCGACGGCTGCCCCACGCCGAGGTGCGGGCCGCCAACTCGACGGTCGAAGCGGCCCGCCTGGTGGCCGCGAGCGACGACGCTGGCCTCGTCGCCGTCGGCCCGGCGCTCGCTGCGACGCTCCACGGGCTCACCGTGCTGACCGACGACCTCAGCGACGCCGAGGGGAACCAGACCCGGTTCCTGCTCGTGGCCCGTGACGGGATCCCGGCGCCCACCGGACACGACAAGACGAGCGTGGTCGTCTACCAGCGGGCCGACGAGCCAGGCAGCCTGCTGTCGATCCTGCAGGAGTTCGCCGCCCGACGGATCAACCTGTCGAAGATCGAGAGCCGGCCGACCAAGCGGGGCGGCCTCGGCGACTACTGCTTCGTGCTCGACGTCGACGGGCACCTCGCCGGCGAACTGCTGGCCGACGCCCTGCGCGACCTGCATGCGAAGCAGGGCGGGGTGAAGTTCCTCGGCTCCTATCCCGCCGCCGGCGCCCACGCCGCCAGCGCCCGCGAGCACGCCGACACCCGCTGGCGCGAGGCCGACGACTGGCTACAGGCGCTGCGGGGCCGGATCGGCTGACCGCAGCGCGCAGTACGCTTCCGCCAGGGGAAGAACCGCAGGAGGGGACCATGAAGTTCGGGATCTTCTACGAGCTCTCGGTGCCGCGTCCGCTGACGCGCGACCACGAGCGCCAGGTCTACATGAACGCGCTCGAACAGGTGCGTCTGGCCGACGAGCTCGGCTTCGACACGGTGTGGGCCGTCGAGCACCACTTCCTCGAGGAGTACTCGCACTGCTCGGCGCCGGAGCTGTTCCTCACGGCGTGCGCCATGCAGACCACCAACATCCGGGTCGGCCACGGGATCGTCGTGTGCGTGCCGGAGTTCAACCACCCGATCCGCATCGCCGAGCGGGCCGCTGTGTTGGACCTGCTGTCGGGCGGTCGGCTCGAGTTCGGCACCGGGCGGTCGGCCACCTGGACCGAGCTCGGCGGGTTCCGGGCGAACCCGGACACGACGAAGAAGTCGTGGGACGAGTTCGTCCACGCCATCCCGCAGATGTGGATGAACGAGCGGTTCTCGTTCGAGGGCGAGTTCTTCTCGATGCCGGAGCGCTCGGTGCTGCCCAAGCCGTACCAGGATCCGCATCCGCCGATGTGGGTGGCGGTGTCCACGCCCGGCACCGAGTTCGACGCGGCCGACCGCGGCATGGGGGCCCTCGGGGTCAACTTCACCACGTTCAAGGAGCAGGAGCGCCGCGTGCAGGAGTACCGGCGCCGCATCCAGCACTGCACGCCGGCCGGCGCATTCGTCAACGACCAGCTGTGCGCGGCCAACTTCCTGTTCTGCCACGACGATTCCGCCAACGGCATCGCCACCGGCGGCCGGATGATCGGCACGTTCCAGTACCTCGCCGGGCAGCTCGACATGGCCAAGGAGGCGTTCCCCACCAAGGGGTACCCGTCGCCGGGCCTGCTGGCCAACACCCGTCGCCAGGCGCAGTCCCCGGGTGAGGCCGGCCAGCCACCGGAGGGGATCGCGATCGGGAACCCGGAGCAGATCACCCGCGAACTGAAGAAGTGGGAGGCCTGCGGCGTGGATCGGGTGAACTTCATCCTCAACACCGCCGAGTCGATTCCCCAGCAGCAGGTGCTCGACAGCCTGCGGCTGTTCGCCGCCGAGGTGATGCCCCACTTCGCCGCCAAAGCCAAGGCGGCCTGACATGCCCGTCGTCGGAACCCTCGACCCGAGCGCCGCGCTCGCCGGTGCCCCGCACGTCGACACGCTCGGCGACGACACCTGGGAACTCGAAGGCGTCCTCGCCATCCAGGTGAACTGGGAAGTGCGCGCCGACCCGACGCTGGGGCTCACCCCGCCGGCGCTGCACCCGTCGATCCCGCCCTACATCTCGCCGTTCGCGTTGAAGGTGGCCGACAGCCCGGTCGGGCCGTTCTCGCTGGCCCAGATGCGTCTCGTCGTGCGGGCCGGAATCCGCCCGCGGGGCTTCTGCCTGGCGGCGGTGTGCGACAGCGCTGCCGCCGCCGAGGCGCTCCGGGCGGGTTGGGGGTTCCCCGTCGCCGTCGGCGAGGTGGCGATCACCGCTCGCCACGACCGGTACGAGTGCCGCGCCGCGATCGGCGGCGCCGAGGTGCTGCGCTTCGGCGCCGGCGACCCCGAGCCGATCGCCGGAGCCGATCTGCTCGCGTTCGACAACCTCCACCTGTTGCGTCTCGGCGACGAGGGCGTGATCGCCCAGGTGAACCCGGAGTACGTCATCCACTCCGCCGACCGGGGCCGGCCGATCCTCGAGCTGCCCGATCCGCAGGCGTTGGGCATGGGTGGGCGGATCCGCCCGACGATGGCGATGACGTCGTTCGCCTTCCGCGCCGACGTCACCCTGCCGCCGGTGCGGTTCTTGATGGATCCGCAGCGCCTCGCCGTGCAGGGCACACGCAAGCTGGAACGCTGATGCGGGCTGCGGTCCTGCGGGGCGGCCGCATCGTCGTCGACGACGTGCCCGAACCCGTTCCCGGGCGCGGGCAGGTGCTGCTCGAGACCGTCGCCTGCGGGATCTGCGGCAGCGATCTCCATGCGGTGCGTCACGGCGCCGATCTGGTGGCGTCGTCGAAGGCGTGCGGCATGGCGCTGTTCGACTACGACCCGGATGCCGACCTGGTCATGGGCCACGAGATCGTCGCCCGGGTGCTCGAGGTCGGCTCCGGGGTCGACGGGCTGCGCCCGGGCACGGTGGTGGCGCCCCACCCCGTCGTCCGCCTCCCCGGTGGCGCAGTGCGGTCCGTGGGCTACGCCAACGACTGGCCCGGCGGCTACGCGCAGCGTTTCGTCGTCGATGCGCCCGGCTGCGTGCCGGTGCCCGACGGGGTCGCCCCCGAACTGTTCGCCCTCACCGAGCCGCTCGCGGTCGGCCTGCACGCCGTGCGACGAAGCCGCGCCGTCGCGCTCGGATCGGCCGTGGTGCTCGGCTGCGGTCCGGTCGGGCTCGCCATCGTCGCCAACCTGGTCGCGGCCGGGGTGCCGCTCGTGGTCGGTGCCGACTTCTCCCCGACCCGCCGCCGGTTCGCGACGGCACTCGGCGCCCAGGTGGTGGTCGATCCGGCCGACACCGCACCGCTCGACGCCTGGCGCCACGCCGGTGGCCGGGGCGCGACGGTGGTCGTCGACGCGATCGGGGTGCCCGGCACGATCGACCTGGCCATGCAAGCGGCGCCTCGCGGCTCGGAGATCCTCGTCGCCGGCCTGTGCATGCAGACCGACCGGTTCTGGCCGGCGATCGGCATCAACAAAGAGCTCTCGATCTCGTTCGTGCTGGGCTGGAACGAGACCGAATTCGCCGAGAGCATGCGGGCGATCGCCGACGGGCGGATCGACGCGGCGGCGCTGGTGACCGCGCAGGTGGGTCTCGACGGGGTGGCCGGGGCGTTCGACACGCTCGCGCGGCCCGACGAGCACGTGAAGATCCTGGTGCGGCCGAACGGCTGACGCGCCCGGCGCCGGAGGGGTTCAGCCCAGCCGGGGGAACCGCGGAGGGCGCCGCTCGATGAGCGCAGCGGCTCCCTCCCGGGCGTCGGGTCGATCGATCGCCGCACGTGTGACCGCGTCGATCTCGAACAGCGCCTCGGGGTAGTCGGTGCCGAGGTGGGCGTACACGAGCCGCTTCGCGTCGGCCATCGAGGCCGGGGACACCGTTTCGGCGAGCGTGCGCACGTAGGCGCTGGCAGCCACGACCGGATCGCCCTCGGCGAGTTCCTCGACCAGGCCGATGCGCAGGGCTTCGAATGCGTCGATCCGCCGAGACGTCCACAGCAGGTCCAGCGCACGCCCGACGCCGACGAGACGCGGAAGGATCCACGTGGTGCCGTGCTCGGCGGCGAGCCCACGCTTGGAGAAGATCGTGGTGAACGCGGCGTCAGGGCCGGCGAAGCGCAGGTCGCACATCGAGGCGAGCACCAGGCCGCCACCCGCCGCGACGCCGTTGACCGCGGCGATCACCGGCTTGGGCACCGCCAGCAGGTAGGTGAACAGGCCGGGCACCTCGTCCCGCCCGGCGACCGGGGCCGTGCCCATCGCCCCTGAACCGGCGCCCACCGTGCTCTGCAGTACCGACGCATCGAGCCCCGAGCAGAACCCACGCCCCGTCCCGGTGACGACGATGCCGACCACGCGCGGGTCGGCGGCAGCTGCGTCGACGGCGCGTCGGATCGTCGCCAGCATCGGGTAGGTCAGCGCGTTGAGCGTGGCCGGCCGGTTGAGCCGGATCACGCACACCGGGTCGTCGATCTCGACCACCACGTCGTCGCCTGCGAGCTCGGTCATGTTCCGTCCCTTCGTCAGTGGGCGGCGCTCGCCGCCGGTTCCGAGAGCTTGTCGGTGATCCCCGCCTTGCCCCGCAACGGCAACTCGGGGAGCAGGAACGCCCACACGATCCCGATGACCATCACCCCGGCGCACACCCAGTAGATCGTGCTGATCCCCTGGGCGAGCACGTCGACGACGGACGAGCGCACCTCGGCGGGCAGCGCAGCGATGTCTTCAGGTGCCCGGATCAACGACACCGCCTCGTCGGCGGACAGCCCGGTGCGGGCAGGCAGTTCGGCCCGGATGGTCGAGTTCAGGATGGTCCCGAACACGGCCAACCCCAGCGAACCCCCGAGCGAGCGGAAGAACATCAGCGACGCGGTCGCCACGCCCATGTCCCGCAGTTCACAGGCGTTCTGGGTGGCGATCGAGGTGACCGGGTAGACCATCCCCGAGCCGAGGCCGAGCAGGAACATCGGCACCGCGAGCGAGACGTAGGAGCTGTCCCCGCTGATCTGGGTCAGCGCGAGCACGCCGAGCCCCATGACCAGGGTCCCGAGGATCGGGTAGATCCGGTATCGGCCGGTCCGGGCGATGAGACGGCCGCTGGTCGTCGACATGATCACCACGCCGGCCATGATCGGCAGCATCCGCAGCCCCGACTCGGTCGGGGACACGAACAGCACGTCCTGGAAGTAGAGGGGCAGGAAGCTGGACGCGCCGTACGAGAACGAGCTGACCACCACGCCGAGCGCGCAGCACGCCAGCACGACCCGATTGCGGAACAGCCGCAGGGGCAACATCGGCTCCGACGCCCGCCGTTCCTGCAGCACGAAGCCGACGATCAGCACCACGCTGGCGACGAACCCTCCGAGCACGAGCGGTTCCGTCCATCCGGCCGGGCCCCGCTCGAGCGCGATCAGACCGATGCCGACGCCGCCTGCGAGCAGGCCGGCACCGAGCCAGTCGATCCGGGCCTGCCGGCGGGTGAACGGGAGCCGGAGCGCCACGTGGGTGATCGCACCGGCGAGCGCGACCAGCGGCAGGTTGCACAGGAAGATCCATTCCCAGCTCCAGTGCTGGATGATGAACCCACCGAGCAGCGGGCCGGCGACGGCGGCCACGGCGAACGACATCGTGAAGAACCCGATGTACCGGCCGCGCTCGCGCGGCGGAAGGATGTCGCCGACGACGGCGAAGGCGAGGGCCTGGATGGCGCCGCCGCCCACACCCTGCACGGCCCGGAAGGCGATCAACTGGTCCATCGACCGGGCGAGACCGCATAGCAGCGACCCGACGAAGAACACCGCCATCGTGGACTGGAACACGACCCGGCGACCGAACAGGTCCGACAGCTTGCCCAGCAGTGGCGTCGAGACCGTCGAGGCCACGATGTACGCCGTGCCGACCCAGGCGAAGCTCTCGAACGCGTTGAACTCGCCGGCGATGGTGGGCAGCGCCGTCGACACGATCGTCGATTCCATCGACGACAGGAACACCGAGAGCATCAGCGCCCCGAGCACCAGACGCAGCCGCGCCGCAGTGAACCCGGGCACGAGCGACGCCGGTCCTGCTCCCTCCGCCATGCCACCCTCCACCCCATCGTTCGATGGTTGCTTGATACAACCAACCTACCGGATCGAGGCGAGCACGCGCGCCCGGTCGGCCTCCTCGAACCCGTGCGGGTACAAGCAGAGCACGTCGATCCCGGCCTCGGCGTAGGCGGCGAGGCGGTCGCGCACCGCGGTCGGATCGTCGGCCGGCAAGCAGGTGCCGGTCACGATCGCCTCGGGCGTGGTGAGGCCCTGGGCGACGAAGTGGTGGTGGTAGTTGGCGAGCGAGTCGTAGCCCACGGCGTCCGCGTGGGCCGCCGCCCGTGGCGAGATCCGCACGTAGAGCACCGTTCGGGGCGACCGCCCCGGGCCGGCGGCGGCGCGGGCCTGCGCAACCGTGGTCGCTGCGTGCTCGGGGGTGAGCCAGTTGAGCACGAGGCCGTCGGACGCGGCAGCCCCGAGCGCGACCATCTTCGGACCGAGTGCGCCGACGAGGACCGGGAACCCGCGGCCGAACGCGAGGCCGCCGCCGTGCGAGCGTTGCTCGAGCGCAGCGAGCCAGCGGCGGATCTCGGCGAGCGGCGAGCCGGGGTACTGCGCCAGCGTGCCCGCCGCCTCGCGATGCGACACGCCGATACCCAACGAGAAGCGCCCCGTCGACTGCTCGCTCAACGTGCCGGCCGCGCGTGCCAGTCCGGCTTCGTCGTGGAAGATCACCGCAGCGACGCCGACACCGGCGCGCACCGTCGTCGTCGCTTCGAACAACGCCCCCAGGCTGATGAACGCATCACGCCCGCCCGGGCCCCCACCGCGCAGATCGGGCACCCAGATCTCCCCGAACCCCTCCGACTCGGCGAAGCGACCGAGGCGGGCGACCTCGGCGGCCGGGCGGTCACGTACGCAGATCCCCAGGTCCATGCTCGGCATCGTGCCAGGCCGGCCCGACACCGCTGCGGCTAGTAGAGCGCGAGCTGTCCGGTCACCTCGTCGATGCGCGTCGTGCGATCCGGACCGATGGCGAGCGCGGTGTAGGTGGGCACCCCGCCGAACTCGGTGCGCCCCGAGTCCCGGATGAGGTGGCTGCGCAGGCCGCGCGCCTGCGCCTCGTCGTGGAGAGCGAGCAGTTCCGCTTCCCCGCGGACCTGCAGCGCCACCTTGCGCCACGAGGTCGTCACCCAGGCGGCAGCGACCGGATCGAGCGTCACCGTGGCTCGCCCCGTGGCCGGATCGAGCGCATCGGCGACGGCCGACACCAACCAGGCCGACGACGCATGGGCGCCCTGGGCGATCTCCTTGCCTCGCCGCATGCCGAGGTCGCGCCGGATCACGATGACCTGCTTGACGTCCTCGGGGGCCACGGGTGCGGTGTCGTCCACCCGGTCGGGTGTAGCAGCCCCGAGCGGTACGGTGCCGGCATGGCTGCGGTCACGCAACGGCGCGGTGGGTTGACCGCCGTGCCGATGGTCGTGCTGTTCTGCACCGTGGCGTCGTTCTGGGCGATGAACACCGTGGCGATGCGTGTCGCCGGCCGTACGGTTCCCCCGCTCACCGTCGCCGCCGCCCGCGCCGTGGTCGGCGCCGTGGTGTTGACGATGATCTCCCGCCAACGCGGCGCTGACTGGCCGCGCGGCCGAGCGGAGTGGCTCGGCATCGCGGCCATCGCCGTACCGATGACGGCGATGTCGACGGCGTTCCTGTTCCTCGCCGCCCGGAATGCACCCGCCGGGCTGGTGGCGATCATGTCGAACACCATGCCGCTGTTCGTCGCCGTCCTTGCGCCCGTGCTGCTTCGGGAGGCGACGTCGGCACGCTCGATCGCCGGTCTCGCCGTCGGCATGGCCGGCACGGTCCTGGTCGCGTGGCGGGCGATCGAGGGCGACGTCCGCCCCCTCGGGATCGTCTTCGGGTTGCTCGCCGCGCTGACGGCGGCGATCGGCGGGATGATGTACAAGCGGTATCCGCTGCCCCGACTCGACCGCACGATGGTCGTCGCCATGCAGCTGGTCATCTCCGCCGTGCTGCTGTCGATGGCCGCCGTACCCGACGACCGTTCGTCGTTGTCGTTTCCGTGGACGTTCTGGCTGTCGTTCGCCTATCTCTCACTGCTCGGCCTCGCACTGTCGTTCGTCCTGTTCTCGGAGCTCACCCGGCGGGCGACGGGCCTGCAGGCCAGCGCGGTCGCCTACCTGTCGACGGTCCTCGGCGTGGTCTTCGGTGCCGTGCTGCTCCACGAGCGGCTCTCCTTGCTGACGATCCTCGGCGGTGTGGTCACGATCGCCGGGGTCGTCCTCGTGCAGTACCGCCCGAATCGCCGCTGACCCCCTCCCGGCCGCAGCGCGCCGCCCGCAGTACCCTGCCGCTCGGTGGAGTCCTGGCGCCGCGTGGCGATAGCGATGCTTGCGGTCCTCACCGCCGCGGCGTCGTGCGGTGACAGCGACGCCCCGACCGTTGCCAGCACGGCCGTCGCCAGCACGGCCACCGACTCGACGGCCAACTCGACGGCCACGACGGCGGCCGCGCAAGCGGCGGTCACGGTGCCGAGACCGACAGCGACGCCCACGACACCGGCGACCCCGGGGACACCGGCGACCTCCGCCGTCTCGGCGACCGCTGCGCCGACCTCGACCGCTGCGACGGTGCTGCCGAGCCCGACCGTGGCGCCGACCGACACGACGGCGGACCGACGCCTCGACGCCACCGAGGTGCTCGCCGGGCTCACCGTCGCACCGGAGCGGCCCGACGGCTACGAGCGGGCGCTGTTCCCCCACTGGCTTGCGAGCGGCCAGGGGGCCTGCAACGTGCGAGAAGCGGTCCTGATCCGCGACAGCCGATCCCCGGCGCAGGTCGACCCCTTCGGCTGCCGGGTCATCACCGGCGACTGGCTCAGCACCTACGACGGCAAGAGCGAGACCGACCCGTCCGAGTTGGACATCGACCACGTCGTCGCCTTGAAAGAGGCGTGGGACTCCGGGGCGTGGGCGTGGTCGCCGGCGCGGCGCACGGCCTTTGCCAACGACCTGTCGGACCGGCGCTCCCTGCTCGCCGTCACGGCGAGCTCCAACCGGGCCAAGGGCGACAAGGACCCGACGAACTGGCTGCCGCCTCAGCGCAACGACTGGTGCCGCTACGTCGGCGACTGGATCGCCGTGAAGGCCCGCTGGAACTTGGCCGTCGACACCTCCGAGGCGGGCCGGCTCCGCAACGTGCTCCGCGACGACTGCGCAGGGCTGCGCCTCGAGCCCTGGAGCACCGCACCCGGCGGCTGATTCCCGGCCGTCACTTGCCGTTCACCTCGGTTTCCTACCGTGAGACGGTGCGCATCTTCACCGGCCTCGACGAGCTGATCGACCACCTTCGCCATCTCGGTGGCCTCGGATCCGACGAGGCGCTCGCCTTCAGCGAACTCGACCACGGGCTGCAGTGCGCCGCGCTGCTCGCCGAGGCTGCACCCGACGACGTCGAACTGCAGGTCGCCGGCCTCGTCCACGATGTCGCCCACCCCTGGGACGGACCGGGTCAACCCGACCACCACCGCCTCGGGGCGGCGGCCGTGCGGGGCCTGCTCGGCGATCGGGTGGCCGACCTCGTCGAGGCCCACGTCGAGGCCAAGCGATACCTCGTGACGGTCGATCCCGCCTACCGGGCCACGCTGTCGCCCGGCAGCATCGCGACGCTGGCGGCGCAGGGCGGCGACCTCAGCCCCGCCGAGGTCGCCGCCGCCGAGGCCCGAGCCGACTGGGCGGCTGCCGTGGCACTGCGACGGGCCGACGACGGCGCCAAGATCCCCGGCGCGGCGGTCCCACAACTCGAGCACTGGCTCCCGGCGCTGCGCAGCGTCGCAGTGCGCTGACCGGTCCCGTCCGCCCGGCGCCCCGTAGGGTTCCGGGCCATGACCAGCAACGCCGTGGTGCGCCGCCGCGACCGCGTGGCGGCACGTTGGCGCCTCGCCGATGACATCGTGCTCGTACGGGCCGGGACCCCGGTCCCCATCGAGGGCAGCGATCAATACCACCCCTTCCGCGCCCACCCCGAGCACCAGTACCTGGCCGGCACCGACGTGCCCGGCGCCGTGCTCGCCTTCGACGCCGCCGAGCGTTCGTGGGCGTTGTTCGCCCCGCGCCTCACGGCCGATCAGCTCGTCTGGGAAGCCGAACCCGATCCGGTCGGGCGACCGCTCGCCGAGCTCGATGACTGGCTCGGCCACCGCCGTGGACGCCGGGTGCGCAACGCCGGCGCTGGCGGTGAGGCCGAGCTGTCGGTCGGCATCGCGGAGACCCGGCTCCACAAAGACGACGCCGAGCTCGACGCCCTGCGCCGGGCGGCTCGGATGAGCGCCGTGGGATACGCCTGGCTGTTCGCCGAGACCCGGGCCGGGATGACCGAACGCGACATCCAGATCGGCCTCGAAGCCGGCTTCTTCCGGGCGGGCGCGCCCCGCACCGCGTACGACTCGATCGTGGCGAGCGGCCCCAACGGTGCCGTCCTCCACTTCCTCCCGACGGCTCGCCGCATCGAGCCCGGCGATCTGCTGCTCGTGGACGCCGGCGCGTCGTGCGAGGGCTACGCGAGCGACGTCACCCGCACGATGGTGGTGGGCGCCGAGCCGACCGACGTGCAGAGCTTCCTGTGGCAGTTGGTCCTGCGCACCCACGAGCTGTCGATCGACCGGTGCCGGCCCGGCACCGAATGGCGCGAGGTGCACCTCGCCGCCGCCCGCACGATCGGCACCGGTCTCGTCGAGCTCGGCGTCCTGCGCGGGGAACCCGACGAGCTCGTGTCGTCCGGGGCCGTCGCGCTGTTCTTCCCGCACGGCCTCGGCCACCTGATCGGGCTGACCGTCCACGACGCCGGCGGCTACCCGCCCGGCCGGGAGCGCTCGACGCACCCACAGTTGCGCTACCTGCGCACGGACCGTCCGCTCGAGGCCGGGATGATCACCAGCGTCGAGCCCGGCGTGTACTTCATAGAGGCGCTGCTCGGCGACCCGGCCATACGGGCCCGTCACGCCGACACCGTCGTGTGGGAGACCGTCGACCGGTTGCGGGGGTTCGGAGGCATCCGCATCGAGGACGACGTCCACGTCACCGAGGGTGAACCGGAGGTCCTCAGCGCCGCCATCCCCAAGCCGCTGCGCATCGGCTGAGGCGGCGCCCCGGGCCCGACCGGCGCTCGCGTACGCTCGCCGCCATGCCCGTCGTCTTCGTGCATGGCAATCCCGAGACCGCCGAACTGTGGGGCCCGCTGCGCACGGCGCTCGGACGCACCGACATCGTCACCCCCCGTTTGCCCGGCTTCGGTGCGCCCACCCCGGCCGGGTGGGGCGCCACCCGTGCCGAGTACACCCGCTGGCTGATCGGGGAGATCGCCGCCCTCGGCGAACCCGTGGACCTCGTCGGCCACGACTGGGGTGGCGGGCTGGTGATGGGTGTGGCGATCGAACGGCCCGACCTGCTGCGCAGCTGGACCTGCGACCTGCTCGGCTGCTTCCACCCCACCTACGTATGGCACGACGCCGCGCAGGTCTGGCAGACGGCCGGGGCCGGCGAGGACGCCGTCGCCGGCATGGTCGAGCTTCCCACCGCCGACAAAGAGGCGTTGTTCGTCGGCCTCGGCGTGCCCGCCGACATCGCCCGGACCTTTGCCGGTGCGCTCGACGCCGAGATGGGCCGCTGCATCCTCGCCCTGTACCGGTCCGCTGCGCAGCCCGCGCTCGCCAACCTCGGCACCCGGCTGGCGGCCGCTCGGCAACGGCCGGGCCTGGCGCTGATCCCGACGGCCGACGCCTACACCGGCGGCCCCGAGCGCGCCGCGGCGATGGCCGCCGTGGCCGGCGCCCGAGCGGTGCACCTCGACGGCGTCGGGCACTGGTGGATGTTCGACGACCTCGACGCACGGGCGAGCCTGCTCTCCGAATTCTGGGCGCAGGCATGATCCGGGTAGGCGTCGTCTACCCCCAGACCGAGCTCGGTGGCGATCCCGACGCGGTCCGCCGCCTCGGCACGGCCACCGAAGCGCTCGGCTACGACCATCTGCTCGCGTACGACCACGTCGTGGGCGCCACCCACGACCGCGAACCCAAGCTGTGGGGCCCCTACACCGAACGGCACCCCTTCCACGATCCGTTCGTGCTGTTCGCCTATCTGGCCGGCCGCACCGAACGGATCGAGCTGGTGACCGGGGTGTTGATCCTCCCGCAGCGCCAGACCGTGCTGGTCGCCAAGCAGAGCGCGGACCTCGACCTGCTGTCGGGCGAGCGGTTCCGCCTCGGTGTCGGCGTCGGCTGGAACTACGTCGAGTACGACGCCCTCGGCGAAGACTTCGCCACGCGGGGCCCGCGCGCCGACGAGCAGATCCCCTACCTGCGCCGGTTGTGGAGCGAGCCGCTCGTGAGCTTCGAGGGTCGGTTCGATCGCATCGATCGCGGCAATGTGCTCCCGCGACCCACGCGGTCGATCCCGATCTGGGTCGGCGGGTTCGGCGAGGCCGCGTTCCGGCGCGGTGGCCACCTCGGCGACGGCTTCATCTTCGCCGGATCGGTCGAGCACGCCGTCGAAGGACGGGATCGGGTGCGTGCGCATCTCGACGCCGCCGGCCGCAGCGCCGAAGGGTACGGCCTCGAGCTGATCGCGTTGCGGGCCAAGACGGTCGCGGCGACGGTCGAGGCCATCGAGCAGTGGGAATCGGCCGGCGGCACCCACGCCACCGTCTGCTCGATGAACCTCGGCCTCGACTCGACCGAGGCCCACCTCGACCACATCGCGGCGGTGGCCGAGCGGCTCGGGCTGCCTAGATCTTGAACAGCGCGCGGGCGTTGCCGCCTGCGAACTTCGCCTGGTCGGCCGCCGGGAACATCCCGATGAGCTCGTTGAGGTCCTCGACGTACTCGGGCGTGTGGTCGGCGTGCGGGAAGTCCGATGCCCACAAGAACCGCTCGACGCCGAACCGCTCGGCCAGCGCCGGGATCGTCCGCTCGTCCGGGTCGCAGCTGATCCAGATCTGGTTGCGGAAGTAGTCCGACGGCTTGTGCTTGAGCGGGTGACGCTGGCCGACGAACGTGTGGCCGTACACCGCGTCGATCCGGTCGAGCCAGTAGCCGATCCAGCCGCCACCCGATTCGAGCACGAGCACCCGCAGGTTCGGGAACTTGTCGAACACGGCGTAGTCGAACAGCGTCGTGAA
Organism: Acidimicrobiales bacterium; assembly: GCA_046081125.1. GTDB lineage: Bacteria > Actinomycetota > Acidimicrobiia > Acidimicrobiales > Ilumatobacteraceae > JBEIFW01. The sequence goes on from JBJTVH010000007.1 coordinate 28,318, forward strand.
CTGGTGCCGGATCCCGTCGGAGGCCGACACCGAGGCGAGCAGGCGCAGCTTCTTCACGTTCTCCCACGAGCCCATCCGGTTCCCCTTGGTCCACTGCGGCTCGAAGGTGGGATGCAGCGCGAACGGGACGTCGAGGTCCTGGGCGGCGGCGAACACGACGTCGTGGTCCGGATGCCCGACCGGCTTGCCGTCATGGGTGAACGGGCACACGTAGCAGCCCTTGGCCCCCTCGCCGACGGCCCGCTCGAGCTCCTTGGCGGCCGCGATCGGATCCGACAGCGACAGGTGCGCCGTCGGCACGAGACGCGGCTCGTCCGCGCAGAACTCACAGATCCAACGGTTGTACGCCTTGGTGTAGGCCTGCGCGAGCGCCGGGTCGGTGACCTCGGCCTCCCACAGCAGGCCCACCGTCGTGTAAAGGATCGCGAGGTCGATGTGCTCGGCGTCGAGCAGCTCGATGCGCTCGCGCGGGTCCATCGCGCCGTACGGCGATTCCTTCAGGTACGTGCGCTGCGGGTTGAGCTGGATGTCCGCGAGGTCCGGGGCACCCATGGCCCCGAGCGTCGCCGGGAACCCGCCCTTGCTCATCTGGGACCGCTTGCCGGCGATCTCGAGCTCCTCGAGACCGTGCTCGTCGATCCGGAACCGCAGCGCCCGGTCGCGGAACTGCGGGTCGATGTACGACTCCCACAGGTCCGGCGGCTCCAGGATGTGGCCGTCGGCGTCGACGGCCCCGTCGATCTCGACGCGATGCGTCTGGTGGATCGGCTTCTGTGCGGCAACAGCAACGGTCATGGTGCCCCTCCTCGACGTGACAGCACTGCCTCCCCCGCCGGGGACCCTAGCGGCCGCCACCGGAGCCGGGCCCGGGCGACGGCATGCCGGGTAGCGTGCCGCCATGACCGACACCGAGCAGCCGGCCGGGACGGCCGACGGGGTGCCCGACTACCGGGTGGCGCTCGACCGTGGGGGGCGCGGCCCGGCCGGCCACCCGACCCGGGACGGCATCCGACTTCTCGACCCCGACTTCTACGCCGACTTCGAGGAGCGCACCGCATGGATGCGGGCCAACGCTCCGTTGTACTGGGACGACGAGACCGGCCTGTGGGGCGCAGCTTCGCACGGCCTGGTCACCCGCTTCTCCCGTGACTGGCACACGTTCTGCTCGGGCAAGGGCTCCCGGCCCGAGAGCTCGGTGCCGTCGATGATCAACTTCGATCCGCCCGAGCACACCCGACGGCGGCGGATCATCAGCCACGGCTTCACCTTGCGCCGGGTGCAGGACCACGAGCCGTACTTGCGACGAAAGGTCGGCGAGCTGATCGACGGGGTGATCGAACGCGGCGAGTGCGACGTCGTGGCCGACCTCGCCACCCCGCTGCCGATGTACATGATCGGCGAGCTGATGGGCCTCCCCGAGGCCGACCACCACACGCTGCTGCACTGGTCCGACCTGTTCGCCACCGGCGGCGACGAGATCCGTCCCCAGGTCGAACAGGCGGTGCGGGAGTGGATCGCCTACATCATGGGCAAGGTGGCCGAACGCCGCGGGGTGCCGGGCGAGGACCTCGTCAGCCTCGTCGTCAACGCCGATGACGAGTCGGGACCGTTGAGCGACGTGGACCTGATCTTCGAGACGATGCTCGTCCTCGTCGGCGGCGACGAGACCACCCGCCACGTGATCTCCGGCGGGTTGGCGGCGTTGCTCGCCCACCCCGAGGAGCTGGCCAAGGTCCGCCGTGACCCGTCGCTCGTGCCGAGCGCGGTCGAGGAGATGCTGCGCTGGACCACCCCGGTGCGCAACATGAACCGGACGGCGACGGCGGACGTCGAGGTGGAAGGCCTCACGATCCGCGAGGGCGACCGGATCCTGCTGCTGTACCCGTCGGCCAACCGCGACGAGCGGGTGTTCGCCGACCCGTACCGCTTCGACGTCACCCGCACCCCGAACGACCACGTCGCCTTCGGCGCCTACGGCCGCCACCATTGCCTCGGTGCCCCCCTCGCCCGGCTCGAGCTGCGGATCCTGTTCGAGGAACTGTTGCGGCGCTTGCCCGACGTCGAGCTGGCGACCGACGACACGCTGCCGATGCGGCGGGGCAACTTCGTGCTCGGCCTCGAGTCGGTCCCGGTCCGCTTCACCCCCGGGCGCCCCGACGGCCCGGGCCGGAGCGCCTGATGGACCCCCGAGGGCGGGTCTGTGTGGTCACCGGGGCAGCCGGCGGCATCGGCGGCGCGCTGACCGAGGCGCTCCTGGCCGCCGGCGCCCGCGCGGTCGTCGCGGCCGACCTCGCCGCCCCCGGCGTCGAGGCCCTCGCGTCGCGCTCGGCGGCCGCCGGCACGGTGCTCCCGCGGGTGCTCGACGTGGCCGACGAGGCGGCCACCGCGGCGCTGGTCGAGGAGATCGAGGCCGGCGTCGGGCCGATCGCGCTGTGGTTCGCGAACGCCGGCATCTCCGGCGGCGGCGGTCCGGAGGCCCCGAACGCCGAGTGGGAACGGCAGTGGCAGGTGAACGTGATGGCCCACGTGTACGCCACGCGCGCGCTGTTGCCCGGCTGGCTCACCCGGGGCGAGGGCCACTTGATCACGACGGCGTCGATGGCCGGGATCCTCACGAGCCTCGGCGACGGGGTCTATGCCGCCACCAAGCACGCGGCGGTCGGGTACGCCGAATGGCTGTCGATCACCTACGGCGGCCAGGGCATCCGGGTGTCGTGCATATGCCCGGGGGCGGTGGACACCCCGATGCTGCGCGCCGGCACCGGCGGCGACGCCGACAAGGCCGCCGCCGTGATCGGCGGCGGCGACGTGTTGCCGGCCGCCGAGGCCGCGGCGCGGATCGTCTCGCAGGTGCGCGAGGACCGCTTCCTGGTCCTCACCCACCCCGACATGCAGACCCACATGAGCCGCAAGGCCGGCGACACCGACCGATGGGTCGCCGGGATGCAGCGCCTGTGGGCCCGTTCCAAAGCCCTACTGGAGGGATGATGGCCATCTCGGAATCGTTCGACGTGCTGACACTGTTCCGCATGCAGGGCGGTGTCGCCGTCGTGACCGGGGGCGGCACCGGCATCGGGCGCGCCATCGCGCTCGGGCTGGCCTCCGCCGGCTGCGACGTGGCGGTCGCCGGACGGCGCCCCGATCCGCTCCAGCGGGTGGCTGCCGAGATCGAGGCGCTCGGGCGGCGGGCGATCGCCGTGCCCACCGACGTCACGGTCCGGACCGATCTCGAGCGCCTGGCCGCACGGGCCGGAGCCGAACTCGGCCCGGTGACCACCTGGGTGAACAACGCCGGGGGCCTGCAAGGCGAGCCGATGGCCGTGCTGCCCAAGGTCACCGAGGAGTCCTGGCACGTGATCGTCGACCGCAACCTCACTGCGGTCTGGCTCGCCAGCGTGGTCGCACAGACCGCGCTCACCGACGGTGGCACGATCATCAACCTGTCCTCGACGGGTGGGCTCACCAAGGGCTCCCCCGGCCACGGCGTGTACTGCGCGGCGAAGGCGGCAGTGAACCACCTGACCCAGACGCTGGCGCTCGAGTGCGCGCCGCGCCGGATCCGGGTGAACGCCATCGCCCCCGGCCACACCCGCACCGAGGACTACGACGAGTCGTCCGGGTTCGACGACGCGAAGTACGCCAAGCTCGCCGCCCGCCAGCCGCTCGGCCGCATCGGTCGGGACGAGGACTTCGCCGCCGCCGCAGTGTTCCTGGCCTCGGAGGCCTCGTCCTGGGTGACCGGCCAGGTCCTCGTGGTGTCCGGCACGCCGTGATCGACGAGCGGCGTCCGTAGCCTTCCGCCGTGGCAACCGTCCTGCAGACCGTCCCGCTGGGTGCCGGCCCCTGGCCGACGGTCGATCCGTTCCTGTTCTGCGTCCATCACCTCGACACCTACCCCGCCGGCGACGGGTGCTTCCGGCCGTCGGCGTCGTTGGCCGGCCGCGATCTGGGCAGCGACTTCAGCGGACGCGACGGCTGGAGCATGTACCACGGGCGCACCGTTCCCGGGTTCCCCCAGCACCCGCACCGGGGGTTCGAGACGATCACGGTGACGCGACGCGGGCTGATCGATCACGCCGATTCCCTCGGTGCCGCGGCCCGCTACGGCAACGGCGACGTGCAGTGGATGACCGCCGGCTCGGGCATCGTCCACGCCGAGATGTTCCCGTTGCTGGACACCGATGCCACCAACACCGGCGACTTCTTCCAGCTCTGGATGAACCTGCCGGCCGCCGACAAGATGGCCGAGCCGCACTTCTCGATGTTCTGGGACGGCGAGATGCCGGTGATCACCGATGCCGAGGCGTCGATCACCGTCGTCGCCGGCGAGTTGGCCGGGGCGTCAGCACCACCGCCGCCACCGGCGTCGTGGGCCGCGCGGCCCGACAGCGACGTGGCCATCTGGCACGTCACGTTGGCCCCGGGTGCCGAGTGCGACCTGCCTGCGGCCCGGAGCGAGCAGACCACGCGCGTGCTCTACCTCGTGGCCGGCTCCGCCCGCCTCGACCGGGCGCCCCTCGACGGGCCGACCGCAGCGGTGCTCGAGCCTCGCCGTGCGGTCACCGTCACCGCCGGTCCGGCCGGGGCCGAGGTGCTGGTCCTGCAGGGCCGCCCGATCGGCGAGCCCGTCGCCCAGTACGGACCGTTCGTGATGAACGACCGTGCCGGGATCGAGCAGGCGTTCCGCGACTACCAGCGCACCGGGTTCGGGGGGTGGCCCTGGCCGGCCGACGACCCGGTCCACGGGTCAGCCCCCGCCCGGTTCGCCCGCCGGGCCGACGGGCGGATCGAGACCCCGGCGAGTTGAGCGGGAGCCCTCAGGCGGGCCGGGTGCGCAGCAACACCTCTTGAGCAACGGTTGCGAGCAATGTCCCGTCCGCGGCCCGCAGCGCTCCCGTCGCCAGCCCACGGCCGCGGCCCGAGGCCACCGGCACCAGTTCGCTCAGCAGCCACCCCTCGAGGCGAGCGGGCCGGTGGAACCAGACGCTGTGATCGAGCGTCACCGATTGGCGCCGGGCGTCGTCGGCAAGGTGCGCATGCGGCTCGCGCACCGCTCGCGTCGGTCCGTGGTCGCTGAGGTAGGCGAGCGCCTGCTGATGCCATGCCAGCTCGTCGGGGAGGGCGCCGGTCACCCGGAACCAGGCGTGCCGCGCATGGGGCGGCGCGCCCGCCACCGCACCGACCGGCACGTCACGCGATTCGACCCACGGATTGTCGTACCGACCGCGAGCCAACCCATCGGGGCCGGGGACACCGGGCGTGGGCGCGACCTCGTAGTCGACACCGTCCTCGGGACGGTGGAAGTCGGCCGTGAGCACGAGCACCGGACCGTGCGGCTCGCTGACGAGCACCCGGCGGGTGCAGAAGCTCGAGCCGTCCCTCGTCCGCTCGACGGTCAACTCGAGCGGCTCGCCGCCGGCACCTGCCACCAGGAACGACGCATGCACGCTGCGCACGGGCCGATCGTCGACGGTGCAGCACGCCGCCCGCAGCGCTTGGCCGAGGAGCAACCCGCCGAACACGTGCGGCCCCTCGACCGGGTGGGTCGACCGGAACCGGTCGGCCCCGAGGTCGTCGAGCGCGAGGCGGTCCGCGAGCGACGGTGCGGTCACGCGGGGTCCGGCAGGTCGCGCCACCGTTGCTCGCGCAACGTCCACGCGCCGATCACCCCGGCGTCGCTGATCGCCCGCACCCACGGCCGCAACAGATCGGCCAACTCGAGGCACCCCTCGGGTCCGAGCGCGGCCAGCGGTCGCATCGCAGCCCGGTCGGTCGCATGTTCGATCCGGAGCTTCACCGCCCGGCCCTCGTCGGTCAGGGCGAGCCCGTCGTCGACGAGCACGCCCCGGCCCCGGAGCCGTTCGATCGCAGCCGACCACGCCTCGTCGTCCCACCCCGACACCCGCTGCAACAGCTCCGCCGGCATCGCGCCGTCGGCAGCGTGGAGGAGATGACACTCGACGGCATCGATCTCGGCCGCTGCGGTCGCAACCCAGTGGGCGTCGCCGCGGTGCTCGCGCAAGATCGTGCAGGCGTGCCAGACGACGAGGTGCGCCTCGTCGTGCCAAGCCAGACCGGCGTGCGCCGCGCCGAGCGGATGGGCGGGAAGGTCGGCGGCTTCCGCCGCCCGCCGGGCCAGGGTGGCGGCGCGTGCCATCGCAGACCCGGCGCTCGCCTCACCGCCGAGGATCCGCACCAGCGTCCGTTCCGCAGCATGCGCCCGGGCCTCGCTGATCGCTGCGGCCGGCGCCCGTTCCCACACCTCGGGCACGGCCCGGCCGACGTAGGCGGGGCTGAAGCCGTAGAGCACGGCGACGGCCACCGGCAACGACACCGGACCGAGCGCTGCGAGGCGGCTCCCGAAGTACTGCAGTTCGGGCCGGTCGAGCCCGATGGCCGTGTAGGCCTCCACGGCTTCGGGCGAGCGGTAGGCGAGCTGGTGGTAGGGCTCGACGACCCGCCACAGCTCACGGGCGATCCGCGACATGCTCGGGATCGTGCCACGCCGGGCCCGGCGACCCCCAAGGGATCAGCCCGGGAGTAGCGCCAGTGCGTCGACCAGGGGGAGCGCCGGCGACCAGAGGAACCCCTGGCCGGTCACGTAGCCCATGGCGCCCAACAGTTCAGCCTCCCGGGAGTCGGCGACGCCTTCGGCGGTGACGGTCAGCCCGCAGGCCTGCGCCATGGCGAGCGCCACTTCGCACAGCGCCCGACCCCGACCCGTTCCGAGCTGCTCGACGAAGGAACGGTCGACCTTGATCCGCTCGAACGGCAGGTGCTGGAGGTGGCTGAGCGAGGCGTACCCGGTTCCGAAGTCGTCGAGCACGAGGCCGAACCCGGCCTCGCGAAGCTGGTGGAGAGCAGCACGAGCCGGTGTGTCGGCATCGAGCCAGAAGCTCTCGGTGACCTCGAGGTCGATCGACTCGGGGGCCACCCCGTACCGCTCGACCACGGCGACGAGCTGAGCGGCTGCGTCGAGGGCGAGCAATTGGTGGATGGACACGTTGACGCTCAGCCGGATCGGCCCGAGCCGTTCGCGCTGCGACGCGATGATCCGGCTCGCGAAGGCGAGCACCTGCTGGCCGAGTTCGTGGATGAGGCCGTTCTCCTCGGCGACGGGCACGAAGATCCCGGGCGGGACCGAGCCGTCGACCAGGCGGGCGAGCACCTCGAACCCGACGATGGCCCCATCGGCCAGGCGCACGATGGGTTGCAGGTGTGGCTCCACCCCACCGTCGGCCAGGGCGCGCGACAGCACCCGGGCAACCTGGCGTTCGCCGGCGAGTTGGGTGCGGGCGGTGTCGCCGAAGCTGACACAACGCGCCCGACCGAGCCGCTTGGCCTCGGCGAGGGCCTCGACCGCTTCGAACAGCGCGTCGTCGAGGGGCCGCTCGCGCGGCCGCCAGGTCGCGAGGCCCGCCGACGCCGACAGCCCGACCGAGACGCCGGAGAGATCGACGGGATCGGCGATCGCCGAAAGAACGCCTTCGATGGTGCGCTGCGCACCGATCCCGTTCTCGGGCAACACGACGACGAACTGATCGCCGCCGAGCCGGGCGCGCAGCACGGCGCCGTTCGCCGATCGGTTCAGCCGGGTCGCCGCCTCGACGAGCAACGCATCGGCACCCCGGTGCCCGAGGGTGAGGTTGTGCAGATGGAAGTGGTCGAGGTCGACGATCGCCACCGCATGGTCGACGCCGTCGTTGACCGGGTCCTCGCTGAGATCCTCGGCCACGGACTGCATCCGCACCCGGTTGCCCAGACCGGTGAGATCATCCGTCGCAGCCCGACGCTCCAACACGGCATCGAGGCGGGCTCGCCCGATTGCGATCGCGGCGAGGTGCACCAGATGGTCGACCAGGTCGAGTTCGGCCGGCGAGGGCACCCGGCGCTCCCGGTAGTACATCCCGAACACGCCGAGCAGTTCGCCCTTCGGAGCGAGCACCGGCGTGCTCCAGGCGGACACGATCCGGTAGCCGGCCGCGAACTCCCGGAACGACACCCAGACCGGGTCGGCGTCGATGTCCTCGGACACGATGCGGGTCCGGCAGAAGGCCGCGGTGCCGCAACTCCCCATCTGCGGGCCCGGGCGGAGCCCGTCGACTACTTGGAGGAAGCTCTCCGGCAACGAGCACGAGCCGCCGCGGCGCAGCACGTCGTGCTCCGGGTCGTAGACGAGCACCGAGGCGAGCATCGACGGAAAGGCCTGCTCGCTGATCCGGGCGATGGCGTTCAACGAGTCCGGCAGCGGCGCACCGGCCGCCAGCAGATCGAGCACCCGCTGCTGGCCGGCGAACACCACCTCGGATCGGGTGCCGCCACGACGCAGTTCACGGGCGGAATCGCCCGGCTGGTCCACGGCTCGTCGGGGGTTGCCTCCTGTTTGTCCCGTCATGCCACGGCAACCTCCGCTCCCGGCCGCTGCGAAATCTACCCGCCGACCGACCTACCGGCTAGAACGGAACTCCGATGCGCTCGATCGCCTTGTTCGGCGCCGCCGTGCTGCTCGGATCGTGCGCCGGAACCGGGGTTCGCGTCGATCCGACGCCGAGAGCGCCAGGAGCCGCCACCACCGCTCCCGCAACGCTCCCACCGTCGACGGTTGCGGCGCCACCCTCGACGTCGTCGCCGCCCGACCGGTTCGTCGTCGGTGGGGCGCGCCCGGTCACCGTGCTCACCCCCGGCGGGGCGAGCACGCCGCGGGGGCTGCTGGTCGTCCTGCACGGCTACGGCGGCAACGCCGCCGACGTCATCGCCCGCGACCTGTTCATTCGGGAGGGTCTGGCCCGGAACCTCGTCCTGGCCTTCCCGGAGGGGACGGTCGATTCCCGTGGTCGGCGTTTCTGGAACGCCACGGGCGCCTGCTGCAACTTCGACGGCACCGCCGTCGACGACGTGGCCTACCTGCTGCAGGTGATCGACGAGATCGCCACCCGCACCCCCATCGACGCCGCTCGCGTGTCGTTGTTCGGGCATTCGAACGGGCACTTCATGGCCTATCGCCTGGCATGCGAACACCCCGAGCGCGTGGCCGTGGTCGCGGGCCTCGCCGGGGCCGGGAGCTCCTGTGCGCCGGCGACACCGGTCCACGTCCTGCACGTCCACGGCACTGCGGACACCGTGATCAGCTACCGCGGCGGGCGGTTCGCCGCCGAGTACCCGGGAGCCGAAGCGACCGTGCGGGCGTGGGCGGTCGCCGATGGCTGCGGGCGCGATCCGTCCCCGGCGCCGGGCCTGCCGCTCGACGCCACCGGCGACCTCGACGGGCCGGACACGATTCGCCTCGCCTGGCCCTGTCCCGCCGGGCGCACCGTCGAGTTGTGGCGCATCGACGGCGGCGACCACGGTCCCGAGCTCACCGGAGCGTTCGTTGCGACCCTCGTCGAGACCATCGCCGGGCTCCGGCGATGAGCCGAGCGGATCGACCCGGCCCGGTTCCTGGAGCTCTCGGCGAGCATGAACCCCTTCGCCCCGGACGTGGCCTCGCTCCTCGCCCGGCTGCTGTCGAACCGACCCGAACTCGTGACCCGGTACCCCGACGACGGTGAGGCCTGCGGTCACCTCGCCGCAGCGCTCGGCACCGATCCCTCCCTGCTGGTCCTCACGAACGGCGGGGCCGAGGCGATCGCGCTCGTGGCCTCGCTCGAAGACGTCGGCGACGTGGTCGAGCCCGAGTTCTCGCTCTACCGCCGGCACCTGCCCCGGCTGGAGGCGGGCGGTCCTCGTTGGCGATCGAACCCGTCGAACCCGCTCGGACGGCTTGCGCCGCTCGGCGCACCGGCCCGGGTGTGGGACGAGGCCTTCTACCCGCTCGCGACCGGCCGCTGGAGCCGCGGCGACGCCGGCTGCTGGCGGTTGGGATCGCTCACCAAGTTGTGGGCGTGCCCGGGGTTGCGGCTCGGCTATGCCCTCGCCCCGGATCCGGGTTCGGCCGAACGGCTCCGTCGGCACCAACTGCAATGGTCGGTGAACGGCCTTGCGCTTGCCGCCCTCCCCCCACCTGCTCGAACGGACCGATCTCACCGGGTGGGCGTCGGCGATCCGGACGCTGCGCGCCGAGTTCGTCGCCGCGCTGCGCACGCTCAGCTTCACGGTCGACGACACCGACGTCAACTGGGTGCTCGTGCACCGAGCACCTCGCCGTCGTGCTCGACGCGTTCGCCCGCGTCGGGCCGTGACGATGCCTCAGGGGTGCAGCTCGCCGAGGTACTCGGTCGGGCGCTCGACCATCCCCGACGTGCGGAACCCGAGCCCGTCGCCCGGCGTGCCGATGCCGTAGGGCCCCTGCACGCCCCCGAGGGTGCGCCATACCCGGAAGCCGAGCAGGGCGCGCACCTCGTCGTCGAGCGTCGCGAGCGCGTCGGGGTGGGTGGACAACGTGTAGTTCTCCTGCGGGCGCATCCACGGGCGGCAGAAGTACGTGAGCACCCCGTAGCGCTGCTCGTCGACGGTGACGTTTGCGCCCGTGCCGTGCCACACCCGGCCGTCGAAGACCAGCGCCGTGCCAACCGGTCCGATGCCGGCGACCGTCCGGACGCTGCCGTCGTGCGGCGGTTCGGACGGGACGCGGTGCGACCCGGGAACGAGGCGGGTCGCACCGTTGTCCTCGGTGAACTCGGCCAGCATCCACATGACGTTGACCGTGAGGGCCATCTCGATCGAACGTGGGCTGAAGCCCTGGTCGGAATGGAGCACCATCGCCGAGCCTCCAGGCCCGGCGATGTTCGCCGTGTGGCTCGACAAGCAGTAGTCCCCTTGCAGGACATGACGAACGAGGGTCCGCACGATCGGTGTGGTCAGCAGGTCGCGGAACACCTTGCCCTTGCTCGGCAGGTTCCAGACTCGCTGGTTCGCGCCCTCGTACTCCAGGAAGGCGATCCCGGCGGCCCGCTCGGCGGCCGCTTGCTCCACCAGACGGGCCCGCAGCGCCGCAACCTGCTCGGCGTCGAGCGCTTCGGCGATACGCGCCACCCCGAACGCATCGAGGTCGGCCTTGGCCTGCTCGAGATCGGTCGTCAACGGCGGAAGTTCGAGCGTCGTCACGTCGTGTCCCACGTCGGCGGACGCTAACCCCGACGGACCCGACCCACCATCGCCACGCCGGCCACGACCGCTGCACCCACGACGAGCCCGAGCAGCGCAGACGCTGCGGTCTCGACGAGCCAGCCCAGGATCCCGCCGACTGCGGCGACGCCGTGGACCGGTTCCTCGATCGCGTGGACCACGTCGTAGGGGCCGGTCCACCCGAGTTCGGCTGCGCCGGCGAGCAGGATGTGGCCGCCGACCCAGACCATCGCGGCGGTCCCCACGGTGGACAGCAATGCCAGCACCTTGGGCATCGCGGTCACCAGGGCCCGCCCGATCCGGGCGGGGGCCCGGCGTCCCGTCTCGACCATCCGCAGCCCGACGTCGTCCATCTTCACGATCAGCGCCACCAACCCGTAGACGACCGCAGTGATCAACACGGCGACGACGAGGAGGATGACGGCGCGCGCCACGAACGCCTCGTCGATCACCTCTTTCAGCGCGATCACCATGATCTCGGCCGACAGGATGAAATCGGTACGGATCGCGCCGGCGATGGTCGCCGCCTCGGCCTCGGGCCCCGCCACCGCAGCGGGCACGTCGTGGTCGTCACCGTGGTGGGCGAACCGGTGATGGATCTTCTCGGCCCCCTCGAAGCAGAGGTACGTGCCGCCCAGCATCAGGATGATCTCGACGAGCACGGGAACGAACTGGCTCAGGACGAGGGCTGCGGGGAGGATGAAGAGGACCTTGTTGCGCAACGACCCGGTGGCGATGCGCCGGATGATGGGCAGTTCCCGCTCGGCGGCGAGACCGTGCACGTAGGTCGGCGTGACCGCCGTGTCGTCCACGACGACACCCGCCGCCTTCACGCTCGCTCGCCCGGCGGCGGCACCGACGTCGTCGATGGACGCCGCCGCCAGCTTGGCGAGCGCAGCTATGTCGTCGAGCAGACCGACGAGACCTCCAGCCATCGAGGGCGCTCCTTGTGGTGCAGCGGGCGGCCGTCACGGTAGACGACCGGAGCTCCCGCGGCGCCGGAGCACCCGGGCCGTTGCCACGCTCACCACCACGAGCGCGATCGACAGGGCGAGGGTACGCCCGTCGATGCCGCCGACACCGGCATCGACACGACGGACCGAGGCGCCAACGAGCACGAACGCGACGGTGCCCGGCAAGGTACCGAGCGCATTGGCCGCCAGGAACTCCCGGCGTCGCACGCGCAGCATCCCGCAGGCGTAACTCACGAGGTCGTACGGCAGGAACACCAGCCGCATGAGCAGGACCGCTTCGAACCCGTTGTCCCGCAGACGCCGTGTCCATCCGTCGAGCAGGGAGGCGTCCGGTGTGGCCGCCGGTGGCCGGCGCAGCACCCGACCGACCTGATAGGCGACCAGAGCCGATCCGTTGGCCGAGGCTGCGGCGACGACCGTGCCGAACACCGGCCCGAACAGAACCCCGGCCGCCACTGCGAGGACCGTGGCCGGGAACAACACCAGGGGCCGCACGAGTGTCACCCCGGCATAGGCGCCCATCGCCCACCAGTTCCCCGAAGCGGCGTCCACGAGTTGCTGACCCGTCGCAAGCGGCCCCAGACCACCGGCCCGTTGGTAGACGACCCAACCGATCACGAGCGCCGCCCACGGCACCCCGATCAGCACCATGCGACGCCAGCTCCTCACAGGTGCTGCACCGCCCACACGACGCGCTGGGTGACGGTGACGGCAACCAGCCCGGCCATCGTCAGGAACAGCGCCATCGCAAGCCCCGGGAACAGGAGCATCGCCGCGTAGAACAGCATCGTCTCGGCGCCTTCGATCAGACCGGCCGGCATTGCGAACGTGGTGCGGCGCTCGGCGATCGCCTCGGTGGCCCGGCGCTTCTCGCCGATCGCCGCCAGCAGCGTCCACGACAGCGTGTTCAGGTAGAACGACGCCAGGAGCACCGCGCAAGCCGCCCAGACGCCCACGTCGTCGAGGTGGAACGCGAGCCCGAGGGGCACGGCCGCGTAGCCCATGGTGTCGCCGAGCAGGTCGAGGTAGCCGCCGCGATCGGTCTGGGCGCGCCGGGCCCGAGCGAGCGCGCCGTCGACGCCGTCGAGCAGGCGACTCAGCGCCCACGCGCCGACCGACCACCAGCGCCACCCGACCGCAGCGGCCGCACCCGCCGACACCCCGGTGATCGCTGCGGCTGCGGTCAGCGCGCCCGGGGTGACGGCCGCCGGAAGCCGGTCCACGAACGGGGCGACGACGCGATCCTTGGCGGCCCGGAGCCGATCGTCGATCACGGGACCCACCCTGACACGCGCACCGGACGGCGAAGCGCCATCATGCGGGGCGACGAACCCGAAAGGTTGGCCGTGCGGCGCTTCGACATGGTGGTGATCGGCGGCGGCGCCGGCGGGCTGGTCGCCGCCAAGGAGGCCCGCCGCCGCAAGGCGAGCGTGGCGATCGTCCAGGACGGACCGATCGGCGGCGACTGCACGTTCACCGGTTGTATCCCGTCCAAGACGCTGCTCGCCGCTGCGGCCGCCGGGCAGGGGTTCGATCAGGCCATGGCGTCGGTGCGCGCCGCCGTGACCGCAATCGCCGCCACGGAGGATGCCGCTGCGCTCCGGCACGAGGGGATCGAGGTGATCCCCGGTCAGGGCCGGTTCACGTCGCGCCGTGAGGTCACCGTCGACGGCGGCCTGCGCGTGCGCGCCCGGCGGTTCATCGTCGCCACCGGAGCTCGTCCCTACATCCCGGCGATCCCCGGGTTGGCCGACGCCGGCCCGCTCACGAGCGAGACCCTGTTCTCGCTCGATCACCGTCCCCGGTCGCTCGTCGTGCTCGGCGGTGGCCCCGTGGGCTGCGAGATGGCGCAGGCGTTCGCCCGACTCGGTTGCACCGTGACCCTGTTGGAGGCCCGAACTCGCCTGCTCCCCCGTGACGAACCGGAGGCCGCAGCCGTCGTCGGCCGGGCGCTGGAGGCCGACGGGGTGCGCGTCCAGGTCTCGGCGCGGGTGCACCGCGTAGAGCGGCCGGGCGCAGATCGGATCGCCGTGCATCTCGACGACGGCACGGTGCTCGAGTCGACCCACCTGCTCGTCGCGGTGGGACGGGCGCCAGCGGGTCGGGGCATCGGGCTCGAGGAACTCGGGGCCACCGTCGACGACGACGGCGCCGTCGTGGTCGCCGACGACCTGTCGACCGGCGTGGCGGGAATCTGGGCTGTCGGCGACGTCACCGGGCGGTGGCAGTTCACCCATGTCGCCGGCCGCATGGGATGGCTCGCCGCGACCAACGCGCTGTCTCGGCTCGCACGGGTCCGGCCCTTCCGATTCGACACCACCGCCACACCGTGGGTGACGTTCACCGGTCCGGAGGTGGCCCACGTCGGGATGGGTCTCGCCGCAGCGGCGGCAGCGCACCCCGGTGCCCGGGTTGCGCACCTCCCGCTATCGCACGTGGACCGGGCGGTGACGAGTGGTGCCACCGACGGATTCGTGCGGTTGATCGCAGCACCGCGCCGGGGTTCGGGGCACCTCGGCGGCGGACGGCTGGTCGGTGCGACGATCGTGGCACCGACCGCCGGCGAACTGATCCACGAAGCGGCGTTGGCGATCCAGACCCGGATGTTCGCCGGTCGCCTCGCCCAGACACCCCACGCCTACCCCTCCTGGTCGATGGCGGTGCAACAAGCCGCGCTGCAGTTCTTCGGCACGTCGGCCGGTCTGCGGGCCCGGCCGATCGAGGCCGTGCTGGCCGAACGCAGATCGTCGGCGACGTAGGCCACGATGGCGGACGATGACGCTCCGTCTCGGTGACCCGGTGCCCGATGTCGACCTGATCGATCACCGCGGTGCCGCCTGGCGCCTGAGCGAGCGCCGGGGGCGCCCGGTGGTGCTCGTGCTGCACCGGCACCTCGCCTGACTGCCCTGCCAGGAGCACGTGCTCGCCGTGCGCGAGCACCTCGACCGCTTCGGCGACGCCGAGATCGTCGTCGTCACCTTCGCCGACCCGGACCGCCTCGCCGCGCACCGGGACCACCTCGGCGTGCCGTTCACGATCGTGACCGACCCGGCCCGCGCGCTCTACCGGCTGCTCGGCGCCGAGCGAGGAACCCGACGACAGGTGTGGTCGCCCGGCACGCTGCGGCGCTACGTGCGGCTCGTGCGCGCCGGCCGACGGTTGCGCCGCCCTACCGAGGACGTCTACCAACTCGGCGCCGACGCCGTCGTCGGTCGTGACGGCCGGCTGCGCTACCGGTCGCTGCCCTCGACCCCGGACGCTCGCCCCCCGGTCGAGGACCTGATCGCCGCGCTCGACTGACGCCCGGCACCAGCCGAGCGGCGAACCGGCCACGGCAACCGGGTCGCAAGCACGCGGTTCTCCTCCGGATCGAGCACCGCGTGCTGCACGCATGCGGGAACGAGTCGATCGCGATCGGGATGCGCCATCGTGTACACGCACGCCTGCAGGCGCTCCTGGGCTTCCCGCACCTCGGGATCCTCGGACCGGACCCCTTGCGCGAGCAACTCCCACGCCGGTCCGACGACTGCGGCATCGATGAAGCGATGCAGCACGAACGTCACCGGTCGGATTCCGTGCCGTAGGGCCCAAGGTCCACCAGCGCGACGGACGAACCGGCCGGCCCAGCGCACCGCCACGGCGACGAGCCCAGGCCGACGTAGCAGGAGGCGGACGATTCGAAACGCCTTCACCGTGCGGCGCGGCTCGGCGAGGTAGTTGCCGGGGAGGTGGCGCAGGTAGGCGTCGCGCGCTTCGAGATCCGCCGGGTCGTCATCCTCGAGGAGCGGCACGTACCGGTCGCCGACGAAGGCACCCCACGAGACCCGATTGCAGCGGAGGTCACCGAACTGCAGCACCCGATACGGCAACGACCGACCTACGCCGGCCTCGATCCTCGACCAGACGTCGTCGTCTCCGATCGAGCGGTATCCGTCTCTCCACCGCGCCGGGTTGCCGACGTAGGCGGCCGGCTGGAACGAGAACATGCGCCATCCATGGAGCCGGCACGAACGGACGACCGCCGAGATTTCGTCGAGATTCTCGGGCGTGACCGTCATCGTGTGGGCGAGGTAGGCGGTGATGCCGTACTCGGCTCGGAGGCGGTCGAACATGCGGACGAACCGCGCCCGGAACGGATCGAGCTCCGCCTCGCTCCCGGGCTTTGGCGCACCGCGGCGACCCGCCATGGTGGTGTCGATGTGCGCAGCGAAGGAGAGATGCCCGAACCGCGGCGACCCATCTGCGCGGAGCGCCACCGCGCGCAGGTACCCCTCGTCGAAATCGCCATGCGTCATGCTCATCGGATGACGACCGTGCGCCCGCATGACCTCTAGCGCAAGCGCGTGGTCCTCGGCGTCGAGCATCGACACCTCGCCGCCGATCAGCTGGGCGTAGGCCGCCGGGCCACGCCGCTGCCGAAGGTGCTCCATCTGGGCCATCACCTGCGCAACGGTGTGCGCACCGTCGGTGCGAACGCGGTTGGCGTCCGCCGAGTGATAGCAGGGCTTGCACGCGAAGTCGCACGCCGGGAACACCCCATGGGTGCCCTCGCACCCAGTCGAGCGGCGGCCGACGAGCTGACCGGCGGTCCTAGCCGTTTCCGGTAGCTCGGCCCACCGTCGAGCGGCAGCCGCCGCCGACGCGGCGTCGACGGGCCGGGTCCGCTCCTCCCACCGAAGCACGACAGCGGCGATGCCACGCGCTCCCATCGATGCTCCCCTCGTAGTACGGACCTCGGTCGACCGAGTGGTCAAGGTATCCGCAACCGGCTGGAGTGACGGCCCGACCGGGCGATCCCTCCGGCGTGGTGGGGTCGTCGTTTCCAGTCATTGCAGCGGTCACGAGCATCGGATGCACCGCGCTGTCGATCGTGGTCCTGGTCGCCGGGTGGAGACGCCGGCTGGCTGACGTCGCTCTGGCGGGCGGCGCGCTGACCGCCCTGTCCGTCCTCATGGCACGCCACGCCGTCAGCGGTGCCGGCTGGGTCACTGACCCCGAGCCCGCTTCGTTTGCCGGCGCGCTCGCCGGACCGGTCGCAACCGTGCTCGCACTCCCGCTGCTGTCCCGGGCCGCTTGGACGCATGCGCTGCTTGCACGGTGGCGGTCGTGGACAGCGACGGTCCTCGGCGCGGTCGCCGTGTTCGTGGTGGCCGTCGCCGGCCGGCTCGGTGCACCGTCGACCGGAGTACTCGTCGCTGCGACCGTGCTCGGCGCCATCGGTGCGGCCGTGCTCGTGCGTCGGCAGGTCTACCTCGCCGTGGTGTCACGCCGTCAATCGGGTCGTATCGCTGCGACGGGCACCGCTGCGTTCATGGCGTCAACCCTCATCGGGCCGTGGCTGACCCCCGGTTCGAATCCCGCGTGGGCGGTCCTGGCCGTCGACAACCTGGCGCTCCTCGCCGCTGCGACGGCGATGGTCGTCGGGTACCGCACCGGACGCCCGGTCGCTGCGGTGATCGCGCCGGTCGTCGCCCACGATCCGCTCGCTGCCTTGGACCTCGGCCTGGCCCCGGAGGTGGTGGCCTTCGTCGGGGCGCTCGGACGCAAGGACCGCATCACCCGCGATCACGTGGTGCGGACCTCCCGTCTCGCCCTGCTCGCCGCAGCCGAGGCCGGACTCCCGGCCCGCAAGGTACGCAGCGTTGCCGTCGGGGCGCTGCTCCACGACATCGGCAAACTCGTCGTCCCGAGCGAGATCCTCGGCAAGCCCGCTGGCCTCACCGACGAGGAATTCGCCGTCATCCGCACCCACCCCGAGCAGGGCGAGCGGCTCCTGGATGCCGCACCGAGTCTTGCGGACGCTGCCCGGTTCGTCCGCTGGCACCACGAGCGGTACGACGGACGGGGCTACCCCGACAAGCTCGCCCACCCCAAGCTCCCGCTCGAGGTGGCGATCGTCAGCGCATCGGATGCATGGGATGCGATGACCAACACCCGCCAATACCGGACGGGCATGAGCATCGAGCGAGCGACGGACATCTTGCGCGCTGGCGCGGGGAGCCAGTGGCACCCGACCGCCGTGGAGGCCGTGTTGCGCGCGGCAGCGCGACTCCCGCGGTTGCCGAAGGCGCCGTCCGGCACCGATGACAGCCCCGGCGTCGACTGCGGTACGGACCATGGAATCCCGACAGAACGTCACCCGCAACACCGATCACCCATTGCCAGTCCGAATCGGTCGTCCACCGACGGCGCTCCGCACGAGCGCAGCGATGCAGTGGGGCCAAGCCCTCGGCAGCAGGGGTTCGGCGACCTGCAGGGCGTGGAGCCGTCCGATGTCACCCGCGACGGCATCGTCGAGCGCCCGTTCGGAAGCGTGACTTCGGCGTAGAAGGCGGTCAGCCCAGCGACGTCCTGTGGGTCACCCGTGTCGGGCCCTGCGGCCGTACCGCAGCCGAACCGATGCGCCTGCCATCCCGTGCAGGGCGATGCGTCGGATCGTGCGGGTCGTCGTAGCTCACCTCGTGGGCATCCCCGCGCTCGGGCCCGCGATCGAGGCGATCGTCGAGGAGTTCCGTGGCCGGCTGTTCCGCATCGAGTTGCCCGATGTGCTCGCCGTCTTCGGGTCGACCGAGGCCGGCGTCGGGATCCTGCGCACGCCAGACACCCCGGCCGGCTCGCTGGGGCGGGCCGCCGACGACGACACGGTCGTGATGGACCCCGCCACCGCGCTCGAATGCCGGCGTGCCCGCTTCGACGACGGCGGCCGGCTGCTCAACGCCGAGGAGGCGATCGGGGAGTTCGTCAACAAAGTCGGCCTCGCCGCGTTCGAGGGCTGCTACGACAACGACGACGCCAACGCCGAGCGGTCCCGCAACGGCTGGTACTGGTCGGGCGATCTCGGTTACCGGGACGAGCACGGGTTCTTCTACTTCGACGGCCGCGGGTACGACTGGCTGCGCGTCGACGGCGAGAACTTCTCCGCGGCGCCGGTCGAGCGCATCGTGCTGCGCCACCCGCCGGTCCGGTTTGCTGCGGTGTACGCCGTGCCGGACCCGAACACCGGTGATCAGTTGATGCTGGCGGTCGAACTCGTCGACGGCGCGACGTTCGAGCCGGAGGCGTTCGCCGCGTTCGTCGATGCCCAGCTTCACGGCGGCCGATGCCGCCGAGCTCGCCGACCGGTTCGCGCAGGCCGGCCGCGCCGCGATGGCGCCCCGGCCGGCATTGCGCGCGTGATGTCTCGGCGGCGACGACCGCTCATTCGCCCGGGCTGACCAGTCCGGTCTCGTACCCGATGACGACGAGTTGTGCCCGGTCCCTCGCCTGCAGCTTGCCGAGGATGTGACTGACGTGCGTTTTCGCGGTGAGTGGCGACATGAACAGCGACGCACCGATCTCGGCGTTGGTCTTGCCCCGTGCGACTTCGGCGAGCACCTCACGCTCGCGGTCGCTGAGCACGTCGAGCGGCCCGGATCCGCTCGGACGGCCGGCGGGCGGTCGCTGCACGAGGTCGGCGATCAGCCGCCTCGTCATCGACGGCGCGATGAGCATGTCGCCCTCGACGACGGCGGTGATCGCCTCGAGCAGCAGCCGCGGCGGGGTGTCCTTGAGCAGGAAGCCGGACGCACCGGCCCGGAGCGCTTCGTACACGTACTCGTCGAGCGCGAAGGTGGTGAGCACCAACACCTTGGTGGCCTGCAGCCGGTCGTCGCCACAGATCGTGCGTGTGGCATCGAGCCCGTCCATCCGGGGCATGCGGATGTCCATCAGGACCACATCGGGGCGGGTCCGACGGGCCTCGGCGATCGCCTGGACACCGTCGCCCGCCTCACCGACGACCTCAATCCCGGGTTCGTTGGCGAGCAGCGCGGCGAACCCGCGGCGAACCAGTTCCTGGTCGTCGGCCAGCAGCACCCGAATGTCTCGCCCCGCGGCGCCGGGCACGGCGATCTCCGGGGTCACGTTCGGCTCCCGTCGGCGAGGTGGTATGGCACGAACGCCTGCACGGCGAAGCCGCCGTCGCTCGTGGGCCCTGCCTGGATCGTGCCGCCGAGCAGTTCGGCCCGCTCGCGGATCGCGATCAGCCCGATGCCGGTGCTCGGTGCCGCGGCGGGGGCGACGGCCGGCGCGCCGTTGGAGACGGTGACGTGCACGCCGCCGTCGACATGACGGAGCCGGACCGCAGTCGGGACGTCACCGGCATGCCGGGCCACGTTGACGAGGCACTCGTGGACGATCCGATGGACCGTGACGACCGTGCGCTCCGCCACGTCGGCAGGATACGAGCCGTCCTCGACGACCTCGATCCTCGTCGC
Source organism: Acidimicrobiales bacterium (assembly GCA_046081125.1). GTDB lineage: Bacteria > Actinomycetota > Acidimicrobiia > Acidimicrobiales > Ilumatobacteraceae > JBEIFW01. The sequence continues at coordinate 48,611 of JBJTVH010000007.1, forward strand.
GCCTGCGGCTGCGACGGCGACGACGTCGGGCAGTCCGGCCGGATCCGCCGGTACCGGGCGCAGCGGGGCGAGCTCGTCGGATCGCAGCAGCCCGAGGAGCGACCGGAGTTCGTCGAGGGAACGGCGCCCGGCGTCGTTGATCTCCTCGAGCGCGGATCGGGCAGCGGCGGGATCCCGCTCGAAGACGTGCGCAGCGATTCCGGCCTGCACCGTGATCGCCGAGAGCGAATGGGCGACGATGTCGTGCAGATCGTGGGCGATCCGGAGTCGCTCGGCCTGGAGCCGCTCGGCCACCTGACGCTCCACGGCGTCGGCCCGACGCCGGAGATTGGCGCGTCGGGCGTCGGCCGCCGCGATCGGGAGCAGCAGCACGGCGGTGTCGGTCGTCCATTCGAACCAAAACGCCTCGTCGCCGACCCAGGCGCCGAGTCCGGCGACGACGACGGCCACGAGCGAGCCGAACCAGATCGCGGATCGCTGGTCGCTCCGGCGGACCATGCCGAACAGCGCCACGGCGAGCAGCGGGCGCAGCGCAACCGGGCTCGAGGTGGTCGCCAGCGTGACGACGTCGAGCACCCCGATCGCCACGACGGCGAGCCTCCCGAACCGGCGGGCGGCGGCGAGCAGCGCCACCGCGACGGCGACGAACCCGATCCCTCGGAGTCGCCAGTCGGCGTCGACGTCGGCGTCGATCGCCATCACCCCGATCGACACGACCGCCGCCGCCACGAGTACGGCGAGGTCCGCTCGACCGATCCGGTCGCCCGTGTTCGTCACGGGATGATCATGCTTCCCGGTTTCGCCCAACGCCCGCATCTCAGCGGTCCCGGTTCACCAGCGCGAGCACCGGTGCCCGCGAGACCCGATGGGCGGGCAACGCCGCGGCGGCGACGCCGGCAGCGACCGCCACGAGGAGGGTCACCGCGAGGCGGGTCCACGGCACGACGACGCGGGGAAGGTTGCTGCCTCCGGTCACGTCGATCAGCGCCCAGCCGAACGCGACGGCCACGGCGATGCCGATCGACGCCGCCACGAGCGACAGCAGCGCCGCTTCGAGCCGCACGATGCGACGGAGTTCCCGCCGTGTCGCCCCGACTGCCCGAAGCAGCCCGATCTCGCTCGAGCGTTCGCTGACGGCGAGTGCGGTGGTGTTGGCCACGCCGAGCAGGGCGATGAAGCTGGCGAGGTAGAGCACGCCGTCGATGAAGTTCCGGAACGCGTCGACCTCGCTGCCGCTGTTCGCGACGTGTTCGGCTCGGGTGGCGAGGAACGATCCGGGTGTGGATCGGACCAGCGCCCGGACGGCCTGCTCGGCCGTGGCGGTCACGCTCGGGCCGACGTCGACGAGCACCAGCGAGTCGAGCAGGCCCCCGACGACGGTGTCGAGCGTCTGGCGGTCGGCGAAGTAGGCGGGAGCGTCGAAGCCACCGGTGCTGCGGGCGACGACGGCGACGATCGTCGCCTCGAGCGTGGTGCGCTCGAACTCGATCACCAGGGTGCGGCCGAGCAGCGTCGGGTCGTCGCCGACCACGGCGATCCCGCTCGAGCGGACGTCGTCGAGGTCACCGGCGATCGGGTCGAGGTCGAACAGCGCCGGGAACCGCATGCGGTCGATACCGCCGATGGCCGCGGGCTGCCCGGCCACGATCCCCTCCGCGACGGCGAGCGACGCGACCGAGGCGGCCTCCGGGAGCGTCCCGATCCGTCCGGCCAGCGTGGGGTCGATCGTCGCGAAGTCGGCCGTCGCCGAGGTGACGACCAGGTCGGCCCGCAGGCCTTCGCGAACGTCGGTCCCGACCGCGCTGGTGAGCGAGCTGGTGATGATCGCGAACACGGTCACCATGGCCGCGCCCAGCATGAGCGCGAGCGCCGTGGAGGATGCTCGGCGGGGGCTCGCCGCCAGGTTCCCGGCGGCGATCACGCCCCGCACGCCGACCGTGCGGCGGGCCACCGGTGCACACCAGCGAGCGGCGGTGGTCACGATCGCGGGGCCGCACAGCACGAGCGCGGGGACGACTGCGGCGGCGAGCACGAGCCAGGTCGCGCTCGCCTGCACCACCGCGGCGACGCCACCGACGACGGCGAGCGCGCCGAGCACGAGCCCGGCCGTGGTCCGCATCGTGCTCACGACGCGCGGCTCGGCCGCGCTGTCGCGCAGCGCCTCGATGGGCGGCGTCGCTGCGGCGCGGCGCGCTGGGATCCACGCCGACAGCAGCGTGGCGCCCACCCCGACCGTCGCGGCGATCGAGATCGACGTCGGGCTGACGATCGACGGTCCGGTCAGGAGGGTGACTCCCGTGAGCCCGACGAGCCAGCGCAGCACACCGACGCCGGCCACACCGCTCGCGAGTCCGAGCGACGTCGCTACCGTCCCGATGAACAACGCCTCGACGACCACGCCGCCGAGGACCTGACGACGCTCGGCGCCGATCGCACGCAGCAGACCCGACTCCCGCCGCCGGCGGGCAACGGTGAGCGCGAACGTGTTGAAGATGATCGTCACCCCGATCAGCATGGCGATCACGGCGAAGGCGAGGAGGAACACGGTCAGGAACTGCAACGGCGACGTTGCGGCGTCCTGCAAGGTCGCGACGTGGACGGGCCCGTCGGTGACGGTGGTGTCGGGGATCGTCGAGAGGCGACGGAGCACGTCGGCACGGTCGGATCCGTCCTCGATGTCGACGAGCACCTCGGTCGGCGCCTCGGCATCGAGCCATCCGGGCACCGCCGGCTGGGGCATGATCACCGTGCGCTGCAGCGGGGCTGCGTCCGCCGACGCAAAGGTGGCGATACCGGTGATGGTTGCGCCGTGCATCCCGGTCGCGGTCAGGACCTGGACGGCGTCGCCCGGTGCGACGCCGGCGTCCCGGGCGAGGGACCGATCGATCACGATCTCTCCGGTGGCCACCGGCGGTCGCCCGCTGACGAGTCGGAACGGGTTGAGCGACGGCTCGGCGATCCAGTTGCGACCCACGTCGCTCGCCGTGCCGACACCGACCGACGACCCGTCGACGACGAGCTTTGCGAAGCCGGTCCATTGCGGGGCAGCGGCGGCGACCCCGTCGAGGGCGCTGACGCGCTCGGCGATGTCGGGAGCCAGCGACCGCCGGACCGAGCCTGCCAGTTCGCCGGGGCCGCCGTCGGATTCGCCGAGGACCACGCCCTGCACCACGGCGTCGGTTCCGGCCAGGGCGCGGGCGATGTCGTCGGCCGCTCGTCCCCGCATGGAGTCGGTCAGGACCAGGGTCGCCGTGAGGAACCCGACGGACAGCATGATCGCCAGTCCGGTGAGGACGAACCGGCTGCGGCTCGCCGTGACGCTGCGAAGCGCACTTCTGACCAGGCCGATCATCGCCCCAGTCCCTTCATCACGTCGAGCACGGCGCCAGCCGACGGACGCTCGAGGCGATCGTGGATACGGCCGTCGACGACGAACACGACCTCGTCGGCCCAGGCTGCGGCGTTCGGGTCGTGCGTGACCATCACGATCGACTGGCGATGCAGGTCCACCGCCGCCCGCAGGAAGCCGAGGATCTCCTGCCCGGTCCGGGTGTCGAGGTTGCCGGTCGGCTCGTCGGCGAACACGACTTGCGGCCGGGTGACCAGCGCACGGGCGACGGCCACGCGCTGCTGCTGACCGCCCGACAATTCGGCCGGTCGGTGGTGCAGGCGGTCGCCGAGGCGGAGCAGCGTCACGACCTGCTCGAGCACCTCGGGGTTCGGCCGGCGACCGGCCAGGGTCGCGGGCAAGCAGATGTTCTCTCCGGCGGTGAGTGTCGGCACCAGGTTGAAGGCCTGGAAAACGAACCCGATGCGCTCGCGGCGCAGCGTGGTCAGCGCACGGTCGTCGAGGGTCGACAGATCGGCGTCGCCGACGAAGGCACGGCCCGACGACAGGCGGTCCAGACCGGCCGCACAGTGCATCATCGTCGACTTGCCCGAACCCGACGGCCCCATGACGGCCGTGAAGCGGCCCACGGGGAACGCGATGGTGACGTCGTCGAGCGCGACCACGGCCGAAGGACCGGAGCCGTACCGCTTCACGGCGCCGACCAGCATGGCTGCCGCGTCGTCGGCGGGCGACCGAAGGGTGCCGTCGGATCGCCGATCGGTCGGGGTGAGAATCGATGGGAACACGGGACCTCCGATGCGTGGGCGGTGTCCTCACGATGACGACGTCGGCCCCGGGCCACATCCGCCCACCGGAGGTGCCGCGTACTCGCACGGGAGTATCGAGGCTGGCGCCGTGCGCGAGGCTGACACCGTGATGCTCGCCAGCCTGCATCGAGTCCGTGAGGTGGCGGGTCGGCACCTCACGGAGGGCCCGCTACCGGTCGACGTCTTGGCCGCCGCCTTGGTGGCGGACGGGGTGGAGTTGGGTGCCGACCCCGCCGATCGGGTGCTCGAGGCCCTCGACGCCAGCACGGCGTTCGTCGAGCTGGCCGGGGAGCGGTGGTGCTGGGTGCCGTCGATCGCCGACGGGGTCACCTGGACGACCGTGCTCGACCCGGACGACGCCGACCACGACGTCCTGCCCGTCGAGGACCGCGAACCTTGCCAGCGCCTCCACCGTCGCTGCGCGTCCCGGCGACGAGCAACTGATGGAGTTCGAGGAGCGACGGAACGCTCAGCGGCCGGTCTGCGACCGTGAGGTACGCATCCTCAGCGGCGCGCACGTAGTTGAGGACTTCGAGGAGTTCCGGTGACCGGCGCGGCAGATCGTCGGGATCGACCTCGAGCACCTCGGTGGGGGGGCGTACGTGCCCTCGAGGGCGGAGGTGCTCTGCGCTTCTCGGCGTAGCCTCGGCCGGCGGAGCAGTGCCGGGTTGCGGATCTGCCGGCCAGCCTGGTCGAGCCGACCGATCGAGAACATCGCCTCGGAAGACAGCGCCCACGTGCGCGGGCTCAGTTCGATCTCCTCCGGAAGCGGATAGGGGGTCAAGGCGCAGTGCTCGTATTCCTCGCCGAAACGCCGATCGAAACCGCTGATCGGCATCAGCGCACCGACCGGGCTCTCCCTGAACCGCTCGACCAACACATGTAAAGCATGGCCCTGCCGAACTCGTTGGGATTCAACGTCAGGGGGCCTCGGCGGCTGAGCTGCCGGGCAGCGCGGTCGGAGCGAGGTCGAGAATTCGCGCTTGCCCTCGGGGTGTGCCTCGCTACCCTCACGAAGGTGGTCGACGAGCGTGACGAGACGACCTCGGCCGGTCGCGTCGGCTTCCGGCCGCTTCGCCGCGACGACTTCGCCATGTTGTGCGACTGGCTCGCCCGACCTCACGTCCTCGCGTGGTGGCACCACGATCCTTCGCCGGCCTCGGTCGAAGCCGACTTCGGACCCGGAATCGACGGTGAGGACCCGGTCGAGTACTTCATCGTGGCGATCGACGGCGACGAGTGCGCGTTCATCCAGAGCTGCCAGCTCCACGACGAGGACGAGTGGTGGAACGCCCTCCAGGTCGTCGACGCGCCACGCGACGCCTTCACCGTCGACTACTTCATTGCGGAACCTTCGCTGATCGGCCGTGGCCTCGGCACCGCGATGATCGGGGCGTTCCTCGCTGACCGATGGCGCCGCTACCCCGACGCGACGTGCTCGATCGTCGATGTCGACCCGGCCAACCCGCCGTCATGGCGTGCCCTGGAGAAGAACGGCTACTGCGCCGTGTGGGAAGGCGAGCTCGACGTCAGCAATCCACGCGACCAGGGACCGACCCGCATCTACCGGCTCGAACGACCTGCCACAGATGGCCGCGCAGCACCACCACAGCCGCCACGACCTCACCCGTCGCACGTGTCCGTGCGAGCCAAGCCAAAGGATGAAGTCGCAATGAGCGATGACCTCTTCGGGCGTTGAGAGCCGCTCACCATCGACGAAGCTCGTCGTGAGCTCAACGCCGCGGCTGGCACGCTGACCGCGTGGGATGGCGGCGAGCTCTTGGAGTCGTCGCATCAGCACAACGTGTGGTGCCGCCGCCCCGATGGCGCCTGTGCGTTCGACGTGACGATCGGTGCGGGCGACGACCGTGCGTGGTCAGCAGCACCCGTGGCGTTCGCTCGTCCACACGCATGCGCCGCAGTGTTCCGCCGTCGACGTACACCACGTGCTCGACCTGCTCGGCGGCGCCGGCCTCGACCTCTGGGTCGACGGTGGCTGGGCCGTCGATGCACTCCTCGGCGAACAGACCCGACCGCATGCAGACCTCGACCTGGCCATCGCCCGCGCGGACTTCGACGCGGCGCTACGTCTGCTGACCTCGAGAGAGGGGCACCCGATACGGGTCGTCCCCCAAGATCCGACATCAGCGAACGCTCGGCGCTGACCGGGCACGTCCCCATTCGCCTTCAGGGTGAGTCGTCCTGTTGGGTCGGGAACTCCTGGGATGGGATTCAGGTCTTCACCCGAGAGGCATCGACGGGGACCCCCAACGCGTTGGTCACCGGAGCTCACCTGGAACTTTCTGGCTGGTCGCGGCGACCTATCCCGGAGGGCGCCGCCCCAATCCCCTGAACCGCCCGAACCCCGGTGAGGAGAACCACGCGATGAGCGATCCGACGTTGAACGATAAAGAGGGAGCGGTGGCGTCTACCACGGGTGATCGGGACGACTCGTCGAGTCGCCAGTGGCGCTCGCTGTGGCGGGTGCACTTCTACTCGGGCATGTTCGCGCTGCCGTTCATCTTGTTGATGGCGATCACCGGCTTGGTGATCCTGTACACCGACCCGATCCAGCAGCTGACCGAAGGTGACGTTCGATCGGTCTCGGCGAGCTCGGCTGAGTTCGTGTCGTTCGATCAGCAAGCAGCTGCGGTACAGGCTGCGTACCCGGCCGGCAAAGTGCTCGATCTCAGACCGCCGGCCGACCCGGGCTCGTCCACCCGGTTCTTCGTCGATGACGGCAGCGCCAAGGGGGTCCACGCGTTCGTCGACCCCTACACCGGGAAGGTCCTGGGCGACTCCAAGCCCGGCGGTGGTGTGATCGGCTTGGCCAACAGGTTGCACGGCTACCTCAACAACGATTCGATCACGATCAGGCTGCCGGCGGTCGCGGCGCTGTGGGACGGCGGCGCCGTGATGCGCGAGTACGTGGTGGGTGATCTGATCCTGGAGATCCTCGGTGTCTGGACGCTCGTGCTCATCGGCTCAGGGCTATACCTGTTCTGGCCGCGACGTTCGCGGCAGAGCCAGGGATCGAAAGGCCCGCGGCGTTTGTTCACGGTGAGGTGGGGCGCGGGTGGTCGGGCGCGTTGGCGCGACCTTCATGGCCTGGCCGGGTTCGTGATGATCCCGGTGATGATCCTCACGATCGTCTCAGGGATGGGATGGTCGACCTACTGGGCGGAGAACTTCAGCTCGCTCGCCAAGGAGCTCACGCCCGGTAACCCGGCCGAGAACACTGCGAGCACCACCGTGACACGCGGCGACCTCGACCGGTTCGGCAACCAGATCCCATGGGCGACCGGAGATTTCGTGATTCCCGCAAGCTACGCCCCCGAGGCGTCCGATGGCTCGGTGCCCGCACCGATCAGCCTCGACAGGATGGTCCAGGTTGCCCAGGACGAAGGCATGAAGCCCGGGTACACGATCTCGTTCCCAGCCAACGATGTCGACGAGGCCGGCAATCCCGTCTACGGGAGCTTCACCTTGTACAACTCATGGCCACGCACGACCGGTGAAGCACGCGACGTGTTCATCGATCAGTTCACCGGCGCCAAGCTCGACGAGCAGAAGGTGTACGGCAACGGTCCGATCTCCGTCGGCATGGACTACATGGTGAGCACCCACATGGGCACCCAACTCGGCCTCTTCAGCAGGATCTTCATGACCGTGCTGTGCGTCTTGTCGATCTGGTCAGTAGTCAGCGCGTTCATCATGTTCTGGAAGCGCCGTCGGCCCGGCACCCTCGGCCTACCCCGCCGACCCGTCGACGCCGGCTTCACCTGGAAGGTCGCCGCCGTCGCGGTCACCCTCGGGATCGTCTTCCCGCAGTGGGCGGTCGTCGCTCTGCTCATCATCGGGTTCGACAAGTTCGTGATCCGAAAGGTGCCAGGCCTGCGCCGCACGTTCGGTCAGGGATGAGACGCAGAGCCGCTGCTCTGCTCATCGGCAGCCTGCTCCTCGCCGGGTGCGGTGGCGCACCTCGCGGGTTCGGCGCGTCAGGCGCGTGGTCACGCCCGACACCAGCGACCGCGACGAACGGCGTCGTCTACCTTGAGTTGCGCAGCAACACCCGTGACGCCCTGATCGGGGTCGACGTCCCGGCCGGTATCGCCGCCCACGCCGAACTGCACACCTCCAACGCAGCGGGGAGCGGCGGACACCAACACGGTGCGGTCGGCAGTGACACCGTGACGATGGTGCAGGTCACGCAGGTCGACATCGATGCCGGCACCTCGATCGAGTTCCGACCAGGAGGCAACCACATCATGCTGGTCGACCTCGCTCGCCCACTCGTGCTCGGTGACACCTTCGTGGCCACGCTCCGCTTCGCCTCGGGCCGGACGCTCGACGTGAGCGTCACGGTGTCCGACAACCCCCCGAGCTGACCCCAAGGGTCCGGCGGGTGTGTCTCCGAGCCGTTGGAACGGCCGGGTGAGCCGCTCTCGGTCGGGGCGGGGGATGCCGGGGCCGTTGTCGACGATGCGCACGGTGACGGGGCCGGTCTGGTCGGCGTGCGCGTCGATCGTGAGCAGTGTGGTGGCGGGTTGGTGCCGCACCGCGTTCGCGACGAGGTTGGCAAGCGCCCGTTCGGGGAGGACGGGGTCGGTGCGCACGGACCGCCGCAGCAGCCCTCGCTGCCGCTGCCGTCGTGCAGTCCCGTTCACTCATTCGAGGCCACGTCGACCTGGTTTCCAGTAGGTGTGGGTTCGGACACGACCCGGCGCGATGGCTGATGCGACTGCGGCACGTCTCGCGGTTCGGGTGAGGCCGTGTTCGCCGACGCAAAGGAGTCGGAGGTCGTCGTCATCGTCCCTGCGGTGGCTGCGGATCCAGGCCTCGATGTGCTCGTGACGGGCGTGGACGGTCACGTGCTGGGCCGTGGTTCCGACGACGCGAGCGATGACCGATGGGTCGATATCGGCGTCCCTGCTGAACACCGCGATGGCCACCCGTCGGGTTGGCTCGTCAGAGCACGTTCGGTGGGTAAGGGCGGCGATCGTGGCGAGCCCGGTGAGGTCTGACGCGATGAGGAGCAGGCCGTCTCCAGCCGATGGGAGTACGGGGCTCGCCGGTCCGCGGATGGTCAGGGTGTCCGCGGTGGTGACGGTGTTTATCAAGGGAGCAGCGGCGCCGTCGGGGTTTCGTTGGATGATGAGTCGGAACTCGTGTCCAGTGGCTTCGGCAATGGTGTAGCGGCGCCAGGTGCCGGTGGGCCCCGGCCCGTTGCCGTCGACCCGGAGAGCGAGTACCTGCCCCGCTTCGAACGTCGCTGGGGAGGTGCACGAGATCTCGACCAGTGCCTCGGTGAGGTCGGTTCGGCTCGTGATGTGCGCTCGGTAGGGAACGAGCTTGGCGCGTAGGCGTCCAGCAATCGTGGTCATCGCCGGCGGTGGAGGCGGGTGAGTTCGAGCCCGTCGACAGGGAGGCCGATGCTGACGTTGTCGAGCCGGCTCACAATGGATCGACCTCGTAGTGCATGGCGTAGGCGTTCTCGATCGAAGCGACGATGTCGACGACCTCGAAGTAGGTGCCCCAGAAGGGAGTCTCGCGGAGCTCCTCGACGATCGCCTGGTACGACAGCAGCGTCGTGGTCTCCCACATCACGACGTCGGTGTAGGCAGCGTTGAACGCTTCGCTGTCGAAGAACCGCATCGAGACGTCGGGATGACGGCCAAGCAGCGGGACGATCGTGTCGCCCAGGAACGCGAACCGCTCCGTCGGAGTGAGCGCGAGCCAGGTCGGTGTCGTCCTGACGAGCATGAAGAACACATGGTTCACCTGCCGGGCAGGGGGGGCGGTCGGCGCGGGTTGCGTATCGGTTGTCGTCATGGCTGTCACGGTACGGAGACACGCGGTTGTCGTCTACTGCATGTTTTGCAAGCCGTAACTTGCGTGCTGTGCAATCAACAGACCTGAACCTGTTACCGATCGCCCATGCGTTGCTGACCGAGCAGAGCGTCACCAGGGCCGCCGCCCGCCTCCATCTCTCTGTCCCTGCGACCAGCCGCGCACTGGACCGATGTCGCGCCACGTTCGGCGACCCGTTGCTGGTCCGCGCTGGCCGCGCCCTGACCATCACACCCCGCGGCACAGAACTCCTCACCGAACTGAGCAGCACGCTCGACTCGATCGCACGCACGCTGCGACGGCCCACCGCATTCGAGCCGAGACAGCACCACGCCACCTACACGATCCGAGCCAACGAAGTGATCCTCGCGATCCTGGCCGGACCCTGGCTCGAAGCCGTCGCCCACGAAGCACCGGGCATCCGGCTTCGCTTCGAATCCGAGTCAACCGACGACACAGACGCCCTCCGGCACGGAGACGTCTCGATCGCCATCGGCTCTTACAGCACGCTCACCGACGACCTCCACCATCAGAAGCTCGTCGACGAACACCTCGTCGGCATGCTCCGATCCGGTCACCCCATGGCCGGCCAGCGCATCACGACCACACGATTCGCAGCCCTCCGACACGTCGTCACCTCGCGACGCGGAATCGCCCGCGGGCCCATCGACGACCTCCTCACCGGCAAGAACCTGCACCGCGACGTCGTCGCCGTGGTGCCCTCGTTCGCCGCAGCGGTGGGGATGTGCCTCACCAGCGACCTCACCACCCTGGCCCCACGCCGACTCCTCGACGTGCTCGGCAGCCCCGCCACCATCACATCGTTCACACCGCCGCTCCCGCTCCCGATCGTGCGCGTCGATGCCATCTGGCACGCCCGCAACCACGACGACCCACCACATCGATGGCTCCGCCGAAGCCTCCTCACCGTCGCCAGAGCGCTCGACGGTCAGCTCAGCTGACAGTGCCCCTTCGACGGTGGACCGTTCCGCTTGTCGAGATCACGCTGATCCGTCGTACACCTGCTGCACGGACGGCCGGGTGCCAAGAGCGCAGAGACCCTTCCCGATTTCGCGGGAAAGGGCCTCTGAACTGGTTCTGTACTTGGTGGCGGGGAGAGGATTTGAACCTCTGACCTTCGGGTTATGAGCCGACAGCTTCAGATCCGCTCTGGTCGGCGGCCGAGTGTGTCAGTGCAGGTAGACCACCCCTTCGTCGTGCCTGGACGTCGGTCTGTCCAGCGCTCGTGGGCACCCGGTGGTGGCTGTGGTGTTCGCGTCCCGTTCGCGCTCGAGCCGACTCAGGCAGGCTCGGGCAGGCAGGCTCACACTGGGCGCAACAAGCCTTTGGGGTGGCCCCTTACGGTATCGGAATCGTACCTGTTATGATTCGCCGATGGCGACCGACTCGAAGGTACCTGTCACCGTGCTCACCGGGTTCCTCGGAGCGGGAAAGACGACGCTGCTGAACCACATCCTCACGGTGCAACACGGCAAGCGGATCGCTGTGATCGAGAACGAATTCGGTGAGGTCGGCATCGACGACGCGCTCGTGATCGATGCCGAGGAAGAAATCTTCGAGATGAACAACGGGTGCATATGTTGCACCGTTCGCGGCGACCTGATCCGAATCCTCGGCAACCTCATGAAGCGCAAGAACCGTTTCGATCAGATCGTGATCGAAACGACCGGACTCGCCGATCCAGCCCCGGTGGCGCAAACCTTCTTCGTCGATCCTGAGGTGTCAGCCCAGCTACGCCTCGATGCGATCGTGACGGTGGTCGATGCGAAGCACCTCCTGCTGCACCTCGATGAGATCAAGGCCGAGGGGGTCGAGAACGAGGCCGTGGAGCAGCTGGCGTTTGCTGATCGAGTGGTGATCAACAAGGTCGACCTCGTTGACGCCCCCCAGCTGGCCGAGGTCGAGCGCCGGATCCGCGAGATCAACTCGTTGGCGCCACACATCCACACGAGTCACGGTCGGGTGGATCTCGACCTGATCCTCGACGTCGGCGCATTCGATCTCGATCGTGTCTTGATCGACGACCCGGAGTTCCTCGATCCCGATGCCGAACACCAGCACGACGCCACCGTCACATCGGTCGGCATTCACGCCGACGGTGATCTGGATGGTGACCGGCTGAACAAGTGGCTCGGACGACTCCTCGCAGAGCAGGGCACCGACATCTTTCGCTCCAAGGGCATCCTGTCGATTGCCGGCATGGACGAGCGGTATGTGTTCCAGGGCGTCCACATGCTCCTCGACGGTCAAGCCGACCGTGCCTGGCGCCCGGACGAGGCCCGCAGCAACAAGCTCGTGTTCATCGGCCGCAACCTCGACCGTGCTGCGTTGGAGCGCAGTTTCCGGGAGTGTCTGGTCCGATGATCGGTCTCGTCGAATGGGAGATGCTGCTCGGCGACTACGTCACCGCGCTGGCGATCTCCCCGCGCGGAGATCTGCTCGCCGCGGGTTCTCTCGGCGGCGATGCAGCGATCGTCACCGTCGATGGTGTGCTGGTCTGCAAGTTGCCGGAGCACCCGATGGGCGTGCTGTGCGGGGCGTGGTCGCCTGACGGGTCGCGACTTGCGCTCGGTGGCCAGGACGGCGTGGTTCGGGTGCACGACCAAACCGGGAACGAGGTCGGGACGTATCGCGGCACGGCGTGGATCTCCCATGTCGCTTGGTCACCTGACGGTTCGCTCCTGGCGGCGGCAGACGGCCGTCACCTGGTGCTCTGCGACAGCGACGCGGTGCTGGTCCAGCGGTATCCGTCGGTTTCGTCGACGATCACTGCGGTCGCATGGTCAGCCAACGGCAAACGGGCCGGTGTCACCTCGTACGGGGGTATCACCTGGTACGACCCCGACCATCTGCCCGCTGAAAGGCCGTCACGAACTCATCATTTCAAGGGGTCACCACTCGCGCTCGTGCTGGCACCAAACGGCAAATGGGCGTGCGCCGGGTTCCAGGACTCGAGCATCCATCTGTGGCGGCTCTGGTCGGGCGACGAGCTGTCGATGTCGGGTTACCCCGCCAAGATCGAGCACCTTGCGTTCCGCGACGACAGCCAGTGGATGGCGTCGGCATGCCTCGACGAACTCACGGTGTGGGACTTTTCGGGCAGGGGCCCGAAGGGAACCAGGCCCGCCACGGGCAACGCCCACGGGCGCCACATCAGCTGCCTCGTGTGGGAACCCGCCGGCACACGACTACTCACCGGGGGCGCCGACGGCCGGCTCGCCCTCTGGCCATCACCGCGCTCGGTCAAGCAACCGCTGACACCCGACGACGTGTGCGACGGAGACGTCGCCATCGCCACGGTCGTGTGGCATCCCGCAGGCGGCTCGATTCTGGTCGGGCGCGCCGATGGCGCGTTGGAACGTCGATCCGTCACAGCAACGTTGGAGAAGCGGTGACGACAGGCGCCGCAGGCTCTGGTGCGGTTCGCCTAGAACGCTGGTCGAACGTTCGAGTCCAGGTGTGCGACGGGTGCTGTTGCGGAACCGACCGCAAACACCCCGGCGTCGACCACGCGAGCATCCGCGAGCGCATCGACGCTGCCGCCTTCTCCGCAGGTGGCCGAAGTCGGGTCGTCGGGTGCGTTGGCGCGTGCCAATACTCGAACGTCGTGATTGTGCGACCCTCCGGGATCTCGACTGATCGTGTTTGGGTCGGTGGTGTCCTCAACGAAGAGATCATCGGCCAGCTTTGCGACTGGATCACCACCGGCGCCATCACCCCGGTCCCGGCGGCGGTCGCAGCACGGGTGTTCTCGAACGGCTCCGACTCGACCGAGAGTCAGGGTGTGGAGCTGAGGCGACGTCTGGCGTGAGGGCGTGCACCTTCAGCTGACCGGTGGCACCGGGAAGTCAGTGCTCGTCCCAATGACTGTCGTGCAATGCGTGGCGGTGGCCGTCGTGCTCGGTTGCGGCATGGCCACAGTTGGGGCCGTGTTCGTGCTGCTGATCGTCGTGGACCGTATGTGCCATGGTGTCATGCCTCCTCGGCACGTCGAACTGCATCGTGAACGATGTGTGAGACGTGCTCGTCTACGATCGAGTGGCGGATCTCTTTGCCGGCGCGCCGACCGACGATGGGCCGTGCGTCGCGCAGCACCCGAAGATGCTGCGAAATGAGTGGCTCGGACACCTCATGCCTGTGCTCGGTTGGTTCATCGTCCAGGGTCGAGTCGTGCAAACCGCGCAACTGACCGGGCACCGCCTCACCGAGCGCAAGCAGGACTGGTCAGGTCAAAAATCGGAATGCGTCTCGTTCCGATAGACTAGGCCCATGCGTCCTACTCCGCTCTGCATACGACGGCTCCGCACTTCCGTCACCGTGTTCGCCGTGTCGGCGAGCCTGGCTGTTGCATCGTGCAGTAGCGACGGCAAGGGTACTTCCGACCCTGCTGGCTCGCAGCCGAGGTTGACCGTGCTCGCTGCGTTCTATCCCCTCGGCGAGGCGGCCCGCGGTGTGGGCGGCGACCTGGTGTCGGTCATCGACCTAACGCCGCCTGGGCAGGGACCCCACGACTTGGAATTGCGGCCGGCCCAGATGAGGGCCTTCGAAACTGCTGACGTGGCGATCTATCTCGGCCGCAAGTTCCAGCCGCAGGTGGAGGCTGCGCTCGCCAAGTCGCCTGCACGCGTGACCAGGCTCGACCTCCTCGACTCGGTAGATCTCCTCGGGGTCGACAAGCAACTCGCCGGCACTGAGGGCGAGGTGGATGGTGAGGTGCTGGAGGGCGATGTCGACCCTCACGTGTGGCTCGACCCGAGCCGCATGATCAAGATGGCGGACGCCATCACGAACACGTTCGTGAAGATCGACCCCGACAAAGCCGACACCTACCGCGCAAACGCAGCGAGGTATCTGGCCGACTTGCGCGGGCTCGACGGCGAGTACCGCGTCGGCCTGGCCAAGTGCCGCTCACGCGCGATCGTCACCAGTCATCGCGCGTTCGGGTATCTCGCCGACACCTACGGCCTCCGCCAGATCCCGATCGCCGGCATCTCCCCCGATGTCGAGCCCGACCCGCGCACCCTGGCAGCCATCGCCGCCGAGGCGAGAGCCGAGGGGGTCACCACGATCTTCCTCGAGTCGATCGCATCGCCGGACCTAGCGAAGACGGTCGCCCGTGAGATCGGCGCGAAGCTCGACCTGCTCGACCCGATCGAGGGCCTGACCCGGGACCAGCTCGACGCTGGCGACACCTACGCATCGATCATGCGTGACAACCTGCGCCGCCTCGCAGTCGGCCTCGACTGCGCCAGATGAGCGACGTGGCTCGCAACCATCCGATCCTCCAGATCACAGGGGTCGGCGTCACCTACCCGCCCGCCACCGAGGCACTCGCCGACGTGTCGTTCCAGGTGGACGTCGGTGAACTCATCGCTGTCGTCGGGCCCAACGGTGCCGGCAAATCGACGTTGTTCAAGGCCATCAGCGGACTCGTCAGTCACCACGGCTCGGTAGAGCTGTGCGGCAAGCACTGCCACCACCGGCGCGACCGGCTCGCAGCTGCCTACATCCCTCAGCGCAACGACCTCGACGGCGACTTCCCGATCACCGTCGGCCAGCTCGTACTCGCCGGCCGACGCAGGTTTCTACGCCTGGGGCAACGACCCGGCGAACGGCACCGTCAGGCCGCGCACGACGCACTCGAACGCGTTGGGATGGCCGATCTGCGCCGGCGTCCACTGGGGACGCTGTCGGGAGGTCAGGTGCAGCGCGCCCTGCTGGCTCGCGCGCTCGCCCAGGAAGCACACCTGATCCTGCTCGACGAGGCCCTCAGCGGTGTCGACGAGCCCCGCACCGAGGCGCTGCTCGACCTGTTCGCCGACCTCGCTGCGTCTGGCACGTCCCTCCTGGTCGCCACCCACGACCTTTCGCTGGCCCGCAGGCGGTTCAGTCGCTGCCTCGCCGTCAACCGGCGGCTCGTGGGCGACGGCCCACCCGGGCTTGCACTCGACCCCGATCACATCGAGGCAACCTTCGGCATTCCCCCAAGGCCGAGCAGCGCCGCATGATCGACTGGTTCACGGACCCCTATCGCACGCAGTTCATGCAGCACGCAGCGATCACCGCGCTGCTCATCGGCGTGCTCGCCCCCACCATCGGCGTGTGGGTCGTCCTGCGGCGGCTCGCCTACCTCGGCGACGCAATGAGCCACGGCACGCTGGTCGGTGTCGCCGGGGCTTACCTCGTCGGCGTCAGCATCACCATCGGCGCACTCGCGGCGGGAGTGATCATGGGGCTCCTGGTCGCCCTGTTCGATCGGCAGCGACGACTCGGGCGCGACAGCGCCATCGGAGTGGCCGAGACGCTGATGTTCGCAACCGGCCTCATCCTGATCTCGCGCAACGACCGCATCGGCGTCGACCTCACCCACTTCCTGCTCGGCCAGATCGTCACCACGACACGCAGCGACATCGTCGTCAACAGCGGGTTGACGGCCGCGGCCTTGGGCATCGTTGCGGTCACGTTCTCCGATCTGCGCAACGTCACCTTCGATGCCGCCCACGCCCGTCAGGTTGGCATCCCGGTCGGTCCGCTACGGCTCGTGCTGATCGTGCTGATCTCCATCACCGTCGTCGTCAGTCTCGACACCGTCGGGCTGCTGATGAGCGTTGCGATGCTCGTCATCCCAGCGGCGAGCGCGCGCCTCCTAACGCAGCGAATCGAGACCATGACCGCAGTCGCAATCGCAATCGGAGTGCTCTCCGCGCTATTTGGTCTCACCACCAGCTATCACCTCGCCACCCCGCCCGGCCCGACCATTGCGCTGGTCGCCGTGGCCTGCTTCGCAATCGCCACCGTGACGACCTTGCGCCGACACACATGACCGCGCAATCGCCCTACTCGGTCATCAACATCGACGCATTCGACGCGATCAGCCGGTCGTCGGTTCGAGAACTGCTCGATCGATGCCAGGAGGTCGACGGCCGGCCCCCGCTCAGCGACCACGCGTTGAGCGCGGCCACTCATCGGACGCTCACCGCCCGAGCGTTCACCGTTCTCGATCGATCGCTGAACCCTGCGGCATACGTCCAAGCGACCCCCACGGCGGAACCTGCCCCGACCTGGATCCTCGACATCGCGATCGATCCTCACAGCCGCGCCGATCGTGCCCGCATTCTCGACACTGCGTGTGGCGCGGCGATCGAATGGGTCCGAGCGCGCAACGCCCAGAGCGTGCAGTGGTGGTGTCACGAGGCCACCGCCACCGATCGGGCGACCGCCGAACGACATGGCTTGCTGCCAACGCGTCAGTTACTCGAGATGCAGACGCATCTCGGTGCCGCCCCGACGCGCCCGCCGCTCCCCACCCGCGAGTTCATCACAGGCGTCGACGAATCAGCACTCCTCGAGGTGAACAACCTGGCCTTCGAGCGCCATCCCGACCAGGGCAACTGGACACACGCGTCACTCGAGGCTCGCTTCGCCAGCGATTGGTTCGATCCGACCGGGCTGCTGGTTCACGTCGACGACTGCGGCACCATGCTCGGATTCTGTTGGACGAAGGTTCACCGCTCGCCAAGCTCGCCGATCGGCGAGATCTACGTCCTCGCGGTGAGGCCAACCCATCACGGCCACGGTCTCGGTCGCTCCCTCGCCGAAGCCGGCCTGCGGTCCCTTCGTGACCGCGGGATCGAGCGGGCAATGCTGTTCGTCGATGCTGCCAACACCTCCGCTCGCGAGCTGTACGAGCGACTCGGCTTCACCATCACGAGCACCTCGACGGCACTCTCCGTTGCGCTGTGAACCGGTGCCCCCTGGGCGAACCCGATCGGCGCCACGACCACGTGACGTTTCGCGGGGCAAGCAGCTCTGGCCGATTGAGCAGCAACACCCGGCCATGACCTTGGCGAACTCCTCATCACCTCGCCCCCGTCACCGCTGGACAGGCCACCTGCCGGGGCGGCTGCTCGGAATCGTTCCGATTCGGAAACGTGATCGGCGGCATATCATGGTGGGCGTGGCCCTCGACCCGAGCGAACTTCACCAGCTCGCGGAGCAACGCGTTCGCGACGCCGACCTCGTCTACACCAAAGGACGACGGGAACTCGTCGAGCTCCTCGCTGGACTGTCCAGACCGGCCACCATGCCCGAACTCGTCGAGCAACGACCCAAGCTGACACTCAGCTCGATGTACCGGAACATGACCGACCTCGAAGCTGTCGGTGTCGTGCAGAAGGTCATCGGCGCCGATGAGCACACTCGTTACGAACTCGCCGAGGACCTCATCGGCCACCACCACCACAGCATCTGCACCAACTGCGGCTCGATCGACGATTTCGTGGTTTCGGCGAGCACAGAGCGGTCGCTCGCAGCGGCCCTCGAAAGGGCGCTCAGCGAGTCCGGGTTCCGACCGACCGGGCACCGGCTCGACGCGGTCGGGATCTGCGCCAACTGCGCCTCCTGAAGCAGCGCACCGGATCGCCGATCTTTGGTAGGAATCGTTCTGATTCGAAGCTGGTGTCTGCTGATGTTGTTGCGTGTCAACTGCGGGCCACGCCTGAACACGCGCTGACGCTCCTCGTCGACGGGCGAGTCCGCATCCGGCGCGGCGCCGTGACGATCGTGGTCGATCCGGCGACCGGGCGGCCCAGGCCGAGCGAGTGCTGGAGCTCAGACGTTGAGCGCTGGTGCCATCGAGTGTGACGAAGTCTGATCGATACATGACCGTCGAACGACTCACCGTCTCGATCGGGTCTGAACTCGCGACCGCCGTCCGCAAGGCCGCCGAAGCCGACGGCAGGAACGTGTCCGCACCGGCGCACTGATGGCGCTGGACCGCAACGACCGCTTTCGCCCGCCAGCATGATGGGACCACTTGTCCGCCAGTGTGATGGGACCGGGTCGGGGCTCACTGTCGCCCAGCTACCGGAACCGCGTCCCGAAACTGTCACCCACCTACCGAGGCCACGATGTCCAGTATGAACCGGAACTGCACATCAAGTCTGTTTGTGCACATGTTGTACGCAACCACGTCACCAGACAGCTCAGAGGCCCTCCCGCAACAGCGGAAGGGCCTCTGAGCTGGTTCTTTACTTGGTGGCGGGGGCAGGATTTGAACCTGCGACCTTCGGGTTACGTGCCGACAGCGTCTAGTGCGGTCTGATCGGCGCTCGGCTGCGTTGGTGCAGGTGGGGCGCCAATTCGAGGGGTGATCACGCTCGTGTCGTGTGCATCGGTATGTGCACGTCGGTCGTTGTCGTGTTCGCGCCCGCTCGGGGTCCGCAGACGGGTTCTGTTCGGTCAGTGTTCGTCCCACTGGCCGTCGTGGAAGGCGTGGCGGTGACCGTCGTGCAGGTAGTCCACGTGATCGCCGTGCTGGATCGCTTCGTGGCCGCAGCCGGGGCCGTGTTGGTGGTCGGCGTGGTCGGCGTGCTCTGCGTGCACGCTCGAGCACTCGTCCCAGTGCCCCTCGTGGATGTGGTGCACGTGGCCGTCGTGGAAGTAGTCGACGTGGTCGCCATGGGTGATCGAGGCGTGCCCGCAGTCGGCGCCGTGCTGGTGCTGGTGGTCCTCGTGGACCGCATGGGTGGTGCTCATGTTCGTGCCTCCTCGGCATGTCGAATCGCGTCGCGGACGATGTGGATCACATGGTCGTCGGCGATCACGTAACGGATCTCCTTGCCGTCGCGGCGCCCGACGATCAGGTTTGCCGAGCGCAGCACCCGGAGGTGTTGCGACATCAGCGGTTGGCTCACGTCGAGCGAGGCGACCAGCTCGTGCACGCACTGCTCGCCGTGCTCCTCGAGTTCGAGGATCACACCGAGACGAACCGGGTTGCCCAACACCTTGAGCAACTCGGCGCCCCGCATGATGTTCGGCTGGTCAGCGGGCGGCACCCACTAATTATGCACCTATTCTCATGTGTGCACAATTTTTAGCGGGTCTCAGCTCTGGCCGGCGGGCCTGCCGCTCAGCCGGCGAAGAGGGAGAGCACTACACCCCGACGATGGTCAACTGGGAGCTGCGGAGCCGCTGCTCGACGACGACCGATGCCATGCCTGCGACGGCGAACAGTTCCCGGAGGGATCGATGGTCAGGGTGGTGTTCGGCCGAGACGACGTCGCGATCCCGGATCCACCGTTGTCGCTGCGCCATCGCGTCAGCGATCTCCTGGCAGCTTGCCGCGTCGGGGACACCATGCGCCCCACGGGTCACCGACCGCGGCCGCCGTCTTCGCTCCACCGTCCGCTCGGAGGGGGACCCGGTCCAGGTGGACGAAGACGCCGCCTGGCGCGATCAACGAGCGGATCTCGGCGAGCAGATCGGCGAAACGGGCCGGTGGGAAGTAGTGCAGCACCTGTACCGCCATGATGACATCGACGGGGACTTCGATTGATCGGGTCCAGTCCGAGCCACCCAGGTCGGCGTCGACGACGTGAACCCTGGCACCATGCGCCGATGCCGGGCCGAGCTGGTGGAGACGTCGCAGTACCGGGTCGATCTCGACGCCGACGAGCCGAGCCGACGGGAGCGACGCGGCCAGGCGAGCCAACAGCGTGCCCGTACCGGAGCCGAGCTCGACGACGACACTCGACTGGTTGGCCAGTCGCTAGGTGAGGTGATCCACATCGAGTCAAGGAGCTCGGCCCGACCTTCGAGGTAGTGATCGCTCATCGGCTCCCATCCCGCGAACAGCTGCTGCGACGCATTGTCGTGTTGCGACCCGATCCCGGCTGCGTCTGGCGGCGTCTGAATCGGTCGGATCGTAGCTATCTCGGACTCGCTCCGATTCACGTGGAGCGCGTTCGGCGTAGCATGTCGGCATGGCCGTCGACGTGAACGACATCCACCTTCTGGTCGAACGCCGCCTGCGCGATACCGAGCTGGTCTACACGAAGGGCAGGCGGGAGATAGTCGAGATGCTGGCGACGATCGCGCGCCCGACGACCATGCAAGAACTCCTCGATCGCCGACCCCGGCTCAACCAGGGCTCGATGTACCGGAACATGACCGACCTCGAAACCGCCGGGGTCGTGCAGAAGGTCGTCGGAGCCGACGACCGCACCCGCTACGAACTCGCCGAGCACCTGATCGGCCACCACCACCACAGCATCTGCAGTCAGTGCGGCACGGTCGACGACTTCACCGTCTCTTCGAGGGTGGAGAAATCACTCGAAGCGGCACTTGAGCGCGCGCTCGGCGAAGCTGGCTTCCGCCCGACAGCACACCGGCTCGACGTGATCGGCATCTGCGCCAGCTGCGCTGCCTGACCCGTCGGCGAGGAGTGGATCGGCGGTCAGCGCTCTTCTTTGAACACCACGTGGCGGGGCAAGACCGGGTCGTACTTCTTGAGTTCGAGGCGCTCTCGGTCGTTCACCTTGCTCTTCTTCGTCACTTAGGTGTACCGCGTGCATTCGGTGCTCTTGAGCTTAATTATCGGGCTACGGTCCTTGCTCGCCTTGGCCATCAGACGTTCACCCCGCGGGCCCGCAGCTCGGCAACGACTGACTCGACACCCCGGCG
The DNA here is from genome assembly GCA_046081125.1 of Acidimicrobiales bacterium. Taxonomy (GTDB): domain Bacteria; phylum Actinomycetota; class Acidimicrobiia; order Acidimicrobiales; family Ilumatobacteraceae; genus JBEIFW01. The sequence goes on from JBJTVH010000007.1 coordinate 70,103, forward strand.
ATCGATCGTCTTGATTGCCCGCGCCGACAGGGTGAGCCGGACCCAGCGGCGCTCGCTCGGCAAGTAGTACCGCTTCCGTTGGATGTTCGCATCCCACCGGCGGTTGGTGCGGCGATGCGAGTGCGACACCGACTTGCCGAAACCGGGCTTGGTCCCGAAGAGCTGACAGACGTTCGACATGGGTACGACTGTATCGGAGTCGGAGTGATTCCGATATTGTGGGGACGGTGAAGCGAGACATCCACCCCGACTACCGCCCTGTCGTGTTCGAAGACGTGTCGATCGGCGAGCGTTGGCTGAGCGCCTCGACGGTACGAACCGACAAGACGGTCGAGTGGACCGACGGCAACACGTACCCGCTGTTCACCGTCGAGATCTCGAACCTCACGCATCCGTACTTCACCGGCCAGATGAAGATCGTCGACACCGCAGGCCGGGTCGAGCGGTTCAACAAGCGATACGGCGCCCGGAAGGCCCCGAAGGTGTGAGCAACGACCTGCCTTGGGCCGACCGAGGGCTCACTCCGGTCACGGTGATCGCAGGAGGCCACGAAGCGGCCGTCTTGGCCGCGCGACTTGCGCTCGGCCTACGTGACGGGGTCTGTCCCGAACAGGTCGCGGTGGTCGCCGAGGCGCCTGCACCGGAACCCGTCGGCGAGATCGCCTGGCACGTGGTCCGGCCCCTGGAGGGTTCACGGACCGAAGGGTGCGACTGTTGCCGCGTCCGTCTCGACCTCGTGGGCGCGATCCGGCTGGTGCTCGAACGACCGACTCCCCCGCAGCGTGTACTCGTGGTCGCTTCGGAGTCGAGCGACGTCTCGACGATCGCTCAGACCCTGCTCTCAGAACCGGCGATGCAGCGTCTGGTCGATCTCGACGGCGTCGTGGCCACGGTCGATGCCGTTGCACGAGCGACACGTGTCGCACTCGGCCTCCCGTTCGACGACGAGATGGGGTTGGCGAGGCTTGCGGTCGCCGACCGAGTGCTGGTCTCACGCGCCGACGACCTGACGGACGACGCGCTCGGAACGGTCATGCGTTCGCTCCGCACGATCAACAGGTTCGGCTTCATCGCAGCACCGGCCGTGAGCCCGATCGACATGAGCGCGATCGTCGATCTGCGAGCGTGGCACGGCGCACCACCGCTCGGCTCGGCCCGAATGGTCGAGCCCGTCGTGGTCGCCGATGGCACTCAGTGGCCGGTCACGGTACGTTGCGAGCTGGACGGCTTCTGCGACGCCGACGCGGTCGACGAGTGGTTCGTTCACCTGATCGCGCAGCTCGGTTCGCGGCTGCTGAGGCTCCAGGGTGCGGTGGCCGTCGACGGACACGAGCACCGGGTCTGCTGTCGCGGCGTTCGCAGCTTCGCGATCAGTCACTCCGAGACGGAACATCGTGCCGACGAGCGCTCTCCGCTGAGCATCGTCGCAGTAGTGGGTTACGGCCTCGACGCCGACGCCGTACGTGCCGAGTTCGAAGCCACCCGCGCACGCTGATCCGCATGATGACTCTCAACCGGGCCGGACGCGGCATCGACCTGAGCGTCTGATCGACATGGACGTCGTCACGAGCGTGGAGATCGTCTGGCGTCACTCGATGCCGGATGCAGCCAGACACCTCGCCTGGACCGATCTCGGTCTTGTCATCGCTCGCGACGACGGGCACGTCGTCCTCGTCGACGACTCGACGGCGGGTGTTCGACACGTGCTCGACGTCAGCGCTCCGCCGACGGCGCTCGCCGCCGCCGGCGAGGCGATGGTCGTCGGAGGCCTCGACGGCAGCCTCACGCACCTCGCACGTGGCGCACGCACCGTCTGGCACGTCGCAGAACCGATCGTTGCAGCTGCATGCGTGCGTGGAACCGTGATCGTCGGCCACGGGACCTCTGCGCGCGCCGTCATGCCGCATCCGATCGACGCGCTCGACGGCGGCGTCGGTTCGGTCACGGCGATCGGGTGCGCCGCCGGGCGGCTGGCAGCGATCGGCGGCACCACCGGTCTCGCATGGGTCGACACCGGCCTCCTCGTCGTGGACGGTCGGATCGACCTGCCGACGATCGTGTCGGTGGCACACGATCCTCGAGAACGTGTGGTGGCATGTGGCGACCTCGGCGGCTCCATCCATGTGCTCCGACCGGGGACCGGTGAGGCGAACGAGCTCACCGGTTATCCCGATCGCGTCGACCTGATCGCGTTTGCGGCGAGCGGCCGTGCCCTGTGCGCCTGCGCGTCGGACGAGATGACGGTGTGGCCGGTCGACGACGACGGTGCGGTCGACGAGCCCGAACCACTTCGGCTCGTCGGACACGACGAGCCGATCACTGCCCTTGCTGCGAGCGAGGTCGACGACCTCGCCGTGACAGGAGATGCGTCAGGTCTCGTGCGGGTCTGGGCGCCGCTGCTGCTCGACCGTCCGGTGGCGACGCTGCGAACCGAAGGCGTGGTCCTCTCGATCTCCTGGCGTCCCGACGGGCGCAGCTTCGCGATCAGCTCGTCGGCGGGGACGCTGCTGTTCGCCGACGTACGGCCAGGCGCCGTCGTCTGATCCGCGCTGAGCGCCGGCCCGCCGTGCGGGCGGGCGACGTCCGCTCAGGTCGAGGTGACCGGACGCGTTGCGACGTGCAACGTCCGCGCTGCGAGGACGAAGACGTCGGGTCGGTGGTGCACGCTGTCGGAGCGGGCTGGATCGACGAGCGCGGCGATCGCCGCTCGGTCGTCGGGCTCCAGACGATCACCGAGCCGATCTGCCGTGGTGGCGAGGGTGTCGGCGACGAGCTGGCGGTGCGCGACACCCAGCGGTGCAGGCACGTCAAGCAGGAACGAGCGTGAATGCGTCTGCTCGAGACCCGCAGCGATGAGGAGCCCGTCCCAACCGATGTCTGCAGCGACGGTCGCCCAGGCCGGTCGGACGGTCGACCAGAACCAGTCGACGGTGGCGGCGTGCAGGCGGGATTCGAGGTCTGGCTCACCGAGTCCGCACTCGGTCGGGAGATGCCGGCCGGGAAGGCCGCCCTCGCCGATCACCAGACGACCGCCCGGAGCGACGAGTCGCGCCAGTCGTTCGATGGTCCGTCGCTGGTCGTCCGTGTGATGAACCACGGCCCCGGCGTGGAGCAGGTCGAAGGTGCCGTCGAGCTCGGTGGGAAGGTCGGCACGGTCGAGATCGAGGTGCAGGGTCGCGACCGTCACCCCGTCGGGCTGCCGTCTCCGAGCGAGCGCCAGCAACGCTGCGTCGGTGTCGATCAGGGTGAGGTGGCCATGTGGTCCGACGCTCGCCGCCAACGACGCTGCGAATCCGCCGGCGCCCGACCCGATGTCGGCGATCCGGCTGCCAGGTGCGAGATCGAGCCACGCTGCCATCTCGTCGTGGACACCTCGCCACGCCGTATCCGCCCGGGCCAGCTGATCGGCCATCGCCCACCAGTCGAACGCGTCGTGGCTGTGGCTGCCGTCGTGGTTGCGGTGGCCGGTCCCGGGGCCCGGCGTGAGTCGGCGACGGCGCCAGACGGTGGCGAGCCGGTGATCGACCTGTGGCTCGGCGTGCGTTCGGGCCAAGCCGTGGCGACGGTCGAAGCGAGCCGCGTCGACATTCGCGGCGATGTGTTCCACCAGGAGTTGCTCATTACCTGCGGGGAGCGCGGCCACGAGGTGCTCCACGAGCGCCGCACCCGCTCCGGTCGATCGTCGCGCCGGGTGAACGTAGAGCTTCCAGAGCACCGGAACGCCGTCGAGGTCACCGAGGTGCGCGAGTCCGATCACCTCATCGTCGTCGGTCGCGATGGTGACGCGCCCCACGGCGATGTCGGGGTCGAGCGCCGAGCCCCACCACGAGTTCAGGAGACCGGCGGCGTACTCGCTCCCGACGAGGGGCGAGTAGTACCGTGGCGAAGGCGTCGATGGCCGGTCGATCCGTGGCGGTGGCTCGTCGGAGGTCCGTCTCGGTCATGGGTTCGTGGCTCCAACGGCGATGGGGTCGGTCATTGGGCTGTGAGTACGGCGACGACGTCGGCGACCGTCCTCAGTTGCGATGCCGATGTGACTCGCTCGGCGTAACCCTGCATCTCGCCGAACCCGAGCGGCCATGCGCCGACCGGTTCGGGTGTGCACCAGTGCAGACCGGCCGCGCGGCGCATCCACCGTTCGACGACGTCGAAGCCGGGGTCGGCACCATTGCTGCGGCCGTCACCGAAGACGATCACGGTCGTCGCCCGCCCGATCCGTGTCCCAGCCCGTTCGTCGATCGCTCGCAGCGCCGCCCCGTAGTCCGACGCAGCACCGATGTCGACCACTCCTCCGTCGAGCAGCACGTCGACGGCGACGTCGGGCGCCGATCGGCGGACGACGGAGGTCGCGTCAACCGGGCGATCGACGAAGGCGATCAGCCGGACTCCACGGTTGCATCGCGTGAGTGCGTCCGCTGTGTGCAGTGCGAGCACCGCAGTCGGTCGCACCGAGATGCTCACGTCGGCGAGCACCACCACCCGTGGCGCGACCCGCATCCGACCGCGTCGGCGGAGCATCATCGGCACGCCGGCCGAGCGCTGCGCGGCCCGCATGGTGGCGCGCACGTCGAGTCGGCCCAAGCGCGATGGACCCCACCGACGTGCGTCGTGCCGGCGGCGATGAACGAAGGTTCGAGCGGCTCGTTCGACCTGGCGGCGTTCCGACGGACAGATCTCGGACCTCTCCCGTGCCTGTAGCGGCGGTCGGAGACGGTGCCATCGGCGGTCGTCACCGGCGCGCTCGCCGGCATCGGCGAGATCTACGCCGTCGAGCCCGATGCTCTCACCGGTGTCGGAACCTTCCGCGCGCTGTACCAGGCCCTGCTCCATGCTCTCCGCGCGCTGGTCGTCGACCGAGATCCGCTCGGCGAGGTCGGGCAGCTGCTCGATCACCGGTGCCGAGCCATCGAAGCCGACGTCCGATGACACGTCAGACGACCTCGGTTCGGCCGGGTCGAGATGTGAGAGCTCGTCGAGGAGCGCACCGAGCTCGTCGTCGAACACGGCGTCGTCGCCCGCATGCTTGACCAGCGTTGCCCGCAGCGCTGCGGTCGCCCGTTGTCGGTCGTGCCAACCGATCAGCGCGACACAGCGATGGGCGTCGATCACCTCGGCGACCGAGATCGGCAGACCGCGCGCCCGGAGCCGCCCGGCGAGGCGCACGATCAGCTGGTCGCTCACGGGCTGACGAGCAACGATTCGATGCGCAAGCCGACCAGCGCCTCATCGGCCGCGTGCTTGACCACGAGTCCGAGCGTGGCGCGAACGAGTTCAGGATCGAGTGCGTTGGCGTTCAGCACCACAAGTGCTCGCGCCCAGTCGAGTGTCTCGCTCACACCCGGCGGCTTGCGGAGCCCGAGCGAGCGGAGTCCGGCGAGGAACGCCACCACCGATGCTCGCAGCGCTGCTGTGAGGTGCGGGACGTGGGTGGCGATGATCGCCGACTCGCGTTCGCGGGTCGGGTGGTCGAAGCCGATCCGCAGGCAGCGTCGCCGCAGCGCGTCGGACAGGTCACGCGTGTCGTTGCTGGTGATCACAGCGAGGATCGGCGACGAGGCACGGATGGTTCCGAGCTCCGGGATCGTCACCTGACCCTCGCCGAGCACCTCGAGCAGCAGCGCCTCGAACGACTCGTCGGAGCGATCGACCTCGTCGACGAGCAAGACGACCGGCGTGGACGAGCGTACGGCCGCCAGCAGAGGACGCTCGACCACGAATCGCTCCGAGAAAAACAGGTCTTCGAGGTGAGCGGTGGCGTCGATCGCCTCGTCGATCGAGCCGTCGAGTTCGGCGTCGATACGTGGTCGCATCAGCTGGACCGCGAGCATCTGACGCCCGTAGTCCCACTCGTACAGCGATCTCGCCTCGTCGAGCTCCTCGTGACACTGCAACCGGATGAGGCGCCGTCCGAGCGACGCAGCGAGCGAGATCGCGAGCTGGGTCTTGCCCGTCCCGGGAGGTCCCTCTGCGAGGATCGGTCGGTTGAGTGAGAGGGCCAACGCGGCCACCGTCGCCGTCGAATCGTCGGCCAGGTAGCCGCGATCGGCGAGCAGCAACCGAATGCTCTCGATGTCGAGCGGCGCGGAGACCCCGACGTCTGCTGCTGGATCTCGATCGACGCCTTCGGCGCTCACCTGCTGCCGACCATCGACGCCTTCACGAGGGCCGACATCGAGTCGAGGGTGAGCGCGCGCGGATTCGTGACGGTGCAGACATCACCGAGTGCGTGAAGGGCGATGCGAGCGCAGTCGGCGTCGTCACCGACGATCGTGGCCGCGTGTGCGTAGCGGCCTTCGCCGATTCGACTCTTGCTGTAGCGCGGGAGGTCGTTGAGCGAGGTGAAGTTGTGGGGGATGCCGACGTCGTCGGCCAGCCGCCTCGTCGCCATGAGCGCCGCATCGGCGGCCTGGACATCGCTCATCCCTCGCGTGTCGACGCCCATCGCCTGGGCGATGCGGGCGAACTTCCGGTATGCCATCGGCAGGTTCGCCTCCCAGACGGGGAACGTCGCGATCGCGTTGCCGAGGCCGTGGTGGGTGTCGTAGTGGGCGCTCGTGGCGTGGCTGATCGAGTGCACCGCATCGAGCCCTGCCGAGTTGAAGGCCTGGCCTGCGATGTACTGGGCGTACATCATCCCCTCGCGAGCGACCGCGTCGTAGCCGTTGCCGACCGCCGGGCGCAGGTGGGTGGTGAGCAACTCGATCGCCTGGAGCGCCTGACCGTGGGAAGGAGTCATCTCGAGAACCGACACATACGCGCCGACGGCGTGTGCGAGCACGTCGAATCCACAGAAGGCTGTGAGGTCACTTGGCATGCTGTAGAACAGCACCGGATCGTCGATCGCCATCGTCGGTGCCACTGCGTGGCCGAAGCTCGCGAACTTGTGGGGCTTGTCCGGGTCGCTGGTGGTGTCGGTGATCACGAATGCGAAGCTCGTCTCGGATCCCGTGCCCGCCGTTGTCGACACGGCGATGTGTGGCGGCAGGACGGGATTCTCGAGTGCGAGTGGCCCCTTGAAGTCGGTGATCAGTCGGCCGTCGTGCGCGGCGACGACGCGCGTCGCCTTGGTGCAGTCGTGCGACGAGCCGCCGCCGAGCGAGATGAACGAGTCGCATCGCTCCGACCGGAACACGGCGTGAGCCGCCATCACATCGCTGTCTTTCGGGTTGGATTGCACCCGATCGAAGACGATCACCTCCACACCGGCCGCTTCCACCTGCGCTCGGATCTCCTCCACGATGCCGGTGCCGCGGAGCCCTGTCGTCATCAGCAGCGTGCGTCGGAAGCCGAGCTCGGATGCCGACGCGCCGATCATCTCGTGGGCGCCAGGGCCGAGCAGCGCCGGCGGCACCGGGTGGAAGTTCTTGATCGGGAAGATGTGGAGGCGACCGACGTCCATGAGAGCCCTCTCGTTCGACGATGACCACTCCGGCCATCGGCGGTCGTATCGTAATCGGTCCGATTCCTTTTCAATTCAACTCTCTGTGTCAGAACGAAGTGAGGGCGTACATCGCCTCGGCACCCACCACCGCCCCGACGATCAGTTCGCCCGCTCGCCGTGCTCCGGCGAGGTTTCCAGCGGTCGGGCCGAGCTGCAGTTGTGCAAGTCGGCCGGCCACATGGACGACCGATCCTGACAAGCGAAGACTCCGATCGAGTTCGGGACGACCAGAGTGGCGCGAGACGCCCAGTTCGTCGCAGAGCTGGTCGAGCGGTGCTGCGGCCGTGGTGCACGGTCGATCGCCGGTCGCACTCCACACGACGTCCACGTCAACTCTGGTTCCGCCACACCGCAGGACCGGTCTCGCCCGGTCGTCGGGGTCGACCTCGACCGGGCCGACGCGCCGACACAACCGCCTTGAGCGCTCGGCGACCAGCACCCGCCGCATGATCCAGGGCGGCACGGTGCCACCTCCACGAGCGTCATCGACCCGACGCGCCCGCTCGCCGGGGTCGGTGACGGCTCCGAACGCCTGCATCTCTTTCGGACCGAGCCACCCTGGATCGGTGTCGAACTCCCGCTCGACGATGGCACGCCGCGTCAGCCACTCGACGTGGGCCCCCGCTGCGAGCGCCCGTTCCACGAGATGAGCAGCGGTCAACCCGCCACCCACCAC
>JBJTVH010000008.1:0-34342 GCA_046081125.1 Acidimicrobiales bacterium
CGAAAATTTGTACGCCGGGTTGCGGCCCCCCCGCATTCCCGGGTCTTCCTCGCTCACGCTAAGGAGGGGGGGCGGTGGCGGAGTGTCGGCGGCCCCCGACCCAGGGCTCAGAATTACCTTCACCTAGAACAACTGGACAACGAGACCGGCCCGCGTTGAAAACTCGAACCGACCGAAACGCAACCGTCACGGAAATGCCGCGCGTCGTGCGCGTGCCGCCGCGGTACGCCACATTCCGGCCGCCGCGGCCTCGACTGCGGTCAGTCGGGTTCGGCGAGGAAATCTGCCACGACGCGAGCTGCGTGCTCGTCGGCCCGACGCGTTCTGTGGGCGTAGATCTTCATCGTCGTCGTGCCGTCAGCGTGGCCCAGCCGAGCGGCAACCGTGGGCACCGGCACCCCCGCATCGAGGAGCTGCGTCGCCTGGAAGTGGCGCAGGTCGTGCAGTCGAACGCTCTCGCCGCCAGGCACCCGGGAGCGGGCGACCTCCCACTTGGCGCTCGCGACATCGGGCCTCCACGCGTTCCGCCCGAGCGGGTCGGTGCTGAACACGTAGAGCTGGCGGCGTTCTGCTTCGGTCATCCCGACGAGCTCGGCGATCCGGAGGGCGGTCGACCAGCCGGCCTCGAGCGCGGCGATCGTGTCCGGATCGAGCGACACGGTGCGCGCCGACCGCGTCTTGGTCGGCCGGTCGCCCTTCGCCCCCGGGATGGCCAGGTAGCTCCGCTGCACGGACAACGAGCCGGCCTCGAGGTCGATGTCGCTCCAACGGAGTCCGCACACCTCGGCCCGACGCGCACCGATCGCCACGGCGATCCGTACGTAGAGACCGAACAAGGGATCGAACTCCCGGGCGGCGACCAGCAGGGCCCGCACCATCGCCGGCTCTGGCGGAAGCTGCTCACGCTGCTCCTGCGATGGCGCCGAGGCGAGCTTGGCGACGTTGCGGTGCACCAACCCCCAACGCTCGGCCTGGTTCAGCGAGGCCCGCAGGATGGCGTGCATCTGCCTGATCGTCGATGACGACAGCCCACGCTTGCGGAGCTTTGTGTAGAAGCGGTCGATGTCGAGCGGGGAGAGCTTCGACAGCCGGTTCGAGCCGAGCGCCGGCACGATCTCGCGATCGATGTACTTGCGGTAGTTGTACAGCGTCGAGTCCGACCGGCCCAGACCGGCGAGGTGTTCCATCCACCGCTCGAGCAACTCGGCGAGCGTCGGATCGTCGGCGCCCACGCGGTCGGCGGCGACTGCCACCTCGAGCTCCGCGAGCGCGGCCTTGGCCTCGCGCTTCGTCACGCCCTTCACGGTTCGGATCACGCGGCGGTATGCCCCGGTGTCCGGATCTCGTCCCGCGGCCACGCTCAACTCCCACGTGCCCTGCGCACGCTCACGCATCGTCCCCATGTTCGACCCACCCTTTCGCGGCAGATTCGCGGCACGGACTGTAGCGGGGGAGGAACTCTGGTCTCAGAAAGTGGCTCTGACCAGGTACTTCGTGGTGCCCCCCCTCGGATTCGAACCGAGAACCTGCGGATTAAGAGTCCGTTGCTCTGCCATTGAGCTAGAGGGGCGGCGGGCGCCGAAGTGTACGACCCGACCCGAGAGCGGGGCGAACACTCCGGAACCTGGGGTGACCGAGGGGAATCGAACCCCCGACCTTCAGGGCCACAACCTGACGCTCTAACCGACTGAGCTACGGCCACCAGGGACGCTGAAGTCTGCCACCGCGCCCGGGGGGTTGCCATCCGGATCGGATCCGAACACGGCGGCTGGGCGGCCTCGGCCCGGGCGGCGGTAGCGTGCCCGGTGGTGGCGCAGCGACCTCCCCGGCCGTCGCTGCCCCGGATGACGGTTCGGGCCCTGCGGCGTCGTTGCCCCTGGTGCGGTGGGCGAGCCTGGTTCGACGGCTGGTTCCGGATGCAGCCCCGATGCCGGACGTGTGGCTACCGGTGGCAACGCCAACCCGGCTTCTCGCTCGGCGCGACCACCGTCAACACGATCGTGACCTTCGGGCTGTTCGGCCTGGTGATCCTGGTCGGGTGCATCGCCACCTACCCCGACATCGCCACGGTCCCGATCCTCGTGGCGTCGCTCGCCATCGCCGTCGTCGTGCCCGTCGCGTTCTACCCGCTCTCGTACACGATCTGGGCGGCGATCGACCTTGCGATGCGCCCCCTCGAGCCGGCGGAGCAGGCCGATGCCGCCCGAGCGCTCGCGAGTTGGGACGGTGACGGCGGTCCGAACCCCGGCAGTACTTGAGCGAACCGGTGTTCGAAGTTACGCTGCTGTCGTTCGGCCGGTAACCCCGCCACACCCCCTCCGTAGGGTGCGTCCTGGGAGCCCGATCGGGCGCCCGAGTCGGGGCCGTGCGAGCCGGCCCTCTCCACCGCAGGCACCACCGCAGGCACCACCGCCGGAGCACCGGCAAGGAGACGGACCATGGCAGCAGACCGTGACAAGGCCCTCGATCTCGCGCTCTCGCAGATCGACAAGCAGTTCGGCAAGGGCTCGATCATGCGGATGGGGGAAAAGCAGTCGATGGCCATCGAAGCCGTGTCGACTGGCGCCCTTGCGCTCGACTTGGCCCTCGGTATCGGGGGTGTCCCTCGAGGGCGGGTCGTCGAGATCTTCGGCCCGGAGTCGTCCGGCAAGTCCACCTTGGCGTTGCACATCGTCGCGGAGGCCCAGCGCAACGGCGGCATCTGCGCGTACATCGATGCCGAGCACGCGATGGACCCGCAGTACGCCAAGGCGATCGGGGTCGACATCGACGAGCTGCTGATCTCCCAGCCCGACACGGGTGAGCAGGCTCTCGAGATCACCGACATGCTGGTGCGCTCCGGCGCGCTCGACGTGGTCGTGATCGACTCGGTGGCTGCGCTCACCCCGCGTGCGGAGCTCGAGGGCGATATGGGCGACACGCACGTCGGTCTCCAAGCCCGCTTGATGAGCCAGGCCTTGCGCAAGCTCACCGGGAGCCTGAGCAAGTCGAAGACGATCGCCGTGTTCATCAACCAGCTGCGGGAGAAAGTCGGCGTGATGTTCGGCTCGCCCGAAACCACGCCGGGTGGCCGTGCGCTGAAGTTCTACTCGTCGGTCCGGCTCGACATCCGGCGTATCGAGTCGATCAAGGACGGCGTCGAGGTCGTGGGCAACCGCACACGGGTGAAGGTCGTCAAGAACAAGGTGGCCCCGCCGTTCCGCCAGGCCGAGTTCGACATCATGTACGGACGGGGCATCAGCCGCGAGGGCTCACTGCTCGACATGTCGGTCGATCTCGGGATCGTGAAGAAGTCGGGTGCCTGGTACACCTACGACGGCGAGCAGCTCGGGCAGGGCCGGGAGAACGCGAAGCAGTTCCTCTCGGACAACCCCGAGGTCATGGTCGAGATCAGCGAGCGGGTCCGTGCCAAGGCCGGGCTGTCGACGGGCGATGCGTTCAGCGCTGCCGACGAGGAGCCGATCAAGCTCGATTGACCCGGTCGGGCCGCTCCGGCCGATCGTTCCCACGTGCGTCGTCGGACCGATCGGCCGGGGCCGGTCCCGGTGTAGTCGGTAGCATCCCGGGCACCATGGCGCGCAGCTACTTCGTGCGCACCTTCGGGTGCCAGATGAACGAACACGATTCGGAGCGGATCGCCGGCCTGCTCGAGGCCGACGGTCTCACCCTCGCTGCTTCGGCCGAAGAAGCCGATGTCGTCGTGCTGAACACGTGCTGCATCCGGGAGAACGCCGACAACAAGCTGTACGGCAACCTCGGTCACCTGAAGCGGGCCAAAGACCAGCGCCCCGACAAGCAGATCGTCGTGGCGGGTTGCCTGGCGCAGAAGGATCGGGATCTCGTTCGTTCCAGAGCGCCGTGGGTGGACGTCGTGCTCGGCACGCACAACGTCCACCGAGCAGCCGAACTCGTCGACGAAGCCCGCCGACACGGCCCGATCACCGAGATCCTCGAGGAGGCGGTGATCGACGACCATGCGCTGTTCCCGTCGGCGCTGCCGGCGCGCCGGGAAACCTCCTACAACGCATGGGTCACGATCCAGATCGGATGTGACAACACCTGTGCGTTCTGCATCGTTCCGGCCGTGCGGGGTCGCGAGATCAGCCGCCCGGTCGACGACGTGGTCGCCGAAGTCCGCAACCTCGCCGGGCAGGGTGTCACCGAGGTGACGCTGCTCGGCCAGAACGTGAACTCCTACGGGCGGGATCTGGCGCTGGCGGCTCGGCAAGCCGGGGACGGCTCGGTGCGGGTCCGGCCGATGTTCGCCGAGTTGCTCCGGGCCGTCGGGTCCGTTCCCGGGATCCGGCGGGTTCGTTACACCTCGCCGCACCCCAAGGATCTGCGTCCCGAAACGATCGCCGCAATGGCCGAGGTGCCGGCGGTGTGCGAGCACCTGCACCTACCGCTCCAAGCGGGCTCGGATCGGGTGCTCGCCGCGATGCACCGTGGCTACAGCGCCGAGCGCTATCTCGAGCGGCTGGCCGCCGCCCGGGCTGGCGTCGCCGACCTCGCCGTATCGACCGACCTGATCGTCGGGTTCCCCGGCGAGACCGACGATGATTTCGAGCGCACGCTCGAGGTGGTCGCCGCCGCCGAATACGACTTCGCCTACACCTTCATCTACTCGCCCCGGCCCGGGACCGAGGCCGCAGAACTCGTCGAGCAGTTCGTGGCCCCTGCGGTCGCCGGCGAGCGATTCGAACGGCTCCGGGTCGTGGTCGAACGTTCGGCGCTGGCCAAACACCGGGCGCGCATCGGGCGCACCGAAGAGGTGCTCGTCGAAGGTCCCAGCAAGAAAGACCCCGCCGTCACCACCGGCCGCACCCGACAGCACAAGCTCGTGCACTTCCGGCCGGACCGGCCCCTGCGGGCCGGAAGCTACGGGCTGGTCGAGATCGTCGACGCTGCGCCCCATCATCTCCGGGGCCGGTTCCTCGAGCAGACCGCGCAGGCCGCCCACCGCACGAGGATCCCGGTCGCCCTCGGGTGACACCGGTCGTCGTGCTCGGCCCGACAGCGTCGGGCAAGTCGACACTCGGCCTCGTCGCCGCCCGGACCCTGGGGGCCGTCGAGCTCGTCTCTGCCGATGCTCTGCAGCTGTACCGGGGGATGGACATCGGCACGGCCAAACCCACCGCGGCCGAGCGCGCGGCGGTGCCGCATCACGCCGTCGATCTGTTCGAGCCCTGGCAGGACGCCACCGTGGTCGACTGGCGCGCTGCCTATCGCTGCGCACTGCACGCGATCGGCGAGCAGGGTTCACGGGCGCTCGTGGTGGCCGGAACCGGTCTCTACTGTCGGTTCGCGGTCGACGGGTTCGAGCCGCCCGCGGAGTACCCGGAGCTGCGTGCCGAGCTGGAGGGGGATCCGGACACGATCGGTCTCCACGGCCGGTTGGCGACGCTCGATCCCCTGGCGGCCGCTCGGATGGAGCCCACCAACCGACGGCGGGTCGTGCGAGCGCTCGAGGTGACGCTGGGCGCCGGCCGGCCGTTTTCCTCGTTCGGTCCGGGTCTCGAGGTCTACCCGCCCACCGACATCGTTCAGATCGGCCTGCGATGGCCACGCGAGGTCCTCGCCCGACGGATCGAGGAGCGGTTCCACGGCATGCTCGATGCCGGCCTCCTGGCCGAGGTCGATCACCTGCTGCGCGACCCGCGCGGCCTGTCCCGCACCGCTGCGCAGGCGCTCGGCTACAAGGAGCTCGCCGAGCACCTGTGGGGTCGCTGCACGCTGGACGAGGCGGTCGAGCTGGCGATTCGCCGCACCCGGCAGTTCGCCGTGCGGCAAATCCGTTGGTTCCGTCGCGACCCCCGCATACGCTGGGTCGACCTCCACGACGACCCGCTGGAGGCGCTCCCCGCCGTCCTGGAGGCGCTCTGCCCGTCACCCTGACCAAGCATCACGGCCTCGGCAACGACTTCCTGGTCCTGGCCACCGCTCGGCCGCCCGGCCCAGCGCACGCCGCCGCCGCCGTGCGCTGGTGCGACCGCCGCCGCGGTCTCGGTGCCGACGGCCTGCTCGTGCTCGGCCCCGCCGCCGGGGACACTGCGCTCTCGATGACGCTGTTCAACGCCGACGGGTCGCGCGCCGAGATGAGTGGCAACGGGATCCGCTGCCTCGTGCATGCCTGGGTGCTGAGCCACGGCATGCCGACGTCGCCGCTCGTTGTGCGCACCGATGCCGGGTTGCGCACCGTGACGGTGGCGCCCACTGCGTCCGGCGACACGATCCTCGCCTCGGTGACCATGGGCGAGGTCACCGCTCTGGCCGAGCCCGCCGGCTGGGCGGCGCTCGGCTGCGACCCGGGCCGTCCGGTCCTGCACCTCAGCCTCGGAAACCCCCACTCGGTCGTGCTCACCGACGACGTCGCATCCGTCGATCTCGCCCACCTCGGGGCGCTGGTGCCGCAGGTGAACCTCGAGATCGTCGAGCCGGGGCCCGAGCCGGGGGCGGTCAGGATGCGGGTCCATGAACGCGGCGTGGGGATCACCGAGGCCTGCGGCACCGGGGCGAGCGCCGCGGCGTTCGCTGCTGCCCGTTGGGGTCTCGTGCCGGCCGGGGCGAGCGAGGTGCTCGTGCACATGGACGGCGGCGACGCCACGGTCCGCCTCGACGCCCCGGTCAACGGCGAGGTGACCCTCGTCGGTCCGTCCACCGTCGTCGCGACAGTCATCCTCGAGGAGCCTGCACCCTGAGCACGCCGTACACCGAAGCCCTCGGCGCGAGCCTCATCGACCGCACGATTCGCGAGCGGATCGTGACCGTCGGTGTCACCTTGCCGCCGCACCGCGAGGAGGAAACCGAGGCGAGCCTCGACGAACTCGCCCAACTGGTCGACACCGCCGGTGCCGAGGTCGTGGCCACGGTCCTGCAACGACGCGACGCGCCCGACTCCGCGCTGTTCGTCGGGAAGGGCAAGGCCGCCGAACTGCTCGAGGTCTGCCTTGCGGTGGACGCCGACACCGTGGTGTTCGACAGCGAGCTCACCCCGGCCCAGCAGTACAACCTGGAGAAGCTGCTCGGCCGTACGGCGATCGACCGCACCGCCGTGATCCTCGACATCTTCGCCCAGAACGCCCACACCCTGGAAGGCAAAGCCCAGGTCGAGCTGGCGCTGCTGCGCTACCGGCTGCCCCGCCTGCGCCGCGGCAGCTCGGCGGGTCTGTCCCAGCAGGTCGGCCGCATCGGTACGCGAGGGCCCGGCGAGACCAAGCTCGAGGTCGACCGGCGGCGCATCGCCCGCCGCATCACCCGTCTCGAGGAAGAGCTGCGCGAGCTGCAACGTACCCGGCAGTTGCAGCGCAAGAGCCGTCGACGTGGCGGCCTGGCCAGCGTCTCCATCGTCGGCTACACGAACGCGGGCAAGTCGACGTTGCTGAACCGGCTCACCGACGCCGGGGTGCTCGTGGAGAACCGCCTGTTCGCCACGCTCGATCCGACCACTCGGCGGCTTTCGCTACCCGGCGGCGAGACCGTGCTCGTCACCGACACCGTCGGATTCGTGCGTCGGCTGCCCCACCCACTCGTGGAGGCGTTCAAGTCGACGCTCGAGGTGGTCGGCGAGTCGGACCTCCTGTTGCACGTGGTCGACGGCTCCGCGCCGGATCCCGACGGGCAACTCGCAGCGGTCCACGAGGTGCTCGCCGAGATCGGTGCCGGGGAGGTGCCGCAGCTCCTGGTCGTCAACAAGGCCGACATCGACCCCGACCGTGCCCAGGCCCTGGCGGTGGCCCACGGCGGTGTGGCGGTCTGCGCCCGTACCGGTGCCGGTGTCGACGCCTTACTCGTCGCGGTCTCCGATCGCCTCCGCTCCCTGGCCCGCATCACCGAACTCGTCGTCCCCTACGAGCGAGGCGACGTCCTAGCCGCCGTCCATCGGGAGGGCGAGGTCCTGTCGACCGCGCACGAGGAACAGGGGGTGCGCATCCGCGCCCGGCTCGACGACGCCTCGGTCGGCCGGCTGGCTGCGTTCGTCGTGGCCCCCACGCCGAGTGCCTGACGTGCGAACCTAGGCACGATGCCGACCGGGTTCGTCCCCCCTCCCTATCCGTACGACCGCCTCGACAAGGCGATCTCGCTCGCTGCGGCGCACGAGGGTGGCGCCGTCGACTGTTCGATCGGCACGCCGTGCGATCCGCCGCTGCCCGCCGTCGTGGCGGCCCTCGGCGCCTCGGGAGCCGAACGCGGGTATCCGGCGTCGATCGGCTCGGTCGCCCTGCGCGACGCCTTCCGGCGTTGGATCGCGCGCCGCTGGTCGATCGAGGTGCCGGCCTCGGCGCTTGCGGCCTGTATCGGCACGAAAGAGTTCGTGGCCACGCTCCCGCAATGGCTCCACCTGCGCCGGCCCGATCGTGACACCGTGCTCCACCCGGCCGTGGCCTACCCGACCTACGAGATGGGGGCCACGCTCGCCGGCTGCCGCGCCGTGGCCGTTCCGGAGGCTCCCGGTGGCGGACTCGACCTCGCAGCGATCGATCCCGCGGACGCAGCGCGTGCGCTGTGCCTGTGGGTGAACAGCCCGTCGAACCCGACCGGTGCCCTCGACGACCTCGGGGCTGCCGCAGCGTGGGGACGGGCTCGTGGCGTCCCGGTGTTCAGCGACGAGTGCTACTGCGAGTTCACCTGGCAGGGCTCGCCTCGCACGATCCTGGAACACGGCCTCGACGGTGTGGTCGCCGTGCACTCGTTGTCGAAACGGTCGAACCTCGCCGGGGTTCGGGTCGGCTGCTACGCGGGCGATCCGGATCTCGTCGGCTACCTGTCCGAGGTACGCAAGCACGCCGGCATGATGGTCCCCGGCCCGGCGCAGGCCGCCGGGGTCGTCGCGCTCGACGACGACGAGCACGTGGCCGAGCAGCGCGCCCGCTACCGGCGCCGGTTGGACGACTGTGCTCGGGTGCTCTCGATCTGGTCGGGGATCGAGGTGCCACTCCCTGCCGGCGGGTTCTACCTCTGGATCCCGGTGGACGACGCATGGGCGTTCACCGAGCGTCTCGCCCGCGAGGGCGGCGCCGTGGTCAGCCCCGGTGAGTTCTACGGCGAGGCTGCGGCCTCGTACGTCCGGGTCGCCGTGGTCCAGCCCGATGATCGCCTAGCCCTCTTCGCTCGTCGCCTAGGAGTTGCGTGATGTCCGTCGCCCCGCCCGCCCCCCCGCTGCCGCTGGCGCCGCCGCCGATCCGCCCCCGCAAGGTCTGGTACTTCGTCGGCGTCCTGCTGATCGTCGGCGGCATCGTGGGTGGCATCGGGCTCATCGTCGGAGGGCTCGTCAGCACGTCGAGAACCGTCGACGGGTTCGGGCGCTTCGTCGCGCCAGCCTCCAAGAGCCTGAAGGTCCAGCGGTCCGGCACGTACACGATCTTCTACGAGTACCGCGGCGAGGTGTGTGGCGAACCGTCGGGGTGCGTGACGATCGAGGCGCCGGAGACGCCGCCGTCGTCGCTGACGATCCGCCTCACCGATGCCGCCGGCCGCACCGTTGCCGTCGACCGCAGCAGCACCACCGACCTCTCGTTCTCCGTCGGCGGTCGTGCGGGCCGATCCGTGGCCTCCGTGGACATCCCGGCGGCGGGCGAGTACGTGATCGAGGTCAGCGGCGACGGTGGTCGATTCGCGATCGCCATCGGCCGGGGGGTGCTCGGCACATTGGTCCGCTGGATCCTCGGCGGCATCGCCGCCGGTGTCGTCGGTGTCGTCGTCGGCATCGTGCTCCTGATCGTCACCGGGGTGCGTCGAGGCCGCCGGCGTCGGGAGGCGTCCGGCGGCCGGCTCGCACCATCGCCGTATGTGCCGGGTCCTGTCGTGCCGTATGGAACGCCGGCTCCTGTGGTGCCGTATGGAGCGCCGGCTCCGGCCTCACCGCCGCTGCCGCCGGTCGGCACGCCCCCCACCGTCCCGCCGCCTTCCGCCCCGCCCGCCCCGCCCGCCCCGCCGCCTTCCGCCCCGCCGCCACCTGCGCCTCCGGCTCCCCCGCCGGCTGTGCCCCCGTCCGCACCGCCTCCGCTCGCACCGCCGGCGCCGCCGTCGTCGTGGGGTCCGCCGAGTTCGGGTTCGTGACGTGACGGTCGATCTCCTGGTTCGCACGGCCGAACTCGTTGCGATCGCGTCCGAGAGTCACGCCGAGCGCGAGATCACCGATCACCTCGAACGTGTCCTCGCTGAGCGGGCCCCATGGCTGCGGCTCGATCGCGTCGGCGAGAACCTCGTCGCACGCACCGAGCTCGGTCGCCCCCAGCGAGTGGTGCTCGCCGGCCACACGGACACCATTCCGGCGAACGGCAACTTCCCGGGGCGTCTCGACGGCGACGTGCTGTACGGCCTGGGAAGCTCGGACATGAAGAGCGGCCTCGCCGTGATGCTGGAGCTCGCCTGCTCGCTGCGCGCACCGGCGCACGACGTGACCTACGTGTTCTACGAAGCGGAGGAGGTGGCGGCTCGATTCAACGGCCTCGGACGCTTGTTCGCGGAGCGCCCCGACCTCCTCGCCGGGGACGTGGCCCTGTTGGGTGAGCCGACCGACGGCACGCTCGAGGCGGGATGCCAGGGAACGATGCGGGCCGAGGTGACCTTCGGCGGAGCTCGCGCCCACACGGCACGCCCGTGGATGGGCCGCAATGCCGTCCACCGTCTCGCCGAAGCGCTCACCCGCCTCTCTGCCTACGAGGGACGGCGGCCGGTGATCGACGGCTGCGAGTTCCGCGAGGCGATGCAGGCCGTCAAGGTGGAGGGTGGTGTGGCCGGCAACGTCGTCCCCGATCGTGCCGTGCTCACTGTCAACCACCGTTTCGCCCCGGATCGGACGGCATCGCAAGCGGAAGCGCACCTGCGAGCGATCGTGGCACCCGACCTCGAGGAGCACGACCGTTTCGAACTCGTCGACCTTTCACCGGCTGCTGCACCATCGTTGACCCACCCGATCCTTGCGAGCCTTGTGGAGCGCAATGGGCTCGAGGTTCGAGCAAAACTCGGGTGGACCGACGTGGCCCGCTTCGCGGAGCGGGGCGTACCGGCGGCGAACTTCGGCCCGGGCGATGCCACGATCGCCCACACGGCCGGCGAGTTCGTCCGGCGTGAGCCGATCGAACGGGTGTATCAGGCGCTGGAGCGGTTGCTCACAGACGCCGCATGACCGTGACGACCCGGCCGTACAGCCGCACGTCGCTCGCCTCGAACACCATGGGCTTCAGCCGGGCGTTGGCAGGCTGAAGCGTGACTTTGTTGCCCTTGCGCTGGTAGGTCTTCACGGTGGCTTCCTCGCCCGGGATGCCGGCGACGACCACCTCGCCGTTGATCGCATGATCCTGCTGGCGGACGATCACGAGATCGCCGTCGAGGATGCCGGCATCGATCATCGAATCCCCGCGGACCCGAAGCATGAACAGCTCACCTTCCCCGGTGAGATCCGCCGGAACCGGCAGCACCTCCTCGACGTTCTCCTGCGCCAGCACGTCGGCACCTGCGGCGACGTCGCCCACGAGCGGGACGTGGCGGACGGGCCGCCGCTCGATCGCAGCGCCGGAGTTCGGGTCGTACCGGACTTCGATGGCGCGCGGCTTGGTGGGATCCCGCCGCAGGAACCCCATGCGCTCGAGCGCCGTGAGGTGATTGTGCACCGTGGACGGTGACGTGAGGCCGACCGCCTCGCCGATCTCACGGACCGACGGGGGGAAGCCTCGCTCGCGCTGATGGCGCTCGATGACGTCGAGGATCTCGCGCTGGCGGGCGGTGAGCAGCTGTTCGGCCATGGCCCCGGAGGCTACCGACCGGTCGATCCAAGGTCAAACATCTGTTCGTGGAACTTTTGTTCGACCAGGCGTTGACGGCGAACGATCGTTCGGGCAAGACTGCGAACAGTCGTTCGTCGCCCTGTGATACGGGCGCTCCCTGGTGAGGAAGGTCATGGCAGCAGCCCCGATGCGAGCCCCGATGCGAGCCCCGATGCACCGGGCGCAGGCCCCGCTGACGCGGAGCGCGAAGCCGTCTCAGAACCCTGCCTCGCTTCGGCTCGCGTCGTCCCATGGTGTGCTCACGCCGTGGGAGCTGCCCCCGGCCCGTGCGCGCTCGGCCGGGCGTGATCGGCGCACCGTGCGCCTGCCCGCCTCGGTGTATCGCCGCCGTCGGCGGGCAGCCGGTGCCCTAGCGGTCGGTCTCGTGGCCGCGCTCGCGTGGGTCGCCTCGATCGCCGTCGCCTCGTTCGGTTCGCCGGAGATGCCGAGCGGTCCGGGCGGAAACGGCTCGGCGAGAACGGCAACGTACGTCGTGCAGCGGGGAGACACGATCTGGTCGATCGCCGAGCGCTTCGCCCGTCCCGGCGAGGTCGGCAGCATGTCGGATCGGCTCATGCGGGCGAACGGGGGGTCGCAGCTGCAGGTGGGTCAGGCGCTCGTGATCCCCGTCGGCGCATGAGTGCGGCAGGTACGCTCCAGCCGGTGCGTTGTCCCGTCTGCCGAGCCGAGGATTCCAAGGTGGTGGACTCCCGTGCGGCGGAAGATGGTGCGGCCATTCGTCGTCGTCGCTCCTGCTTGTCCTGCAGCGAGCGCTTCACGACCTACGAACGCCTCGAGGAATTGCCGCTCGTCGTCGTGAAGCGCAGCGGCCAGCGGCAACCGTTCGACCGCAACAAGCTGGTGTCCGGGGTGCAGGCTGCCTCGAAGGGCCGCCCGGTGTCCTCCGAGCAGCTCGAACAGCTCGCGATCGAGGTGGAGGACCGGATCCGGCTCGAAGCCCCGGAGGTGACCAGTACGGCGATCGGTCTGGCCGTCCTCGAGCACCTCGGGCCGATCGACGAGGTCGCCTATCTCCGTTTCGCCAGCGTGTACAAGAACTTCGCCGCCGCCGACGATTTCCGCCGGGAGCTCGGCTTGCTCGCGAAGCTCACCGATCCGGCGCCCTGAGCCGTCGGTAGCGAAGGAACAACTCGCCATCGGACTCGAGCGCGTGCTCCAGGCTCATCCGGCGAGCGACCTCACCCAAGCCGGCGGCGATCCGAGTGCTGGTGCCGGCGACCAGCATCGGTGCGACGGTCACGCAGACTTCGTCCACGAGATCGGCGGCGATCAGCTGGCCGTTGAGTGTCGGGCCCCCCTCGGCGACGACGACGTCGGCATCGAGCTGGCGCAGCGCATCGCCTAGCTCGACTGATCCTGAACCCGCCCGAAGCGCCGGAACTCCTGGCCGCACCTCGGTCTCCTCGGTGACGACGGCGATGCCCGCGCCCGAGGGGAACAGGTCGGTGCCAGGGTCCACGTCGCCGGTGCGGCTGACGACCGCGATGCGTTGCCCGGCTCGCCGGGGGGCGCGGTAGCGCTCGGTGCGAGCGGTGGTCGCCCCCACGAGGATGACGTCGGCCTGCGCCCGTAGGGCGGCGAAGACCGCTTTGTCCCCCGGACCGCCCAGACCGCCCGACCGCCCGCCGAGCGCCGTGGCGCCGTCGATGCTCATCACCATGCCGATGACCACCCACGGGCGGCCGTCGACGCGCCGGCGCGTGCCGTCCCGGTACCACTCGAGGACATCGACGGCGTCGGACCCGGCCGGGTGTGGCTCGACCGGATGGAGCCGTCGCAGGGTCAGACCCCCGGCTTGTAGGACAGCTGCACCCGGGAGCGGTAGGCGCGCACCTTGCCCTCCTCGATCAGCACGTCCATCTCGACGACGGTGGCGACGCGCAGGTCGGCTCCGATCGAACGGGTCGCCTCTTCGATCGCGTTGGCGGTGGCCTGCTCCCAGGATTCGGCGCTCGAGCCGATCAGCTCCACGACGTTGTAGACGCTCGACGACATCGTTGCCCCTTCCGCCCTGGCGCGCACCCTGCGATGATCAGCCTACCTGCCGGGCGCCGGCGCGAAGAGGGGGACGATGCCACCCAAGCCGCGTGATCCCGACAGCGTCTACCGCGTCGTGCAGTTCGTGGCGGCCCACCCCGACAGCTGGGAGGCCGCTGCCGCAGCGGGTGTGTCCGAGGCGGCGAAGACGATCGACGACCTGCGCGTCGCCCAGGTGGTGCAGCTCGACACCACGGTGCGCGAGGGGCGGGTGGTGGCGTACCGGGTGAAGCTGAAGATGTCGTACCGGATCGACCGGATCCGCACGATCGCTGGCGAGACCGCGGTCGTGCAGCGGCTGCTGGTGGTCGCCAACCGGACCGTCGGCGGGCCTCGGGTCGCCACGCTCGTGCGCGACCGGCTCGGCCGGGGCCCGGTCGAGGTCCACCTGCTCGTGCCGGCGATCACGTCGGTGGCGAACCTCACGCTTGGCATCGATCCCCTGACGGCAGGCCACGTGCTCGCCGATCCCGAGGTGCTCGCCGAAGCCACCCGGGACGTGGCGGCGGAAGCGGAGGAACGCCTCGCTGCTCAACTCGCCGAACTGGTGCGCCTCGGGGTGCGTAGCGCGACCGGCGAGGTCGGCCCCGCCGACCCCATCGCTGCGATCGACGCAGTGCTGGCTCGTTCGAGTTTCGACGAGATCGTGTTGTCGACGTTGCCTGCCGGGGTGTCGCGGTGGCTCAAGCTCGATCTGCCGAGCCGGCTTCAACGCCGCACGGCGATCCCGGTGACGGTGCTCGAACAGCCCGAGGCGTGACGCCAGGGCTCACCAGTCGCCGACGAGGTCACGCCGACCGGCCTCGCTCGAGGACGCGGCGTGGAGGTAGAGCGCTCGGGACATGAGCGTCGGGTCGCCCGAGGCGCGCTGGCGGTACGTGCGGGCCCGCAACTCGTGCACGGCGCTCGACCCGGGGGCGGCCAGCGCGGCGAACTCGATGAGGTGGCAGGCGAGCCGAGCGTCGCCACCGTCGAGCAGTTCGGCGACCCGGGCGAGCACGACGTCGACCCCGCCGGCGAGTCGCACCCATTCGGCGGCCTGCTGGGCCCGGGGCGCAGGGAGCAGCGTGTCGGGCTCGCCGTCCCACCATCCCCCGTACCGGCGCCACACGTTGCGGACGAGGAACTGGGGATGGTCGTACACCGGCTGGAGGTAGGGGAGGTCCCGGAGGTGCTCGGGGATCTCGACCGCATGGAGCACCTGGTCGAGCGATGCTCCGGTGTTCATGAGCGCGATGGTCTGGGACTCGATCGAGTCGAGCAGGTCGGCGGTGTCGACCAGCGCCCGTACGACGCGGTCCGTGCCGAAGATCGGCATGCCGTGGCCGCAGAGCATCACCTCGGGCTGCAGGGCCGCCATCTGCCGCAGGCTGTGCGCCCAGTCCGAGGCGTAGCGCTGGACCTTCTGCGGGTTGCCGGCGTTGGGAACCGCCCAGATGAACAGGTCTCCGGGGTGCAGGATGCGCCGCTCCGGCACCCAGGTCCACGTGGCGTCGTCGGTCTCGCCCAGCGCGTGGTGCAGTTCGAAGGTGAGCGAACCCTGCCGGAAGGTGAGCCGGTCGTGGTAGGTCACGTCCGGGTAGCGGTATTCGGTCGGCCAGGTGAAGGCCCGGAGCCGCTCGTGCCCGGCTGCGCCCATGGCGGAGGCCACCTCGCCGAACTGGCGGGCGTTGATCTTCGCGTTCCAGCCGTTCATGGCTCGATACCGGTCGAAGTGCTGAGGGACGGCGGCGTGCCCGTACACCTGGGGTCGGGCCCACCCCCGTTCGCTCGCCTCGGCATCGAAGCGCAGGGTGCCGAAGACGTGGTCGGCGTGGTGGTGGGAGTAGACGGCACCGGCGAGGCGACCCTGGGGGCGCCAGGCGCGCACCGTGTCGTAGACGTGGTCGACGTCGAAGTGGCCGCCGGTGTCGAGCATCACGAGCCCGTCGCCGGTGTCGAGGGCGTTGACGCTGGCCACGCTCTTCAGCACGAGCACGCCGTCGAGCACCTCTTCGCTCGCGCGGTTGAGCGCCGGACGGACGGGATGGTGGACCAGGTCGGCGAGGTCGCACTCGCCGTGCCAGTGGCGTTCGGCCAGGTCACGGATCGACATGGACGCAGCCTCGCGCACCGCCGGCTCGACGCCGGTTGCTCGACGCCGGAGGGTCTCAGCGCGCGTTGATGAACGCGAGCACCTCGGCTCGTGCCTGCAGGTCGTGTTTGTACAGGCCCCGCACGGCGGTGGTGACGGTGAGCGAGCCCGCCTTGCGGACACCACGGACCGACATGCACGAGTGCTCGGCTGCGACGACCACGAGCACACCGGCCGGATCGAGCATCACCATCATGGCGTCGGCGAGCTGGCTCGTCATCCGCTCCTGCACCTGCAGCCGGCGGGCGTAGCCCTCGACGAGGCGTGCGAGCTTGGACAGCCCGGTGAACCGACCCCCCTCGCCGGGGAGATAGGCGATGTGGGCTTTGCCGTGGAACGGCAGCAGGTGGTGCTCGCACAGCGAGGTGAACGGGATGTCGCGCACCATCACCATCTCGTCGTGGTCGATGTCGAAGGTGGTTGCCAGATGCTGCTCGGGCACCTCGTGGAAGCCGGCCATCAACTCGGCCCACATCTCGGCCACGCGGGCGGGGGTGCGCACGAGGCCCTCCCGGTCCGGGTCCTCGCCGATGGCCAGCAGGAGTTCGCGCACGGCGCGCTCGGCGCGATCGAGGTCGACGGCACCGGGAAGGGGGGCGGTAGTGGGAACGTCGTTCACTGCGACAGCTTGCCGGACCGCTGGAGGGGCCGGCGCGCCAGCCCCGTGTTCACGCTCGGGTGGCCGTCGATATCCGGGCGCGTACAGTGCCGGCCATGCCTGGATCGCTCATCGGGACCGAGGTCCGCCGCGTCGAAGACCCCGACCTGCTCGTCGGACGCACCACCTACGTCGACAATCTCCCGATCCCCGGGGTGCTCACCGCAGTGTTCGTGCGCTCGCCCTATGCGCACGCTCGCATCACCGGCGTCGACACGGCGGCCGCCGCCGCCATGCCCGGGGTGGTCGCCGTGCTGACGGGTGCCGATCTCGGACTCAACCCGTTCCACGCGTTCGGCGCGGCGCTGCACCCGGCGTGCGGCCGCCCGCCGCTCGCTACCGACAAGGTCCGCTTCGTCGGGGAGCCCGTCGCCGTGGTGATCGCCGAGTCGCGCCCGCAGGCCGCCGACGCGGCCGACGCCGTCGTGGTCGACTACGAGCCGCTCGCGGTCGCCGTCGACATGGAAGCTGCGCTCTCCACCGGCGCGGCGAAGCAGTTCGACACGATGGACTCGAACCTCGCCGCTGGCTCGCGCGAACCCGCCGAACTCGACCCGTTGGCCGGGTCCGACGTGGTGGTGCGTGGGCGCTTCGAGAACCAGCGGGTGGCCGTCGTGCCGATGGAGGGCAACGCCATCTGCGTCGTACCGGGCGCCGACGAGTTCGGCCACTCCCTGACGGCGTACGTGTCGACCCAGATGCCGCACCTGTTCGCGATGCTCGCCCGGGGTGCCGCAGGCCTCGCCAAGGGCGAGCTGCGCGTGATCGCCCCGCACGTCGGTGGCGGGTTCGGCGGCAAGGCCGGGATCACCGCCGAGCACCTCGTCGTGCTGACGGCTGCGAAGCGGCTGGGGCGGCCGGTGAAGTGGGTGGAGACCCGTTCGGAGGATCTCGTCTCGCTTCCGCACGGTCGCGGTCAGGTCCAGTACATCGAGATGGGGTTCCGGCGCGACGGGCGTATCGCCGGGATGCGGTGCCGGGTGGTCGGTGACGCCGGCGCCTACGGCGGTTTCGGTGGTGGCCTGGCGATGGGTCCCACCAAGAACATGGCCCAGGGGGTGTACGACATCCCGGCGATCGGGTACGACGTCGCGGTTGCGCTCACCAACACCACGCCGGTGGGAGCGTTCCGTGGTGCGGGTCGGCCGGAGGCTGCGGCGTTCCTGGAACGGATCATCGACATGGGCGCCGACGAGCTCGGCATCGATCCGGTGGAGATCCGCCGGCTCAACCTGCTGCGGCCCGAGCAGTTCCCGTACACGACGCTGATGGGCACGACCTACGACTGCGGCGAGTACCAGAAGTGCCTCGACGTCGCGGTCGACGCAGCGGGCTACGAGGCCCTGCGGGCCGATCAGGCCGCCCGTCGGGCCCGGGGCGATCGGATGCAGCTCGGCATCGGCGTGAGCACGTACGTCGAGATCACGGCCGGCGGCATGTCGAGCGAGTGGGCCGGTGTGGAGATCGACGACGACGGTGGCGCCACGATCAAGGTGGGCACGTCTTCGCACGGCCAAGGCCACGCAACGACCTTCGCCATGATCGTCGCCGACCGGCTCGGCATCCCGCTGGAGCAGATCCGCTTTGTGCAGTCCGATACGGCGGTCGTGCCCAAGGGCGGTGGCACCGGCGGCTCGCGTTCGCTGCAGATCGGCGGTTCGGCCGTGCTCGAAGCGGCGGGGACGGTGCTCGATCGGGCGAAGCAGCTGGCGGCCAAGCTGCTCGAGGCCGACGCCGCCGACATCGTGCTCACCGACGACGGTCGCCTCGGGGTGGCCGGTGTGCCGTCGAGCGCGAAGACCTGGGCCGAGGTGGCCGCCGCGGCCCGTGACGACGACGGCGGGCCGTTGGCCGCCGCAATGGACGTCGCTCAGAAGGGCGCCACGTTCCCGTTCGGCGCCCACGTGGCGGTCGTCGAGGTGGACATGGAGACCGGGAGGGTCGAGCTCGTCCGCCACGTGGCGGTCGACGACTGCGGCCGGATCGTCAACCCGCTGCTCGTCACCGGTCAGCAGCACGGCGGCATCGCCCAGGGCGCGGCCCAGGCGCTGTGGGAACAGTTCGTCTATGACGCCAACGGCAACCCGCTCACCTCGACGCTGGCCGAATACGCCATGCCGTCGGCGGCCGAGCTGCCGAGCTTCGAGGCGATCAACACCGAGACCCCGACCCCACAGAACGCGCTGGGGGCGAAGGGGATCGGTGAGTCGGGAACGATCGGATCCACCCCGGCGGTCCACAACGCGGTCGTCGATGCACTGAGCCACCTCGGGGTGCGGCACCTCGACATGCCCTGCACCCCGCAGCGCGTGTGGACCGCCATCGAGCAGGCCCGCGCCGGCAGCCTTCCGGATCCGTGGCGCGAGCCGCCGGCGGTGTTCGCCACCCTTCCGGTGCGGGGCGCCAAGCCGGCGGTCGCCGACATCGAGGTCTGAGCCCCGCCGCTGGGCGCCTCCCGCTCAGGAGGCGCCCAGCAGGCCGTGGCGCCGGCGCAGCGCCCGGTCCGCGCTCGTAGCCGCATCCCGAGGCGGTAGCGCTCGGTGCGCGGGTCCTGCACCAGAAAGCCGTTGCGGCACAGCGCCTGCGCGATCCGGTAAGCGGTCGGTGCTTGCAGCCCGGTCCGCCGGGCGAGCTCGACGAGGCGCACCTCGTCGGCGTCGGCGAAGCAACCGAGCAGCGCGAGCGCCCGCTCGACGGCTTGGGCCCAGGAAGGTCGGGCGCCGTCGCTCACGCCGGACCCAGGGCGCGCGCCGTTTCGTAGTGCTCCCACCCCACGGGGTGGAACGCCGTGATGCGCAACGCGCGCAACGCCGACGCGAGCGCCGGCTCGGCGCGCGCGTCCTCGAACACGGCGGCCACCGCTCGGCGGGTGGCGGCGAGGTCGCCACCGAGGGCGGTGATCAACGGCGGGCACGGGATCACCGGGCCCTGCCCGACCCCGACGAGGCCGGCCCGGCTCGATGGACGCACGTCGCCGAGCAGTGCCCAGGTGACGCTGTCGATACAGGCGATGTCGGCCTCGCCGCGCTGCAGCGCCGCAAGGCTCGCGACGTGCGCCCCGACGATCGTCGCCGAGCGCCCGGGCCAGCGGGAGCCGGGCGCGCCGACGCCCCGCAGCAGGCTGACCCAGCCCGACAGGCTGTCGCCGTGGTTGACCGCCGCCCGCAGGCGCGCCAGGTCGGCGATCGGACGGTCGGACAGCTCGGCGCGGGTGACGAGGAGGCTGCGGTACCGGGCACCGTCGGCGGACGGCACGTCGTAGGCGAAGGCGCCCACCACCTCCACCCGGGCGTCGAGGGACGTGACGAGCGGCCAACCGCAGGTCTGGCTGAACACCAGGTGCGGCGCGTGCCACGGCGCGTGGTAATCCTCGTTGCGGTCGAGCGTGTCGGGCGCAGGGAGGCCGTTGTCCCGCAAGCGCTCGCCGAGCGCCGACCACACAGCGTCGGTCGCATCGCGCCGCTCGGGCAGGTCGTACATCGGCAGGCTGGCGACACCGGCGGACGGCACGCCTGCACCGTACCGGCGGCCTCGGGTACGGCGCCGGGTCCCGGGCGTACGATCCCGGGCCATGGAGCAGCTCTGCCAAGACCTTGCGGACGAGCACGCCGCGCTCGACGCCTCCCTCGCCGACCTCGACGAAGCCGGGTGGCGCACGCCCACGGCGGCCGCCGGATGGGACGTGCGCGCCACGCTGGTGCACCTTGCGTTCTTCGACGACGTGGCCCGGTTGGCTGCCGCCGACACCGCCGCGTTCGTGGAACTCCGCGGGCGGCTCGTCTCGGGAGCGGTCGACGTCGAGCGCGACCACGCCCACCTGAGCGGAGCCGAGGTGTTCGCCTGGTGGCGAACGGCCCGTACCGGACTGCTCGAGGTGCTGTCGCCGATGGACCCGAAGGCTCGCATCGAGTGGTTCGGGCCGCCGATGAGCGCCCGCAGCCACGCCACGGCGCGGCTCATGGAGACCTGGAGCCACGGGACCGACGCCGCCGAGGCGGTGGGTCGGCCGATGGCGCCGAGCGATCGGCTCCGCCACGTGGCGCACATCGGGGTGACCACCCGAGGCTGGTCGTACGTGAACCGAGGGTTGACCCCGCCCGATGTGGCGGTCCGGGTCGAGTTGCGGGCCCCGTCGGGGGACGTGTGGACGTGGGGTCCCGAGGATGCGACCGACATCGTGCGGGCCGACGCGCTCGATTTCTGCCTCGCCGTCACCCAACGGCGCCGGTTCGAGGATCTCCCGATCGAGACCGTCGGTGCCGCTGCGCACGAGTGGATGACCCTCGCCCAGGCGTTCGCTGGTGGCCCGACGAACACCGATCCCGACCGCGCCCGGCTGGCCTGACCGGTGGCGCGCGCGGTCGACCCGGAGGAGCGCCGCGCCGAACTGGCGCGAGCGGCCGCCCGGGTGATCGCTCGTGACGGGATCGTCGGCGCATCGCTCCGGGAGGTTGCGGCCGAGGCCGGGTTGACGACCGGGGCGCTCACCCATCACTTCACGGACAAGCGTGAACTGCTCCGCTTCACGTTGCGGGCCTCGCTCGACCACCGGCGTCGCACGGCGCCGGGTCCCGAGGACCCGGCGGCTGCCCTGCGGGGGGCGCTCGAGGCCGCGCTGCCCGTGTCGGAGGAAGCCCGCCTGCACTGGATCGTGACCGTCGCCTTCTGCGCGCAGGCCGCCGGCGACGCGGACCTCGCCTCGGAGCAGCGCGATGCCTACCGCCGCTATCGGGGTGCGGTTTCGGCGCTCGTGAGCCGCTCGGCAGCGGCGGGCCGGCTCGCCGCTGGGCTCGACCCGGTCGCCACCGCCGAGCGCCTCATCGCCGTGGTCGACGGCGTGGCGCTCCAGGCGTTGTTCGACCCGGCGTCCTGGCCGCCCGACCGGCAGGTCGCCGTGCTCGATGCGGCCTTGGAACCGTTGCAGCCCTGACTGTTCGTCATTCGCTCGTCGGGCCGTCGAAGACGGGATTGCGCTTGTCGCGGTGCGACAGCAAACCCTCGCGGGCGTCGGGCCCGACGAAGCCGAGGAACTCGTAGGCGAGCGAGGCGTCGAAGGTCGGGAACGCGTCGCGGTACCAGTGGTTGAGCGTGTGCTTGGTCCAGCGCACCGCGGACTGGGCCATCGACGCGAGCTTCACGGCGACTGTTAACGCCTCGTCCTGCACCGCGTCGTCGTCGACGCAGCGCGACACGAGCCCGATGCGCTCGGCCTCCTCGCCGCTGAGCGTCTCGCAGGTCAGCAGGTAGTACTTCGCCTTGGCCATGCCGCACAGCAACGGCCAGCAGATCGCAGCGTGGTCGCCCGCGGCGACCCCGAGGCGCGTGTGGCCGTCGATGATGCGGGCCGTACGTGCCGCGATCGACACGTCCGCCAGGAGCGCAACCACGAGCCCGGCGCCGACGGCCGGGCCATGGATCGCCGACACGATCGGCTTCGAGCAGTCGATGACGTTGCGCACGAGGTCCCGGGCCTCCCGCAGGGCGCGGATCCGGGCCCCGTGGTCGGTGGTGAGCGCATCGATCAGCTCGAAGCTGCCCCCGGCCGAGAACGCCTTGCCCGCGCCGCGGATCATCGCGACGCGCACGCTGGGGTCGCGGTCGACGTCGAGCCACACGTCGGCGAGCTGCTGATGCGCCAGTGGGGACACGGCGTTGAGACCGGGAGCGTCGAGGGTGAGGCGCAGCACCCCGGGCGCAGGCCGGTCGAAGGTGAATGCGCCGTAGCGCTCCTCGTAGGCGAAGGATTCTTGGCCGCTCACGGCGTGGATCATTGTCGGTCGCGCACTACGGTGCCGCCACCGGTCGCTCGGGGGAGGACCGGCCTGGAGGTTCCATGGAACAGGCGCTGGCGGAGTTCCTCCGCCGCCATCATCCTGATGCCGAGTCGATCACGGTGGCGGCGTTCGAGCCGATACCGGGTGGCTTCTCACGCGAGACGTACCGGTTCGATGCCGTGGTCTGCGGCCCAGCCGGTGAGCAGCGCCGCCCCTACATCCTGCGCAAGGACCCGCCTGCTGCCGCGGCGATCCTGCACACGAGCCGCAAACTCGAGCACGAGTTGCTCGAGTCGTTGCGGGCGAACACCGCCGTTCCGGTCAGCCAGAGCTTCGGCTACGAACTCGACCCGGCCGTGTTCGGCGAGCCGGCGATGGTGATCGAGCGGATGCCGGGCAACGGGCGCACCTCGGATCTGTTCAACGAGGGCCCCGACGCCGACCAGGTCGACGACGTGATCCGTCACCTGTGCGAGCTCCTGGCGGAACTGCACCGCGCCGACGTCTCGGCGGTCGACCCGCACGGCGGTCTCGCCGATCCCCGAGGTGTCGGGGTCGACGCGTCGTCGTGGGAGCGCTACATCGAGACCACGCTCGAGTACTACCTGAACGGCTACGACGGCATCGGGTACGACCCCGAGATGTTCGTGTTCCTGGACGCGATGCAGACGCTGCGCCGTACGCCGCCGCGACCGTTGCCGTTGACGATCGTCCACGGCGATTTCAACCCGGCGAACTTCCTGTACGCGAACGGTCGCGTCACCGCCCTCATCGACTGGGAGAACGCCCGCATCGGTGATCCCCGCGAAGACCTCGGCTGGATGCTGACGATGGACGCGCTCAGCAACACCAGCGTCCTCGCCCATCCCCGGGACGAAGGCGGCTTCCTCGCCTACTACAACAAGCTCACCGGCTTCGAGGTGACGCCCGAGGAACTGGCGTGGTTCAGCATGTTCGCCACGATCAACGTGGCCGTGCCCGTGGCATCGGCCATCGGCCGGCGCGTCCGGCGTGAACACGACCAGTTCCTCCACCTGTACATGGTCGCCCCGAGCAGCGGGGCGTTGATCGGCTTCGCCCAGATGCTCGGCTACCCCGGAGCGGCGTGATGTACAACAGCCCTGATGTCGACCAGTACCTCGAGGGTCTGATCTTCGCCATCAACGACGAGATCCTCCCGGCGCTCAGCACCGCAAAGGCCCAGACGACGGCGGCGATGATGCAGGCCGTCCTGCAGCAGTTGCGCCAGACGATCCCGGTGTACCTCGGCTATCTCGTGGACGAGCACAACGCGATGCTCGAGGTGGTGCGGGAGGCAGCTGCGGCTCTCGGGGACGCAGCCGGGCCCGAGGCCGACCGGATCCGGGAACGGGCCGCTGGCCTCGGTACCGCAGCGCCCTTGCCGGCGCCACCCGTCTACGGCGACGTGGTCGCGGCGCACCGGGTGCTCGGTCAGGCGCTCGTGGACGACGCCCGCGATCTCGACGTGCTGCAGCGGGCGGGCGACACCCGGGCCGATGCCGCGCTCGCCGTGCTACGGGCGCACTGGGGGCCGCGCTACGCGCGCGACCTCGCCACCATCACCGTCGGATCGGGGTTCCTCGGCCGGGGCTGATCAGCCGAGGATGCGTCCGCCGTCCACGAGCAGGGTCGTGCCGGTGATGTAGCTCGCCGCCGGCGACGCAAGGAACGCCACGACCCGGGCGTGCTCGTCGGGATCGCCGAAGCGGCCCAGCGGGGTGCGACGCCGGAACTCCTCGAAGTGCGGGCCGGACACCGGGTCGTTCACGGCTTGCTGGAGCGCTTCGGCGTCGACGGCGCCCGGCGCCACCCCGACCACCCGGATCCCGTGCGGACCGAACTCCTTGGCCAGCGTGGCGGTCATCGTGATGACGGCCGCCTTCGACGAGTCGTAGGCGACCATCCCGGGGTGGGACGGGTGGTACGGGTTGATGGAAGCGATAGTGACGAGCACGCCGGGCTGGCGCGCCGCCACCCACCGGGCCAGAGCCCACCGGCAGCAGGTGAACAGGCCCTCCACGTTGGTGGCGAACATGTCGTGGAATGCGTCGTCGGTCATCTTCAGCGTCGCCCGCCGGTAGAAGATCCCGGCGTTGCCGACCATCACGTCGAGCGAGCCGAGGATCTCGGCGGCGGTGTCGAGCCCGGCGATCACCTGGGCCGGATCGCGCACGTCCATCGTCGAGCCGATCACGCGGGCCCCGGTCTCGGCGCCGATCTCCGCCGCGGTGGCGACGGCCAGATCGCCGTCGAGGTCCGGGATCGCAACCGCAGCGCCCGCCGCAGCGAACCGTCGGGCGATCGCCCGACCGAGCCCCCGGGCGCCGCCGGTGACGACCACCCCCTTGCCGGAGAAGTCCAACAGCTCGGCAAAGGACGGCAGGGTGGTCATCGGTGCTCCTCGGTCGGTCGGCTGGCGAGCCAGCTGGTGGCAGCGGTGGCGAACCCGCCGTCGACGTCGACGACGGTGCCGGTGACGTAGCGGGCGGCGGGGGACACGAGGAACGACACGACGTCGGCGATCTCCTCGGGCGCGCCGATGCGGCGCAGCGGGACCCGGCGTCCTATCCCGGCGCGCGTGCCGCCCGGCCCGTACTGCGCGTCGGTGCCCTCGGTGTGGATCAGACCCGGCGCGACGGCGTTCACCCGCACACCCTGGGGGCCGAGCTCGGCGGCGAGCTGGCGGGTGAGCGCTTCGAGGGCCGCTTTGGTGGAGGGGTAGATCCCGGCGCCGGGCGTGGGTACCCGGGCCGTCACCGAACTGACGACCACGATGCTCCCAGCGCCGTTGCGCCGCAATGCCGGGGCGAAGGCCCGCACGCAGGCGAGCGTCCCGAGCAGGTTGACCTCGACGACGCGTCGGATCTCCTCGATCGGTAGCTCGAGCACCGACCCGTGATGCCAGACGCCGGCGACGCACACGAGGGCCGCCACGTCATCGAGGCGGCTGGCGACATGGTCGAGCGCCCCGTGGTCGGTGATGTCGATCTCGACGTCACCCGGACCGGCATCGCTGCGGTCGAGGCCGACCACGGCGAGGCCGTCGGCGCGCAGGCGGGCCGCAACCGCAGCGCCGATCCCCCGGGCCGCGCCGGTGACGACCGCGGTCATGAGCGGTGGACGCGTACGTCGAGCCGCAGCAGGCCGCGCAGGTGGAAGTGGGGTCGCCACGCCGCACCGTCGAGGTCCACCTCGAGGCGCGGGTAGCGCCGGGCCAGCTCCTCGAGCGCGATCCGGCCTTCGAGACGCGCCAACGGCGCGCCGGGGCAGTAGTGGGGCCCGAACCCGAACGCGAGGTGGGTGCGCAGCTCGGGTCGGTCGAGATGGAAGCCGTCGGGGTCGCCGAACGCAGCCGGGTCACGGTTCGCCGACGCCCACACCAGGTGGACGCGCTCGCCGGCGGGGATCGTCGTGCCGTTGACCGTTGCGTCGGTCGTGGTGCGCCGGTACAGGGCCTGCACCGGGGATTCGATGCGCAGGGCTTCCTCGACCGCGGCGGGGGCGAGGCCGGGGTTGGCGACGATCGCCGGCCAGAGGTCGTTGCGGGCGAGGTGATAGAGGACCGATCCGAGCAGGTTCGTCGAGGTCTCGTTGCCGGCGACGAGCAACTGCACGGCGATCGAGCACAGTTCGCCGTCGCTGAGGACGCTCCCGTCGTCTCGACGCAGCGTGGCCAGATCCGACAGCACGTCGTCGCGCGGCGCCTCACGGCGGTCCGCGCAGGTGGCCAGCAGGTACTCGTAGAACTCGATCCGGGAGCGGGCCGCCGCGACCTGCTCGTCGTCGGTCAGGTCGGCCGACAGCCCGGACGCGATGTCGTCGGACCACCGTTTGAACACCGGGAACTCGTCCTCGGGCACGCCGAGGATGCGGCTGATCACCCGCATCGGGAGCGGGACGGCCATCGCGTCCATCACCTCGACCGGGCCGCCGGTATCGAGGGCGTCGGCGAGTTCGACGGCGATCGAGCGGACCATCGGTTCCATGGCCGCCACCCGGGACGGCTTGAACGCCTCGTTGACGATCCGGCGGATCTCGGTGTGGGCCGGCGGGTCGAGGGTGAGCAGCGTGTCGACCGGCCGTGGGCCGGCGGCGAGCAACGCCCGGGCCTCGGGGCACAACCGGATCTGGCCCGAGGCCGAGGTCCGGTTGGAGAACGTGACGGTGTCGCGCGCCGCAGCGAGGACGTCGGCGTGCCGGGTGACGACCCACAACTCGTGGGCCTCGTCGTGGAACACCCCACCGGCATCCCGCAGGGCGCAGAAGGCGGCGCCGGGATCGGCCCGGTGCGCCGCCGAGAGCGGGTCGTACTGGGGGACGGACGTCATCGGGCCACTCTGCCACGGGACGACCGGCGGGCTCGGCGGTGGTCAGATGGCAGACTGCCGCCGTCCTGCGAGGACGGCGGTGACCGAGGCGTCGGGCCGCATGCCGGCCGAGCGCCGGCCCGCCCCGCATGCTCCGGCCGGGAGCCGCGCTGCGCCGGGCGGCGCCGAGGCGGGACCGCACCTCGCCGGGCTCGCCCCCGGGCTGCCGGCGTCGCCGCTGCGCCTCCAGCGCCTCGCAGGAAACCGTTCCGTGGCGGCCGCAGTGCGCAAGATCGTGCAGCGGGTTGAGGTCGCCGGAGTCGCCACGGGGGAGACGCTGTACAACCAGCCCGGGGCGAACGGCGCCGCTGCTGCTGCTTCCTACTCGATCGATGCGAACTACGAGATGAACCGCAACGGTGACAGTGGGGTCACCGTCAACGTCCGGATCAAGTTCCTCAGCCAGGTCCGTAACGCCGTGCCCCCGCCACCCGGGGTCGCGGGTGCGCCACCGCTGGGCGCTCTGATCGGGAACCCGGTCGAGATCCCGGCCGCCGATGCGCGTCGGGCATGGGCTCAAACGACGGCAGCGAGTGCGCTGACCCATTGGGCCAACCGCCTCACGCTCATCGGCGAGGAGTTCAACTTCTTCTCGGCGAACACTCGCAAGCGGCTCCCGGTGACGTTCCAGGCCACGCCGGTGTTCGGCTTGAACGACCCGGCGCACAACACGGTCATCGTCCATCCGTCGTCGGTTGTCGGCGGCTCACCCGGGAATCCCATCGACGCCGGCAATTACTACGTTGCAAAAGACGCTGGGTACCCGGCGAACGACGACATCATCTACGCGCACGAGTACGGCCACCTCCTGGGCATCGCCGACGAGTACAGCCAATCGAACGAGCAGATGAATGCTCTGCTGCATCAGGCAGCTCCCGGGGGTGCAGCCAGCGCCATGGCGGCGCTCGACCGCACGACCGTGGAGCGCATGGTGCTCGCTGCGATGTCCAGACCCTTGCACGCTCAACTCGTCGCTGCGATCGGGCCGGTCACCGATGCGATACGGGCGCAGCGAGCGGCGGTCAAGCGCCGTATGGGGGCGGCGGCCCGCCAAGGCGCGGTGGACCCTGCGGTGCAGACGGCGCTCACGGCCGCCCTCGCCGCAGTGGCGACCCCCGGTCTTGCGCCGAGTATCCCAGGGATCGTTGCGTTCCAAACGACCACGAACTTCTCGAATCTCGAGCGGGCTGGCGAAGGTGTCGAGGCCGGTTTCAGCGCAGCGGCGCTGACGGCGTCGATCACGAACGCCTATGGGCAAGCGCTCCTGGACCCGCAGGCCACCAACGTGGCCGTTGCCGGGCTCGGGGATGTGCGTGTGAACATGACCCGCGGGATGTACGCAGCCGCCGGTCCGGGATCGCCGGTGGCAGGATCGGCTGCGGTGCTGGCCGGCTCCACCGTGGGAGCCGTTGGCCCCGGTCTCCCGGCGGTGCCGCCCCCGGCGACCCTTGCGGGTCAGCTCGCTGCGCTGCCGGGCACGTGGTCCGCAGCCGGCGGTGTGATCGAGACCGGGGTGACCGGTCCGGCCTTCGCCGCCAAGATGGCGGCGGCGATCAGCGGGGCCGCAGCAGCCCAGGCTGAAGCCGCCGCAGCGCTCCCGCCGGGAGTCGCCGCCCCTGCAATCGGCGCAGCGGCGCCGCTCTACCGGCAGGCATACGAACTCGTTGCCAATACGGCACGGACGGCCTCCCAGGAGATCGCGAGCGGGCTCGTCGCTGCGGCGGTCCAGCCGGTGCTCACCAGCAGCGTTGCGTCGTTCCAGAGCGCGATCCAGGCGGAGGTGACCCGCATCATGGCGACCCCGCCGGGCGGACTGGCTGCAGCAGGTGCCCCCGATCCGAACATGACGGCGATGGTGAACGCCATGAAGGCGCGGCTCGACGCGGCCAAGGCAGCTACTGCTGGAAGCGGCCGGGATCCGCTCGGAGCCGGCACGCCCGCACCAGACCAGGACGTCACCTACAGCTACCAGGGGCTCATGGGTCCAACGCCACGGCTGCACTGCGGGCGGATCAGTTCGCACCGATGGTGCAACAGTTCAACGACCGCCTGCGGACCATTTTCGAACCGACACCGTTCACCGCCGAGGTGCGCTGATGGCCCACCGGGTGGCAGGGATCCGTTGGCGCACCGGGCCGCCGACGTCGATCGACGAGGAGTTGGTCCTCTACGACGATGGTGCAGCCTGGCTCGTTGCTCGCCGTCCCCGGCAATCCCCGCATCTCGTCGGATCCTTTGCGGTCGATGCGGCGACGAGTGAGCCTGCCGCCTGCGCAAGCCTGGCCGGTCTGGCCGGTCCGCTCGCTGTCGACCTGCTCGCACCGCCGCTCGACGGTGCAGCTGCGGCCGCGTTCGTGGCGGCGGAACGGCTGGCGACGCAGTGCCGCAGTGCTCCGCGCCGGGTCGTTGAGTGGTTCACCCGTGCGCTCGGGGCGGGCGAGCACGGCCGATGCCGGATCGCGCTCGGTGCCGTGTGCCGGGGCAGTGAACCCGTCGAGTTCGAACTCGAACCGGCAGGCTCCGGCATTGCCTGGCTCGAGGGCGACCGACCGATCGGCTGGTGCGACCTGCCGGTGCCGCTGATCGGATTCGTCACTCCTGACGGGACCGGCCTCGGTGGCGTGGGCCGCCTGGGGCGGGCCGAGCCGGGAGTCTTCGGCGTGGTCGCGCTCGACGTACCGGTTCCTGAGCAAGCCGACGGCCTGTTCGTCCAGGTCGCCGGCTGGCTCTACACCACGCTGCCCGATGAGGACGTTCCCATGCCGTTCGTTGCCCGGACCGAGTCGGCGCTGCGGTAGGCGCGATCGTCCTGCCGGCGGCTGCCGCGGGGTCGTGGCCGCTACGGTCGCCCGCAAGGGAAGGGAGGATCCGATGTACCCCGGTGCTCATGCTCTGGCTCATCCGGACAAGCCGTGTGTGGTGATGGCCGGGTCGGGCGAGGTGATCACGTACGCCGAGTTCGAGGCCCGCGCGAACCGCCTCGCCCATCTGCTGCGGGACCACGGCCTCCAGCGGCTCGACCATGTTGCGATCTTCATGGAGAACAACGGCCGCTACCTGGAAGCGTGCAGCGCCGGGCAGCGCGCCGGGCTCTATTACACGCCGGTCAACTCCCATCTCACCGCCGACGAACTGGCGTTCATCGTCAACGACAGCATGTCGCGGGTGCTGATCGTGTCGGCGGCCACCCGCGCCGTCGCCGCCGAGGCCCTGGCCCAGTGCCCGGGGGTGTCGCTGGCCCTGTGCGTCGGGGGAACCGGGGGCGACGACCGCTTCGTCGACTTCGAGGCGGCAACTGCGGGATTCCCGACGTCCCCGATCGCCGACGAGCGCCTCGGCGTGGCGATGCTCTACTCCTCGGGCACCACCGGCCGGCCGAAGGGGATCCTGCGGCCGTTGCCCGACCAGGCCCCGGACGAGCAGACGCCGCTGTTCGTGTTCCTCGACCGGCTGTGGCGCTACCGGCCCGGCATGACGTACCTGTCGCCCGCGCCCCTGTACCACTCCGCGCCGCAGGCGGCCGTCGGACTCACGCTGTCCAACGGCGGCACGGTGATCGTGATGGAGCGGTTCGATCCCGAGCAGTACCTCGCCCTCGTCGAGCGGTACCGGGTCACCCACAGCCAGCTCGTGCCGACCATGTTCAGTCGCATGCTCAAGCTCCCCGAAGACGTCCGGTCGCGCTACGACCTCAGCTCGCTGGAGGTCGTCGTGCATGCAGCGGCTCCCTGCCCGGTGCCCGTCAAGGAGCAGATGATCGAGTGGTGGGGTCCGATCATCCACGAGTACTACGGCGCGACCGAAGGTCTCGGGTTCACGGCGTGCGACTCGCCGGAATGGTTGGCGCACAGGGGCACCGTCGGCCGGGTGATCCTCGGCGAACTGCACGTGCTCGACGACGAGGGCCGCAAGTGCCCGGTGGGCACGTCGGGAACGTTGTGGTTCAAGACGGCGACGCCGTTCTCGTACTTCAACGACGAGGCCAAGACCCGGGAGGCGACGTCGGCCGACGGGACGATGACGACGGTGAACGACGTCGGCTACCTCGATGCCGACGGCTTCGTCTACCTGACCGACCGCAAGACCTACATGATCATCTCCGGTGGGGTGAACGTGTATCCGCAGGAGTGCGAGAACCTGTTGATCACCCACCCGAAGGTGGCCGACGCCGCCGTGTTCGGAGTGCCCAACGAGGATCTCGGCGAGGAGGTCAAGGCCGTCGTGCAGGTGATGCCCGGCATCGAACCCGGACCCGAGCTCGAGCGGGAACTGATCGCGTTCTGCCGGGACCACCTCGCCACGATCAAGTGCCCGCGCTCGGTCGACTTCGACGCCGAGTTGCCTCGGTTGCCGACCGGGAAGCTGTACAAGCGTCTGCTGCGCGACCGCTACTGGGAGGGCCGCACGAACCGCATCTGAGCGGCGACGACACGCCCGACGTGCGCGTCGAGCGTGTCGATCGTCGGCTGCAGCGCGCCGCTCGTGTCGAGCTCGACCGCCTAAGGCCACGGGGAGAACCGGCTCGCCATCGCCGCCGCGACCTCGGGGGTGGCGTCGCTCGGGTGCGTCCGGTGGTCACGAGCCTCGCCACCATCGCTACGTCCACCTGCTCGGCGACCCCGTCGACCCCGTCGGTCTCGCGCCGCTGTCGTGCGGTGGGGTGATCGGGTTCAGGTCGTTGCGGGTGGCCGAGGTCCAGCCTGGTGACCGGCTCGGCCTGTACGGCTTCGGGGCGTCGGCGTCCCTCGTCATCCAGGTGGCGACCCGTTGGGGCTGTGAGGTCGCAGTCGCGACCCGTAACCCGTTCGAAACGGCCAAGGCCCGGGCGCTCGGCGCCGCCTGGGTGGGCGGGTACGACGACGATCCGCCGTTCCGACTGGACAAGGCGATCACGTTCGCGCCGGCCGGTTCCGTGGTGATCCGTGCCCTCCAGGCGCTCGAGCGCGGCGGGGTGGTGGCGATCAACGCGATCCATCTCGACGAGATCCCACGTTTCGACTACGGCGATCTGTGGTGGGAACGAACGATGCGCAGCGTCGCTAACGTCACGCGCGCGGAGCGGCTAGACACGTCGTGGTTGCTGGTCGCCGGGCTGGCGGTGCTGGTGCGCGTAGCTGCGTATTCGACGCAGATCCGGCTGCTCGACCGGGGTCGGTTTCCCGCTGCGGCGGGCGTGGCGCTCACGCTGTACGGGCTCGGTGCCGTCACCCCGGCCGCGCCTGCCGAAGGACTGGTGCTCGCCGAGCGGGAGCTGCGCGGGCGAGGGCGCTCCCGGGAGCACGCCGTGCTGGTGCTCGGGTTCAGCGAGTGGTTCGCGCAGCGCACGTTCTACGTCGTGGCGATTGCCGCGCTGCTCGGTGCGCTGGCGTTCGGTCAGGTCACGCTGGCGGAGACCTGGCCGTTGCTCGTCGTCGCCGCGCAGATCGCTGCGGTGCTCGTCGCGACGGCCGTGCTCGCGATGCGACCCGGCCGTGCTCGCCGGAGTGCCGCGGCCGTGGCCCGGGTGCTGCGGGCCACGCGACGCGGCGCGGTCGACGCCGAGGCGGTGCAGGCCTGGCACCAGCAGGCGCTCGCGTTCGTCGGCCCTGCGCCGCGCCGAATCCTGCTGGCGGCGGTGTCGGCTTCCGGGGTGCTGGCCGACGGTGCGGTCCTGTGGGGCGCAGGCCGGGCGGCCGATCTCGACGTGCCGTACGTCATGGCGTTGCTGTGCGCCGTGGGCGCGACGGTCGTGACCTGGGTGCCGTTGCTTCCCGCTGGACTCGGTCTGGTGGAAGCGGCGCTCCCGGCCCTCCTGCATCGCTTCGACGCCCCGCTCGACGCCGCCCTCGCCGCCTCGCTCGCGTACCGGGCCGCCGGCACTGTGCTGCCGGCGTTGCTGGGCGCCGTGGCGGTACTCGTGCTCGGCACAGCGCCGCCGGTCCGCCTGCAGTTGCGTCGAGACCGGTGACCGCTGCGCCCGTCAGGCCAGTTTTAGGAACATTCGCTGCACGTCGCCGAGGGAGTACCCCTCGACGGCAGCCTGCTCGGGGTGTGACACACACCAGGTCAGACCGGCAGCGACGAGGAGGAAGCCGGTCTGCTCCAACGCTTTGGTGACCGCCGAGATCTGGGTGACCACGTCGCGGCAGTCGCGACCTTCGGTGAGCATCTGCTGGACGCCTCGTACCTGACCCTCGGCGCGCCGGAGACGCTTGAGCAGATCCTCGATGGTCTCGGGCGGCAACTCCACGTCGGTCGTCCTCCTCGGGCCGGTCCGGCCGCCGTCGATGATACCCGACGGGGTATCGACAGCGACCGGGTGGGCGTGGGGGCCTCAGTGCTGGCGGGCCGCGACGTACTCCGCCACGGCCCGCAGCGTGCGCAGTTCGCCGTAGTCGCGCTCGGCGATCTCCACGCCGGTGCGCTCGGCGATCGCCGCAGCCAGGTTGAGCAGGTCCATCGAGTCCAGGCCGAGGTCCTCGTAGAGGTCGTCGTCGAGTCGACTCAGGTCGACGTCGGGAGCAACCGACGAAAGGGCTGCGGTGACAGCGTCGAGGGCCGTGGTCACCAGTCCACCTCCTGAAGACGATCGGACAGCGCGAGCAGGTAGCGGGAGCCGAGACGCCCGTCGGTGACGCGATGGTCCCCGGCGAGTGTCGCATGCAGGACGGGACGCACGCCCAGGAGACCGTCGGCCGTGGCCCACGGTTCGGGGCGCACCGCCCCGAGACCGAGGATCGCGACCTGGGGGGATGGATGATGGGCGACAACGAGTCTGCGCCCGTCTCCCCGAGG
Source organism: Acidimicrobiales bacterium (assembly GCA_046081125.1). GTDB lineage: Bacteria > Actinomycetota > Acidimicrobiia > Acidimicrobiales > Ilumatobacteraceae > JBEIFW01. The sequence continues at coordinate 33,552 of JBJTVH010000008.1, forward strand.
TCGGTGACCGTGAAAGTGGCACCGTCCACCTCGGAGGCCCGCAGCCGTCCGTTACGGGCTCGGGTGACCAGGTCGCGCAGGTCCGCCATGACCGCGTCGAGGTCCTTGTCGGCCGCATCGCGCACGACCGGCGCGAGCAGGCCACCTCGGCGCAATGCCACCACGGTCGCGACGTGGATGCCGTCGCCCGGGACGAACGCGCCGTTGCGCCACCACCCGCACAGCTCCGGAACAGCGCGCAGCGCAAGCGCGGCCGCCCGTAGGAACACGGCCGATGCGAGCACGCGCCGCGCCGGCGGCACGCTCTCGTTGCGGACTGCGAGGTGAGCGATGGTCGCGCCGACGTCGATGCGCATGGCTGCGTGGTAGTGCGGGATCTCCGTCCAGGCGCGCGCCATCGTGGCGGCGATGGCGCGCCGCATGCGGTCGCCGCCGTCGGCAGGTCGAGGGGGCGCAGGCGGCGCAACGGGGGGCCGCTCGGCCGGCGTCGTGTCCGGGGTCGTTGCCGAGGCAACCATCGAGAGGATGTCGTCACCGGTGACGATCCGACGGTGGTGACGAGGACGCGACCGTGGCCGAGCGCCAGGCGTTGGGAGCGCGCCGGACGTCTGGCCCGGGGCGTCACCCGCTCCCGGGGGGTAGGGGTCGGCGCTGCCCGGAGGGCCGCCTGTTCCACGTCCCGCCGGGAGATGCGCCCGCCGGGACCGGTTCCCTGTAGGCGGGCTACTGCGACATGGAGTTCGTCGGCCAGGTGGCGAACGACCGGGGACGTGAGCCGGGCGTCGCCCCCC
>JBJTVH010000009.1:0-27278 GCA_046081125.1 Acidimicrobiales bacterium
ACAAGGGGGGGTGTGGACGTGGGGGGGGGGGCGTGGTTGGTGGTTTCGCCGCGAACGGTGCGCTTGCGCGCGTTCATTGCGCTGCTCGCATCGTTGGGGCTGCTTACTGCTCTCGGGGCCACCGTCTTGGCCGTGGCTTCTCCGATACCGACCCTCGTCGACGTTCCGTGGCCGGTCGCGCTGGTCGTCCTCACCGTCGCCTATGCGACGGCCGGGCGTCTCGAGATCGATCTCGAAACGGACCGACACTCGATCTCGATCAGCATGTCGGAACTGGTCCTCGCCGTCGGGCTGGTGATGGCCGGACCGGCGGTAGTCGTGTCGAGCCGTGTCCTCGGCGGCACCGTTAACGAGGTCATGCGCCGTCAGCACGATCCCCGGAAGGTCACGTTCAACTTCCTGCTTTTCGCAGCTGAGGCCTCGATCGGGACCGCGCTCGCCACGGTGATCGCCGGCGGATACCCGGTCACTTCATACCGCGGTTGGGTCGGCGTGCTCGTAACCGTCGCCGTCATGGGCGCGCTCTCCTACCTCGCAGTGGCGACGGCCATCCGTATCCACGGCGGCACGGGGACCTTCTCGGGTGCCGCCAGGGTTATCCCGATCGAGATCGGTGGATCGCTCGGCCTGGTCTGCCTCGGGCTTGCGATCGCATCGATGCTCGTCAGCGATCCGGCGGCTGCGCTCCTGCTCGTGCCGCCGGTGGCCCTGTTGCTCTACTCCTCCCGCTCCTACCTGCACCTGGCCCAGCGCCAGCAGGTGCTCGGCCGGCTCCACACGTACAGCTCACGGGTGGCCGCCTCCACCAGCGTCGAAGCCAGCGTCGAAGCGGCCCTGCGGGACGCGGCCGACATCACCCGGGCTGCGACGGCCGAACTCGTGCTGCTCGACGCCGCCGGCTCCGCCCACCTGCTGCGCTACGACAGCGAGACCGGCACGATCGTCGAGGTCGACGATCCCGCCGCCCCAGCCGACGGCACCGCGGGGACGGGAGCGGCGACGCTGATGACCCCCGACCACGTGACCGTTCCCCTGGTGCTCGGCGAGCGTCAACTCGGCGTGCTGCGCGTCCGGCAGCGGCTCGGCGCCGACGGCGCGTTCGACGACGCCGATGCGACCGTGCTGGGCGCCATCGCGAACCATGCGGCGGTCGCGATCGAGAACGCACGCCTCATCGACCGCCTGCGCGACGAGTCCCACGAGCGGGAGCGCCTCGCCCATCAGGATGCGCTGACGGGCCTCGCCAACCGGCGTGGCTTCACCGCCGCGCTGCGCGCCGCCACCGAGCGCCATACTGCGACCGGCCGCCGGTTCGCACTGGTCATGATCGACCTGTCACGGTTCAAGGACGTGAACGACACCTTCGGTCACGCCGCCGGCGACCGCGTGATCGGCGCCGTCGCCGACCGCCTGCGGAGCCTGACCCGGGCCACCGACCTCGCCGCCCGCCTCGGCGGGGACGAATACGCCATCCTCCTCGACGGTGCCGGCGGCACCGATGCGTTCGACTTCTCCCGCCGGGCCCGGGAAGCGATCGAGCGGCCGGTGCAGCACGACGGCGTGTCGGTGCTGGTGTCGGCCTCGATCGGCATCGCGTGTGCGCCCGACCACGGCGGCGACGAGCGCGCCCTGCTGCACCACGCAGACGTCGCCCTCTACGCCGCCAAGGAGGACCCGTCCCGCCCGATCCAGGTGTTCGACGCCGCCAAGGAACGCGCCACCAACCGGCGGCACCGCCTTGCGATCGACCTGCGCCACGCGCTCGAGGCCGACGAGGACCTCGACCTGTTCTACCAACCCAAGGCCAACCTGGAGACCGGCCGGCTCACCGGCGCCGAGGCGTTGCTGCGCTGGAAGCATCCTGAGCTCGGCTACGTGCCCCCGGACGAGTTCGTGACACTCGCCGAGCAGACCGGCCTGATCAACCGGCTCACCGACACCGTCTTGCGCCGCGGCATCGGCCAGGCCGGCCGCTGGGCCCGCGAGGGGCTCGACCTCGGGCTGTCGCTGAACGTCTCCGTCGCCAACCTCGCCGACGACGGCCTTCCGCAGCGGGTGCGAGCACTGCTCGAGCAGCACGCCGTCGATCCGGCCCGCATCACCCTCGAGGTGACCGAGACCGACATCATGCGCGACCCGCAGCGCACCACGCAGGTGCTCGCCCGGCTCGACCAGCTCGGGGTGCGGCTCTCGATCGACGACTTCGGCACCGGCTACTCCTCGCTCGCCTACCTCAAGCGGATCCCGGTGCGCGAGCTGAAGATCGACAAGTGCTTCGTGTCCGACCTCGAGACCAACCACAGCGATCTCGTGATCGCCCGCACGGTGATCGGGCTTGCGACCAACCTGTCGATCTCCACCGTGGCCGAGGGCGTGGAGAGCCAGGGCACCTGGGACATCCTGGAGTCGCTCGGCTGCCACCAGGCGCAGGGCTACCTCCTCGGCCGCCCGATGCCGGCCACCCAGTTCGAGGCGTTCCTCGGCAACTACCAGCGCTGAACCGGTGGCGTCGCCCCGGATCGGCGGGTACCGGCGGGGAGACTCCTGCGCAAACAACTCTCTGCGTGGCCGTCCAAACGCAGATTGAGTACTTCCGGAACGTTCACCGACCGACTCCTAGAACCAGCGCCACGAGAATCCCCAGGGTGACCACATCAGCACTCCGGGCGCGACACTGGCGGCGAATCCGCTCCGTGGCCGCTATCGGCACCCTCCTGGCGACGGTCGGCACGGGGGCGGCAGCGCTCACCAACGTCAGCGGCGCAGTCACCTACGACGAGGGAGGCATCGCCGAACTCGACCTGACCGCCGGACTCGTCGGCGCTCGCGACCTGTGGGCATGCGGCTTCGGTGGCCGAGGCGTCGACGTCGCGCTCATCGACACCGGCATCACACCGGTGCTGGGCACCGGTCGGATCTACAACGGACCGGACCTCTCCTTCGATGCGCAGGTCGGCGGTGCGCCGTATCTCGACGCGTACGGGCACGGCACCCACCTGGCCTCGCTGATCAACGGAAGCGACCCCGGCGTGACCGCCCCACCCAGCAGCGCCTGCCGATCCAACCGCATCAACCCGACCGCGACCAAGGACATGGGCTTTCCCCGGGTGAGCGGCTTCGCCGGCATGGCCCCCGACGCGAGGGTCGTGAACCTCAAGACCGGCGCAGCGGACGGCGCCGTCGACGTCACCCAGGTGATCGCCCAGATCGACTGGGCGGTGCAGAACCGGAACCGCAACGGGCTCAACATCCGGGTGCTCGCCATCCCCTACGGCGTGAGCAGCACCCAGATCTACTTCCGCGACCCACTGAGTCACGCCGTCGACGTGGCCGCCGCCAACGGGATCCTCGTCGTCGCCGCCGCCGGCAACGACGGCACGACGGACACCGCCCTCGCCTACCCGGCCCGGAACAGAGACGTGCTGGCGGTCGGTGCCGCAGACCGAGGAAGCAGTTCGAGCACGGGCACGGACGTGACCACCTGGACGGTGGCGTCGTTCTCCGATCGGGGCACGACGCAGCGCAAACCCGACCTCCTGGTGCCCGCCGTGCTCATCCCCGGTCTGCGCGTGCCCGGTAGCTACCTCGACACCCAGACGACCACGCAGGGCAACCGCCTGATCCGCGGCAGCGGCACCTCCCAGGCCACGGCGATCGTCGCCGGCGTCGCCGCCCAGCTGGCGCAGCGGTACCCCGGGGCGACCGTGCCGCAGCTCAAGGACATGCTCGTGACGTCCTCCTGGAGAGCCCGTCCGGGCAGGTTCGTCTCCGACGCGACGGTGCTCTCCACGAACAAGCTGCTCGGCGCTCGGCCCAACCTGGCGCTGCCGGTGCCGTTCGTCAATACCGCCGGCACCGCATCGGTCGAGCCGCTCCGCTCCGCCGGGACCATGGCCATCGGCGAGGGACGGCTCACCGGCGACATCGACGTCCAAGGCCGCTCGATGGCCGGTTGGGAGGCACGGGCGACCGCGCGTACCTCGTGGTCGGGTGGCTCGTGGATGGGCCGGGTGTATACGGGGACGCCGACATCGACCGGCGTGCCGGCGGCGCCGTGGGCCTCGTCGTGGGCGGGTGTGCCGTGGTCGCAGGTCGCCGGGTTCGCCGGCACCTGGGACGGCCTGCGCTGGAAGGGCGACGACTGGTCAGGCCTTCGTTGGAAGGGCGAGACCTGGTCGGGCCTTCGCTGGAAGGGAGTTGCGTGGGACGGCCTGCGCTGGAAGGGGACCAACTGGGACGGCCTGCGCTGGAAGGGCTCCGCCAACTGGTCGAGCGCGAGCTGGACCTGATCACCGGGCAGCCCCGGCGCCTCGTTCCCGGACTTGGGCCGACCTGCGCGGCGGGACCGTCACCGGCGTGGAGGCACTCCTGCGCTGGCACCACCCGGGCCTCGGCGCCGTACCGCCCGACGAGTTCGTCACCCTCGCCGAGCGCACCGGCCTCGTGAACCGGCTCACGGCCCTCGTCCTCGAGCGTGGGATCGCGCAGGCCGGCCGATGGCGGCGTGCCGGCATCGAGATCGGCATGTCGCTCAACGTCTCCGTGGTCAACCTGCTCGATGCGTCGCTGCCGGACCGCCTCGACGATCTCCTCACCGAGCACGGCGTGCCGGCGGAATCGATCACGCTCGAGGTCACCGAGACCGCCATCATGCGTGACCCCGACCTCACCCAGGACGTCCTCACCCGGCTCGACGGCCGGGGCGTCCGACTCTCGATCGACGACTTCGGCACCGGGCACTCGTCGCTCGCCTACCTCAAGCGGCTCCCCGTGCAGGAGGTGAAGATCGACCGGTGCTTCGTGGCCGACCTGGCCACGAACCACAACGATCTCGTCATCGCCCGCAGCGTGATCGGACTGGCCGGCAACCTGTCGCTGTCCTGCGTGGCCGAAGGCGTCGAGGACCAACAGACCTGGGACCTGCTGCGGGCGCTGGGCTGCGAGGAGGCCCAGGGCTACCACCTGGCCCGGCCGCTCCCTGCCGCCGAACTGCAGGACTTCCTGCTCGCCAACGTCGGTTGAGCCGCAGCGCCGAACGGTCAGGCGGTGAAGACGCCGAGTCGGTCGACGACGAGATGGGCGCTCGGCTGCACGTAGACCGCCGTCGTTCCCGACGGTGCCCGCTGGACGAAGGCCGCTACTGCCGCCGTTGCGTCCGGCCCCGAAGCGTTCAGATTGCTCGTACCCGGACGCGGGCCTTGGCCCGACCAGGCCGTCACGAACCCTCGCGCCGCCGTCTCCGTGAGCGTGAGGTTGACGAGCACCGGACCGCCGAGGGCGACGGTCGGGCCGGCCGGCACGGTCTGCGTGGATGCCGCCGCCGGTTTCGCCCCGGTACGCGTGTCCAGGACGCGGGTCGGGGAACCGAGCAGCAACAGGCCGCTCCCCCCGGAGGGTGCCCCGGTACCGGTCACGTAGCCGACCACGTCGACGATCAGGTGCGTTGGCGGTTGGTTGAGGAGCGAGATCGACCCGTCGGTACCGAGCGGCACGACGGCGAGGTTCGGAATGTCCTGACCGGCGCGATCGACGTTGAGCGTGCTGGTCCCCGGCCACGCCGTCCCCCGGGCGAAGGCGGCAACGAAACCGACACCCGTCGATCCCGTCGACGTGATCGTCACCACCGCCGCGCCGACGCCGAGGGCCGGCACACCGCCCTGACCGGCGACGACAACGTCCGTTGTCGAACCAGCAGGCCGAATCGCTCCCGACCGGGTGTCGAGCAACCGGGCGGGGGTCACCGGCACGAATCGCCCCTCGATCGCCGAGGGCGCCGCCACGAACCGCCCGACGAGATCGATCACGAGGTGCGTGGACGGCTGGCTGTACACCGTGATCGATCCGTCACTCGCCACCGGGACCAGGGTGAGGTTGGCAACGGTCTGGCCGACCCGGTCGAGATTGAGCGTGCTGGTGCCGGGCCACGCACCACCGCCGTACACCGAAACGAAACCGGTACCCACCCCCTCCGTCGCCGTCACGTTGACGAGCACCGCAGCGACTCCTTCCGCCGGAAGCCCCGGCACCGGCACGCTACGGGTCGAGGCCGGGGCCAGGATGCCCGACGTACGCGTATCCAGGATCCGTTGCGGGCTCGCTTCGAAACGGTGCCCGCCGACCGGTTCGAGCGCGAACACCGTGGTCGTGCCCGAGACCTCATGGGTGGCGATCACGAGCGGTAGGCCGTTCGGGCTCTGCTCCGCCGGCACGAACTGCACACCCTCGGGCGAGATGTCGGACGAGCCGATGCCCGATCCGGCCATACGCGGGTTGGCGTACGTGGCGATCACGGGCGCGGTGGGGTCCGTGACGTCGAAGACCATGATCCCGCCGGCGCGCTCCAAACCCAGGAAGGCGAAGGTGCGACCGTACGCCGAGCCCACGGCGACGCCCTCGGGTTCGGGACCCTTGTCGTCGCTGCGGGTGTCCCAATCCGTGGCCAGGCCGTTGTTGATGTTGTGCCACGCGGGATACGTGGCGGCGATGTACTCCTCGATCTGGCTGCCCGAGTCCCACACCAGCGCCCCCTGGGCCGACCAGACCGACATCGAGCGGGCGCCGAACGAGTACAGGGTGTCCTGCGCCACCGGCGACGGCGCCGTCTGGTTCGGGTAGAGGTTGCGACCCCCGTTGGTGGCCGGTTCGGCGACGGTGAACTTCAGCCGTCCGAGGTCGTCCTCGTCGGCAGCCAAGCCCGACAGCCCGGGGGTGACGGTATTGCTCACGCTGAGTTGGCTGCCCGTTGCCTCCTCGTTGATGCACGGAGCCCAGTCCGTGCGCGCGTCACCCTCGTTGGCCGTGAAGAGGTACGTCTGCCCGCCGTACGCCATCGTGGCGATCGCATCGGGCTGGTACATGCCGCGAATCGGTCGGGGCACGATGTTGATCCGGCGGTTGTTGGTGCCGCTACCGGTGACGCCCTCCACATCGCGATCCGAAGTGTCGAGCGCCGAGGCCGACCAGTCCTTGGTGCCGAGACCGGCCACGGCGGTCACAGTCCGCGTCGCGACGTCGATGACGGCGACGGCGTTGTTCTCCTGAAGGGTCACCCACGCTGTCGTGCCCGCCGGGTCGACCGTGATGTACTCCGGCTCCAGATCCTGCGCCGCCGTCGCGCCCGGGCCGAAGATGCGCACCGCTGGGCTCTGGGCCCGCAAGGCGGCGGCGCTCAACCCGGCAAAGCTCACGGTCGACGCCGTGGCCGACAGCGCCGTCGAATCTCCGGTCAGTTCGATGATCGAGACCGAGCCTTCCGGATCGACGTAGACGCCGCCGGTGCAGCGGGGCTCACCTTCGTTGGCGGTGAGTACCTTGGTGCCGTCGGGGGTGAACATGATCATGTCGGGGAGGGCGCCGACCGTGGTCTGGGCCAGCACGGTCAACCCGCCGCTCAGGTCACCCGATCCACGCAGGAACAGCACGCTGCCGGGATCGGTCTTGCCCGTCGTGGCGTTCAGACCTTGGAGAGCGACGGCGACGATCCCGTTGCGAGCCGCCACACCCTGAAGATCGAACCCGTACGGCGCGATCGAGAACTCGGCGATCTTGGTGGGTGCGGTCGGGTCGGCCAGGTCGACGACGTCGATCCGTTTGGCCGCGCCGTTGGTCACGAACAGTCGCTTCGTGCTCGGGTCGAACGCCGAGATCTCGGCGCCGGCATTGCCGCTGCCGGAATTGAAGGTGCCGATCGCCCGAAGGCGGACCTGATCGGTGGGGACCGGCACTGCGCCCAGCGGTCGAGGAACTGCCCCAGCTACCCCGGTGGCGAGACCGGCCGAAGCGAGTGCAAACGTGACCAGGACGGCGGTGACCGAAACTCGGCGCATGCCGTAAGCCGAGCCGCGCCGGATGAACGATCGATGACATTGGTCTCGCCACCCGGTGAAGTTGCGGAGACGATCAGGGGCGCGCGATCACGGCGGCGAGCTGCTCGAGCGCTGCGACCGAATGCCCCTCCACGAAGTCGTCGACGTGCGGCAGTGCCGCCGCCATCCCACGCGCCAGGGGGGCATACCCGGGGGTGACCTTGAGCGGGTTCACCCACACCACTCGGAACGCCACCCGGTGCAGGCGTTCCATCTGCTCCGCGAGCAACTCCGAGCTGCCGCGATCCCATCCGTCGGAGAGGATCACCACGACGGCGCCACGCGCCATGCCGCGAACCCCCCACTCGTCGTTGAACCGCCGCAGTCCCTCCCCGAGCCGCGTCCCGCCGGACCAGTCGACGACGCGTTGCGCAGCGCGCGACAACGCCACGTCCGGATCGCGGCTCGAGAGCTCTCGGGTGATGCGGGTGAGCCGGGTGCCGAGCGCGAACACCTCGACGCGCTGACGACCGACGACCGCGGCATGCGTGAAGCGCACCAGGGCCCGGGCGTAGGGCTCCATCGAGCCCGACACGTCGAGCAGCAACACCAGCCGGCGCAACCGTTCACCGGGCACGAGGTAACGCCGTTGGATCGGTTCGCCACCGGCGCGCAGGGCGGCCCGGACCGTGCGCCGCAGATCGGGGTGTGCGCCGGGCCGGCGAGACGGGACCAGCCGACGGCTCCGGCGACGCGCCCCCGAGAGCCGCAACTGGGTCATCAGCGCTTGCGCCTCGACCAGTTCGGCGTCAGAGCAGCTGGCGAAGTCCTTGTCCCGCAACACTTCGCTCGCCGAGAATCGGAGCTGCAGCACCTCGTCGTCGGAGGCGTCGGCCTCGTCGGGCCCGTCGTCGTCGGCCTCGTCACCGTCGTCGGCGGCCAGCGTGATCGTGATCGTGCGCTGCGGCCCTTCGGGTTCGACGACCGCCCGCCGGCGCTCCCAGAACACTGCGAACGCCCGGTCGTAGAGCTCGTGATCCTCGGGCCGGCGCACCAAGGTGGCCCGGCCCGCCCAGTACACCGCGTCCCGGTCGACGACACCGAGCTCGCCGAGCGCCCGGGCGAATGCCAGCACCGTGTCGACCGGCACCCGCAGGCCGGCCAGGCGCAACAGCCGCCCGAAGGCGACGGCCAGCGCCTCGGCCGGGCCAGCCGGCACGGCCGGTTCAGCCGGCGCCGCTGCGGTCATACGCCTGGCGGATCAGCGTGGGCAGGCCGCTCGAACGCACCCGGTCCGCATCCTCGCGGTATTTGAGGACGGTGCCGAGCGTGGCCGACACCGCAGCCTCGTCGAGGTGGGCCCGCCCGAGCAGGGCCAACGACGTCGCCCAGTCGATCGTCTCGGCGACGCCGGGCGGCTTGTAGAGACCCATCGACCGCATCGCCTCCACCGCCGCCGCCACCTCTCGGGCCAACCGCTCGCCGGCCGCCGGGACGCGCAACCGCACGATCGCCACCTCGCGCTCGAAATCCGGGTGCTCGATCCAGTGGTAGAGGCAGCGGCGCTTCAAGGCGTCGTGCACGTCGCGCGTGCGGTTCGACGTGAGGACGGCCAGCGGCGGCCGCTCGGCCCGGAAGGTGCCGAGCTCGGGCACGGTGACCTGGTAGTCGGACAGCACCTCGAGCAGGAACGCTTCGAACTCGTCGTCGGCCCGGTCGACCTCGTCGATCAACAGGATCGGCGCCGGGCCCTCCCGCTCGGCCACGGCGCGAAGGATCGGACGCTTGACCAGGAAACGCTCGGAGTAGAGCTCGGCTTCCAGCGCCGCCACCGACTCGCCCCGGGCCGTGCCGGCGGCCTCGGCGGCACGCAGGTGCAGCAACTGACGCGAGTAGTCCCACTCGTAGACGGCCTGCGCCGCGTCGATCCCCTCGTAGCACTGCAGGCGGATCAACTCGCCACCGGTCCAGCGTGCGAGCACCTTGGCGAGCTCGGTCTTTCCGACACCGGCCTCGCCTTCGAGCAGCAACGGGCGACCGAGCCGCATCGCGAGGAACACCGCCGTGGCGAGGCCCTCGTCGGGAAGGTAGTCGTGGGCGGCGAGGGCGGCGGCGACCTCGCCGACGTCGGCGGGACCGCTGGCGGGAACAGACATCGGTGCCGAGGTTACGGCGCTGCGCCCCGGCTCACCCCGTCCGGCCCCGCAACCGGGACGCAGCGGCCGCGACGGCCGCATCGAGCCGGCCGGACTCCGCGCTGTCGAGCGCCAGGATCAGCACGTCGTCGCCCTGTTGGAGCACGACGATCGTCCACCACGTCCCGGCAGCACGGTCCGTGACCTTGACGAAGACCTGCGCACCGCCGGTGTTGGGACCGACCGTCGAATCGGCGGTGAATCGCTTGCCGTCGGTGTCGGTCCAGGTGCACGGCAGGGTCACCCCGGTGACCGCGGCCAACCGGCCGGCACCGCCGCCTGCGCCGTAGCGCTCGGCGCGTACGAGCAGCGTCGGTGACCCGCTGTCGGTCTGGCGCCAGGCGGTCGTCGCCGTCGAGGTCGGGGCCGGTGCGCCCGGGTTGCGCCCGCACCAGTTCGGCACGGTCGACGTCGTGGCGTCGTTCGGAGCGGCCGGGAACGGCCCGGCGTCCTTCCAGCCGGACCCGAACGGCCCCCGGGCCAGGAGCGACGGCGGCGGGGTGGGCGCCGCCGCCGTCGTCGGGGCGGCGGCGGCGCTGGTCGAGGAACCGACGACGGTCACCTTGGTCGGCAGCGTGACCGGCGTCGTCGCCGCCGCGACCGTGGTCGAGCCGGCCGAACTCGAGGTGGTCGCCGCGTCGTCGCCGGACCCGATGACCAGACCGCAGCCCGGCACGGTGAGCACGGCGGTCACGGCGAGCACCCACGGTCGCATGGCCGCCATCGTCGCGTCCCGGTGCCGGGCGCGGGGGGATGGGTCAGCGAACGTCGACGAGGTCGACGACGAACACGAGCGTCTCGCCGCCCTTGATCACCCCGCCGGCGCCGCGGCTGCCGTACCCGAGATGCGCAGGAATGGTCAGGCGGCGACGGCCGCCGACCCGCATACCGGCGACCCCCCGATCCCAGCCGGCGATCACCTCACCGGCCCCGAGCCGGAAATCGAACGTGCTGCGCCGGTCCCACGAGGCGTCGAACTGCCGCCCGGTCGACCACGCGACCCCGACGTAATGAACCACGACCGACCGACCCGACACCGCCTCGGCTCCCTCACCGACCGCGAGGTCCTCCACCTCGAGATCGGCGGGCGGATCGCCGGCGGGGATGGTGACGTCAGGTTTGGACGCAGCGGTCATGGGCCGGCACCGTAACCCGGCACCGTCCCGGGACGGGCGAGCGCCGAGAACCCGCAGCAAGAGGGTGGTGCAACCGGCAGACGACGGCGCGAAGATGTTTCGGATGGTGGAAAGACGTTCGAAATCCGAGCGGACACGAGAACGAATACTCGATGCCGCAGCGGTGGTGTTCGGCGGTCAGGGCTATCTCGCCCGGCTCGTCGACATCGCCGAGCGGGCAGGCATCCAGACCGGCAGTCTCTACTACCACTTCGAAAATCGGGACGACCTCGTGCGCGAGGTGCTCCGGCTCGGGGTGGACACGACGTGGGCCCACGTGCGCAGCGAGGTCGATGCCCTCCCTTCGAGTGCGTCGAGCATCGATCGGCTCCGCGCCGCGATCCGCGCCCATGCCATGGCGGTGCTCGTCGTGAGCCCGTACGCGTGGGCCCGCGCCCGCATCGCCGGCCAAGCGCCGGCCGCGATCGGCGCCGAGCACCGCGCCCACCACGCCCGCTACGCCGACTACATCGGATCACTGGTGCACGACGCCCACAGCGACGGCCACCTGCGCGCCGAAGTCGATCCGTACGTCGCCACCATGCTCGTGCTCGGCGCGCTGTCGTGGACCACGGAATGGTTCGATGCGAACGGCACGATCCCCGCAGGGGACGTCGCGGACCACGCCGTGCGGATCACACTCGACGGCATCGCCCAACCCCCGGCCTGACGGGTCCTAGCCTCACCGATTGCGCCGGCGAGGCGCTGGGAGGGGGGCCATGACCACGATCGGTGCCGTCGAGCGCGTCCGAGGGGTGCGTCACTGGGCTGCGCTGGGCGCCGGGCCCCTGCCTGCGGTCCGGACGAACCTCGACCGGCTCACCGATCGGGGGATCACCGGGGTGGTCGTGCCCCAGGTGCTGACCCCGCCGTGGGCCACGCTCGGTGTCGCCGCCGCCTGCAGCGACCTGGAGTTGGCCACCGGGATCGCGCTTGCCTTCGTGCGCAGTCCGCTCGAGACGGCCACGGCCGCGCTCGATCTCGACCGGCTGTCCGGGGGCCGGTTCACCCTCGGTCTCGGCAGCAGCATCCGGGCCTGGAACGTCGACCGCTACGGGGTCGCCTACGACCGCCCCGTCGCCCGCCTGCGCGAACTCGTCGGGCTGGTGCGACGGCTGGTGAGCGCCGACGAGCAGTCGTCGGTCGGCCGATTCGAAGGCGAGTTCTACTCGCTCGACCTGCGTGGCGTGACTCTTCAACCGCCCGTCGGGGCGCGGGTCCCTGTCTCCTTGGCCCCGTTGCGGGCCCCGATGACGCAGCTCGCCGCCGAGCTCGCCGACGGGATCCTCGGCCACCCGATCTGGTCGCCCCGGTGGATCACCACCGAGGTGGCCGACGCCGTGGAGCGGGGGCTGGCACGTGCCGGGCGGTCGCGCCACGAGGTCCGGATCACGGCGTGGCTCCGAGTGATCGTCACCGACGACCGGGCCCAGGGCCTGACCGATGCGAAGGCCGGACTGCCGTTCTACGTGCTCCCCCAGTACGACTCGTACTTCGTCGACCACGGCCTGGGCGACGACGCCGCCGCAGTCCAACGCGCCGTCGCCGGCGGCGCACCGCCCGCCGCGCAGGCCGCTGCCGTGTCCGACGCGCTGGCCGACACCCTGGTGCTGGTCGGGACGCTCGACGAGGTCGCGGAGCGGATCGCCCCCGTGCTCGACGTGGTCGACGACCTCTGCCTGAGCGTGCCGCCGGGCATCCCGGGCGAGCGGGCCCGGGCCTACGACGCAGCCCTCGCCGCGCTGCTCCCCGGGGCCGCATCGCCACTTCGGTAACGTCGCTTGGCGAACCGAGGGGGCCACATGATCCTCGGGTTCGGCTCCGCCCGGCACGTGGCACCGCACCGCGCCTGAACGGGGTCAGCTCCCGAGCAGGCGCGCCGCTTGCCCGGCTGCGTCGCGCGCCCGGGCCTCGAGCGCAGCGTCCCCGGCCGAGGAGATCGGATGGTCGATCACCACGAAGCCGAAACCGGGCGCGCCGAGCGCAACCGCCATCAAGGCTGCGCCGTCGGCGAACGCGCTCGTCATGATCGCGACCGCGGGCACCCCGGACCGTTCGGCGCTCACGGCGTCGTGCACACTGCACGACGAGCAGCTGCCTCAATCGCCCACGCCGGTGAACACCACCGCCCACCGGACCGCCTCGTCGAGCAACTCGGTCTCGGCCGGCGCCGAGTAGTTCGCCTTGGTGCGCACCACCACCTCGGCCACCCCCCACTCGTCGCGCAGGATCCGGCCGAGATGGGCGAAGAACGGCTTCGTCCCCGCCTTGCCGTTCGAGACGATCCCGACCGTCGCCCCCCGGAGCAACCCAGGGCGCGGCGCGAGCACGAGGCGTTCGGCATCGGCTTCGAAGCCGGGATCGAGCACAGTGATCATCGAGGGCCCTCCGGGACGGTCAACAGTCGAAGCAGGCACCGACGCCGACGGTGACGGCGGCGGACTTGGGGCCGAGCCACGGCGGGATCACCGCCGCGAACCCGCCGGCGTCCCCGCCGGCAGCCACCACGAGCAGGTGTTCGGGGGTCGGGAGGGCCCGGTACTCGACGTTGCGGTTGGCGTCGTTCACGACCGCCTGCTTCCCGACCCGGTCCCAGTCGCCCCGGCGCACCACTGCACGCTCATGGACGTAGGCGCGCACGTCGGCCTTCGACCAGCCGGCGTCGTGGAACACCGACCGCAACTGGGGCGGGACCACCAGCGCATAGTTCCCGGGCCAGATCGAATAGTGGAGCATCACGGCCCGGATCTCGGCCACGACGGTGTCGAGCACCTCGGTCGGGTCGGTCGTCCACTCGTTCATGACCTGCCGCGGGCCCGACGCGGCGAACGCCGTCACCGACGAGGTGCCGGCGGGGACCCCCCGTTCGGCACCGAGCGAGAGCCACGGCACTGCGCCCTCCTCGTCCTCGGCCAGGCACCACGACAGCTTGCCCGGGTGGCCGAGCGTCGATCGGTCGAGCTCACCGGGGCGAACCTCGAGCTGGTTGCGCAACACCAGCCGAACGGCGCGCCCGATGCATACCGACGCCCGGTCGGGACCGGCGAGCACCGAATGCGCCGACGACATCCCGAGCTCGTGCCGGACCGGGCCGTTGACGACCAGCAGGATCGCGCAACCTCCCGTCGACGCCGTCGCCCCGTGGACCAGCAACTCGGGCCGGCACAGCGCATCGACCGCAGCCGCCACCACCGGGAAATCCGGCGGCAAGCATCCGGCGAGCACGGCGTTCACCGCCACTTTCTCCGCCGTCAACGGCCGCTGCTTGACCGACTCCACCCCGATCACGAGATCGGGGGGTGCCCCGGCCCACTCGAGCATCGCGTGCACCCGCTCGGGGGTGGGTGCCACGACCGGCAGCCCATCGGTCCACCCCCGGTCCCGGTAGAACGCCTGGACGTCGTCGGCCTCGACGGCGAACGTGCGGGCCGACAGCCTCATCGGATCGCCATCGCATTGCCGGGCGAACCGAGCCCGTCGGGGACGTGCAGCGGCGCCGCCACGAACAAGAACGTCCAACGCTCGTCGGCAGCACAGGCGGCGGCGAGCGCATCGAGGTCGAACATCTCGCCGAGCGCAAACCCCAACAGCGGCAACAACCGCCGGTGCAGCGACCCGACCGCCGGGTCGCCCGGGGCCCGCTCGACGGCCGGGTTGTCACACACCAGCGCCGCCGGATGCGCATTCCACAGGAACCGGGCCATGGCCTCGTCGGCCTGCAGACCGGCGAAACGGGGCTCGATCGCGTAGGCGGCACGGGCGTCGGAGCCGAGCGCCCGGTACGCCGTGACCCAACCGGTGCGCACGCACCACAGATCGCCCACCCCCGGCGTCACGCGCTGCGCGTCGAGGGTGGCCTGCAGGTCCTCGACGGTGATCGGGCGGGGCTCAAGCGGGTCGTAACCCGGGTCGTCGGCCGCGAGCCGGGCCGCCACGTCGAGCAGGATCCCGCGCCCGGCGATGCCGTGGCGCGCCCAATGGTGGATGCCCAGGCCGTTGGGGCCCTCGGTCGGATCCTGCGTGCGCCCACCCCAGTACCCGTGCTCGCGGCAGCGCACGTGACCGAGCGCGTCCCACTGCGTCGAGCCCTGGGGGTGGAAGTCGTCGAGGTGGTCGTCCATCTCGTGACGGTTCAACGGCCGGACGTGATGGCGGTAGGGCCGCCGTCCGTACAGCGGCGGGTTCGGCACGTCGAGCGGTAGGTCGAGCGAGTACCGGGCCCCGGTGACGATCTCACCCCGGGCTGCGGCCACCCGCGTCGCGGTGACGAGATTGATCGAGCCGAGCACGTCGTCGCGTCCCCACACGTCCCACGCGTGGCGCATCCCGAGCCCGGGCACCTCGGGCAGTTCGTCGTAGGTCGGCAGCCCCTCGTCGGCCATCGTCGGACCGTACCCCCCGCCGGCGGGGGGCAGACTCGCGTCATGGGGATCCGGGAGCGTCGACGGCGGGGGCTCGCGATCGGGGCCGTGGTGGCAGGCGCCCTCGTGGTGGCGTCGCTCCCGATGAACCCAGCCGCAGTGGCTGCTCCGGCGGAGCCCGTGACCGTGACCATGGCCTTCTCCGGCGACATCCTCCCGCACCGACCGGTGCTGTCGGCCGCGCTGCGCTACGGCAACGGTGCCTACGACTTCCGCCCGATGTTCGCCCGCATCGCGCCCCTGGTGTCCTCGGTGGACCTGGCCATCTGCCACCTGGAGACGCCGATCGCCCCGCCCGGCGAGCCGCTGTCCTACCACCCGCTCTACGGCGTGCCCCGGGAGATCGTCGACGGCATCGCCTCGGCCGGCTACGACCGGTGCTCGACCGCGTCGAACCATGCCTTCGACCGGGGCACCTCGGGGATCGACGCCACCGTCGACGCGCTCGAGGCCGCCGGCATCGGGTCGTCGGGCATGGCCCGCTCCCCGGCAGAGGCCGAACCCCAGGTGTTCACCGTGAAGGGTGTGCGGTTCAGCCAGCTCAACTACACGTTCTCGATCAACGGGCTCCGGCTCCCGCCCGACGAGCCGTGGCGGGTGCGGTTCCTCGACCCGGACCGCATCGTGGCCGACGCGCAGCTCGCTCGCGCCCGAGGCGCCGAGTACGTGATCGTCAACCTGCACTGGGGCATCGAGAAGGACTGGCGGGTGAGCGCTGCGCAGCGGGCCCTCGCCGAGGTGCTCACGGCGAGCGGCGCCGTCGACCTGATCGTCGGCGAGCACGTCCACGTCCTGCAGCCGATCGAGCAGGTGAACGGGCGGTGGGTCGTCTACGGCACCAGCAACCTGCTGTCGAACCTCCCGGGGCCCGACCCGGCGTGGCCGGCCTCGGCCCAGGACGGGGCGATCGTCACCGTGGCCGTCAGCCGGGCCGCCGACGGCACGATCACCACGAACCGGCCGGTGGTGCACCCCACATGGGTCGACGACACCGGCGGGTTCGTCATCCGGCCCGTGCTGGCCGATCTCAGCGCCCCGGACGTACCGACCTGGACCCGGGCCCGGCTGACGGAGTCGCTCGCCCGGACCCGATCGGTGCTCGGCCCGTACGTCGCCACCGCTCCGGCCGGTCCGGTCCCGGTGCGGTGCGCCGTCGAGCTGCCGACGAGCGTGCCGGTCACCGGGTTCGCACCGGCCGCGACACCGTCGGTGTTCTTTCCTACGGACCCGGCCCGCATCCTCGACACCCGAACCCAGGGCGACGCGGGATACCTGTGCCCGCAGTCGGCCCGCACGATCCCCGTCGCGGGCCGGGGCCCGGTGCCACCCAGCGGGGCGAGCGCGGTCGCGCTCACGGTGACCGCCGTGGCCGCCGGCGGACCGGGCTTCGTCACGGTCTGGCCGGCGGGCGCCGCCCGGCCGTACGCGTCGAGCCTGAACCTCACGGCGACGGACCAGGTCCGCCCGAACCTCGTGATCGTGCCGCTCGGCGAGCGCGGCGAGATCAGCGTCTACAGCCAGTCCGGCGCGCACCTGGTCCTCGACGTGTCCGGGTGGTTCGTGCCCTCGGGCCCGGCGAGCGCCGGCCGCATCGTGCCGGTCACCCCGTCGCGACTGCTCGACACCCGCGACCTCACCGGCCCGACCGCGCCGAAGGGCGGGGCCCGGGTGGCGGGCGGCGCGACGGTGACCGTCCCGGTCGCCGGGCGCGGCGGGGTCCCGGAGACCGGGGTCGGCGCCGTCGTGGTGAACCTCACGGGCACCGACGCCACGGCCGCCGGGTTCGTGACCGCCTGGCCCAGCGGCACGCTGCGACCCGAGGCGTCCAACGTCAACCTTTCCGGACCGGGCAGCACGGCGGCGACCCTCGCCATCGTCCGCCTCGGCGCCGACGGCGCGCTGCAGCTGTTCACGCAGTACGCCGCGCATCTCGTCGTCGACGTGACCGGGTACGTGACCGGGTCGGGCGCAGCGATCGCGAGCGAGGGCCGGTTCGTCCCGCTCACTCCGGTCCGGGCGTTCGACACCCGCGGGCCGAGCCCGGTCCCGCTGCTCGCCGGCGACACCCGGACCTTCACCCATACCGGGAACGCCGGGGTGCCCGACTCCGGGGTCGGCGGCGTCGCACTCAACGTGACCGCGGTCGACGCCGCTGCGCCCGGGTACGTCACGGCCTATCCCGCTGCGCCGGTCCGACCGCTCGCATCGACGGTCAACGTCGTCGCAAGCGACGTCCGACCCAACGCCGCCGTGCTCCCCGTCGACCCGGCGGGGAAGGTGTCCTACTTCAGCCAGTCGGGCACGCACCTCGTCGTCGACGTGACGGGCTACCTGACCGGTGGCCCGACCTGACCCGACGGGCCCTACCGGTAGCATCACAGTCGTGATGTCACTCCGGGAGGGGATCGGATGACCGACCTGACGCTGCGTCCGGGCGACGCCCGGGAGATCGGACCCTCGCTCAAGGACCAGATCCTTGCCGACCCGGTCCCGCCGCCGGCTCCCTTGCTCGAGCAGAGCTACACGTTCCGGGGCGACGAGGACATCCCCTACGCCGTGTACACCTCGGAGGCTTACGCCCGCGCCGAGGAGCGCTCGATGTGGTCGAGGGTCTGGCAGTGGGCCTGCCACGTCGACCACCTCCCCGAGCCGGGCCGCTACTTCGTCTACGACGTCGGACCGCTCTCCGCGATCGTGCTGCGCACCGAGTCCGGCGCGATCAAGGCCTACGCCAACGCGTGCATGCACCGCGGCACGCAGCTCAAGCCGCCGGGCACGTGCGGCAAGTCCAAGGAGCTGCGCTGCCCGTTCCACGGCTGGCGTTGGTCGCTCGACGGGCAGCTCATCGAGCTGCCGCAGCGGTGGGACTTCCCGCACGTCACCGACGACAGCCACCAACTCGCCGCCATCAGCGTCGACGTCTGGGAAGGCTTCGTGTTCGTCAACTTCGACCCGGCCGCCGCCCCGCTGTCGGACTACCTCGGCGTGCTGCCCCGGCACTGGGCCGACTGGGGCCTCGCCGATCGGTTCATCGAGACCCACGTGCGCAAGCGGTTGCCCTGCAACTGGAAAGCGGCCGCCGAGGCGTTCCTCGAGGCATACCACGTCCGGGAGACCCACGCGACGGGCAAGCTCGGTGACGAGGTCGTCACGCAGTACGACGTGTTCGAGCCGAACGTGTCGCGCTTCATCCACACGACCGGACTCAACTCCCCGCTGCGCGATCCGCAGTTCAGCGAGGAACAGCTCTGGGAGCGCACCACGATGCGGCGGGGCGCCGCCGACGTGCCCGCCCTCCCGGACGGGATGCGGGCCCGGGACATGATGGCCAAGCTCGTGCAGGCCCGGATGGGTGAGGCCTACGGCCGGGACTTCTCGGGCCTGAGCCAGTCGATGACGCTCGACTCGATCGAGTACTTCGTGTTCCCGAACGCGTTCTTCTTCCCCGGTCTGCAGCTCTCGATGGTCTACCGGTTCCGCCCGGACCCGGAGTCCGTCGACCACAGCTGGTTCGACCTGCTGATGATGCGACCCCGCCCCGGTGACGGCCGCCGCGCACCCGCCCCACCCGAGGTGATCGAACTCGACGTGGACGACTCGTACTCCCTCGCAGAAGGCCTCGGCGCCCTCGGCCGGGTGTACGACCAGGACACGTCCAACATGGCGGCGCAGACCCGCGGCTTCCGCTCGAGCGCGAAGCGCGGCCAGACGCTGGGCAACTACCAGGAGGTCCGGGCCCGGCACCTGCAGCAGCGGGTGCGGGACTTCGTGGGCGCCTGGCCGACCGACGCCTGAGCAAGACGCCTGAGCAAGACGCCTGAGCGAGACGACGGAGAGAGGGGACGGCGGTGCCGTACGAGTTCACCGAGCAGGGTCGCCACATGCTTGACGAGGTCAAGCGCTACATGGACGACCACATCTATCCCAACGAAGAGGAGTACCACGCCCAGATGGAGGAGGTGGGCCCGAACGGCTACGCCCCCATCATGGACAAGCTGAAGGCCGCAGCCCGTGAGCGCGGCCTGTGGAACCTGTTCATCCCGCACCTCGACCCGAACCATCCGGGCACGAAGCTGTCGAACCTCGATTACGCCCCGATCTCCGAGCAGCTCGGCAAGGTGGGGTTCGCGTCCGAGGCGCTGAACTGCTCGGCGCCCGACACCGGAAACATGGAGATCCTCAACCTCTACGGCAGTGCCGCGGTGAAGGACCGGTGGCTCCTGCCGCTGCTCGAGGGCGAGATCCGCTCGGCGTTCTCGATGACCGAGCCGGACGTGGCGTCCTCGGACGCCACGAACATCGCGCTGCGCATCGAACGCGACGGCGACCACTACGTCCTCAACGGCAAGAAGTGGTTCTCCTCGCAGGCGCTCAAGGAACGGTGCAAGGTACTCGTGGCGATGGGCAAGACCGACCCGAACGCGCCCCGCCACCGCCAGCAGTCGATGATCGTGGTCCCCAAGGACACACCGGGGATCTCGTTCGGGCGCACGCCGCACGTGTTCGGCTACGACGAGGGCGGCGGCCACCCCGAGATCATCTACACCGACGTCCGAGTGCCGGCCGAGAACCTGCTCGGCGACGAAGGCAGCGGGTTCGCCATCTCGCAGGCCCGCCTCGGGCCAGGCCGCATCCACCACTGCATGCGCTCGATCGGTGTGGCCGAGCGGGCACTGTCGTACATGGTCAAGCGGTCGCTCGAGCGCACCACCTTCGGCACGTTGGTGGCGCAGAAGGGCCTCGTGCAGGACTGGATCGCTGAGTCCCGCATCGAGATCGACATGGCCCGCGAGTACGTGCTGCGGTGCGCCCACCTCATGGACACCGTCGGCAACAAGAGCGCCGCCACCGAGATCTCGGGGATCAAGGTCGCGATCCCGCGCATGACGCTCGGCGTGATCGATCGGGCCATCCAGGTGCACGGCGCCATGGGCGTGACGCAGTACGCCCCGCTGGCGCGGATGTACGCGTCGCAGCGCACGCTGCGCATCGCCGACGGGCCTGACGAGGTCCACAAGATGACGATCGCCCGGCGCGAGATCCTGAAGTACCAGCCCGATTTCCGCATGAACGGCACCGCCACGCCGGCCGGCGAGGCGCAGGTGTTCATGCGGCCCTGAGGCCCGTCGAGCCGGACCACTACCGTGCCGTCGATGGCCGACGGCACGGTGGTGATCGCAGGTGCAGGGATCGGCGGCCTGACGGCAGCGCTGAGCCTCCACGAGGCCGGGCTCGACGTCCAAGTGTACGAGTCGGTCGGTCGTATCGAGGCGCTCGGCGTGGGCATCAACCTGCTGCCCCACGCCGTGCGCGAGCTCGACGCCCTCGATCTGCTCGACGCGCTCGAAGCCCGAGCCGTTGCACCGCAACGACTCGCGTACTTCACCAAGCGGGGTGAGCCGATCTGGGACGAACCCCGGGGCCGGGCCGCCGGGTACGCCTGGCCGCAGCTGTCGATCCATCGCGGGGTGCTGCAGCAGGTCCTGCTCGGAGCGGTCACCGAGCGGCTCGGACCCGAGCGCGTGCACACGGGCCACCACCTCGTCGCCGTCGACGACACCGCCGCCGGCCCGGTGATCGTGCGTTTCGCTGAACGACGGGGCGGCCCGGTCACGATCGAGGCGCCGGCAGCGGTCGTCATCGGGGCCGACGGCATCCACTCGACGTTACGGACGCAGCGCTATCCGGCCGAGGGCCCGCCGAAGTGGAACGGGGCGTTGATGTGGCGCGGCCTGGCCGAGGCGGCCCCGATGCTGGATGGCCGCACGCTGGTGTGGGCCGGGCACCCCGACCAGAAGTTCGTGGCGTATCCGATCGCCGACCTGCCGGGGGGTCGACAGCTCGTGAACTTCATCGCCGAGTTCCGCACCGACGGTCATGCCCTGCTCGAGCGCGAGGACTGGAGCCAACCCGGGGTCCTCGACGACTTCATCGACCGGTTCGAGTCGTGGCGCTTCGAATGGCTCGACGTGCCAGCGCTCATCCGGTCGGCTCCCGGCACCTTCCGGTTCCCGATGGTCGATCGCGATCCGTTGCCGCAGTGGACGTTCGGTCGCACCACCCTGCTCGGCGACGCTGCGCACCCGATGTACCCGATCGGTTCGAACGGTGCTTCGCAAGCCATCCTCGACGCCCGCGTGCTCGCCGGCTGCCTGCGATCCCATCCCGACGACCCCGGGGCGGCGCTGCGTCGGTACGACGCAGAGCGGCGCCCGGCGACCGCAGCGATCGTCGAGGCCAACCGCGGACTCGGACCGGAGTTACCCATGCTGTTGGTCGAGCAACGGGCCCCGCACGGGTTCGAGGTGCTCGGCGACGTGATCACCCCGGCCGAGATCAGCGCAGCGACCGAGGGCTACCGGCGCACGGCCGGCTTCGCTCTCGCTGCTCTTGCCCAGGGCACCTCGCTCGCCGAGCGCGACTACCGGGTCCCGTAGCGCCCGCGCAGTTGCGGCGGCCGCCCCCGCTGGGCAACATTCGTCGAACAGATCCAGGGGAGGGTCACGGCATGACCAGCGACGTGCAGGACCTCGACTTCGATCCCGATGCGTTGCGCGAGCGCTACCGGTACGAACGCGACAAGCGCATCCGAACCGACGGGGCCGACCAGTACATCGAGATGGCGGGCGAGTTCGCCCACTACTTCGAGGACGACCCGTACGCCGATCCCGCCTTCGACCGCGAGTCGCTGTCCGACGAGATCGACATCGCCATCATCGGCGGCGGCTTCAGCGGGCTGCTCGCTGCGGCCCGCCTCACCGAGTACGGCGTCACGTCGTTCCGGATCGTCGAAGCGGGTGCGGATTTCGGCGGCACCTGGTATTGGAACCGGTACCCCGGCGCGCAGTGCGACACGGAGTCCTACTGCTACCTGCCGCTGCTCGAAGAGCTCGGCTACATGCCCAAGGAGAAGTACTCCTTCGTCGAGGAGATCTTCGGGCACTCCCAGCGCATCGGTCACCACTACGACCTCTACGACAAGACCCACTTCCAGACCCGCGTCCGTTCGATCGACTGGGACGAGGGCGCTGGCCGGTGGCACGTGCGCACCAACCGCGGTGACGACCTGCGCGCCCGGTTCGTGGTGATGGCCCTCGGGACGACGACGCGGGCCAAGCTGCCGGGCATCCCGGGCCTCGATTCGTTCCAGGGCCACTCGTTCCACACCAGCCGGTGGGATTACGGCTACACCGGCGGAGACACCAACGGCGGCATGACGAAGCTGGCCGACAAGCGGGTGGCGATCATCGGTACGGGAGCCACGGCGATCCAGTGCGTGCCGCGCGTCGCCGCCGACGCCGGTCACCTCTACGTGTTCCAGCGGACGCCGTCGACCGTGGACTGGCGGCGCAACAAGCCCACCGACCCCGAGTGGTGGGCATCGCTGCAGCCGGGCTGGCAGCGGGAGCGCCGGGAGAACTTCGGCGCCCAGGCCGCTGGGGTGCCCGTCGAGGTCGACCTGATCGACGACGGCTGGACCGACATCTTCCGGACGGTCAGCTCCCCCAAGGGCGCCAACCGGCCCCGCACCAAGGACGACCGCGACCGGGTGGTCGAGCTGCAGGACTTCCGAAAGATGGAGCAACTGCGCGACCGCGTCGAGCACGAGGTCGAGGACCAGGACACCGCCGAGGCGCTCAAGCCTTGGTACCGCGTGATGTGCAAGCGACCGACGTTCAACGACGAGTTCCTGCCGGCGTTCAACCGTCCCAACGTCACGCTCGTCGACGTGAGCGAGGCCCAAGGCGTGGAACGGATCACCCCGACCGGGGTGGTAGCGAACGGCGTCGAGTACGAGGTCGACTGCATCATCTATGCGTCGGGTTTCGAGGTGTCCGCAGAGTTCCGCCGCCGCCTCGGTATGGAGGTCAACGGACGCGACGGCCTGTCGCTGTTCGACCATTGGGCCGACGGCCTCACGACGCTGCACGGGTTCTCCACCCGCGGCTTCCCGAACTGGTTCTATATCGGCGTGTCGCAGAATGCGTTCAGCGTGAACATGACCTCGATGTTCGACGACCAGGCGCGCCACATCGCGTACATCGTCGCCGAGACGATGCGTCGAGGCGCTCGGACGATCGAGCCGAGCGAGCAGGCCGTGCAGGAATGGGTCGAGGTGATCAACGGCTTCAAGGCTGGCGGCGCCGGGTTCCTCGAAGCGTGCACCCCGGGCTACTACAACAACGAGGGTTCGCCCCGGGCCGGGAGCGCGTTCTTCGGGGCGTACACGCCGGGCGTGAACGCCTTCGCCGAGGTACTGGCCGAGTGGCGCAGTCGTGGGCTGCCCGGGATGGAACTCACGGACGCCGGGGCCTGACCGGCGTCCGTGACGTCGCGCTCGATCACGCCGAGCAGGACCAACGCAAGCACCTGGCGCCCGAACGGGCGCCTCCAACTCAGACGAGCAGGAGTGAGTGGGTCTCGCCGAGACCGTTCGGTTCGATCGTGGCGTCGCTGTCGTCGAAGAAGCGTCCGCTGCCGTCGAGGTAGCGGAAGCGGATCGCCCGCCCGCTCGGCACCTCGACCGCAGCCGACCGAGTCCCGTTCGAACGCTTGCGGAGCGGGTGAGCGTAGGGGTCCCACCCGTTGAAGTCCCCGACGACGGAAACCGGCTGATCCGCTTCGGCGAGCACGAAGGTGACCTTCACGCCCTGGGTGGTGGTGGTCTTCTTGATCATCTGGTGGCTTGCCTCCGTTGGTCCGTGTATCGAGCCCCCCAGCACGCTCGATTGTGACGTCATGTCAGTAACGGGTGGTGGATGGTCACGGGCCCGGGTTGCTCGCGACAGCATCCGCGCAAGAGTTTCCCGACTACTCATCTGCCGTTCGCTGGGCACCCGCTTGGCCGTTGCCTGTGGATGATGCGCTGTCCCCATGCGAGTCCGAGACCCCGATCCAAGACGATCACTCGTCGAGCCGCCGCACTCGCGGCCGCAGCGGCGGCGTTGAGCGGAGTAGCCGTCGTGGCTGCGACGCCCGCCAGTGCAGCGGGTGAATCGATCAAGATCACCGAGGTCGCTCCGTGGTCGTCGGCCAACTCGACCGTGGCGGCCGACTGGTTCGAACTCACCAACACGGGCTCGGTCGCCGTGAACATCACCGGCTGGAAGATCGACGACAACTCGAACTCCGCCACCGCCGCCGTGGCCCTCAACGGGATCACCTCGATCGCCCCGGGCGAGTCGGTGATCTTCCTGGAGACCGCAGCACTCACGACCACACAGACCGCCTTCATCTCGCTCTGGTTCGGCGGGTCGGCGCCGGCCGGCCTTCAGATCGGCTCGTACAACGGTTCAGGCGTCGGTCTGGGCACCGGCGGCGATGCCGTCAACATCTTCGACGCCAGCGGCGTCCTCGTCACCGGCGTCAGCTTCGGGGCGTCGACGACGTGGTTCAGTTTCGACAACGCCGCAGGACTGGGCGCTACCAGCCTCCCCCTGCCCGCGGTCACGCAACTCAGCGCGGTCGGCACCAACGGAGCGTTCGCCTCGGTAGGCGCAGCGAGCGGGGCTTCCGCCGGAACCAAGGAGGTCGGCTCCCCCGGTACGGCCACCGTCGCAACGCCCACCACCACCACGACGACTGCGGCGACGACCACCACGACGGCCGCTCCCTCGGCCACGTACAACACCTGGCCCGGTGATCCCTCGGTCCAGGCCGTCGACCTCGCCGGAACCTTCACCTCGAACCTGAGTGGGCTCGATTACGAGCCGAGCGGGTCCACGGCCGCCGGCGTTCTGTGGGCGGTCGTCAACGGCCCCGGCACGCTTCACCGGCTCGTCTTCGACGGGACGAACTGGGTACCGGACACCACCAACGGATGGTCCGCCGGCAAGCCCTTGCGCTATCCGGACGGCACCGGGGACCCCGACTCCGAAGGGGTCACCTACGTCGGCTCGTCGAGCGCCGTCGACGGGCTCTACGTGGCGACGGAGCGGAACAACGCTGCGTCCTCCACCAGCCGGCTGAGCATTCTCCGCTTCAACCCGTCCGACAGCGGGACGACGCTGACCGCAACCAACGAGTGGAACCTGACGGCTGACCTGCCTGCCACCGGGGCGAACCTGGGTCTGGAAGCCATCACCTGGATTCCCGACAGCTACCTGACGAAGGCGCCGGGCTTCTACGACCAGGCGAAGAGCAAGACCTACGACCCGGCCGACTACCCGGGGCACGGCACCGGCCTGTTCTTCGTCGGTGTCGAAGGCACCGGGAATGTCCACGCCTACGCGCTCCGGTCGGACAACACCTTCACCCGAGTCGCCTCGTTCTCGGCCGGGTTCACTTCGGCCACGGTGATGGAGCTGCAGTTCGACCAGGATCTCGAAGAGCTCTGGGCGGTGTGCGACAACGGCTGCACCGGCCGCACCCACGTACTGAAGGTCGATTCGGCCGGCGCGTTCACCGTTCTGGGCCGCTGGGAGCGTCCGCTCGGTCCCACTAACCCGATGCCCGACACGAACAACGAGGGATTCGCCATTGCGCCTGAGGCACTGTGCGTCGGCGGGACCAAGCCGGTGTTCTGGTCGGATGACAACGATCTGAACGGCTTCTCCCTGCGCCAGGGCCGGGTCAACTGCACGTCGAATGCTTCGGTTGCGACCCCGACGCCGATCCCGGAGTTTCCCGTCGGCCTCGTCGGCACCGGGCTCCTGATCGTCCTCCTCGCTGGCGCCACGACGGTGCTCCGGCGCCGGTCGATCCGACCGGTCTGACCCTCTCATCGGAACTCGCCCGCAGCCGGGCAAGGGGCCGCATCGCAGCCTCGGGGACGAACCTCCCCGAGGCTGCGGCGCGCCGGCGTCCGGTTCATCGGGCGCCGACCTCGGATCAGCCCGTTGAACGGGCAACTCAAGCGCCCCCGGCAGGATTCGAACCTGCGACGCACGGTTGTCGCCGACGACCGAAACCGGCTGATCCGCTTCGGCGAGCACGAAGGTGAACGGGCCCGGGTTACGCACTCGACCAGCCGTGGGGGATTTCCCCGGGTTACGCGACTGCGGCGGCGAAGGCCTGGAACAGAGGGCAGCGCGCTGGTGGCCGAGTTGCTCAGCAGTGAACAAGAAGCGGCCGAGCTCGGTGCTTCCATTCCGTGACCTTGGCTCGGATGGACCTTCGGGCGTCGCACGTACTGGGCAGGGTTCGACGCGATCCGGCCATCGATGTGTGCGAAGCGAAACAGCCCGCACACCGTCGCAAGGCGTCGGTCGATCGTCGATGCTGCGAGGCCACGTTGTTCCATGTGATGCCGGAACAGCTCGATGTGTGGCCGTGTCGCAGCGAGCACCTCGAGGCCGACCGACACCGTCCACGAGAAGAAGAAGCGAAGATCCTGCCGATACGCCTCCAGCGTTCGTCCGCTGTAGCGCGCAAGGAATGCGACGGCCGCGAGTTCGGCTTCGTCCACCTCCTGCTGAACGAGTGCCTGATCGAGCCCGATCCGATCCGATGACATGAGAACCTCCCGAAGGTCGTGGAAGTCCTCACGGGACAACGGCTGTCAACCGGCGGTAGGTGACAGTGCAGGCGGTGAATTACGTGAAGCCGAGCGCAAGGATCATCTGACGTGAACGCTCGCGGCGCGGCGACGGGGTCGCAGGATTCCGAGGTAGCCGATGGCCGCGCAAATGATCAGGCAAGATGTCTGCGCGTTGAACAGGACTCTCGATGTGGTCAGCTCCA
>JBJTVH010000010.1:0-7710 GCA_046081125.1 Acidimicrobiales bacterium
CGGCGGCCCGGGCGTCGTCGAGGGTGGCGAGCGACGAACACAGCACGGCGTCGGCGTGCCGGGCGATCAACGCAAGCCCCCGCTCGAAGGTCTGCACCCCGCGCCGGTGGACCTGCTCGGGGGCCCGCCGCCAGGCCACGTCGTGGAGCGTGACCACGAGCGGGGCCCGCCGCCGGGGCGGAACGAGCACCGTCGTCGCGTGCACCACGTCGACGCGTCCGACCGCAGCCTCGACGGCGGGCACCCCGGCCCACAACCATCCGGCGTACAGCGCCCGGCGGGGCACGGGCAGATGGGCGACGGGGACCGGGGGGCGCCACGGTTCGGGGGCGGGCGCCCGGTGCCAGGCGGCGACCCCGAGTTGCTCGACGGCGCCGCGCGCAGCGACGGCCCGGGCCACTTCGAGTGCCGCGACGGCGGTGCCCCCGGGCACCCGGTGCCAGCACTGCTCCAGCGTCACGGCGACGCGCATCAGCCGAGCAGCCGTCGCACGACCCGTTCGAGGGGTTCGTGGAAGTCGGCGAGCAGGGGCACGCCGCCGGCACGCAGCACGGCGTTGTCGAGCACCGAGTTCGCCGGCCGGGGTGCCGGCCGGGCCGGCACCAGGTCGGCCGTGGCGATCGGGCGGACCATCGCCGGGTCCTTGCCCATCGCGGCGACGATCGCCTGCACGAACCCGAACCAGGACACCGCCCCCTGGTTGGTGACGTGATGGACCCCGCTGCGCCGGTCGAGCGCGAGGCGACGCAGCATCGGGGCGAGGTCCGCGGTGAAGGTGGGATGGCCCACCTGGTCGTCGACGAAGGCGAGTTCCGGCCGGTCCGCCGCTAGGCGCAGCACGGTCTTCACCATGTTCGATCCGTGCTCCGAGCACACCCACGAGGTGCGCACGACCGTGGCCCCGATCCCGGCCTCGAGCGCTTCGCGTTCACCGGCGAGCTTCGATGCGCCGTACACCGAGCGCGGGGCCGGATCGTCCCACTCGTGATACGGCCCCACCTTGGTGCCGTCGAAGACGTAATCCGTGGACACCGTGACGAGGTGAGCCCCGGCCCGCCGGCAGGCGTCCGCCACCCACCGGACTGCGAGCGCGTTGTGCGCGTAGGCGCGAGCAGGATCGGACTCGCAGGCGTCGACGGCGGTCCATGCGGCGCAGTGCAACACGACGTCGGGGCGCAGGGTGGTCACGGCGCCGAGGACGGCGTCGCGGTCGGCGACGTCGAGCCGGTCACGGCCGACGCCGACCACCTCGTCGCCGGCCCGCTCGCAGGCCAGCACGCAGTCGGTGCCGAGTTGACCGGCAGCGCCGGTGACGAGCACCCGCACGGCTCAGGCCGGCAGGCGGTCGAACGCGGCCTTGGCCTTCAACGGTTCCCACCACCACCGGTTGTCGCGGTACCAGGCCACGGTCTCGGCGAGCGCCTCGTCGAGGTCGCGCTCGGGTCGCCAACCGAGGCCGGCGATCTTGTCGGTGGCGATCGAGTAGCGCCGGTCGTGGCCGGGCCGGTCGGTCACCCATTCGATGGCGTCGTGGCCCTGGCCGGTGAGCGCAAGGAGCTTGTCGACGAGCTCGCGGTTGGTGATCTCGTTGTGGGCACCGATGTTGTAGATCTCGCCGACCGTGCCCGAGCGCAGCACGAGCTCCACGGCGCGGCAGTTGTCGGCGACGAACAGCCAATCGCGCACGTTGAGCCCGTCGCCGTAGAGCGGGATCGTGCGTCCGTCGAGCAGGTTCGTGGTGAACAGCGGGATGGCCTTCTCGGGGAACTGGAACGGCCCGAACTGGTTCGACGACCGGGTGACGAGCACCGGCAGGCCATAGGTCGTGTGGTAGCTGAGCGCGATCAGGTCGCTACCGGCCTTGGCCGCCGAGTAGGGCGAGCGCGGTCCGAGCGGATCGGTCTCGGTGAAGCTGCCCACCTCGATCGAGCCGTAGACCTCGTCGGTCGAGATGTGGACGAACCGGTCGACGCCGACCCGGCGGGCGACGTCGCACAACACGTTGGTGCCGTCGCAGTTGGTGCGCACGAACGCGTCCGGGTTGACGATCGAGCGGTCGACGTGGCTCTCGGCGGCGAAATGCACGACCGCGTCGTGCCCGTCCATGGCCCGGGAGACGGCGTCGCGGTCACAGATGTCGGCGTGCACGAACGAGAACCGTGCGTCGTCGCGCAGGTCGCGGATGTTGTCCAGGTTGCCGGCGTAGGTGAGCGCGTCGAACACGGTCACCGAGTCGTCGCTCGTGGCGAGGACCCGGCGGGCGAAGTTGGAGCCGATGAAGCCGGCGGCGCCGGTGACGAACAGCCGCACGTCAGCGACCTCCGGTCCGCATCGGCCAGAACGGGCGGACCCGCTCGGCGATCTCGACCCGCCGCGGGTTGGCCTTGTCCCGCTCGGACAGCACCGGGTCGGTGATCCCCCAGTCCGCCGCGACGTCGGGGTCGTCCCAGGCCACCCCAAGCTCGTCGGTGACGTTGTAGTAGCCGTCCACCAGGTAGGTGATCACCAGGTCGGTCAGCGCGGCGAACCCGTGGGCGACACCGGGTGGGATGAACACCCCCTTGTGGTTCTCGCCGGACAGGTCGAGACACAGCGTGGCGCCGTCGGTCGGGCCGCCCTCGCGCAGGTCGTGCAGCACCACTCGCGCCGTGCCCACCGGCACGTACCAGTAGTCGGCCTGGTGGAGGTGGTAGTGCAGGCCGACCAGCGCCCCGCGCTGGCGGTTCGCCCGGTTGCCCTGCAACATCTCGCGGCCGTTCGGGAACCATTCCCGGCGGTACGTCTCGATGAACAGCCCGCGCTGGTCGCCGTGGATCTGTGGCTCGACGAGCCACACCCCGGAGATCACCTCGGACTCGGTCACGTTGGCCATGGCTCCACCTATTCCGCATCGATCTGGCAGTGGTCCCCGACCATCAGCCGCAGGGCGCGAGGCCGACGCTGGGTTCGGCTGACGACGGCTTCCCGGCCGATCAAGGAGTCCTCGAGCCGCGGGATGTCGAGGATGCGGCTGCGTTCCATGACGACCGAGTGTTCGACCTCGCTGTTGACCACCTCACAGCCTGCCGCGATCGCCGAGAAGGGCCCGATGAAGCTGTCGACGATCCGGGCGCCGGCCCCGATGACGACCGGACCACGGACGGTCGAGTTGACGAGCTGGGCCCCCGCTTCGATCACGACCCGACCGTCGAGCACGGACGCATCGTCGACGTCGCCGTCCACGCGGGTCTCGACCTTCTCGAGCAGCAGCCGGTTGGCCTCGAGCAACGGGGTGAGCTTGCCGGTGTCGATCCACCACCCGGTCAGCAGCTCCATGCGCACCCGGTGGCCCTGCTCGATCAGCCACTGGATCGCGTCGGTGATCTCGAGCTCACCCCGCGGCGACGGGGCGATTGCGCGAACCGCTTCGTGGATGGTGGGATCGAACAGGTAGACGCCGACCAGCGCAAGGTCCGACGGCGGATCGGCGGGCTTCTCGACGAGCCGCACCACGTTGCCGTCGGCGTCGAGCTCCGCGATGCCGAAGCGGTGCGGGTCGGGCACCTGCTTCAACAGGATCTGTGCGATCGCCGGCTGCAGGGCGTGACGCTCCTGCTCGAAGCGCTGCACGAACGCCCCGAGGTCCTGCTCGAGCAGGTTGTCGCCCAGGTACATCACGAAGTCGTCGTCGCCGAGGAACTCCCGCGCGATGAGCACGCAGTGCGCCAGGCCCAGCGGCGCGTCCTGCGGGAGATAGGTGACCGCCGCACCGAAGCGGGAGCCATCGCCGACGGCATCCATCACCTCGGCTCGGGTGTCACCGACGATGATCCCGATCTCGGCGATCCCGGCGGAGGCCATCGCCTCGATCCCGTAGAACAGGATGGGCTTGTTGGCCACCGGCACCAACTGCTTGGCGCTGGTATGCGTGATCGGCCGCAGCCGGGTACCTGCACCGCCCGCAAGGATGAGACCTTTCACGAGCGCGTTTTTCTAGCAGGCGCCGTCATGGCGTCACGGGTCGCACGCGCTGGCTGCGACGGGTAGGTAACCGCCCGACGGCCCCGTCACGGCAGGGCCGACGGCTGCGCCGGCGGTCGTCACCGGGATCGTCGTGACCGGTGCCTTGCCGCCCGTCGTCGCCGGAGCCGGCGCAGCGCTGGGGGCCGGCGCTGCCTCGGGGGCGACGGCGATGGCGGCGACGCCGTCGCTGGGCGGGGCGGCCGTGGTACGCCCGGCGAAGAAGTCGAGGATCGGCCGGGAGTTCGCATTGTCGAGCACGAGCACGGCGAGCCCGTTGACCGTGCGGTCGAAGCCGGGAAGCGTGTACGTCGTGAGCGCACCCGCCGAGATCCGGCGGAACTGCCCGGCGAGCGCGATGAGATCGACCCCCTTGTCGACCTGCACCGACGACGACGCCGCATCGAGCATCCGGGCGATCGAGAGCGGGTCCGAGGACGCCACCCGGATCGCCTTGGCCAGCAGCCGGGCGATGAAGGCCTGCTGGCGGTCGATCCGGCCGAGGTCGCCAGAGCCGTCGACGTCGCGGTAGCGGCCGCGGTTGTCGACGGTCTGCAGGTGCCGGCTGCGCACGTACTGCAGGGCCCGAAGCCCGTCGAGGCGGACACAGCCCGGCTTGGTCACCTCGAAGCCGGTCTGCTTGTCGTAGAGGTAGCGGTCGAACGGCACGGCAATCCCGCCGAGCGCGTCGACCATCCGCTTGAACCCGGAGAAGTCGACCTGGACGTAGTGGTTGATCGGGATGCCGAGGGCGTCTCGGACCGTCTTGATGAGCGCCTGCGGACCACCGTTGAACGCCCCGTTGATCTTGTCCTTCCGACCCGTGTCCGACCGGGTGACCCACAGGTCTCGGGGAATCGACAGCAGGGCTCCACTGCGCGACTTCGGGTCGTACCGCAGCACCATCATCGTGTCGGATCGCTGGCCGTCGGCCTCCGCCCCATTCGGACCGATCCCACCGAAATCGACCGAGGACGGGTCGGCCCCGACCCGCGTATCGGATCCGACGATCAGGAAGTTCTCGATGTCGACCGGCCCCCGGGCGGCGGCCGCATCGAGGTCGGGCAGCGTGACGGCGGGCGCACTTGAGGGGGCCGGCGCCCCGGGCCCCGCGGTGGCGGGGGCCGCCGGTCCGCCGGCATCGAGCGCGTCGCCGGTGTCCACGCGCACCACCTCGTCGGCGCGCTGCTCCACGTACACCCCACCGGCGACGGCCACCGACGCCGCCGACACGATCACGAGGGCCCCGGCGGTGCCCAGCCGCATCAGGAGCCGGGAGCGCCGCCGCCGGAAGGGAAGCTCTACCAGCACGGCGTCTCACCCTACCGAGGCAATCCGCCGATGTCCGGGAGGGTGGCGGCTCAGGCGGGCCGGAGATGGGTCACGTCGCCGGCGAGCACCTCGTGGTCCCCGGCGTCGTCTCGAACCACGAGCGCCCCGGACGGGCGGACGTCGACTGCGGTTCCCACCAGGTCACCGGCGGGGCGCTGGACCCGCACCCGGGTGCCGAGCGTCGCAAGACGCGACCGATACTCGCCGGGCAGGGTGCCCAGCTCGATGCCGGCGAGCTCGGCGAGGAACCGCTCGAGCAGGGCATCGAGACCGACGGGTCGTCCGGCATGGTGTTCGAGGCTGGTCGCTGCGGTCTCGGGCGGCGGCGCGTCACGGGTGACGTTCAGGCCGATGCCCACCACGACGGCCTCCACCCCCGTTGGGCCGAGCACGGACTCGGCGAGCACCCCCGCCAGCTTGTCGGCGCCGACGAGCAGGTCGTTGGGCCACTTGAGGTCCGGGCGCACCCCGGCCACCGCCTCGCAGGCCCGGGCGGCCGCGACGGCGACGGCCTGGGTGCAGCGGTGGAGCTCCTCGGGGACGAGCGACGGTCGCAGCAGGACCGAGCACAGCAACGCCGATCCCGGCGGCGCGGACCAGGTCCGACCGAGCCGGCCGCGACCCGCCGACTGGTGCCCGGCGACGAGCACGAGCCCGGCCGGCGCCCCGTCACGGGCGCCAGCCACGAGGTCGGCGTTGGTGGAACCGGTCTCGCGCACCCGGCGGACCTCGAACGTCGGCGGGCACAAACGGCCGGTGGGAGTGGCGGCGGCGCCGGTCACGCCACCATCATTCCTGCCCGTGCTGCGCAAGATCCTCATCGCCAACCGAGGCGAGATCGCCGTCCGTGTGATCCGAGCCTGCCGGGAGCTCGGTATCACCACCGTAGCGGTGTACTCCGAACTCGACCGCAACGCACTCCACGTGCGCCTGGCCGACGAGGCGTACGCACTCGGCGGTTCGACCGCGGCAGAGAGCTACCTGAACACCGCCGCGATCCTCGATGCCGTCGAGCGCTCCGGTGCCGACGGCGTCCACCCGGGCTACGGGTTCTTCTCCGAGAACGCCGATTTCGCCCGGGCGATCACCGAGCGGGGCGTCACCTTCATCGGCCCGCCGCCCGCCGCGATCGACGAGATGGGCGACAAGGTGTCGTCCCGGAAGGCGGCGCTGCGCGGTGGCGCGCCGATCGTGCCCGGCACCGTCGAGTTCGTGCACTCCGCCGAAGAGATCACGGCATTCGGCGACGAGCACGGCTGGCCGATCGCGATCAAGGCCGCCTTCGGCGGCGGCGGCCGCGGCATGAAGGTCGTTCGCTCGGCCGCCGACGTCACCGATGCCATGGACTCCGCCAAGCGCGAGGCCAAGGCCTTCTTCGGACGCGACGAGATCTACGTCGAGCGATACCTCACCTGGCCCCGCCACGTCGAGGTGCAGATCGTCGGCGACCAGCACGGCAACATGTTCTGGGTGTCGCTGCGCGACTGCTCGGCGCAGCGCCGCCACCAGAAGCTGATCGAAGAGGCACCGGCGCCGGCGCTGGCCCCCGGGATTGAAGCGGCGATGGGCGAGGCGGCCGTCAAGGCCGGCCGCGCCGTCGGGTACTTCAACGCCGGCACCGTCGAGTTCATCTACCAGAACGGCGAGTTCTTCTTCCTCGAGATGAACACCCGACTCCAAGTCGAGCACCCCGTCACCGAGGCGATCACCGGGATCGACCTCGTCGAGTGGCAGATCCGGGTCGCGTCCGGCGAGCCGCTGCCGATGACCCAGGAGCAGGTGAACGCCGCCCGTACCGGTCACGCCATCGAGGTGCGGATCAACGCCGAGAACCCCGCTGGCGGCAAGTTCCTGCCGTCGCCGGGCAAGATCACCGCCCTGCGGGCGGCCTACGGGTTCGGCGTGCGCTGGGATGGCGGCTACGAGGCCGGCGACGAGATCAGCCAGTACTACGACAACCTCGTCGGCAAGCTGATCGTGTGGGGCAAGGACCGCCCGACGGCGATCGCACGAACGATCCGAGCGCTCGAGGAGATGGAGGTCGGCGGCATTGCCACCACCATCCCGGCCGACCTGGCGATCCTGCGCCACCCGGATTTCGCAGCGGTCACGCACTCGACGAAGTGGGTCGAGGAGGTGCTCGACCTGTCGGGCATCGAGAAGCCCGCCGCACCGGCCCCGGCCGGCGACGATGCCGCACCCCTCGTCGAGCGCCGCACGACGGTCGAGGTCAACGGCAAGCGCTTCGACGTGAAGCTCTGGGTCCCCGACACCCCGACCGTCGCCGTGGCCGCCGGTGCGGCGCCGGCCGCCCGCAAGCCGGCCGCCCGCAAGGCCGGCGGCAGCGGTGCCGGCGGCGGGTCGGGCAGCGGCAACGTC
>JBJTVH010000011.1:0-15987 GCA_046081125.1 Acidimicrobiales bacterium
TGCCGATCGGCTGGGCGCGTTCTTGGAGCCGGCGGCGTCGTTCCCGGCGGCGGTGCGGGAGCGGATCCTCGCCCGACTGATCTCGGTCGCCGTCGCCGGCGGCATGGAGCCTGCGCAGCGCCAGGTGCTCGCTCAGGTCGCGCAGGCCCTCGGGCTCGACGCCGACACCTGTAAAGCGGTCGTCGCCCGGACCCAGATCGCCGGAACGCCGGCGCCCGGTGCGCCGCTCGCTGCACCCGCTGAAGCCGTGCCCTGGGGTTCCCTCGTTGGCAACGCAGGCGCACCATCGGCGGAGGTTGGATTCGGACTCGGGGGTTTCGAACCCGAACCGGCGGGTTTTGCGGGGTTCGGATCGGGGGCGGCGGTGACCGCCGGCGATTCCTCGGCCGGTGGATTGTCGGGTTTGCTCGGCGGGGACCCGTGGGCGTCGGCCCCGGCCATGGCGGCGTCGAGCGCTGCGCCGGTGGCGGTGGCTGTTGCGCCGACCATTGCGCCGACCCCGGCGCCGAGTCCGGCGCCGGTTGCGTCGGCCGACGACGCCTTCGGGTTGCTCGTCGCTGCGCCGCCCGTATCGGTCGGTTCGTCCGCGTGGTTCAACGCGCCCGGTCCCGCTGCAGCGCCTTCGGCGCCTGTAGCAGCGACGTCTCCTACGGTGGGCGTCGGCGATGGCGACTCGGTCAACCGAGGCCTGATGGAGATGGCATGGCTGGGGGCCGACCTCAGCGGCACCGGCTCGATCCCGGTGGCCTCGCCTGCGTTCACCCTGCCGCTGGCGGCGGCGGCGCCGGCAGCGCCGACGCCTCCGGCTCCCGTGTGGACGGCTGGACCGTCCGGTTCGTTCGCCCCGGCGGCGCCCCCTTCCCCGGCACCGTTCGCACCGACGACGGCGTTCACCGCTGCCGAATCGGGCTTCGGCTCGATGCCCCCGATGCCGCCGCGGTACGCCTCTGCGGACCCGGAGCCACCGCTGCTGTCTCCGGTGTTTGCATCGCTGGCGACATCGCCTGCGCCAGAGGCGCTTGCGCCTGCCCCGGTCGCTGCGGTCGCACCCCCGCTGGCTGCGCCGGTCGCTGCGCCGCCGATTGCTGCAGCCTCGCTGGCTGCGCCGATCGCTGCGCCGCCGGTTGTTGCGCCATCGGGATTCGCGCCATCGGGATTCGCGCCGCCGGCGTTCGCGCCGCCGCCTGCGCCGAGCCCGCTCGCTCCGACGCCGCCTCCCATGCTCGCCTCGAGCCCGGTGGCGCCTGCGGCAGCCGTCGTCGCTCCTGCGGTCGTCGCTCGGGCGGCCGTCGTGCCAGCGTCGGGCCGCCAGCCCACGTTGCCGCAGCGACCTGCACCGTTTGCCGGCTTCACCGAGGGGCCGTCGCCCTGGGGAGCGCCGTAGTACCCGGGGCGGCCCGCTCTAGGACTCGATGACGTCCCGGTCGGCGTCCTGGAGTTCCTGCACGCAGCGCGGCACGACGTAGTACCGCTTGCCGCCGACCCGGACGCCGAAGAACAACCCCTTGGGCGGGCCGATGCGCGTGTCGACGTCGAGCCGGGCGATGACGGAACGCACGCCGAAGCGCAGCGGGGAGCACCCGAGGACCGTCACCGACCGATCCGTGGCGACGATCACCCGCCGCTTGTAGAGCGAGGTGAACGCCAGGAACATGACTGGGAACGACAGCAGGGGGCCGAGGAGGGGGCTGGCCAACACGCCGAGCACGAGCCCGAACAACATCCCGGCGAGCCGGGGTGGTCCTTCGAGGACACGGATCACGTGGGCGATCAGTTCACCGGGCTCGAGCAGCGGTCGGGCTCGCTCGACGATCCGCTCGCGCGAGTTGACCCATCTCGACCAAGGCGCCGGCACCCGGAAAGCCTGACGCGTTGACGTCGGCCACGCAACGCGTGCATAGAATGCGGACGTGTCGCGCCCCGCTTGCCTCGTACTCGTAGTTACCTAGCGCACCGGCCTCAAGCTGCGTGCGCGTCGACCTCCCCCAGGGAGGTCGCTTCGTTTTTGCCCCACATTTCGGACCGTTTTCCCTCGACTTCCGCTCGACTTTCCCTCGACTTCCCCTCGACTTCCCCCTCGCCCGCCCGACCCGCCAGGAGCGACCCGATGAGACTGACCGGAGCACAGGCCCTGATCAAGAGCCTCGAGATGGAGGGTGTGGAGGTGATGTTCGGCCTCCCTGGCGGTTGCATCCTGCCCGCCTACGACCCGCTACTCGATTCGTCGATCCGCCACATCCTCGTGCGTCACGAGCAGGGTGCCGGGCACATGGCCGAGGGGTACGCCCATGTCACCGGCCGGCCCGGGGTCGCCATGGTCACCTCGGGCCCGGCAGCCACCAACATGGTCACGCCCCTGTGCGACGCCTACATGGACTCGATCCCGATGGTGTGCCTCACCGGTCAGGTGCCCACCTCCGCCATCGGCACCGACGCGTTCCAAGAGTGCGACACCGTCGGGATCACCCGCTCGGTCACCAAGCACAACGAGCTCGTGATGACGGCCCAGGACATTCCCCGGGCCATCCGGGAGGCGTTCCACATCGCCACGACGGGCCGTCCCGGCCCGGTTCTCGTCGACCTCCCCAAGGACGTGCTCCAGAACACGATGGAGTGGTACTGGCCCGAGGCGATCGACCTGCCGGGCTACAAGCCGACGCTCAAGGGTCATCCCCGCATGATCCGGGAGGCCGCACGGCTGATCCTCGCGTCGGAGCGGCCCGTGCTCTACATCGGGGGCGGCATCCTCAAGGCCCGCGCCGCCGCTGCGCTGCGGGAGCTCGCCGAGCTGCTCGACATCCATGTCGTCACCACGCTGATGGCGCGTGGCGCTTTCCCCGACAGCCATCCGCTGTGCCTCGGCATGCCGGGTATGCACGGCAATGCGACTGCGGTGACCGCACTGCAGCGGGCCGACCTACTGATCGCACTCGGCGCCCGCTTCGACGATCGGGTGACGGGCAAGGTCGCCGCGTTCGCTCCCGAGGCGAAGATCATCCACGTCGATATCGACCCGGCCGAGCAGGGCAAGGTTCGCCGTCCCGATGTGCCGATCGTCGGCGACTGCCGCCTCGTGATCGAGGAGTTGATCCGCGAGGTGCGCAACCTGCTGTCGGCGGGCGAGGCCCGGGCCGACACGAGCGCCTGGAAGCAGCGGGTGTCGGGCTGGAAGGAGAACTTCCCGTACACCTACGAGCCGTCCGAGCCGGGCGACGCCCTCAAGCCGCAGTTCTGCCTCGAGTCGCTGCGTGACTCGGCCCCCGAGGGCACGATCCTCGTGTCCGGGGTGGGTCAGCACCAGATGTGGTCGAGCCAGTACTGGCGTTTCGAGCAGCCCTACACCTGGGTGAACTCCGGGGGCCTGGGCACGATGGGGTTCTCGGTCCCGGCGGCCATCGGCGCCAAGGTGGGTCGGCCCGATGCCACGGTGTGGGCCATCGACGGCGACGGCTGCTTCCAGATGACCGCCCAGGAACTCGTCACCGCCTCCACCGAGCGGATCCCCATCAAGGTGGGCATCTTGAACAACTCGTATTTGGGCATGGTGCGCCAGTGGCAGGAGATGTTCTACGAGGAGCGCTACAGCGAGGTGTACCTCTCGACCGACCTGCCCGACTACGTGAAGTGGGCCGAGGCCATGGGCTGCATCGGCATCCGGGTCGAGTCGCCCGAGGAGGTGCAACCGGCCATCGACAAGGCCAACGAGATCGACGACCGGCCCGTCGTGGTCGAGTTCCGGGTCGATGCCCGGGAGAAGGTGTTCCCGATGGTGCCCGCCGGTATGGCCAACGACGACATCCTCCTGCCGTCCTCGCAGAACAAGGATCTGCTGCGATGAGCCTGCCCGACCACCACATCCTGTCGGCGCTGGTCGAGAACCGGGCCGGTGTCCTGGCCCGGGTGGCGAGCCTGTTCGCCCGCAGGGGCTTCAACATCTTCAGCCTCGCCGTGGCCCCGACGGAGGACCCCCGGTTCTCCCGCATCACGATCGTGGTCGACGTCGAGTCGGCCCCGCTCGAGCAGATCGTGAAGCAACTGTTCAAGCTGATCGACGTCGTGAAGATCACCGAACTCGACCCCCGCGCCTCGGTCGAGCGCGAGCTGCTGCTGGCCACGGTCTCGGCCGATCCGGCGCACCGGGGCCAGGTGGTCGAGCTGGTGCAGATCTTCGAAGGCAAGATCCTGTCGGTCGGCGTCGACTTGATCACCGTCTCGCTCGAGGGGCATCCCGACAAGCTCGACGACTTTGAAGAGCTGCTGCGGGGCTATGGCATCGTTGAGCTTCAGCGCACCGGTCGGGTGGCGCTGCCCAAGTTGGATCGCGAGGCGCGCGTGCGCGCCCTGAAGGGAAAGGCAAGCTGATGGCCGCCACCGTGTACTACGAGGCCGATGCAGATCGGTCCATCATCCTCGGCAAGAAGGTGGCCGTCGTCGGCTACGGATCCCAGGGGCACGCCCACGCGTTGAACCTGAAGGACTCCGGCGTCGACGTGGTGGTCGCCCTGCGGCCGGGGTCGTCCTCGCAGGCCAAGGCCGAGGCCGAGGGCCTCAAGGTGCTGCCGATCGCCGGGGCGGCCGCCTGGGCGGACGTCGTGATGCTGCTCGCGCCCGACACCGAGCAGAAGAAGATCTACGACGCCGAGATCGCCCCGAACATGACGGCAGGCAAGGCGCTGGCGTTCGCGCACGGGTTCAACATCCGCTTCGGCCGCATCGCGCCACCGGCCGGGGTCGACGTGATCATGATCGCCCCCAAGGGCCCCGGGCACCTGGTGCGGCGCACGTACACCGAGGGCGGCGGCGTGCCGGCCCTCATCGCCATCGAGCAGGACGCCTCCGGGCAGGCCAAGGCCGTGGCGCTGTCGTACGCCGACGCCATCGGCGGCACACGCGCGGGGGTGATCGAGACCACCTTCACCGAGGAGACCGAGACCGACCTGTTCGGCGAGCAGGTCGTGCTGTGCGGCGGCCTCACGTCGTTGGTGCAGGCCGGCTTCGAGACGCTCGTCGAGGCCGGCTACCAGCCCGAGATGGCGTACTTCGAGTGCCTGCACGAGGTGAAGCTGATCGTCGACCTC
This sequence comes from Acidimicrobiales bacterium, assembly GCA_046081125.1. Taxonomy (GTDB): domain Bacteria; phylum Actinomycetota; class Acidimicrobiia; order Acidimicrobiales; family Ilumatobacteraceae; genus JBEIFW01. Next base: position 5,079 of record JBJTVH010000011.1, read on the forward strand.
ATGTACGAGGAGGGCATCGCCGGGATGCGCTACTCGATCTCCGACACTGCCGAGTACGGCGATCTCACCCGGGGGCCGCGGATCGTGAACGCCGCGACCAAGGAGGAGATGAAGCGGGTGCTCGCCGAGATCCGCGAGGGTCGCTTCGCCGAGGAGTGGGTGGGCGAGTCCGATTCGGGCCGGGCCCGCTTCAATGCCCTGCGTGCCGCCGGTCGGGAGCATCCGATCGAGCAGGTCGGCGCGCAGTTGCGGGCGATGATGCCGTGGATCTCGCAGGGCAAGAAGAAGGTTGCAGAGGTCTCCGGCGGCTGAGCGCTCGGGCCCGCCGCCGGCGCCGGCGGCGGGCCGTCAGGCGATCTCGACGGGGGGCCGGTTCTCGACCGAGCGCCAGAACGCCTCGTCGGGCGTGGCCAGCACCCGCTGGTACACCGCCGGCGGGTACTCGAGGTGGGGCTTGGCCGGGTCGTAGGCCGGCTGGGGTACCGGCGAGCTGGGGCGCACGAAGTCCGACGGGGCGAGGTAGCCCTTCAGTTCGGCGTCGCTGATGCCGGCGAGGGCCTGCACCTCGGGGTCGATCCAAGCCCGCTCGTCGATGTCTCGGCCGGTGGCCACCTCGAGGCACAGCCCCTCGGGCCCGGCGAAGTACATCGACTGGCACATGCCGTGATCGATCGGGCCCATCACCGGCACGCCCCGGCTACGGATGCGGTCCCGCAGGGCGTACAGGTCGTCGAGCGTGTCGACGGAGAACGCGACGTGCTGCATCAGCCCGCCCGGCAGTGGGCCTGCCGCCGTGCCTGCATGGGTGACGCCGAGCTCGTGGCGGTCGGAGTTGTCGGGGTGCTGGACGAACGCGAGGTACGACGACTCGTTCAGCTCGATGAACCCGTGGAAGGTGTTCTCGACGCCGTGCATCCAGTAGAGCGCCTTCAGCTCGGCGCCGAGTACGTCGGTGAAGAACTCGATCTGGGCCTTGATGTCGCGGGTGGAGATCGCCAGGTGGTGGACGCCGTTCGGGTGCAGGGCCATGCCCACCAGTGTGCCCGATGCCGTGACGGCGATCAGACCGCCGGCAGCACGCCGGCGTCGTGGCCGTACAGCCAGGCGACACGGGACCGTGCCGGGTCGGGGTCGGAGGTGGCCATGGCCGCGTCGCGCCGCTGCTGGGCCGGGCCGTCGGGCAGGTGGAAGCCGGTGGCGTTGGCGCGGGCCGAGGCCTGCACCGCCGTGGTGCGCTCCCGCCGGGCCGACTCGTAGCGCACGAGCGCAGCTGCGACGGCGTCCGGGGTGACGCCGTCGAGCGCGGCGGTGAGCGAAGCGGCGTCCTCGATGGCCTGCGCACCGCCTTGGGCCACGTAGGGCAGCATCGGATGGCAGGCATCGCCGAGGAGCGTGACGTGCCCTCGGCTCCATGCGGGCAACGGTGCCCGGTCGTGCAGCGCCCAGCGGTGGGTGTGCTCGACGAGCTCGAGCAGGTCGCGCACGGCGGGCGCCCAGTGGGCGAACGCGCTCCGCAGCACGTCGGGGTCGCCGGGGGTAGTCCACGATTCGGTGGTCCAGGAGTCGTCCTCGACGATGGCGACGATGTTGTGCACGGCACCGGCCCGCAGGTAGTAGTGCACCACGTGGGCGCCGGGCCCGAGCCATGCCGTGGCCAGCGCCGGCCAACCCAGGGCCCGTGCCGCGTCGCCCGGTACGAGTGCCCGGTAGGCGACGTGCCCCGAGAACGTGGCGGGCCCGTCACCCACCAGCGCTCGGCGAACCACCGAGTGGATGCCGTCGGCGCCGATCACGGCATCGAACCGTTCCCGCGCGCCGTCGGCCAGCACCACGGTGCCGTCGGGGTCGACGCCGGCGACGCGCTGCGCGGTGCGGATCACGCGGGAGGGCACGGCCGAAGCGAGGACGTCGACGAGGTCCGCCCGGTGCACGTGGAGGTACGGCGCCCCGAACGCCCGCTCGACGCGCTCGCCGAGCTCGACGCGCGACAGCACGGTGCCGTCTGCCCACCGCCGCTGCTCGATCGCCTGAGGCCGCACGGCCACGGCGTCGAGCGCAGGGCCGAGGCCGAGGCGCATCAGCAGCCGCGTGGCGTTGGGAGACAACTGGATCCCGGCACCGATCTCCCCGAGTGCGGACGCCTGCTCGAAGACCGTCACCTCATGACCGGCCCGGAGCGCGAACGCAGCGGCGCTGAGCCCGCCGATCCCGGCGCCGATGCATCCCACACGCATGGGCGCAGCATGGCAGACCCGTCCCGACCAGCCGATCCGCCCGTTCGGGGCCGAGCGCCAGACACAGCGGGTACGGTGCGCCCATGACGGTCCGCTTCCTCGACCCCCGCGCCGAACCCGGCACCCCGGTCGAGCCCTATCTGCTCGGGCTCGACGTGGCGTCCGGCCCGGTGACGATCGGCTTGCTCGCCAACGGTTTCCCTGACTCGGTCAACTTCTTGCGCCACGTCGAGCGGGCGCTCGCCGAGGCGCTTCCGGCGGCTCGGTTCGTGTCCTACGACAAGGGCAACGCCTCGGCGATCTGCTCGGCGGAGATGCTCGATGCGATCACCGCCGAGTGCGCCGCCGTCGTCACCGCCTACGGCCATTGAGGCAGTTGCACCACCGGCACCGTGCGTGACGGCGTGAACCTTGCCCGCCGGGGCGTCCCGGCTGTCGCCCTCGTGTCCAGCGAGTTCTGGGCCCAGGGAGACTTCATCGCCCGCTCCGTCGGGATGCCCGACGTGCCGCGGGTCTGCTTCGAGCATCCGGTCGCCGGGGCCGGGGCCGAGACCATGCACCGGGTGGCCCACGCCATCCGGGACGAGATCGTCGTGGCCCTGCGGGGGAGCGCGTCGTGACGTCCGTGCTCGAAGCCGCCGACGAAGCCGAGGCGCTCGAACTGCTCCACGAGCTCGGATGTACCGACGGCCTCCCCGTCGTCGTGCCGACCGCTGCTCGTGTCGAGCGCATGGCGCTGGCGATGGGGCTCGACGGGGATCTGTCCCTCGGCTCGATGGGTCCGAACCTTGGCGATTGCACCGTGGAGAAGGTGGCGGCGTGCGCGGTCATGGCCGGCTGCCTGCCCGACCATGCGCCGGTCGTGCTCGCAGCGGTTCGGGCGGTCCTCGAGCCCGCGTTCGACTGCACCGAGATGCAGGCCACCACCCATGCCATCGCGCCGTTCGTGATCGTGAACGGCACGGCGCGTCACGCCTGCGGGCCGATCGCGTCGGGGTTCGGCGCGCTCGGGCCGGGCTTCCGGGCGAACGCGTCGATCGGCCGGGCGCTGCGCCTCGCGATGATCAACATCGGCGGCGGGCGCCCCGGGGTATCGGACATGGCGTTGCTCGGCCATCCCGGCAAGTTCACGATGTGTCTGGCCGAAGACGAGGAGGCCTCGCCCTGGGAGCCGCTGCACGTCGCTCGGGGATTCTCGGCCGAGGAGTCCGCCGTGACGGTGGTGGGCACCGAGGGCCCGCACTCGGTGATCTTCGTCGGCGACGCCGACGACCCGACCGCACCGGGCCGCCTGCTCGACACCCTGGCGGGCACCCTCGCCAACGTCGGGTCGAACAACGCCCATTTCGGTCGCGGTACGGCCGTCGTGCTGCTCAACCCCGACCACACGCACGTGCTCGCCGACGCCGGCTACGACCGGGCCGGCGTCGCGCAGGAGTTGTGGGAGCGGGCCGCCAACCCGAGGGGGCGGATGCGGGCGCTCAACCCGTCGATGATTCCCGACGGCGACCCGGGGTCGCTCTGGCGTGCGTTCCGCGGTCCGCAGGACCTGCTGATCGTCGCCGCCGGCGGATCGGGGCTCTATTCGATGGTGCTTCCCTCGTGGGGGGCCGGGCCGCATGCCAATCCTGCGGTCAGCGTCCGTATCGATCACGACCAGGCGTGCGCGGTGCCGTTCGGTCCTCGCTGAGCCCGGGTCGTCTTGGCCTCGTACATGCTCACGTCGGCGCGCTCGAGCAGTTCGAACGGCGACTCGTGCCCCCGCTGCCGCGCCCGGGTCGTCGATCACGACGGCGAACTCGTCGCCGCCGAGGCGCACCACGAGATCGTCCGGGCGCACGGTCGCCCGGAGCCGGGCTGCGACCTCGATCAGGACCAGGTCCCCCGCATGGTGACCCCACCGGTCGTTGACGGGCTTGAAGCCGTCCAGGTCGAGGTAGACGATCCCGCACCGGCCATGCGCATGGGCGATCTCGTCGAGCCGGGCGAGCAGGACACGCCGGTTGGCGAGCCCGGTGAGCGGATCGTGGCTCGCCCGGTACTCGAGTTCGGCCTGTTCGGATTTCAGCGTGGCGTACGCGGTGCCGACCGTGCCGAGGTGCAACACGATCGCCGCGTGCGTGGCCAGCGCGAGTGGAGAAGGAGGCCTCGATCCTCCCGGCGATCGACGGATGGCTCGCCGGGCTGTTCGACGCCGACCAGATCGACGACACCTGCGCCGCACTCGAGGCGACGATGGGACCCGACCCCAGCGAGGAAGCCCGGCTCAGCGCTGCGCGCCGGCGGATCCGAGAGTGCGACACCAAGCTGGCCAGGTACCGCTCCGCCCTCGAGGCCGGCACCGACCCCTCGATCGTCAACGGGTGGATCGAGGAGGTGAAGCTCGAACGCAAGGCCGCCGAGCTCGAGCTCCGACGCAAGACCGGCGACAACCACCTGACCGGCGAAGAGATCCGCAGCCTGGTCGAGCAGCTCAAGGGCATCGTCGGCGTGCTCGCCCATGCTAGCGCCGAAAGCCGTCGCGAGGTCTACCAGCAGCTCAACGTGGCCATCGAGTACCACACCGACGGCCGCATGCGGGTAACCGCCGGGCCCGGCGCGTGTACTAACGAGTGTGTCGGAGGAGCGACCACAACCCCAAGTACACGCGGATCGTGGACGGCGACGCTCGTCGCGACTACCGGCTCAGAGTCCGAGCACCGATCGGACGCCGTCGTCGATGGCATCGATCAGTGAGCCCGGAAGCTGACCGACACGCTCGGACAACCACGAGCGATCGACGAGCTCCAACCCCAACGGCACTGCGACGGAGTCCTTCGGCAGGCCGGTGGCCCTGGCGGACAGCAACACGTTGCCGGCCAGGTCGGCACGATCCAGGTTCGACGTGAGCGGCACGACATGGGTCTGCCACACCTCGACGTCGAGCACCGCCGCTGCGGACACGACGACACAAGGCCGACGCTTGTCGAGATCGATCCAGTACACCGACCCGCGGGCTACCACGGTGCCGACCGCGCCATCCGCTTCCCGACTGATCGAGCGTCGCGTTCGGTCGGCCGATCCGCTGCCGCAAGCGCGGCATCCGCCCGCAACTGCTCGGCAAACGACACCGACGACTGCGCAGCGTGACGCCGAAGCTGATCGGTCACCCACCGCGAGAACGGCACGTCGAGACTCTCGATGATCGGCATGACATCATCCGGCACACTGATCGTCTTGTTCGGCACATACGTATCATACATACGTACTGCTGAGATGCACCGCCCTGGTTGCTCACCCTCACGACGAGCTCGAAAACGAGCATCGCCCGAACCTTCCGGCCCGAGCAATATAAGAACTTGTTTTCCGGTGTCGGAGGGGCGACCGTAACCCCAAGTACACGCGCCACGTGGACGGCGGCGCTCGTCGCGTGATGCCGAGTCCGGCTCGTCACCCGGTTCCGAGTCCGCGGCGCCGCGCGAGCACGATCGCTTGGGCCCGATCGGCGACGTGCAGCTTCCCGAAGATGATGCTCACGTAGTTCCGCACGGTCTTCGGGCTGTAGCCGAGCTTGGCGGCGATCGCCTCGTTGTTGAGTCCCCGAGCCATCTCGACGAGCACGCGGTGTTCGCTTTCGGTGAGACTGAATCGCCACGGGCTTGATGGAGGCTCGGGTTATTGACTGCTCGGCCTGATGGCCGGTTGTGGTTGACGGTAGTAGGCGGCTTCGTGGGCTCACCTGACCGCCGACGTCTCGCGGCCGGATGTCAGGGTGGCGCCACGTCGATTTGGCGCATCGACACCGCGGGCGACGAGATCGTGCTGCCCGGTCGCGAGTCCGGCGGGCAGCACCTCGCATGGGATCGCACCTCGGAACGACTGGCCGTGGCCGCATCGGGCATCACCACGGTGTGGGACTTCCGGGTCGAGGACGACGAGCTCCCGCGCGGCACGGGTCTCGACGTGCGCGGCATGCCCAGCGCCGCGTCGTGGTCACCCGACGGCGAACATCTCGCGCTCGGCATCCGTCTCCCGAACGGTGGCGGCGTGGTGCTGTGGCGCCCCGATGCCGACTGCCGACCCGTGCTCGCCGTCGATGCCGGCTGTGCCGTCACCGCGCTCGCGTGGTCGCCCCACGATCCCCGCGCCCTCGGCGTCGCCACCGCCGAAGGCACCGTGTGCGTGATCGACCCGATCGCCCTGCTGCCCACGGGATGATCGGCCCCGATCATCCCGGCGCGTCAGCCGGCGACCGGCGCGCCTGTGGTGATGATCCAGGCCGACGCGCCGAGGCGAACCTCGCCATCGACGACGTAGCGACCGAGGGCCTCGCGGAGGGCGAGCAGGGCTCGGGTCCGCTGTTCGGTCGACAAGCGCTGCAGGATGGACGCCGCCAACAGCTGCCCGCTGACCTGGCGGCTGGCAGGTTCGACACCTCCACCGCCGCCCATCGTCATGTGCACCTCGGCCTCGACGAACCGCGGGGCGGGCCAGCCGGCCTCGCGCAGGATCCGCTCGACCCGTTCACGATCCGCGAACGCGAAGCCCTGCGGCTCGAGGCCAACGGCCGACGGATCGTCCAGGAACGCGGCCAAGGTGCGCGTCGGCACATCGACCCACGGGTTCCTCGACCGCTCGCGGAACGCGGCGAAGGTACCGCGACCCCCGGGGGCCAGCAGACCCGCGAGGTTCGCGAACGCGGCGACGGGCTCCTCGAAGAACATCACGCCGAACCGCGATACCACGTGGTCGAAGGGCACATCACCGCCGCCGTACTGCGCGGCGTCGACGGCGAGCACGTCCACGTTGGTGAAGCCGGCGGCTTTTGCACGCGACCGCGTCTGTTCGCAGAGCGGCTCCGACACATCGAGCGCGACCACGTGCCCAGCCGGCCCGACCGCGTCGGCCAGGGCCATCGTGGTCGCACCGGCCCCGCAGCCCACTTCGAGCACACGGTCGCCGGGACGGACCCCGGCACAGCTCAGCAGCGGCGCGTCGAACGACGCGAACGCGAACTCGTGCCAGTCCGCGCGTCGCGCCCATGCGCGACCGCCGCGACCGGCCCAACTGCTAGGGAGGTGCTGCTCGTCCGCACCGGGGCTCCGACCATCCACGCTCATCGCGTCACCGATCCCGGATGGAGTGCCGCCGCGATCCGCTCGACCGCGTCGGCGAACCGCAGGCCCGGCATGTACTCCTCCGCGCTGATCGAGACGAAGCGATCGTTCACCACGGCGGGCAGCTGCGAGTACCGAGGGTTGGCGCGCATCATCGCGCGCACCGAGTCGAGCGGCGGAGAGGTCCCGCTCTCGATCACCAGGATCACATCCGGCCGCGCCTGGAGGAACGCCTCGGGGGAGATGTCGCCGAACGACTGGTCGAGCGAGGCGAACGCATTGGTCCCGCCGGCGATGTCGATCATGGCCTGCGGGATCCCGAGGCGTCCTTCGACCCGCGGTGCACCGTCGAGCCCGTTCATGAAGAACACCGGGGCGACCGATGGCCGGGTCCGGCCCTTGACCGCCGCGGCGACCGCGTCGGCCCGAGCACGCTGCTGTGCAACGACCTCCTCGGCCCGGGTCTCGACACCGAAGATCCGACCGAGCGTGCGCACGTCGCCCAGGATGGCGTCGAGCACCGCCGGCTTGCCGTCGGCACCCTTCGGCGCGCCGGCCCCAGCCGTGCCGCCGCCGACGGCCCCCGGCTCACCGCAGTAGGCCGTCGGTTGCAGCATGGCGATGCCGAGCGGCTCGAGGTCCGCAGGGGTGGTGCCGGGGAAGGCGAAGTTCGACAACAAGAGCTCGGTGCCCGCGCCCACCAGCACCTCCTTCGACAACGGGAAGCGACCCGCCTCGCGGAGCTTCGGGTACTCGGCGGCGAGCGCCGGCGTTCGGACCGCCGTTCCCGGCCCCGCCCAGGCGACGATTCGATCGGCCAGGCCGAGGAACAGCAACGTCTCCACCTCATTGCGCAACTGCGCAGCCACGCGGGACGGACGCTTCGCGATCATCACCTTGCGCCCGCAGGATTCGATCGTCAACGGGAAGGTCGCCACCGGGGTCGAGGTCGTCGACGATGGCGCGGTCACCGCTGTCGCGGCGGGGGTACTCGGGGCCGGGGTCGCGGCCGGCGCGCCGTCGTCGCCGCACGCCGCGGCGAGCAGCGCGACCACGAGCACGGTCGCCGCTCGGCGCCTCGGTCGGTGGACAGGTTGAGGGCTCATGGTATCTCCCGTGGGGCGAGGACTGCGCGGGCGGCGCGTCCAGTGGGTCGGTAGTCGAAGAAGAGGCGGCCGTCGACGTCGTGGACCGCGACGTCCACACGGAACACCTCGCGCAGCGTCTCGCTCGTCAACACGCGGGCCGGCGGCCCACCCGCGACCAGGCGGCCGTTCGCGAGCAGGTGGACCTCGTCGCAGAAGCGAGCGGCGAGCTGGAGGTCGTGGAGCGCCGCGATCACCGTGATCCCGAGGCCGCGCACGAGGTCGAGCACCTCGACCTGGTAGCGGAGATCGAGGTGGTTCGTCGGTTCATCGAGCAGGAGCAGAGCGGTCTGCTGGGCGAGGGCCCGTGCGACGAGGACGCGCTGGCGCTCACCGCCCGACAGGGTGCGGAACGCTCTGGTGGCCAGCGACGTGAGGCCGACGTGAGCCAGTGCACGGTCCACGAGAGCCCGTTCGGCGTCGTCGAACGGATCCAGCAGGCGACGATGCGGACCACGGCCCATCGCCACCATCTCGTGCACCGTGAAGTCGAGGTCGTCCGGCCGTTCCTGGAGCACCACGCCCACCCGTCGGGCGAGCCGGCGCGGGGGGATGGAGGCCACGTCGCTGCCATCGAGCAGGACGACGCCCTGGGACGGCTTCGCGGCACGTTGAACGCAGCGGAGCAGGGTCGACTTCCCACTTCCGTTCGGCCCGCAGATCCCGACGAACGACCCGGCTGGCACGGTGAGGGTGATCGAGTCCAACAGCCGCGTCGCGCCGACCTCCAACACGAGGGACTCGATCGCGACCGTTGCGGGCATTACGGACTCGGCGGTGCTCATCGCACGTCCCGACCCTTGGTGCGCAGCAGGGCGACGAAGGCCGGGCCGCCGAGGAACGTCGTCAGCACCCCGATGGGGAGCTCACGTGGCGCGAGCATCATGCGCGCGGCCACGTCGAACCAGACGAGGGCGATCGCGCCGAGCACCGCGCTGGCGGGGATCAGGCGCCGGTGACCCCCACCGACCAGCAGGCGAGCGACGTGCGGGACCAGCAGCCCGACGAACCCGATTGCCCCGCTCACCGCGACCACCGATCCGGTGACCAGTGATGCGACGACCACCAGCTCGATGCGGAGGCGGTGCACGTCGATGCCGAGCGCGGCGGCCGTGTCGTCACCGATGCTCAGCGGATCGAGATCCCTTGCCCGCGCCAGCAGCCAGGCGCTCCCCACCACGACGCTCACGACCGGCACCGGTAGGAGGTCCCAGCGGGCACCGGCCAGGTTGCCCACCGTCCAGGCGAGAACCGATCGTGCGGCGTTGATGTCGTCGCTCGTGATGACGATGAGGCTCGTGATCGACGTGAAGAAGCCGCCCACGGCCACGCCGGCGAGGACCAGTCGCATCGGCGGCAGACGATGGCCCTGGCGTGCAGCCGCGAACACGCATACGACCGCGAGCATCGCGCCGACGAACGCACCGCCGGCCACGCCGTAGCCCGCGAGTTGCGGCAGCAACCCAAGCACGAGCACGGCCGATGCGCCAGCCGATGCCCCTGAGGAGATGCCGAGGATGTACGGGTCGGCCAACGGGTTGCGCACCATGGCCTGGAAGGCCACACCCACCACCCCGAGGCCGGCCCCCACCACCACCGCCATGAGGACGCGCGGCAGCCGGATCTGCCACACGATGGCGTCGGCGGTGGAGGACCACGATCGTCGCTCAGGAAGGCCGGTGAGGTGCCGCGCCACCGAACGAGCCACGGTGCCCGGGTCGACCCGCACCGGACCGATCCCCGTGGCCAGCACGACGCTGCCCACCAGCACCGCGACTGCGAGGGAGCCGAGCCCGATCCACTTCATAGGAATAGGAATCATTCCCACTCCAAGGACCTACGTCAACTCGGCCCACCACGTCGACGCGCTCCGGACGGTCGCCAGATCAGCGACAGCACCCGTGATCACCCGCGGCCAACTGCCACAGGTGCGCCGGACTCACGCGGTCGACGGGGATGTGGAGACGGTGCTCCTCACGACCCGTCGCACGCTCGATCACGATGAGCGTCTCCGTGCGCGCCCCATCGGCGTGCTCCACGTCCTCTTCGATCACCTGCACCGCGACCCGCGGGTCGAGTGCGAAGGCCCGCCGTGTCCACTCGCGGACGTCGGCGACGTACGAGGCAGCTCGATCGTTCATCGGGGACCTGGGCGATCAGCTGCAGCAGGCGCAAACGCCGACGAGGTCGAGGCGATGCTCGCGCACGGCGAAGTCGTTGCGCTTCGCCAAACGGGCGAGCGAACGATCGAGCTCGCGCTCGAGTGCCTCGGGCAGCGTGACGTCGCGCACCGACCCGCAGCTGCTGCAGATCATGTGGGCGATCTCGTCGAGCCGGGCGAGCAGGACACGCCGGTTGGCGAGCCCGGTGAGCGGATCGTGGCTCGCCCGGTACTCGAGTTCGGCCTGTTCGGATTTCAGCGTGGCGTACGCGG
>JBJTVH010000012.1:0-27491 GCA_046081125.1 Acidimicrobiales bacterium
GTGCTCGACCACCACGGTCGTGATCCCCTGGGCCGGGAGCGACCGGATCGCGGCTTGGAGCACCACGGTCTCCGATTCGTTCAGCCCGGCAGCCGGCTCGTCGAGCACCAGCAGGCGCGGGCGGGCCGCGAGGGCCCGAGCCATGCCGACGAGGCGCTGCTCGCCGGTGCTGAGCTCACCGGCCGGCGTCTCGGCCCGTCCCGAAAGACCGAGCGATTCGAGGGCGGCGGTCGCCGCGTCGTGCAGGGTGCGCTCGTCCTGGCGGGCGCGCCGGGACGCGACGGCGGCCTGCAGCAGCCCGCTCGCGCCACGCTGGAAGGCACCGATCTCGACGTTGGTCCGCACCGACAGCTGTGGGAAGAGCCGCACCTGCTGAAAGGTCCGCACGAGTCCGGCGCGCGCCCGACGGTGCGGTGGCCAGTGGGTGATCTCGGCGCCCGCGAACTCCACGCGACCTGAGCTGCACGCGAGGTGCCCCGACAACAGGTTGACGAACGTGGTCTTGCCCGCGCCGTTCGGGCCGATGAGCCCCAGCACTTCGCCGTCGAGGACCTCGAGGTCCACGTCGTCGACGGCCTGGAGACCGCCGAAACGGCGCGACACCGCGTAGGTGCGCACGAGCGCGGTCATCGGCCCGAGCTCCCAGCGGAGCGCGCCGCGCGGGCCGAGCGGATCCGCTTCACGACGTCGGTGGCGGCTCCGACGAGCCCGCGCGGCCACAGCACCGTGAACAGGATGATCGCAGTGCCATACACCAGCACGGAGCGTTCCTGGAAGCCGTCGAACAGCGCCGGGAGCATCCGCACCACGACGACGCCGACCACCGGCCCGTACACCGTGCCGGTGCCGCCGATCACGATCGCTGCGACGAGCACGATCGCCGGCGTCTGGCCGAACTGCTCGGGCGAGAGGAATCGGAGGTAGTGGCAATAGAGCACGCCCGCAACGCCCGACATCCCGGCGGCGAAGATCCAGATCCGGATCTTCACCGAGCTGACCGACACCCCCAGCGCGCTGGCGGCTCGCGGATCTTCGTGGATCGCGAGCATCCCGCGACCGAATCGGGACCGGGTGACGTTGACGGCAACGAGCGTCACAGCGGTGAGACACAGCCACGCCAACAGGAAGTTGGCCGTTGCGCTGCGCAACGTGAGCGGCCCGAGCGTGAGCGGTTCGATCCCGACGAAACCCGACGAGCCGCCGGTCACCGACAACCAGTTGCGGGAGACCGCCTCGAAGATGAGGACGAGGCCCAGCGTGGCAAGGGCGAAGTAGAACCCCTCGAGGCGAAGGATCGGGCTCGCCACCACGGCCACGGCGATCGCTGCCGCCACCGCAGCGACTGCGGCCAACTCCGGGCGCAGGCCGTGCGTCGAGGTGAGCACTGCGGAGGTGTACGCCGCCACTCCGAACGGCACGGTCTGTCCGAGCGACAACAAACCGGCATACCCGAGCAGTAGGTCGAGCGACACCGCAACGATGCCGAAGATCGCCGCCAACGTCAGGATGGCGTAGTACTCGGTGTTCGCCAGCGTGAACGGCGCCGCGAGGGTGAACACGAGCATCACGACCGGCGGGACCAGCCGACGCCGTACCGGGGACGCCGAACCTTGTTGGGAAGGACGCAGTGCGTCGATCATTCACCCCCCCTGGATGAATCGATCGGTGGGATCATCGGCAGCACGAGCCAACGCTCCGAGAGCGAGGATCGCATAGGCCCTACAGCCCGGCCAGCGGTGGATTCCGAAGGGTGGAACACGTCAGCCGAACCGCGCTCGCACCGTGCCGAGACCGTCGATCGCAGCCTCGTAGACCGATCCGGCGGCGACATCGACCATCCGTCCGAGCGCTCCGGAGAGTACGAGGTCGCCGGCCCGCAGCGGTGAGCCGAGCGACGCCAACGTGTTGGCCAGCCAGACCACGGCATTGACCGGATGACCGAGGCACGCAGCGCCGCCCCCCGAGGACAACACCGTGCCGTCCGGCCCACGCAGCTCCATCCGGACACTGCGCAGGTCGACGGCCGAGAGCGACACCGGGTGCGCACCCACCACGAACGCAGCGCTCGACGCGTTGTCGGCGACCGTGTCGACGATCGTGATGTCCCACCGGTCGACCCGGGAATCCACGATCTCGATCGCCGGCAACACGAACGCCGTCGCCCGCACGACGTCCACCGCCGTGACCATGCCGTCGTCGAGGTCCCGTTCGAGCACGAACGCAACCTCGGCTTCGACACGCGGCTGGAGGAGCGCTACCTCGGCCGGAAGATCGTCGAGCACCGCCATCGGCGCGAACAGCCGACCGAAGTCCGGCTGGTCGACGCCGAGCTGCGCTTGCACCGCCGGATTCGTGAGGCCGACTTTCCAGCCGACCGGTCGCCACCCCTGGGCGAGACGGGCCTCGTTGTTGAGACGCTGCACCTCGTAGGCCGACCCCACGTCGGCCACCAGGTCGCGCACCGGCGAGCACGGCCTGCGGTCCTGCTCGGCGAGCGCGAGCCGACGAGCGGCCTCGACCACCTCAACCCGCTCAGCCCCTCGCTGCGCATCGCCCATCGATCTACCTCCTCGAACAGGGCGACCTCACCACGGCCGAGTGCGGCGAGCCACCGAGAATTCCATCCCGTGGACACCGCAGCACGGAGCGAGAGGTCAGCGGCGGCGGGTCGAGGTGGCGGAACGGATACGGTCACACCCGACCGAACGGGGGGACCATGGTCGACATCGAGGGCGAATGCGGTGACCGGTTCGCCGCGGTCAAGGATGCGTTCGCCGCGAACTTCACGCGCCACGGCGACATCGGCGCGTCGTGCGCCGTGATGCTGCACGGTGAACCGGTGGTCGACCTGTGGGGCGGCACGCTCGATGCCGACCGCACGACACCCTGGCAGCGCGACACGATCGTGAACGTCTGGTCGACCACCAAGACGATGAGCTGTCTCGCCGTGCTCGTGCTGGCGAGCCGCGGCCTCGTCGACGTCGACGCCCCCGTCGAACGGTACTGGCCCGAGTTCGGCGCCAACGGCAAGGGAAACGTGTTGGTGCGCCACCTGCTGTCCCACACCGCCGGCCTGCCCGGCTGGGACCAGCGCCTCGAGGGGGCCGACCTCTACGACTGGGACAAGGTCACCGGTCTGCTCGCCGCACAGGCCACGTGGTGGGAGCCGGGCTGGAAGTCCGGCTACCACGCCGTGAGCCAGGGCAATCTGGTGGGCGAGGTGGTGCGCCGGGTCGACGGGCGGTCCGTCGGACGGTTCTTCGCCGAGGAGATCGCCGGGCCGCTCGGCGCCGACATGTTCATCGGCACCGGGCCCGAGCACGACCACCGCGTCGCGCCGATCATCCCGCCGCCGCCACCGCCGCCGCCGCCACTGCCGACGGCCGGCGGCAACGCCGACACCGGTCCCGACAAGGCCTCGATCCCGTACCGCGCAGCGAACCCCCGCCTGGTCGCCGAGCAGTCCTGGGAGATCCCGTGGCGGCGGGCGGAGATCCCCGCCGCCGGGGGCCACGGCAACGCCCGCGGCGTGGCGCTCGCCCAGGCCGCCGTGTCCAACGGTGGTCGCTTGGGTGGTCACGAACTGTTGAGCGCAGCGGTGATCGAGCGCATCTTCGACGTGCAGGCCGCCGGTCGCGATCTCGTGCTCGGGATCGGGGTCACCTTCGGGGTCGGCTACGGGTTGAACTCGCCGCGCGCCCCGATCTCCCCCAACGCCCGGGTCTGTTACTGGGGTGGCTGGGGCGGCTCGCTCGTCGTCAACGACGTCGATGCCGGTTTCACGATGGCCTACGTCATGAACCGCATGGGCGAAGGCACGGTGGGCGACGACCGCGCCCACACGATCCTGCGGGCCGTCTACGCGTCGCTGGGGGTGTCGTGATGGAACTGTCGGGCAAGGTCGCCGTGGTCACCGGCGGTGCGAGCGGAATCGGCCGGGGCATGGTCCGGGCCTTCGCGTCGGCCGGCATGCGGATCGTCGTCGCGGATCTCGACGAACCGATGCGCGACGAGACCGTCGCCGAGCTCACCGCCGCGGGCACCGAGGCGCTCGGCGTGCGCTGCGACGTGTCCCGGCTCGACGACGTGGAGGCCCTGGCGGCTGCGGCCCTCGAGCGGTTCGGCGCGGTGCACGTGTTGTGCAACAACGCCGGCATCGGGATCCCCACCCCGACGGCGAACATCCGCCTCGACGACTGGCGTTGGATCATCGACGTCGACCTGTGGGGCCCGATCTACGGGGTGAAGGTGTTCCTCCCGCTCATGGAGGACCAGGGCGAGGGCCACATCAACACCACGTCGTCGATGGCCGGACTCACCGCCGGCGGCTACATGGCGGCGTACAACATCGCCAAGCACGGGGCGGTCGCCCTGATGGCCACGCTCGAGCGCGACCTGCGCGGCCGCAAGAGCCCGGTGCGGGCCTCGGTGCTGTGCCCCGGGCCGATCAACACCGACATCAGCCGCCACTCCGTCGCCTACCGGCCCAGCAAGTCCAAACCCAAGGCCGACAGCGCCGCCGACGGGCGGGCGGCGTCCAACGTGCAGTCGATGCTCGACCAGGGCATGGATCCCGACGACGTCGGCCGGCTCGTGCTCGACGGCATCCGGGAGGAGCGGTTCTGGATGCTCACGCACCCGACGTGGGCCAAGGCGCTCAAGCGTCAGGTGGACGCGCTGATCGAAGACGGATCGCTCACCCGCGGCTGAGCGAGCGGGACCGCCACCGGGCTTCAGCGTGTCACGATGCGGCCCGTGTCCGACGTGCGCGCCCGCATCGCCGACCGGTTCCGCGCCTTCGCCACCGATACCGACAACGACACGCTCTACGTCGAGCTCGCCGCCCGGCTGGCCGAGGAGCCCGACGCCATGGCGATCGTTGCCGAGGCGCCCGAGCTGCAGGCCCGTCCGGTGCTGCTGTTCGCGGTGGTCCACGATCTCGTCCTGGCCGGCCGGGCACCCGAGTTGGCCCGCTGTTACCCGTCGGCGGGCGGATCGCCCGCCGGGCGAGACGTCGCCGGCGCCTTTGCTCGGACCCTGATCGACCATCGCGCCGCCGTCGTCGACGGGCTGCGCACCCGGACGACCCAGACCAACGAGGTCGGCCGCTGCGGGGCGCTGGTGTTGGCGCACGGCGAGATCGCCGCAGCCACCGGCCGCCCGCTCGGCGTCGTCGAGCTGGGCGCAAGCGCCGGGCTCAACCTGTGGTTCGACACCTACGCCTACGACTTCGGGACGGGGACGATCGGGGACAGCCCCCTCGTCGTGCACACCGAACGGCGCCGTGGTGCCCCGGCACCCCCGGCGGCGATCCCGACGGTCGGGCACCGCGCCGGGATCGACCTCGCCCCGCTCGACCCGAACGACCCGGGCGATGCCCGGTGGCTACAGGCGTGCGTCTGGCCCGACGAGGTCGACCGGCTCGCCACCCTGCGCGCCGCGCTCGCGCTCGCAGCTCGACGGCCGATGGTGGTCGGCCGGGGCGACGCCGTCGACGAGGTCGGTGCCGCGCTCCGTGCGGTGCCCAGCCACTGCGCAGCCGTCGTCGTGCACTCCTGGATGCTCACCTACGTGCCCCGGGACCGACGGCCCGCGCTCGTGGACGCGTTGCGGGACAGCGCCTCGCGGCGCGCCGAGCCGATCTGGTGGGTGACCATGGAGGCGGCCGGCGTCGTGCCCGGGCTGGTACCGCGACCCGCCGACGGCGCCACCCCGACCGTGCTCGGCCTGTCCGTCGTGCACCCCGACACCTCGGTGGAGCACCGCTGGCACGTGCCCGCGCATCCCCACGGCCGCTGGGTCGGTGAGCCGTGAGCACCGACCCCGAGGCGCTCACCGGCGGGCTGGTGCACCCCGGCGCCGTCGTGCGCCGCAACGACATCGTGCAACGGCCGGCCGGGCCGCACACCCCGTTCGTGCACGCCTTCCTGCGCCACCTCGAAGCGGTCGGCTTCGACGGCGCCCCCCGGGTGGCCGGCCTCGGACGCAGCCCCGACGGACCGGTCGAGCTCCTGACGTACGTCCCCGGCGAGGTCGGGTTGCCGCCGTACCCGGCCTGGGTGGCCGATGACGACGTCCTCGCGTCCGTCGCAGTGCTGCAGCGGCGCCTCCACCGTGCTGCCGAAGGGTTCGTCGCGCCGGCGGCTACGACGCCGGGCATCCCCTACCTGCCGCCCGAGGCGGCCGGAACCCTGGTGTGCCACAACGACCTGTGCGTCGAGAACGTCGTCGTACGCGACGGCCGCGCCGCAGCGTTCATCGACTTCGACTACGCCGCACCGGTCGATCGACGCTTCGACATCGCCGTCGCCGCCCGGCACTGGGTGCCGCTGTGGTCGCCCGACCATCTCGACCCGACCCGGGCCGGGGTGGACCAGCGAGCCCGGTTCGCCCGGTTCTGCGACGTGCACGAGCTCACGTCGGCCGACCGGGCGGCCGTCGTGGAGCTCGCCGGCCGGTTCCTCGCGCACGCCCTCGAGGCGGTGCGAACCCGGGCCGAGGCGGGTACCGGAGGCTTCCCGGCGTTGTGGGCTAAGGGCTACGAGGCGGCGAACGGCGCATCGAGGGCCTGGCTGCGCAGCCTGCGGGTCTGAGCCCTCGGCGTCGCTCGCTACGGTCGGCGACCATGCCCACCACCCGTTCCGAGACCATCACCGCCGCCGACGGCACCACCTTCGACGGCCACGTCGCGATCCCCGACTCGGGCTCCGGCCCCGGGGTCCTCGTCATCCAGTAGATCTTCGGGGTCAACCTCTACATCCGCGACGTGTGCACCCGGCTCGCTCAGCTCGGCTACGTCGCTCTCGCGCCCGACGTGTACCACCGTCAGGGCGCCGGATTCGCCGTCGACCGCACCGGACCCGAGGCGGTCGGGGAGGGCTACGGGCGGATGCAGGGCCACGACGTCGCCGCCGGCCTCGGCGACCTCGACGCCGCGCTGCGGCACCTGCGGACCGTGCCGGAGAACCCGTCGGGACGGGCCGGGGTGATGGGGTTCTGCTTCGGCGGGCTCATGACCTACCTCGTGGCCAAGACCTTCTCGCCGGACTGCGCCGTGTCGTACTACGGCTCCAACATCGCCAACCTGCTCGACGGGGTGCACGAGCAGCTCACCTGCCCGATCCTATTCCACTTCGGCGACAACGACCCGTTCCTGCCCAACGCCGACGTCGACCGGATCTGCGAGGTCACCGGGTCGATGGGCAACGTCACCGTCAGCCAGCACTGGATGGGCGGCCACGCCTTCGACAACCGGTTCTCGCCCTTCTACCAGCCCTTCCAGGCCACCGCCGCCTGGGGCCAGACCTCGGCGTTCCTCGCCCGTCACCTCGGCTGAACCGGCCCCAGCTCGGTAGGTTCGCTGCGTGCTCGCGGATCTCGACCTGCTCCAGCGCCTCCAGACCCGCGTCGTGGGGCGCCGACGGGAGCTGGAGCTGGTCGTGGCCGCCCTCGCCGCAGATCGGCACATGCTGCTCGAAGGCCCACCGGGCACCGGGAAGTCGACCCTGCTTCGGGCCGTCGCCGACGAACTGGGCATCGGGTTCGCATTCGTGGAGGGCAACGCCGAGCTCACCCCGGCCCGCCTGGTCGGCCATTTCGACCCGGCCCGCGTCCTCGCCGAGGGGTATGCGCCCGACGTGTTCGTCGATGGCCCGCTCGTGTCCGCGCTGCGCGACGGGTCGTTGCTGTACGTCGAGGAGATCAACCGGATCCCCGAGGAGACGCTCAACGTGCTCATCACGGTGATGAGCGAGGGCGAACTGCACGTGCCCCGCCTCGGGCGCATCGCAGCGGCCCCCGGGTTCCGGCTCGTCGCAGCGATGAACCCCTTCGACGCCGTCGGCACCGCCCGGATCTCCTCGGCCGTCTACGACCGCACGTGCCGGCTCGCCGTCGAGTACCAGACCGCCGGGGAAGAGACCGCCGTCGTGGTCCGGGCCTGCGGCGACGCAGCCGGCGACCACACCTGGGTGGAGCGGATCGTCGAGGTGGTACGCCGCACCCGGTCCCACGGCGACGTTCGGATCGGCTCCTCGGTGCGGGGTGCCATCGACACCGTGCTGGTCGCAGCCCGCCTCGGGACACTGCGGAGCCGACCTGCCACCGACGCCACCGTCGGCCTCGACGCCGCGCTAGTCGCGCTGTCGGGGCGGATCCGGGTGCGCGAAGGCGTGACCCGTTCGGCCGAGGACATCGTGCGCGAGCTCTGGTCGACGGTGTTCGCCCCTGCCGGGGGCGAACCGGGTGAACCGAGGCCGCCGGGAAAAGCCTGAACCCGGCCGGCAACCCGCCCCCCGGCCAGGTGAAGGAGGGGGCGGCGGCCGACCAGGCGGTGCAACAGGCCCAGCGCCGCACCGTGTCACGGCGCGAGCTCGGCGCCCACCAGCGCTTCGAGGAGATCTCCCCCGAGGTCGGACAGCTCGACGAGGAAGCCTTCGACGACGCGCTCGGCGCCGATCCCGACGCTGCGCTGTCCCTGCTGGCCGATCTCACCGGAGCCACCGACGAGACGCTGAAGGCCCTCGCCCGCAAGCTCGCCGGCCGGGTGATGGTCGAGCTCGCCCGCCGGGGTCGGCCGGCGCGCCGAGGGATCGGACGGCTGGCCCGCCAGCGCTACCGGCCCGACGGTGGCGACCTCGACCTCGACGCGAGCCTCGATCCGGTCGCGCTCGCGCGGGCCACCCGCTGCGCGGTCGACCCCGACGAGCTGGTGGTGGCCGGCTGGGTCCGCCCGGCGACCGCACTCGCGCTCGTGGTCGACCGGTCGGGCTCGATGGGAGGCAAGCCCTTGGCCACCGCAGCCGTGGCGGCTTCGGCCGTGGCGTGGCGGGCGCCCGCCGACCACAGCGTGGTCGCGTTCTCGAACGAGGCGATCGTCGTGAAGAGCCAGGACGTTCCCAAGGCGGCGGAACGGGTGGTCACCGATCTGCTCGCCCTGCGCGGCTTCGGCACCACCGATGTCGCGCTCGCCCTGCGCCAGGCCGGTACGCAGCTCGCCCGGTCGGGCGCGGCGCGCAAGGTGACCGTGCTGCTGTCCGATTGCCGGTCCACCGTGCCCGGCGACGCCGTACTGGCGGCCCAGGCCCTGGAGGAGCTGGTGATCATCGCCCCCGCCGGCGATGCCGAGCAGGCCGAGTGGCTGGCCAACGCCACGGGCGCCCGATGGACGACCGTGGCGGGCCCGGGCCAGGTGCCCGAGGCGCTCGCCCGCGTGCTCGCCGACTGAACACCGGCCCGGCTCAGGTCGCTACCCTGAGCCGGGCCGTGAGTCGACGTGTCCGTGCCGAGAGTGAAGAGCTGCGCCTGGCGCGTGAGACGCACCTGGACATCCTCATCGCCGCCAACCGGTATCAGGCCGAGTTGGAGGAGATCGTTCGTGGGCTCGGACTCACCTACACGCAGTACATCGCCCTGTGGACGCTGACCTCGAGCGACGCCTCGGCGACCGGGCTTCCGATGTCGGCCCTTCGCGATCGCCTGCTGACCCCGGCCGCCGACACCACCCGGCTCGTCGCCCGCCTCGAACGAGAGGGGCTCGCGGAGCGGGTCGGTTCGCCCGACGACGGTCGCAGCATCCTCGTCCGGGTGTCGGACAAGGGCCGGAGGCGATTCGAGGCTGCTCGCCCAGCGGTGCAGGGCTACCACCGTGGCCAGTTCGCTCCGCTCACCACCGATGAACTGGCACTCCTGCGGTCCCTGCTCCGCCGCACCCTCTGGGGGATGTGAACCCGAGCCGTCGGCCGCTCCGGAACACCACCGGCCCGCTGGCGGATATTCCTCGTTGGAACGACCATTGGCGGCCCGCTCAGGCCGGGCACTTCCAGGCGAGCGATCCGGCGACGATCGCACCCTCGGCGCGGGGAGCCCGGTCGCCGCTCGCGCTCCGCTTGAAGTGGAAGGAGCCGCCGGTCGAGGTGATCTCGACCGGGACCTCGGCGACGGATCCGGCCACGAAGCCCACACCGTCCTTGAGGGCGGTCACCGTCACCCGGGCGTGGTACGACCCGGGACCGTCGTAGCCGCGCACGGTTGCGTTCGCGGCCACGGTGCCACCGTCGATCGACGTCTGGGCGATCGTCACGCTGTAGACCTTGCCCTTGGAGACGCACGACATCGGCGTGGCCGCCGACCCGCTGATGGTGACCGGGCTCGTGAGCGCGGCCGTCACCGTGCCGGTGCCCTTGCTGGGAGCGGCGGCGGAGGCGGCGGTGACGCCGACGCCGACGCACCCGACGAGCGCAAGGCTGACGATCGCTGCGGTCTTGGTGTTGGTGTTCATGATGTTGCCTTTCGGTCAGGCCGACCGCTCATCGGCCGGCATGACCCATCAAAGGCGGAACCGATGAGCGAAGTGTGAGCGTTCCCGAAACTATTCGTTTACACGACTAGTTGAGCCGTTCGGATCATCCACTCGAAGCCGTCCTGGAGCAACGCCGGCACGCGTAGAGCAATCCTGCCGTCGTTCGCCGGTGAGCCGTAGTCCGGCCGGATGCGTACGCTGCGGCGCAGGAGGGACAGCGATGAACGACGTGCAGGAGTACCTCGAACCGGGTGAGTTCGTCGACAGCGACCACCCCGACGTGCGGGCCTTCGCCGAGCGTGTCGCCGGCGACCATCCCGACGACCGGTCCCGGGCGGTGGCGCTGTTCTACGCCGTGCGCGACGGCTGGCGCTACGACCCCTACGGCACCTCCAGGGAGCGCCCCGACTACCGGGCGAGCGCGATCCTCACCACCAACCGCACGTGGTGCGTGCCGAAGTCGGTCGTGCTCACCGCATCGGCCCGGGCCCTGGGCGTGCCCGCCCGGCTCGGTTTCGGCGACGTCCGCAACCACCTGCAGTCGGCCAAGCTGCTCGAGACGATGGGCACCGACCTGTTCGTCTGGCACGGCTACAGCGAGTTCTTCCTCGACGGGCGGTGGGTGAAGGCGTCGAGTGCGTTCAACAAGGAGCTGTGTGAGCGCTTCGGCACGAAGGTGCTCGACTTCGACGGGGTCACCGATGCGTTGATGCATCCCTACGACACCGCCGGCAACCGGCACATGGAGTACGTCCACAGCCGCGGCAGCTACGCCGACCTTCCCTACGACGAGATCATGGACACGTTCCGTGAGGTGTACCCCCCGTCGATCTCCGGCACCGCCGGGAGCGACGAGGCCTTCCGCTGACGCGCCTCAGCGGCAGGTGGGGTCGGCCGGCGGGACCGCACCTTCGGGCTTTTCCTCCACGTACACCGCCGGCACGCTCGACGTCGTCGTGGTCGCCGCAGCCGGCGTCGTCGCGGTCGTGGTCGCCGCCGGATCCGTCGTCGTCGTCGTACCCGGTCGGGTGGTCGTGGTGGCCTGGAGCTGTTCCGGGGTGACGTCGGCGACCTCGGCGGCCGACGCCAGGCGCGCCTGACCGGTGAACACCGCAAGGATCGCCCGGTTGCGCGCCGACGCAAGCGGCACCACCACGCTCGAATCGCCTCGGATCTCCCCGCGACCCTCGATCCGGTAGCTCTTGATCGTCGCCGGATCGAGCGTCCGCAGGATGCCGGCCAGACGGACGAGGTCGTCCAGCGTCAGGTCCTGGTCGACCTTCACCCGGCTGAGCGCGATCTGCAGCAGCGCCGCCGCCGTCGTCGGCTGGCGGGCACCCTTGTCGATCGCTTTCTGCAGGGCCCGACGGATGAAGTCCTGCTGACGGGCGATGCGGCCGTAGTCGGACACGCCGTCGTCCACCCACCGGCGGCCGTCGTAGTACTGGTAGTAGCGGCTACGGGTGTACGCCAGCGCCGCCTCGCCGTCGAAGGCCACACAACCGGCCGCCACCTCGAGGCCGGTGTGGATGTCCCGGGCCGGGAAGGCGAACGGCACGCGCACGCCGCCGATGGCATCGACGAGGTCCTTGAAGGCGCAGAAGTCGATGTCGACGTAATGGTCGATCGGGATCCCGAAGTTGAGCTTGATCGTGCGCACGAGCCGATTCGGGTCGGCGACGTCGTAGGCCGAGTTGATCTTGCTCGAGTAACCGGCGCCGTCGATACGCACCCACAGGTCGCGCGGGAACGACAGGATCGCCGCGTCGGACGTTGCGGGCTCGACCCGGACCACCATGATCGTGTCGCTACGCCGGCCTTCCTTCGGCCCGTTGACGAAGCCCCCCGCATAGGGCGAATTCGGGTCGATGCAGTCGCGGCTGTCGGATCCGACGACGAGGAAGTTCTTCGACGGCGGCACCCCCGGCGCAGCGGTCGTGGTGGTGGTCGAGGCAGCCGTCGCCCCGGCGGCGATGCCGGGGCCACCCCCGCCGCCGACGGCGAGACCGACCGCCAACGGAGGTGGCGTCTTGTCGACCACGACGCGCCGCACCTGCTGCAACGTGCTGTTCGCCCACCACAGGGCGCCCGCCGCGACAAGGCATACACCGCTCAGGACGGCGGTGGCCGCCAGCACCAGCCGCTGCGGCCAGGTCCGACGCAGGGCCGTCACCCTGGGCTGGTCGAGTTTGCCGGCCACGGATTTCGAAGGTTACCCCCGGTCGGAGCAGTACCGTCAGGCAGGCATGCCGAGCTCCGTCGTCGCCGTCACG
Source organism: Acidimicrobiales bacterium (assembly GCA_046081125.1). Lineage (GTDB taxonomy): Bacteria > Actinomycetota > Acidimicrobiia > Acidimicrobiales > Ilumatobacteraceae > JBEIFW01. The sequence goes on from JBJTVH010000012.1 coordinate 12,574, forward strand.
TGGACCGAGTGGCTCGACGAGCGCGGCCTGCTCGTGCCGACCCGCATCCTGCTGATCCTCGGCTCCACCTACGTGGTCGCGCTCGTGGTCCGCCGGTTGCTGCGCCGCACGGTCGACGGGCTCGCGAGCCTGCGTGACCGCGCCGGTTTCGCGCCGAGCGACGCCGTGCGGGCCGAGGCGCGCCGCCGCACGATGACCACGGTCACCCTGTCGACGGTCGGCGCACTGATCTGGACCTCGGCGGTGCTGACCGTGCTGAGCGAACTCGGCATCAACCTCGGGGCGTTCGTGACCAGCGCGACGATCATCGGCGGTGCGCTCGCCTTCGGCGCCCAGCAACTCGTGCGCGACCTGATCGCCGGGTTCTACGTGCTCGCCGAGGACCAGTACGGCGTCGGCGACGCGATCGACCTCGGCCTGGCGACGGGCACCGTCGAACGGGTCACGCTGCGCTCGGTGCGCCTGCGCGACGTGGAGGGTCGCGTGTGGTTCGTCCCGCACGGCAACGTGATGCGGACCGCAAACCTGACCAACGGGTTGGTGGTCGTGAACGTCGACGTGATCGTGCCGATCCGAAGCGATCTCGACGCGGTCGAGGCCGAGCTCGGTCGGATCGGCACCGAGGTGACCGGGCGCGCGGCCTTCGCCGGCTCGGTCGCCGGCCCCGGTGAGGTGCTCGGCCTGGAACGGCTCGACGCCGAGGGCGCCGTCGTGCGCTGGAGCGTGAAGTGCCGGCCTCCCGAGCAGGTGGGGCTGCGTCGTGCGGTGCGGGCCGCGGTCGCTGCGGCGGTCCGGGAGGGCCGGCTGCCCGAGCCGCCCGATCCCACCCGATTCGCGCCGCGGACCTAGCCCGCAGGGGCGAGGCGAACGGTGACCGCAAGCAGGTCGCCGACCGCCGACGTGAGCGCAGCGACGGAACCGGCCTCCTTCACGTCGTCCTGCACGAGGACCAGCGCGTCGAGCAGCGCCGCCGGTGCCACCACGTGGACGTGCTCGACCGCGGCGCGCATCGAGACCTTGGCCTCGGTCTTGGCCCGCCGGATGTCGGACAGCACCGCGCTCGCCGCGTCGAGCACCGCCTGGTCGCCCATCGTCGCCCGGACCCCGGTGTCGAGCGGCCATGGTTGCGTGTGCACCGATCCGTCCTGCCACCACCGCCACACCTCGTCGGCGGCGAACGGGAGGAACGGGGCGAACAGCTTGTGCAGATCGGCGAGCACCGCCCGCAACGCCGCCACGGCCGAGGCCTGACGCTCGGGCCCGAGCGCGCCGTAGGCCCGCCCCTTCACCAGTTCGACGAAGTCGTCACAGAACCACCAGAAGAACGCCTCGATCCGCTCGAGCGCCCGGGCGTAGTCGTAGGCGTCGAAGGCCCGGGTGGTCTCACCGCAGAGCTCCGCCAACCGGTTCAGCACGGCCACGTCGACGGGATCGCAGAGCTCGACGCGGCCGGCCGGCTCCCCGAAGCCCAGGACGAACTTGGTGACGTTCAGCAGCTTCGTGGCGAGCTTGCGGCCGATCTTCATCTGGCCCTCGTCGAACGCGGTGTCCGTGCCGGGCCGGGCGCAGGCCGCCCAGTACCGCACGGCGTCCGAGCCGTACTTGTCGAACAGTTCGATCGGTGTGACGACGTTGCCCTTCGACTTCGACATCTTCTTGCGGTCCGGGTCGAGGATCCATCCCGACAACGTCGCGTTGGCCCACGGCAGCGAGTCGTGCTCGAAATGGCTGCGCACCACCGTGGAAAACAGCCAGGTGCGGATGATGTCGTGCGCCTGGGGTCGCACGTCCATGGGGAAGACCCGGGCGAAAAAGTCGTCGTCGTCACCCCATCGCCCGGCGATCTGCGGGGTGAGCGACGAGGTGGCCCAGGTGTCCATCACGTCGGCCTCGCCGACGAACCCGCCCGGCACGCCGCGGCGATCCTCGGTGAAGCCGTCGGGCACGTCGGTGGACGGATCGATCGGCAGGGCCGACTCGGCGGGCACCAGCGGACGGTCGTAGTCGGGCTCGCCGTCGGCGCCGAGCGGGTACCACAACGGGATCGGGACACCGAAGAACCGCTGGCGGGAGATGAGCCAGTCGCCGTTGAGGCCGCCCACCCAGTTCTCGTACCGGTGCCACATGTGCTCGGGGAACCAGGCGAGCGCCCGACCTCGCGCCTGCAGGGCCTCGCGCAGCACGTCGTCGCGGCCGCCGTTGCGGATGTACCACTGGCGCGTCGTGACGATCTCGAGCGGCCGATCACCCTTCTCGAAGAACTTGACCGGATGGGTGATCGGGCGGGGATCGCCGAGCAACTCGCCCGACTCCCGCAGGAACTCCACGAGCCGGGCCTGGGCCTGCTTGACCGTACGCCCGGCGATCGATTCGTAGGCGGCTCGCCCGCCGTCGGTGGTGATCCAGTCGGGCACCTCGGGGAGGATCCGCCCGTCTCGACCGACCGTGGCCCGGGTGGGCAGGCGCAGCTCCCGCCACCAGGTGACGTCGGTGAGATCGCCGAACGTGCAGATCATGGCGATGCCGGTGCCCTTGTCGGGATCGGCGAGCGGGTGGGCCACGATCGGCACCTCGACGCCGAACAGCGGGGTGGTGACGGTGGCCCCGAACAGCGGCTGGTATCGCGCGTCGTCGGGGTGGGCGACCATGGCCACGCACGAGGCCAGCAGTTCGGGTCGGGTGGTGTCGATGACGACGTCGCCTCCCCCGTCGGTGCGATGGAACGCCACCTTGTGGTAGGCCCCCGGTTGCTCCCGGTCCTCGAGCTCGGCCTGGGCGACAGCCGTGCGGAAGTCGACGTCCCAGAGCGTGGGGGCCTCCTGGCTGTAGGCCTCGCCCCGGGCCAGATTGCGCAGGAACGCCCGCTGGCTGACCCGGCGGGCCGCGTCGCCGATGGTCGTGTAGAGGTAGCGCCAGTCGACCGAGAGGCCGAGCCGGCGGAACAGGGCCTCGAACACCTTCTCGTCGTCGTGGGTGAGCCGCTCGCACAACTCGATGAAGTTGGGGCGGCTCACCGGCACCTGCTCGGTGGCCTTGCCCTGCACCCCGGGCGGCTCGAACCCCGGCACGTACGGCAGGCTCGGGTCGCAGCGCACCCCGAAGTAGTTCTGCACGCGACGCTCGGTCGGCAGGCCGTTGTCGTCCCACCCCATCGGGTAGAAGACGGCTCGGCCGCGCATCCGCTGGTAGCGGGCGACCACGTCGGTATGCGTGTAGCTGAACACGTGTCCCATGTGGAGCGAGCCCGACACGGTGGGCGGCGGCGTGTCGACGGCGTAGACCGCACTGCGGGACGCAGCGCGGTCGAACGCGTAGATCCCCTCCGACTCCCAGGCCGCAACGAAGCGTTCCTCGATGCCGTCGAGCGTGGGCTTGTCGGGGACCGTCGCCATAGGGCGCCGACGCTAGTGGGACGACCCCGGGCGCCGCCGGGCCGTTTCCCCTTCGTACACGGCTCAGACCTCCGGTGGGGCGACGGAATGGGCACACACGACGAAGTCGCCGTCGCGTTCGAGGACCCAGGTGACGCCCTTGCGCCAGTCGACCGGGCCCTCCACGACGGCGTGGCGGCGTTGCAGCGCAGCGATCACGTCGGGGATGAGATCACCGTGGCTGCACAGCACGGCGTGGTCGGGCAGCACGGCGAGGAGCTCGAGCACCGGCGCGAACGGCTGCCCTTCGGCCAGCGAGTCGAGCGGCTCGACCGGGCAACCGGCCTGGCGGGCGAGCAGCTCGACGGTCTGGACACAGCGCAGGTACGGGCTCGACAACACCCGGCTGACCGGGACCCCGGCGTAGCGCGCAGCGAGGAGCTCGGCCTGGCGGCGACCCTTGGTCGTGAGCGGCCGCACGTCGTCCGGGCCGACCCACTGCTCCCGGCCGCCGGCTTTCGCGTGGCGAACCAGATACAGCGGCATCGCCGCTCACCGTAGGCGGTCCCGCTCCCGAGCGGCACCCGGGCTCAGCCGTCGAGAGCGGCGAGGAACGAGAGCAGGAACTCGTTCACCGCGCCCGGTCGCTCCTGCTGGGTCCAATGCCCGACACCGGAGAGGACCACGCTGCGCCACAACTGCGGGGCCGTAGTGCCGAACGCGGCGATCGCCGGCGCCCCCCAGATCGTCGGACCGTCGCGGTCGCCACCGACGAACAGGTACGGCACGGCGAGCGGGACGTCGCCGCGCAACGCAGCGTCCTCCCAGTCACGGTCGACGTTGCGGTACCGGTTCAAGCCGCCGGTGAGGCCGGTGCGCTCGAACTCACCGGCGAAGAACTCGAGGTCGGCGACCGTGAGCCACGCCGGTAAGTCGGCTTCACCCGGGTCCCAGAACCGCTCGCGCATCCGACGCCCCGTCGGGATCGTGGCGATCGTGCCCTCGGCTGACGGCGGGGGTGCATCGCCCGAGGCGCTGCAGTAGAAGCCACGCAACCAACCCCTCGTGTCGTCGTGCAGTTCGGCCTCGGCTCGACCGGGCTGCTGGAAGTAGCCGACGTAGAACTCCTCACCCGGGGGCACCATCGCCGCCCACGCCGTCGAGGGCCGCACCGGTCCCCGCACGGCGAACGGCACCGACAGCGTGGCCAGCGCCCGGAACACGTCGGGGCGGTGCTGGGCGGCGTTCCAGGCGATCGGTGCCCCCCAGTCGTGGCCGACGACCACGGCGCTCGACTCCCCGAGAGCCCGCACGACGCCGAGCACGTCACCGGCGAGGCAGCTCATCCGGTAGGCGTCGACCGCAGCCGGCTTGGAGGACCGTCCGTAGCCCCGGACGTCGATCGCAACGGCGCGATACCCGGCGGTGGCGAGGGGGGCGAGTTGGTGGCGGTAGGAGTACCAGGACTCGGGGAACCCGTGGACGAGCACCACCAGCGGGCCCGAGCCCTGCTCGACGTAGTGGATCCGGATGCCGTCGCCGACGTCGGCGAGGCCGTGACGTGGGCCGTCGGCCTGGTTGCTCCCCATGCCCCGACGCTAGCCCGAGGCATCCGACGACGAACCAGGCGAGGGTCCCGACGCCCCTACCATCGCCCCCCATGGGAGGTCCCCCCGTGATGCCACCGCCGCCACCCCCACCCCCGCCACCCCCGCCGCCGGCGCCCCCGCCCGGCTACGGGCCCTACCGCAGCACCCCGCCGACGGACGGCCTGGCCATCGCAGCGATGGTGTGCGGCATCTGCGGGATCGCGCTCTGCTTCATCCCCTCGATCGTCGGGCTGGTCCTCGGGTTCGTGAGCCGCAGCCGCATCAAGCGCTCCAACGGCGCGTTGACGGGCGGTGGGATGGCGCTCACCGGCATCATCCTCGGGTTCGTCGCCATCGGGCTGACCGTGCTCTACGTGGTTTTCCTCGTCGTCGCCGGCGTGAATTCGTCCGATCGCTGAGCACGCCGAAGCAGTGGCCCCGGCCCGGAGAGCGGCGGGTCCGGGGGCTGACGCGCCGCCGGAGCGGCGGCAGGCCTCAGCTGAAGGACTGGCCGCACCCGCAGGAGCGGGTGGCGTTCGGGTTGTTGATGCTGAACCCGGCCTGCTGCAACCCGTCTTTGTAGTCGAGCGTGGCGCCGGTGAGCAGCTGCGAGCTCGACGGATCGACGATGACCTTGACCGACCCGAAGGTGGCCAGCTCGTCGTCGTCGGCGACCTCGGAGTCGAAGAACATCTCGTACGAGAAGCCCGAGCAGCCGCCGGGGCGGACGGCGACGCGAAGCGCAAGGCTCACATCGCCCTCGGCCTCGAGGAGCTCCTTGACCTTGACGGCGGCGGTATCGGTGAGGGTGATCACGGTGATTCTCCTGGGTGCGGCGCGCTGAACGCTATCGGCTGACGAGGAAGACCTGACAAGGGTCTCGGTGGACGAGGGTGTGGAACGGCCCGAGGGAGGCGTCGCCCATCTCGGCTACGAACCCTTCGACGAGGCCCCGGTGCAGGGCGCACACGAGATCCGGGTGCGCCTCGGCGAGGTCGCGAAACGGGCACTGGGCGAAGGCGATCACTGCGGTCTCACCACTGGCGTCGGCGGCGACCGACGGCTCGAAGCCGAGGCGATCGAGGCGGTCGACGAGCGCTTCGAGACACGACGGAGCCGCCGCGTAGGTCGCTGCGTCGACACGGCCCTGCTCGCGGCCGACGACCGCCGCTGCCTCACCCGACACACCCGTGCGCTCGGCGAGCTCGACGAGCATCCCGGCCAGCATCGGATAGCTCGGCGGCTCGGGGGCGGGCGCCGGGGCCTCTGCGGCGAGCGAGTACCGGTGCTGCGGGCGACCGACGCCCGTGGGCGCCCCGGTGCGCACCTCGACCAGCCCGGCCTCGCGCATTCGTTCGAGGTGCGGGCGCACGGTGTTCGGGTGCAACCCCATCGCCTCGGCGATCTCCGCCGTCGCCAGGGGCTGCGCCGAGGAGGCGAGCTCCTGGTAGATCGCGTAGCGCGTGTCATCCCCCAGGGTCTTGAGCACGTCGAGCGACGGGAGCAACCGGGGCGTGCGCAGCACGACGAGAGTTTACACGGGCTAGCCCGGTAGAATCCGGTCGTGGCGCTGCGACACCCCGCCCCGTCCGTCGACGAGGTCCTCGGACTCCTGCGCGGGGTGATGGATCCCGAACTCGGGGGCAACGTGGTCGACCTCGGCATGGTCGGCGAGGTCCGGGTCGACCCCGACGGCTTCGTCACCGTCCCGTTCAAGCTCACGATCAAGGGATGCCCGCTGCGCGCGCAGCTGAAGAAGGACGTCGAGACGCGCATCGGCACCCACCCCGGCGTGAAGGAGGTGGTGATCGACTGGTCGGAGATGACGGCCGAGGAACGTTCCGACACGATGCTGAAGGCCCGCTGGAACGCCCGGGAGCAGGCGCCCGACACGGCGATCCCCGCCACGGCCCGGGTCCTGGCCATCGCATCGGGCAAAGGCGGGGTGGGCAAGTCCTCGGTGACCGTCAACCTGGCGGCAGCGGTGGCCTCGCTCGGCTACGTGGTCGGCGTGCTCGACGCCGACATCTGGGGCTTCTCCGTGCCCCGGATGCTCGGCATCCCCGATCGGCTCGCCGCCATCAAGGGCGACGACGGCCGAGGCCGGATCGTGCCCAACGAGCGGGCCTTGGGCGCCGGGCGGCTCAAGGTCGTGTCCACGGGCAACCTCGTCGAGCACGAAGGCCAGGCGCTCATGTGGCGGGGCCTGATGCTCACCAAGGCCGTGGAACAGTTCCTGCGCGATGTCGAGTGGGGCGAACTCGACTACCTGTTCATCGACATGCCCCCCGGCACGGGCGACGTCCAGATGGGACTGGCCCGCATGCTGCCCCGCGCCGACTTGCTGATCGTCACCACTCCGGCGGTGTCGGCCCAGAAGGTCGCCATCCGTGCGGCGGACATGGCCCGGCGGTCGTTCCTGCGGGTGGCCGGTGTCATCGAGAACATGTCGGCCTTCGTCTGCGAGCACGGCACCGCCTATCCGCTGTTCGGTGAGGGCGGCGGCCGAGCGCTGGCCGAGGAGATCGGTGTCGAACTGCTCGGCCAGATCCCGCTCGAGCCGGCGGTGGCCAGCGGCGGCGACCACGGCCGGCCGGTCGTGGTCGACGGCACCGGGCCGGCGGCCGAGGCGCTGCGCACCATCGCCCGGCGTGTCGTGGACGAGATCTCGCCACCGGTGGCGATGTCGGGGTGCTCGGCCCGGCTGCTGCAGGCCGTCGAGGCCGCGCTCGGCCCGAAGCCCGCCTGAGCCGTCCCGCCGGTCAGCCCTGGAAGAACGCCGCAGTGGGCACGATGCGCAAGACCGTGCGCTGCTGCGCGTCGAGCATCGGCACGAGCGCCGACGGATCCGGGATCGGCGAGCCGCCGAGCACCGCCATCACCTTGGCCGACATCTCCGCCCGACGCGGATCGGTCTCGACCGTCTCGGCGACGCCATACACGACGAGCTGGCGGCGGTCGTCGTGGACGATGACCGCCACCTTGGGCTGCCGGCGGGCGTTGCGCTGCTTGGCGGTGTAGCGCTTGACCGACACGAGGATCGCCCCGTCGTCGTCGAGGGCGTACCCCACCATGGAGACCTGCGGCGAGCCGTCACGCTTCCCGGTCGCCAGCATCGACCAGCGGTGGTCGCGCAGGTAGGCGAGCTGCTCGGCGCTCCACCCCGACCAACCGGCGGCGAGGTCGGCCTCGAGGGAACGCTGGGCGACGAGATAGGGGTCCTCGGACACGGCCGCACCGTACCCACCACCGCGTCATGCCACGGGCGGGGCGACGGCGCGGAGCGCAACGACCGTCCCGGCGGCGCGCTCGAGCACCCAGGTCGACGCGTTCCGCCAGTCCCCCGGCCCCTCGACAGCGCCACCGCGTTCGCGCAGCCATTCCACGAGGTCCGGGATCAGATCGCCGTGGCTGCACAGCACCGTCGAGTCGGGAAGGGCCGGCAGCCAGTCGAGCACCGGGCGCGTCGAGCGACCCTCGGCGAGTTCCTCGACGGCCTCGACCGGCAGGCCGGCGCCTCGCGCGAGCGGGCCGACCGTCTGCAGGCATCGGACGTACGGGCTCGACAAGACCCGGGTCACCTCGACCGGCGCGAACCGCCGAGCGAGCGCCTGGGCCTGGGCGTGACCACGAACGCTCAGCGGTCGGTCGCGATCGGCGCCCGACCAGCCGAGCCGGTCGCCGGCGATCGCATGTCGAACCAGGTAGAGGGCCATGGCGGCGGCGACGCTACGAGGGGCGGACCGCCGCGATCGTCCGCAAACGGGCAGGTTGCCGACAGCCGATGGTCATGCCGCACGTTCCGTGTTCGCCCGACCGCGCTGCGGCCGGGCCGACCGGCCGCGCCGGCCGCTCCGTGCGAGGATGGCGCAGCGTGGCCACCGGACGCTTCGCCCCGAGCCCGACCGGACGGCTGCACCTCGGCAACCTGCGCACCGCGCTGGTGGCCTGGCTGTTCGCCCGGCACGCCGGCAGCCGATTCGTCCTGCGGGTCGAAGACCTCGACCCGGCCACGTCGCGCCTGGAGCACGAAGCGGCACAGCTCGCCGATCTCGCTGCGATCGGCCTGGACTGGGACGGCCCGGTGGTTCGCCAGTCCGCCCGGCGGGCCGCGCACGACGAGGCGGTCGCCGCGCTCGAGCGCAGCGGGCGGACCTATTTCTGTTTCTGCACGCGTCGGGAGATCCAGGCAGCGGCCCGGGCTCCGCACGGTCCGGACGGGTCGTATCCGGGCACGTGCCGTCACCTGAGTGACGCCGAGCGGCGGGACCGGCTCCGGGAGGGCCGGCGACCGGCGGTGCGCCTGCGGGCCGACGGCGCCGTCGTCACCGTCGTCGACCGCATCCAGGGACCGTGCAGCCTCGTCGTCGACGACGTCGTGCTGCGGCGCAACGACGGCGTGTGCGCCTACAACCTGGCCGTGGTCGTCGACGACGCCCACCAGGGCGGCGAGGAGGTGGTGCGGGGTGACGACCTGCTCGAGTCCACCCCGCGTCAGGTCCACCTGGCTCGCCTGCTCGGACTGACCCCGCCCGGGCACGCCCACGTCCCCCTGGTGCTCGCACCCGACGGCGCCCGACTGGCCAAACGCCACGGCGCCGTGACCCTCGCCGACCGGGCAGCCCGGGGCGAGCACCCCCTCGCCGTGCGCAGCATGCTCGCTGCGTCGCTCGGGCTGTGCCCGGCCGGCGAGCGGCCCTCGCTCGGGGAACTCCTCGAGGCCTTCGATCCCGAGCGGCTGCCCCGGTCCCCGTGGGTCTGGACGGACGAACCGTCGAGGCCGACTCAAGGGTGACTCCACCTCCCCTCGGGAGGGTCCATCCCCGGGCGAGGCCCGCCGATCGGGGGGCCGTGCCCGAGGTCGCCATCACGGTCAGCATCCCCGACACCTCCCGCCCCGGGCACGACGTGCGCCACCAAGGGGTGCCCCAACGGCTCGAACCTGCCGCCGAGCACGCCGTGGCGGTCGTCGTCGACCGGGCCGTCGCCGGGGTCGGCCATTGCCTCCACCATCGGCGCCATCCCCGCTCGCGCGGGGTGCTCGACCACCTCGCCGTCGTCCCGAGCGGCGTCGTGGTGATCGACACCCGCCGGGACCACGGTCAGGTCCATCTGCGCGCCGGACGCCACCTGCGGGTCGGGGCCTCGGACCGCACCCGATTGCTGCGCAACCTCGAACGACACTGCGAAGCGGTGCGCTGGCTGCTCGACGACCTCGGCCGTTCCCACGTCGCCGTGCACGGGGTCCTCTGCCTCGTCGGCGTCACCTGGCCCGAGCGCCGCGGTGGCCGGGTCGGACCCCACGAGGTCGTCCCGCCCGCAGCACTCGTCGGCGTGGTGCGCCGCACCGGCACGATCACCGAGGCCGAACGGACGGCGATCGCCATCGGGCTGTCGGTGGCCCTACCGGGCGCGTCGATCGCTCCTAGCCGAGCCAGGTGACGGGCGCCGGCGGGCGCTCGGGCACCTCGACGGTCCCGGCCGGCCACCCGAGGTAGAGCACGGCAACGAATCGCGTCGCCTCCGGGAACCCGGCCAAGGCGGCGACTGCGTGGTCCTGGCCGACCGGGGCGCTCGACCAGAACGACGCCAGACCCGCAGCCGTCGCAGCGAGCAGCACGTTCTGTACGGCCGCGGCCACGGCGTCCCGGTTCTCGACGTCGAGTTCGGGCCGTTCGTGGGGATCGGCGCCGACGAGGATCACCGCCGGGGCCCGGCGGTACTTCCCGCGGGTCTTCGCAAGCTTGGCCTCGTCGGCCAGCCCGGCGGCGGCCTGAGCATCGGCGAACGCCTCGCCGAGCGCGCTGCGGGCCTCGCCGGCGCACACGGCGAACCGCCACGGCCAGGTCCGCTTGTGGTTCGGCGCCCAGGTGGCCGTCGCCAGCAGACGTTCGACGAGCGCCTCCGGCACCGGACGGGCGACATCGACGAGCAGGCTGGTGCGTCGGGTCCGGGCCAGCTGCTCGAACGCGTCGAGGTCACAGGGGGCATCCACGCGCCCCAGTGTCCCCGCCGCGGTCAGGCCGCGTCGAGCGCTCCGCGCACCTGGGCGCGGAACGACGGGATGGCGAACGGTTTCACGATGTAGCCGTCGGCGCCCGCGGACAGCGCGAGCTCCCGGTCCAGCTCCTCGCCCTTGCCACTCACCACCAGCACCGCCGTGCCCGGCAAACGCTTGAGATCGGGGAGCAACTCGAGTCCGTTGCCGTCCGGCAGGAGCAGGTCCAGCAGTACGAGATCGGGGCGCCGCCCGCCCCGCACGGCATCTCGGGCTTCGGTCAGCGTGGTGGCCGTCAGCAGCTCGAACCCCTCACCGGCCAGCGCCGTGGTCATCAGCGTGACGAAAGCGGGCGCGTCGTCGACGACGAGGACGATCGGAGGTTGGTTCCTAAGTGCCACCGGTGAGTCCATCGGACGTCCGGCCCGGGACTTGAGACGATCCGCACCGGCGGCACGACGCCACGGCCAACCGGTCCGCCGTTACCGGTCTGCCGTTGCCGGTCAGCCGTTGCCGGTCAGCAGGGGCGCGAGCAGCGGCCAGGCGTCGTCGCTGAACGGGCTGAGCTGCACCCGGTCGAGGCCGAGGTCCGCCAGCGATCGCACGTGCTCGGCCACCTGAGCCGGTTCGCCGAAGAAGCCGCCGATGAACGAGCCGGACAGCGCCCGCGAGATCGCTGCGGTGCGAGCGTCCGTGCCCGCCGAGCACAGCACGAACAAGCTGAGCGGCACGTCCGGTCGAACGGCCCGGACTGCGTCGGCCAGGCGCGCGACGTGGTCCCGGTCGATGGCAGCGAGCCCGGCGATGTCGAGCGCGCCGTTGCGGGTCGCTGCGGAGATCGCCTTGAGCTCCACCCGGTCCGCCAGCGGGGACACCTCCCGGATCGTGCGGGGGCCGCCGACGGAGGCCACCAGCGGCGGCGGCTCCGGCACCCTCGGGCCCGTCGCGGTGACGGCGAAGCGGTACCAGCGGCCCTCGTGGACGTAGCGGCCCTCGTGGAGCAGGGCGCGCACCGCCGCCATCGACTCGGCGTACCGGCCCGCCCGCTCCGACGGTTCCGGGTAGTGGAGGCCCGCGCCGACGATCTCGTCACGGCTCCACCCCGCCCCCACCCCCAGCTCGAACCGGCCACCCGACACCCGCTGGAGTTGCAGCGCGGCCTGGGCCAGTTCCACCGGGGAGCGCAGCAGGTTGTTGGCGAAGCACGACGTCAGCCGGGCGGTGGTGGTCGCCGTCGCCATCGCAGTGAGCGTCACCCACAGGTGCGGGTAGGCCCGGGTGTCGGTGAAGAAGTGGTCCGCACAGCCGAGCACCTGCCATCCCTCGGCCTCCCGGTCCCGGGCCCAGGCGACCGGATCGACGTCGACGGACATCAGGTTGGCGACGAACTCCACAGCCCGGGACCGTAGTGCTGCATCGGTGGCGTCGTAGCCTTGCCCCATGGCCTGGTACCGCAAGCCCCTGTCGATCCCGACCGCCGAGGAGGCCCTGCCGGGCCGCAGCCAGACGATGCCGGTGCCCGACCGCCACCATGCGAACGGTCGTGCGATCACCCCCCCGTGGCCCGAGGGCATGCGCTCCACCGTCGTGGGCATGGGCTGCTTCTGGGGCGCCGAGCGGATCTTCTGGCGGCGCCCCGGGGTCTGGACGACCGCGGTCGGCTACGCCGGCGGCCACACGCCGAACCCCACCTACGAGGAGGTGTGTTCGGGCCGGACCGGCCACACCGAGGTGGTGCTCGTCGTGTTCGACCCTGCGGTCGTCACCGACGAGCAGGTACTCGCCCATTTCTGGGAGAACCACGATCCGACCCAGGGCATGCGGCAGGGCAACGACGTCGGCACGCAGTACCGCTCGGCCCTCTACTGGACCGACGAGACCCAGCGTGGCGCCGCCGAGGCCACCCGGGACCGCTACGCCGAGCGCCTCGCCGCCGCCGGGTACCCGCCGATCACGACCGAGCTCGGCCCGGCCGGCGCCTTCTACTACGCCGAGCCGTACCACCAGCAGTACCTGTCGAAGAACCCCAACGGCTACTGCGGCATCGGTGGCACCGGGGTGTCGTGCCCGGTCGGCCTGGTCACGACCGACGACGCCGCCCGCCCGACGGAGCGGTGAGGGGCACGATCGGAGAGGACCTGGCGTCCCGGGGCGCCGTTCAGGTGCCGGCGCCGAAGACATCGCGAAGCACCGTGGCTCCGCCCGACGCCGCGTCGGCAAAGGCGATTGCCGACCCGCCCGACTGCGCCAGGGTCCGCACCGTGTCGAGGGCAGCCCGCACACGGGCGAGGTCGGCGGCATCCACCCAGGGGGCGTCGCGGCCCGCCCGCTCGACGCCGGTGGCGATCTCGTCCAGCGGGGCGAGCACGCCCTTTTCCACGCTGTCCAACCCCTTCAGCACCTGCTCGTATTCGATCGTCAGCGCCTCGAGCCGAGTCGCCAGCGCCTCGCCCCGGCTCCGGGCCGTTGTGGCGGCCGCGGCCACCGACGGCGCACTCCAGCGACCGACGGCGAACCCGGCACCCGATCCGACCAGCAGCGCGACGACCGTCGCGACGACGAGCCGGCGGCGACGCCGCCCGGCCGACACGTACAGGGCCATCGCCTATCGGCTCCTTCCCACCAGCACGAGCTGATCGGCGTCGTCGTCGCGCAGCGCGCTCGCCGCAGCGACCGTGTCACCGCTGGAGAGCTCGGTGAGCCGGATCCCATCGATCACCCACACCGACGGCCGCAACGTGACCGGCCCTCGGTAGCGGGTCGCGGAGGCGACGGCCCCGGCGAGATCACCCCAGGCCACCGGTCGGCCGCGCAGCCGGGCCACCTCCTCGCCTAAGCGGTCGAACACGGTCACCCGGTCACCGTCGACCGCAACCCAGAAGGCACCCGCACGCTGCACGGGGGTGCCGGCGACCGCCCGCACCTCGTCCTCGCTGCAGGGCTCCAGGCCGGGCACAGCCCCGCTGCGCAATCCGATCGACCCGGTGGCGACGGCCCGCACGGTGCCCCGCTCCGGCACCTCCTCGACCTGCACCTCGAGGGTCGCGGGCGCCACGCCGGCGGCCAGGGCCTCGGCTTCGACCTCGGCGGCGAGCTCGCGCACGACCGCTGCGCTGACAACGTCGACGGTCCGCTCCTTCTCGGCTCGCACATGGCTCAAGGCGTCGCCGATCGAGGAGATCACCTCGGCCCCCGCCGGCACCCGGCACTCGAGACCGAGCATCGCGGCGACGTGCCGGCCGAGACCGCCCGCCGCGCCGCCGACGGCGACGATCACGGGGTCGTGCAGCTTCCTGGCCCGCGCCAGGGTGTCGACGAGCTCGCACACCGCTTCGCCCGACGCCTGCAGCATCCGCCGAGCCACCTCGTCGCCGTCGAGGCGCAGCGCCGCGCCCGTCACCGCGAACGCCGCCCGCGCGGCGGCCGGCTCCGCCCAGGCGTAGTCGCCCGGCCTGGTGATCCCCAGCGCGTTGGCTGCGCAGGTGTTGGTGAGGGCGACGGCCGAGCCGTCGACCAAGCGGACGACCGCGTAGTCGGCCGGGTCCCCGACTTTCGGGGCGATCAGGTCGAAGCGGGCGCCCTCGAAGGCCTCGGCCGGCGTGAAGCAGGCGTACGCGAGCCCGGCGATGTGCGCCGAGCGAGGCCCCACGCCGAGCACCCGGCCCCGGCGCACCCGGAGCATCGACCCGCCCGCCACGCCGACGACGCGCACGTCGACCGAGCGAAGGGCCGTGGCATGGCTGGCGACCTGAACGTACGACAGCGCCGGACGGCCAAGGCGCACGGAGGCGACGTTCGTGGACGTCCCGCCCACTTCGACCACGATCCCGTCGGTGATACGGGCGTAGCGCAGTGCCCCGGCGACTGACGCTGCCGGACCCGAGTAGAGCGTGCGCGCCGGCGCGGCCCGGAACCCCTCGAGGTCCGTGGCCCCGCCGTCGCCGCGCATCACCATCACCG
>JBJTVH010000013.1:0-7192 GCA_046081125.1 Acidimicrobiales bacterium
CCTCGACGGGCAGTGCGTCGGCGTCGACGACGATCACGTGACCGGACCGCCGCACCGGGACCAGCTCGAGCGTGATCAACCGGAACACGTCGCGCGACGTCGCACCCATCGCCTCGGCTGCTTCACGAACGGTCACGTACCTCGTCATCGACCGACTCTCCCATGTCGACACTGTCATCGACGGGCAATGGCGCGTTTGGCGACACGAGTCGAACGAGCGCGGCCCGGCGATGGCGCGTTTGACGACACCGACGATCAGCCGTCGACACCTGTCAGTCGGTCGAGCGCAGCCCTCGGCACCCGGAGCAGCCGGCCGATGCGGACGACGGGAAGGCCGCCCGCCCCGCCGGTGTCTAGGTAGCGGCGGGCTTCGGCGTAGGCGAGCGTGCGGCCAATCCGCAGCATGGCGGCGGCCTCTTCGACGGTCAGGAAATCGGGGTGATCCATGCCGGATACGGAGGCAGCGGGCACCACTTCGCAGCACGACGGTGCCGCCCGGTGACACCGAATCTCACCGGGTGTCGGCTGGGGCTGTGCACCTGGTGTGCACCTGGCGGCGAGGCACCGGAACGGCCGAGCAAGAAAACATGCTCTGACCAGGGGGAATATCGTGGGCGTAGCCGGACTCGAACCGGAGACCTCCACCGTGTCAAGGTGGCGCTCTAACCAACTGAGCTATACGCCCGGGGCCGCCGACGATAGCAGCGGAGCTCAACGCAGGCGCAGTGCGACCTCGTTGGCGAGCAGGCGGCCATGGCGGGTCAAGCGGACCCGGCCCGCGACGACGTCGACGAGCCCGTCGAGATCGCCCGACTCGAGCAGCGCAGCGTCGAAGGCGTCGGCGGGCACGCCGTCGCGGGTGCGCAGGGCGAGCTCCAGGCCTTCCCGGCGCCGCACGGCGCCATCGAGATCCTCGCCGGCCGCCTCGGTCGGCTCGCCGGCGGCGACGAGCTCGACGTAGCGGTCCGGGGTGCGCACGTTCCACCACCGCCGGCCCGAACGGTGGGAGTGCGCGGCACACCCGAACCCCCGGTAGTCGCCCTGGCGCCAATAGAGCAGGTTGTGGCGGCATTCGTGGCCGGACCGGGCCCAATTGGAGATCTCGTAACTGTCGAGTCCGGCGCCACCGAGCAACTCGTCGGCGAGCTCGTACTTGTCGGCGAGATCGTCGTCGTCGGGGTGGCGCGCCGGGTCGGCGGCAAGCGGCGTGCCTGCTTCGATGGTGAGCGCATAGGCCGACACGTGGGGCGGGTCGAGGGCGAGGGCGCGTTCCAGCGTGCAACGCCAGTCCTCGAGGCGCTCCCCGGCGCCGCCGTAGATCAGATCGAGGTTGAACGTGCGCAATCCGGCCGTGCGCGCCGCCCGAACCGCCCGTTCGACCGCGGCCGGGTCGTGCACCCGCCCCAGCGCAGCGAGTACCGAAGGGACCATCGACTGCACTCCGAACGACACGCGATCGACGCCGTGGTCGCCGTAGATGCCGAGCAGCCGCTCATCGACGTTCTCGGGGTTGCATTCGACGGTGACCTCGGCGCCGGGGGCGACCGGGACGGCGTCGAGGACGGCCCCGAGCGCCTGGGCGTCGACCAGCGACGGCGTGCCGCCGCCGACGAACACCGACGTGGCCGCTGGCATGCCATCGGCGACGGCCCGCTCGATCTCCGTGCGCACCGCGTCGAGGTAGACCCCCTGGAGGTGGTGGCGATCGGTCCAGGTGGCAAAGGCGCAGTAGTCGCAGCGCCGAGAGCAGAACGGCACGTGGATGTAGACCCCGAACGCAGCCGTCACGGTTGGGAGGCTACGGGCACCCGGTCCGCCCCGGGCACCCGGGCCGTCCGCGTCAGGCGGAGCGGGCGTACCGCAGACCGAGGTCGTCGAGACGGCGGACCGCACCCTCGGCCGTCGTGTCGAGGATGCAGGCGATCGCCCGCAGGTCGTCGCTGCGGATCGTGAGCACCCGCCCGTTGAAGTCCTGGCGCTGCACCTGGATCATCGACAGGTAGCGCTTCAGCATCCGGAACTCCGGTCCCTGGCGCTCGTCGACCTTGCTGAGGTCGAGCACGATCTTGCGGTCCCCGAGCCGGTCGTCGCGTTCTTCGAACGCCGGGCCGTCGTCGGTCGGCAGGAGCTGGTCGACCGGAACGGCGTAGAACTTCGCGAGCCGCTGCAGCCGGGGCACCGAGATCTGACGCTCGCCGCGCTCGTAGGCGCCGAGCACCGACGCCCGGAACTCGTGGTCCGAGTTGGCCTCGACCTCCTGCAGCGACAGCCGCTTCTGGCGGCGAATCGCCCGTAGGCGCTCGCCCACCCTGCGTCCGTACAACCCGTCGTATTTCTCTTCGTCGTTCGCGCTCATGGTGTCCACTTCCGCCGGAGGCACTCGTCAGCTGGGTTCGACCCGCAGCGTAGGAGCCCGGCCACCACTCCTCGTGTGAATTGATCGAATCCTAACGCCTAGAGTGGCGAATTGGGTCGCGGGAACTAGGCAGAACACGCACTGTAGTGGGTCGATCGACTCATTCTCCAAGATCTCGTCTGGCGGTCAGCGACCACCCGGCGACGGTGGCTGCCGTGTCCGCGCGCAGAACGTGAGCACCGAGGGATACCACTGGCACCGCCAGGCGTCGTTCCTCGTCGCTCCAACCACCTTCCGGTCCGATCATGACCACTGTCGGCGCGCAGACGGTCAACGGCTCGCCACCACGGTCAGCGCGCACGGCGCCGGGGGTCGCCGCTACTGCGGCGGTCGAGTCGAACCACCGCAGTTCGGTCAGACGCGACCGCCGGCTCTGCATCGCTGCCTCCCTCGCCACGCGGGCCATCCGCTCGAGGTGTCGGTCCCGCTTGCCGTCGTCCCACCGCACCACGCTGCGCGCCGCCGGGAACAGCAGCACGGCGTCGACCCCGACCTCGACGAGTTTCGCCACGGCGGACTCGAGCCGGTCGCCCTTGAGCAGCGCCACCGCCACCGCAACCGACCGGCCCGGCGACGGGTCCTCGACGATCGGGCCGTCCGGCTCCAGGAGGGCACCGAAGCGGACCGCCCGCCAGCGCCCGGCGCCGTCGGCGACGGTGAGCAGCTCCCCGGCACGCAGCCGCAACACCCGCTCGAGGTGGTGGCGGTCCACGCCGGCGAGCACCGGCTGCTCGAGGTCGGCCACGAAGGCGTGCGCAGCGGCCGCCGCGGCGGCCGGCCCGATCACCGGAAGGCCGAGCGGATCTTCGACAGCAGGCCGGCGTCGGCCGGTAGCACCTGCTCGCCGGCCTCCTCGGCGTATCGGCGCAGCAGCTCCTCCTGCGCCCTCGACAGCTTCGACGGCACGACGACTTCGACCACGACGCGCAGGTCGCCGCGCCCGCGCCCGGTCGCGCGCGGAACGCCGCGGCCGCGCAGCTTGAACTCGCGTCCATGCGGGGTGCCGGCGGGCACCGTGAGCTGCTCGTCGCCGTCGAGCGTGGCGAACGAGACGCTGGTGCCGAGCGCCGCCTGCGCGATCGAGATCGGCAGGACGGCGACCACGTCGTCGCCGTCGCGGTGGAACCGCTCGTGGGGCTGCACCCGCAAATGGACGTACACGTCACCGGCGGGACCGCCCCGAGGACCGACCGGCCCGCGCCCCGACAGCCGCAGGGTCGACCCGGTGTCCACTCCGGCCGGCACGGGGACGTTCAGCGTCGGCTGTTCAATCACGCGACCCTCACCGCGGCAGGTCGTGCACGGCGTGACCACCACCTCGCCGTACCCGCTGCAGCGAGGGCACGGCGCCGCGGTCACCATCTGGCCGAGCAGGCTCTGGCGCACCCGGCGCACCTGCCCCACCCCGCCGCACTCGACGCAGGTGACGGGCTTGGTGCCCTCCCCCGCCCCCGACCCGCTGCAGTTCGGGCAGCGAACCGCGGTGCGGACGGTGACGGGCACGGTCGCTCCGAACACCGCTTGCTCGAAGGAGAGGTCCACGACCGTCTCGACGTCCTGCCCGCGCGGCGGCCCGGACGGGCCGCCCGGGCGCCCGCCGAACATGCCGCCGCCGAAGACCGCCTCGAAGATGTCGCCCAGGCCGCCCGAGCCGAAGAACGGATCGGAGCCCCCCGATGCGCCGGATTGGACCCCGGCTTCGCCGAAACGATCGTACCGGGCCCGCTGCTCCGGATCGGAGAGCACCGCGTACGCCGCTGCGACCGCCTTGAACTGCTCCTCAGCCGACGGGTTGTCGGGATTGGCGTCCGGGTGGAGCTCGCGCGCCCTGCGGCGGTAGGCGCTCTTGATGTCGTCCGCGCTCGCCGTGGGGGCCACGCCGAGCAGTTCGTAGAAGTCCGCCATGACCCGACCGACGCTACCGGGGCTCAGCGGTCCGAGAGACGACGACCGAGGCGTTCGCTGACCACATCGACCGCCGCAAGGGCCCGGGGGTAATCCATCCGGGTCGGGCCGAGCACCCCGACCGTGCCGACCGGCTCGCCCTCGACGAAGTACGGGGCGACCACGAGCGAGCAGGCCGCGAGCGGCTCGACGCCGTGCTCGGCCCCGATGGCGACCGACAACCCTCGATCGAGGATGTCGCGCACGAGGGACACGACGATGTACTGCTGTTCGAGGGTGTGGAGGATCGAGCGCACGACCTCGACCGCCTCGAAGGCCCGCGTCATCGTGGCCACCCCGCCGACGTAGACGTCGTCGTCGCCGGAGGACCCGGACAGCCGACGGTGGACCTGGGCGCAGAGCCGGTCGACCGTGTCGTCCCCGGAGGGGGCGACCATTCCTTCCGGCGGCAGCGAGGTGCCCACCAGACCGGCCGCGAGGTGCGTTCCCGCTGCGGCGACGGCCACGTCGCTCGCGTCGTCGTCCCACTCGAGCTGCCGGTTCTCGACCGCACCGTTCGACTGCACGACCACGACCACGGCCTGCCGGCTGGTCAGCGGGACGAGTTGCACCGATCGCACCGTGGCCCGGGTGGCGTGCGGCGAGGTGACGATGGCGGCGTAGCTCGTCAGGTCCGACAGCAACCGGGACGTGTCGCGCAGCATCTGCTCGATCGCCCCGTGCGTGCTGGCGAAGAACTGGCGCACCTCGGACGCGCGGCCATCGTCGAGCCGGCCGCGCTCGGTCAGGTGATCGACGTAGAAGCGGTAGCCCTTGTCCGTCGGCACCCGACCCGCCGAGGTGTGGGGCTGGGCCAGGTAGCCCTCCTGTTCGAGCACCGCCATCTCGTTGCGGATGGTCGCCGACGAGACGTTGACTCCCGGCGCCCGAGCGACGTGGCCGGAGCCGACCGGCTGGGCGGTCTCGATGTACTCCCGGACGACGGCCCGGAGGATGGCGGTCTTTCGGTCGTCGAGCATGGTGGTCAGCTGCGTTCGGTTGGCTTGGCAGTCGATGCTACCGACTGCCAAGCCCCGAGCGCAGCGCCCTCAGGCGACCAGGGACACTGCGACGACGAACAGCGCAACCGACGCGGTCGCGAACGCCGCCCGGCATGCGGCGCGTCAGTCCAGCCGACCCCTTACCACCGAGTGTCGCCACGCGAGCCAGCCGAGTGGTGCCATGACGAGCGCTGCGATCCCCCCGATCCCCAGACCCCACCGGCTCCCGAAGTGCTCGGCGGCGAAGCCCACGATCGGCGACCCGATCGGGGTGGAGCCGAGGAACACCGTGGCCTGCAACGCGAGGACCCGACCCCTCAGGTTGGGGGCCACCCGGTTGACGAGCAGCCCCGAGGTGATGGCCACCAGGCCCGAACCGGCGAGCCCCATCGGGACGGCGAAGGCCATCGACAGCCACAACGTCGGCGACCACGCCGCCGCGGCCATCGACGCACCGAGACCTGCGCTGGCGACCAGCACCATACGGACCTGCGGGGGGCGCGACGCGACGACCAGCGCACCGAGCAGGCTCCCGACGCTGCTGACCGCCAGCATCAGGCCGAACTGCCCGGACCCGCCGCCGAACGCCCGCTTCACGAGCGTCGGGATGGCGACGTTGTAGTTGAACGACAACGTGGACACGACGACCAGTACGGCGAACGCGATCCGAAGCACCGGGTCGCCCAGGATCGCTCGGAACCCCTCGCGCACCTGGCCCTTGGCCTTGGTCGCCGGCGCCGCCCGGTGGATCGCCGCCCGGTCCATCGTGACCAGGGCGACGAGCACGGCGACGAAGGACACCCCGTTGAGCACGAAGCACCAGCCCGTGCCGACCAGGGCGATCAACACCCCGGCCAGCGCCGGGCCGATCACCCGGGAGCCCGTCATCACCGCCGTGTTGAGCGACATGGCGTTCGCGACCTCGTCGGGATCGACCAGTTCGGTGATCAGCGAGCGGCGCGCCGGGTTGTCGAACGCGCTCACCACCCCGAGCACCACCGCCAGGACGTACACGGCGGGGACGTTCACATGGCCAGACAGCGTCAGGGCACCGAGCACGAACGCCTGCACCATCGCTAGGGCCTGGGTGAGCAGCACCTGCTTCTGGCGGTGGCGGCGGTCGGCGATCGCGCCGGCCCACGGCCCGAACAGCAACTGCGGGAGGAACTGCGCGCCGGTCACGGCGCCGAGCGCACCGGCGTCGTCGGTCAGCTCGAGCACCAGCCACGCCATGGCGGTCGACTGCAACCAGGTGCCGGCGTTGGAGACGACGAGCCCGAAGAAGTACCGCCGGGCGTTGGGATGCCGCAGCGAGCGGAACGTCGAGGACCGGCCCCACCCCGATCTCGCCACCGGCCCGGCAGGGCTCGGGGCCGCCACGTCAGTCCTCGAGTCGGAGCGCCGCGATGAACGCTTCCTGGGGGACTTCGACGCGGCCGATGTTCTTCATCCGCTTCTTGCCCTCCTTCTGCTTCTCGAGAAGCTTGCGCTTGCGTGTGATGTCGCCGCCGTAGCACTTGGCGAGCACGTCCTTGCGCTTGGCCTTCACCGTCTCGCGCGAGATGATCCGCCCGCCGATCGCGGCCTGGATGGGAACGTCGAACATCTGGCGGGGGATCAGCTCCTTGAGCTTCTCGCACATCTTGCGGCCGTACTCGTAGGACTTCTGCCGGTGCACGATGGCGCTGAAGGCGTCGGCTGGCTGGCCGTTGAGGAGGATGTCGACCTTCACCAGGTCGGCCGAGCGGTACTCGGAGGGCTCGTAGTCCAAGCTGGCGTAGCCCGCGGTGCGGCTCTTCAACTGGTCGAAGAAGTCGATGACCACCTCGGC
>JBJTVH010000014.1:0-45410 GCA_046081125.1 Acidimicrobiales bacterium
CCTGGGTCGCGCCGGGCGGCGAGATCGTGGCCCGCCAGGCGTTCGACCCGATCGGGCCGTGCGCCGAGCGCCGCAGCCGCCACCCCCGGGTTGATCCGATCGTCGAACACACCCGCCAACGCCTCACCCAACTCACCCGACGCGAAGAGCCCGAGGCGGCCGGGTGCTCGTGTAGCGGTCGTCCCTTCCGTTTGCGTCGTCCGGCCCCGGCCGGTGAACCTGCTCCACGGGGCCGGACACGCAGGAGGTCGACGGTGATCATCACGGGCCGAGGTGGCGATCCCGAACTGCACGAGGTGTACGGCGAGATCCGCCGCCTCGGCCTCGTCGAGCACCTCGCCGAGCTCGAAGCGTTCGGCTACACGGTGGTCGAGGGTGCACTGAGCGACGAGCTCACGTCGTCGTTGCGAGACACGATCGTGCGCATCGTGGAGGAGCGCTCCGGTCGCACCCTCGACGTCGAGCGCGAGACCGACTACTCGGGCATGGCCTTCCAGCCCTACCTGTTGTTCGCCGATCCGGTGTTCAAGCAGGCGGTGCTCAATCCGGCGCCGCTCGCACTGATCACGTACCTGCTCGGCCGGCACTGTGTCCTGTCGAGTCTGGGCTGTCACCTCAAGGGCCCCGGTGGCCACGGGCTCGTCCTCCATAGCGACCAGGCAAACGGTGTTCCGCAGCCGTTCCCGGCGATGTCGCTCGTCGCCAACTGCAACTACGCCCTCACGGACTACACGCTCGAAGCGGGCGCACTCGCGATGGTGCCCGGGAGCCATCGCCGTTACCGCCAGCCGACCCGCCAGGAACTGCGGCTCGACAGCCCCGAGGCGATCCCGGTCGAGGTGCCGGCGGGGTCGGCGGTGATCTGGCACGGCGCCACGTGGCACGGCTCGTATCCCCGCCAGATCCCGGGATTGCGGATCAACTTGTCGACGTTCTTCTGCCGGCCGCACCTCCTCGCCCAGGAGAACTACCGCGACCACCTCCCGCCCGGCTATCTCGACGGGGAGGACCCGCGCCTCGGCCGCCTGCTCGGTACGGACCTAGCGTACGGCTGGACCGAGGACGGACCGACGAAACCCTTTGCGCCCCAGCACTCCTGGCTGGCCTGACGACGCCGGAGCCCCGGTCTGCGCCGCCCGCCCGGCCGGTGCCCGCTCGGCCGCGCTGCGATCGGGCTCGACTACAGCCCGTAGGCGGCCGGCGCCGCCAACGTCCCGCCGATCACCTTCGCCGCACGCAGTTCGGCGAGACGGGCCGAGTCGCAGCCGGCCCGCTCGGTGAGGACCTCGTCGGTGTGCTCGTCGAACAGCGGGGCGCGCCGGCGCGTCGTGGTCGGTCGGCCATCGAGCACGAACGGCGCCCGGATGTGGCGCATCGGTCCGGTCACGGGATGGTCGACGATTTCGAATCGATCGGCGAGTCGGGGATCGACCGTCGCGTCGAGCACCTCGTTCACCACCTCGGCGGCGCCCCCGGCTCCACGTACGGCATCGACGACCTCGCCCCAGGGCCGGCCTTCGGTGGCGCGCATCGCCTCGGTGACCGCCGCTGCGCGGTGCTCGGCACCGATGACCGCGACCCAGCGGCCCTCGGCAGCAGCGACGAACCCGGAGACCGCTGCGGCCGGCTCGCGATTGCCCATCCGCCCGATGTCGCGGCCGCGTCCGGACGCGACGACGAGGCCCTCGCCGAGCTCCATCCACATCGCCTCCATGTGCGACACGTCGAGCTCGCTGCCGGCGCCGGTGCGATCACGGCGCTCGATTCCCGACAGGATCGCCAGTGCGGCGTGGACACCGGCCACCGGATCGGGCCAGTAGAGATCCGAGATGCGGGCGCCCTCGTCGTCGTAGCCGAACCGGGAACCGAAGCCACCCATGCCCTCCACGACGGTGCCGTAGCC
Organism: Acidimicrobiales bacterium; assembly: GCA_046081125.1. Classification (GTDB taxonomy): domain Bacteria; phylum Actinomycetota; class Acidimicrobiia; order Acidimicrobiales; family Ilumatobacteraceae; genus JBEIFW01. The sequence goes on from JBJTVH010000014.1 coordinate 1,904, forward strand.
GGCCGCATGGCTGTACGGACCCTCGCAGCCGAAGGCGGGCATCCGCACGACCACGATTCCGGGGTTGACCGCTACCAGGTCCTCGAAGCCGATGCCGAGATCCGGCAACACCTTCGCCGTGAAGTTGCACAGCACCGCATCGGCGGACCGGGCCAAGTCCAGGAACAGCGCCCGCCCCTCGGGGGCCGAGAGGTTCGCGACCACCCCGCGCTTGTTGCGGTTGACGGTGTTGTGGACGGCGCTCGCCTCGAACCACCGGTTGTCGACCTTCAACGCCGCGAGACGGTCCGGGTCGCTGTCGGCGTGGAGCCGAAGCACGCGGTAGCCCTCGAACGGGCGCATGGCCTCGAACTTCACGACGTCGACCCCGAGCGAGCCGAGCAGGTTGCCCACGAACGGCCCGGCCCACGCCGTCGTCACCTCCAGCAACCGCAACCCCTCGAGCGGCCGCCGCGTCACCGGCGTGCGATCGACGGCCAACACGGCGGCCAGCTCCGGGGAACCGTCGTCGGCGCCGGTGGTGCGCACCCGCTGATCGGCCACCGGCACCCCGACGGTGCGGAACGGCCGGACGGGCCCGGTGACCGGTCCGTCGTCGGTGTCGATCGGGCCGAGGAACCCCCGGGCGGCGAGATGCGGATCGGCGAGCGCCTCGGTCCCGGTCATCACCTTGCCGACCGTCCACGGGGTGTCGAGGGCGAGCTCGAAGATCTCCGCCTTCGTGCGCTCGGCGTACCACCCCTTGATGCGCGCCCACACCTCGTCGATGCGCGTGGCCCGCCCGAGCCGCGTGCGGTACGCGTCGTCGGTCATCCACTCGGGGATCCCGTACAGCAGGCACTGCATCTCCCAGTCGAGGTCCCGGAAGCTGCCAGGCACGACGTGGCCGTCCTTGCAGGGCAGTGCCCCGCCCGGGAACGCGGTCACCGGGAACGGCCCGGTGGGCGCCCAGCGCCGTGCGGACACCAACCCGTCGGCGAAGTGCAACTCGCAGCCGGTGATCAGCGCCGCCGTCCACGACACGTCGAGATGGCGCACCCCGGGCAGGCGCAGCGCGGCGAGCGCACCGACGGCAGCGGTGGCCCCGGCCTGGTACTGGGCCTGCCATCCGGGCAGGCGGATCGGCTCGCGGCCCGGGTTGCCCTGCACCCCGATGATCCCGCTGCGGGCCTGGGCCAACACGTCGTGGTCGATGCCGCCCGGCTCGCCGTCGAACCCGAACGGCGAGACCGTCACGAGCAGTGACGCGCCGTCGCGCAAGGCGGCGTCCGGGGCCGACGGATCGAGCTGGGTGCGCACCCGATCGTCGAAGACGACGTCGGCCCAGCCGGGGGGAACCGCACCCAGCGATACGTTGTGCTTGCCCGCCGCGAGATGCACGTACAGCGGTGACGTGCCCGTGAGCGGCTCGTCGTCGACGCGGGTGCGCCGGGCTGGATCACCCCCGGGCGGCTCGACTTTGACCACCGTTGCGCCGAGCATCGCCAGCAGCCGGCCGGCGTACGGGCCGGCGATGCCGGAGGCGAGTTCGAGTACGTGCAGGCCGGCGAGCGGCGCTTCCCCTTCAGCCACGCCGGCCGTTGTAGCAGGCCAGGTGCCGGTGGCTCAGGTCTCGTGGTGCGTGCGCACCTCGCCGAGCTCGCCGAAGGTGGCCACCGCGGTCGTGCCCGCCGGGAAGGACGCCATCGGTCCGAGGGAACCGGTCATCACGACATCGCCTGCCTCGAGCGCGTCACCCTCCTCGGCCAGCCGGCGCGCGAGCCACAACGCCGCCCGGTACGGGTGGCCGAGGCAGGCCCGTCCGGTCCCCTGTGACACGACCACCCCGTCGACGCTGAGCTGCATGGTGACGTCACCGAGTTCGATCGCCTCGGGGCGCACCGGCCGGGTACCGAGCGCGAACAGCGCGCTGGAGGCGTTGTCGGCGACGGTGTCCACGATCGAGATGTCCCAGCCGGCGATGCGCGAACCGACCACCTCGATCGCCGGCAGCACGAACTCGACGGCCCGCAGGAGCTCCGGCAGCGCGAGGTCGGGCTGGTCGAGACGCCGGCCCACGACGAGCGCCACCTCGCCTTCGACCCGGGCCTGCAACGCGCGTCCTGCTGCCACCGGTTCACCGTCGACGAGACACATGTCGGCGAACAGGGCCCCGAAATCGGGTTGGTCGACGCCGAACTGCCGCTGCACCACAGGATTGGTGAGTCCGATCTTGCGACCGACTACGCGCCGGCCCTCGCCGATCCAGCGTTGGGTGTTGTGCCGCTGCACGGCGTAGGCGCTCACGACGTCACCGGGTTCGAACTCGGTGCGGATCGGCGCGATCGGTCCGGTGGCGTACGCCGCCGCGAGGCGATCGGCGACGGCGACGATCGTGGTGTGATCGACCGGTCGGTTCGATTCGGGCGGTTGCATCGGTACACGAGCGATCACGCTGTCGGCTCTCCTGTGGGTCGAGCCCGCACTGTCCCGGCGGGGCCCTGCTGCTGTCAAGACCCTCACCGTGTCGAGACCGTCACCGGGATCAACCGCTGCGATCGGCGGCGTGCCAGACCTCGATGAGTCGGGCGACGTCGTCGCTGAAATGGTCCACCGCCTCCCAGTCGGTGAACTCGTGGTCGGCGCCGGTGTCGGTGGGGCCACCCCTGCGCCGCGCGATCGAACGCATGAGCCGTCGCTTCAGCCAGCCGTAGCGGGTGTAGGCGAGCGCGCCCCCGAACAGCCCGACGATGTCGGGGTGCACCCGGGTCGCGCCCAACAGTTGCTGCAGGTACTGGTGAGCCTCGGCGGCATGGACCGCGTCGTCGATGGCCGAGGCCAGGCTCACCTGGAACAGGGCGAACGGTGTGCGCCCGATGGCCTCGCCGTGGTGTGTGAGCCAGCGGGTGAGCGCCCGGCTGTGATGCCCGGCGTGGATCGAGTCGCCGACCACGACGGCATCGAAGCCGCCGGGCCCGGGCGCGTGGGCGACGTCGAGCAGTTCGACCGCGATCCGGTTCTGGCGCAGCCGCTCGGCGATCCGCTCGGCGATCTTCGCCGTCTGGCCGTCGGCCGAGTGGTAGGCGACCAGCACCCGCCGGAGGTCCGTCGCTGTGGGGTCCATGGCCGCACGTTGCCCGGCGCGCCATCGGTCGGGACAGGGCCCAATGGCCGAAGGCCTCAGTGCCCTTCGGCTCGGCTCAGCAGGGCCCGGCCGACCCGGTCGTAGACGGCGTTCGACGCCACCTGGTGCTGCACCGAGCCGTGCGCATCGCGGAAGCAGCGCTGCAGCACGTTGTGGGAGAACAGCGCCCCGGCCCCGGCGAAATGGAACAGGTGGCTGACCGCGTTTGCTGCGCTCTCGGTGGACCAGGCGAGCATGGCGGCGATCTCCTGCTGTTCGCCGGCCGTGAGTGCCCGTCCGGCGCGCAGGACGGAGTCGGCCTTGCGGAACGTGTCCGCACCGAAGGCCCGGGCTGCGCGCACGGTGAGCTGGCCCTTGCCCAGCTCGTACTGGAACGCTCCGCGGTCCGCGAGCCGGCCCTCGCCGCCGCGGGCCTTTGCGCCGGCGTAGCGGGCGAGTTCGTCGCAGAACCGCTGGCACACCCCGATCGTGAACCCGAGGTTCTCCGGAGCGACGTAGGCCTGGTAGCCGAGCAGGTACATCGGGCCACCCCGGCGCAGCCCGGCGGCGGGATCGATCACGAGCGCGTCGGGGACGAACACGTCGTCGAGCGTGACGCTGATACTGCCCGTCCCCTTCAGCGCCATGACGTTCCACTCGCCCGCGACGGTGGTCTGCTCGATCGGGACGACGACCAGGCGTGGCGCGGGGCGATCCGTGCCGGCCTCGAGCGCCGACAGCAGCGCCCAGTCGGCATGGCGGACGCCGCTCGCGTACTGCCAGGTCCCGGTGGCGACGACCCCGCCGTCGGCCCGGCGCCACCGTCCGCTCGGCGCTGCGACCGCGGCCAGGACCGGTGACGGATCGCTCCCGAACAGCAGGCGCGCGCCCTCGTCGGGCAGCTTGGCCCCGGCCATGCCTGCGGCCCCGGCGTGATTGAACCCGGTCCATCCCGCGGTGGCGTTCGCGTAGCTCAGCGCCTCGAAGTAGGCGAACTGCTCGGCGAGCCCGAGTTCGTCACCGCCGACGTCGGCGGGTGCCTTGATCATCGGGACCCGCAGCCGGCGCATCAACGCGTCGAGTGCGTCGGGCGCATGGCCGAGCCGGTCGGCCTCGGCGGCGGTGGCCTCGAACTCGGCGTGGTGGGCCCGCACCTCGGCCACGAGCGCCTCGATCGTCCGGGCCATGGTCAGAACACCCCTTCGTAGCTGCCGCCGTCGAGTTGCAGGCTCTGCCCGCTCAGGTAGCCGGCCTGCGCCGAGCACAGGTACGCGAACGCGTCACCCAACTCCTCGGGCCGGCCCAGCCGCCCGGCCCGGATCGAGGCCACCTGTTCGGCGCGCGCCTCGTCGTAGGTGATCCCCCGACGCTGCATCACGAGGCGGGCCATCTGCTGCTGGCGGGCCGTGTCGAAGCGTTCGGGCAGGAGTTGGTTCACCGTGACGTTGTGGCGCACGACCTCCTTCGACAAACCCTTCAGCACCCCGGTCAGCGCAAGCCGGGGACCCTGCGAGAGGTGCATCATCGGGTTGGGTGATTTCACCATCGCCGACGCGATCGTCACGATCCGCCCGAAGCCGCGCTCGCACATACCGGGCACGACGCGCTGCAGGAACCGGACCGGTCCGGTGAACGCCTGGCGCAGCGCCGCGTCCAGCGCCTCGTCGTCGAGGCGTGACCACGGCATCGGGGGTGGGCCCTCGCCGTTGACGAGCACGATGTCGGGCGCCGGGCAGGCCTCGAGCAGGGCGTCGTGGACGTCGGGGGTGGCCGAGTCGCCGACGACGCCGACCGCCTCGACGCCGTGCCGCTCGCCGAGCTCGACGACCGCTCGTTCGACGTCGGCGGCGTTGCGGCCGTTGATCACGACGTGGACACCCTCCCGGGCGATCGCTTCCGCACACGCCCGGCCGAGCCCGCGGCTCGAGCCGAGCAGCACGGCGCGCCGCCCGGCGATGCCGAGATCCATCAGGGCAGCCCGAGGGCTTCGCGCGCGGCGCCGATCGCGGCGAGGTCCGGCGGGGCGAAGAACGCGGGCGGTGGATCCTTGGGACCCCAGACCGAGAACCCGGCCGGGCCGTCCGCGCCCTCCCAGTCGAGCCGGCACTGGTCGCGGGCCCAGGCCTCGTCGTCGACGATCTGGTCCATGTCGGCGAAGAACTCGAACATGGTCCCGGCCGGGTCGGTGAGGTACCAGAACAGGTTCGAGCCGAGGTTGTGGCGACCGATCCCGACGACGGCGGCGTCGGCCCGTTCGGCCAGCACCGCAGTGCCCGCCTTGCCGATGGCATCGATGTCGTCCATCTCGAGCGCGTAGTGGTTGAGGTAGCTCGTCGGCGCCGGGTGGATGAGCAGGTTGTGGTGGTCGGACTCGATCCGGGAGAACGTGGCCAGGCCCTTGCGGATTCGGTCCGAGACCCGGAACCCGAGGCCGTCGAGGTAGAAGGCGTTGGCCTCGGCCAGCTTCGGCGTGCCGAGTACCACGTGCCCGACCCGGCGTGGTGCCCGCGGCCCGGGTTCGGTGACGGCATCGGCGCGAGCCCCGGCCCGCACCACGGTGCCCGGTGGGTTGACGGCACGGGCCTGACCCGGGGTGAGCGGGTGCGGCGTTGCGACGTCCACGGTGACGCCGTGTCCGAACACCGGGTCGATGCAGTGCAACGTCGCGTCGGTGACGGCGGCCTCCACGCCGAGTCCGGCCAGGCGGCCGGCGATCGTGGCGAGATCCTCCTCGGCGGCACAGCTCAGACGGAGCGCGCCGAGGTGCCGGTAGCCACCCTCGACGATCCGGATCTGCACCGGCCGGTCCGCGGTGCCGAGGACCCCGTCACCGTGATGGACCAGGCCCCGGCGCTCCCAGAACGCCACCAACGTCGCCGGGTCCGGGACGCGCAGCTCGATGTCGAGCAATCCGTTCAGGCCCATGGTCGTCCCCCTCGGTCGGCGCCGCTCCTGAGCGGGTCGCCGAAGTCTGGCGACGTGATGGGAATTTCGTCAATACTGGGAGTGTTCTCATTTCAGGGCGCTTCGATCGGGGACGCAGCGATGCCCGACACCGTCACCCGCGGTCACAAGAAGCGGGCTCGTACCCACCGGCAGTTGCTCGAGGCCGGCTTCGCGGTCCTGGCCGACAAGGGCGCGATCACCGTGAGCGACGTGGTGGAGGCCGCGGGGCTGGCCAACGGCACCTTCTACAACTACTTCGACGACCGCGACGCCCTGCTCGACGCCCTGGCGGCGGAGTCGCTGCGCGACCTCGCCGATCGGGCCGCTGCGGACACCGAGGGCGCCGACCCGGCGGTGCGGTTCGCCGTTGCGAGCCTGCGGGTCCTCGAACGGGCGGCTGCGGATCAGCGCTGGGGCCGGGTGCTGGTCCGCCTGACCGACCCGCCGCGATCGTCGCGCCGAGCGCTCGCCCGCCACCTCCGGCACGACCTTGCCGACGGGCATGCGCAGGGTCGGTTCCGCTGGGCCGACGACGATCCGACGCTCGATCTGGTCGTCGGCACGCTCATGACCGCCGTGCGCCGGCTCGCCTGGGGTGCGCCTCGGCCGGGGTATCCCGCCGAGGTCGTGGCCCGATTGCTCGCCGTTCTCGGGCTGGACGAGGCCGAGGCCGGCGTCCTGGTCGATACCGTCCGATCATGACCGCACGCCCCGCTGCCGACGTCCTCGCCGAGATCGAAGCGCTGCGGCGCGACGACGTGCGCTGGCGGGAGGGCCGGGCGTTCTCGCTCGTGTACCACGCCGGTGACGAGCTCGACCGCCTCGCCAAGTCGGCGTATGCGGCGTATTCGAGCGAGAACGCGCTCAACGTCGACGCCTTCCCGGGCCTTCGCCGCATGCAGGCCGAGATCGTCGACACGGTCAGCGGGTGGTTCCACGGCGGTGCCGACGCCGCCGGGTTCTTCACCTCGGGTGGCACCGAGTCGCTGTTGATGGCGGTGCTCGCGGCCCGGGAGCGCGGCCGGACCGAGCGGGGGATCACCGAACCCGAGATGGTGTTGCCGGCATCGGCGCACGCCGCGCTCGAGAAAGCGGCGCACTACTTCGGCGTCCGGTCCGTTCGCGTGCCGGTCCGCGACGACTGGCGCGCCGACGTCGACGCAATGGCGGCGGCGATCACCGAGCGCACGGTGTTGCTGGTGGCCTCGGCGCCGCAGTATCCGCAGGGGGTGATCGACCCGGTCGTCGAGGTCGCAGCGCTGGCCGGCGAGCGGGGGATCAACTGCCACGTCGACGCGTGCATGGGTGGTGTCGTCCTGCCCTGCCTGGAGCGCCTCGGTCATGCCGTACCCCCGTGGGATTTCCGTGTGCCCGGCGTGACGTCGATCTCGGTCGATCTCCACAAGTACGGCTACGCCGCGAAGGGCGCTTCCGTGATCGTCCACGCCTCCAAGGCCCTGCGCCGTCATCAGACGTTCGTCACGGACAACTGGCTCGGCGGCCGGTACGGCTCTTCGGGCGTGTTGGGCACCAAGTCGGGTGGCCCGATCGCCGCGGCCTGGGCGGTGCTGCGCCACCTCGGCGACGAGGGCTACCTCGCGCTCACCGAGCGGGCCCGCCGCACGGCGGTTCGCCTCGCGGCGGGGATCCGGTCGATCGACGGTCTCGTGTTGCGTGCCGAACCGGATACGACCCTCGTCGCGTTCGGCGCGAGGCCGGATCTCGACCTCGACGCCATCGCCGACCACCTGGCCCGGCAGGGCTGGTACCTCGACCGTCAGGGTCCGCCCCCGTCGTTGCACTGCACGGTGAACGCCGTGCACGAGGCCGTGGTCGACGACGTCCTGGCCGACCTCGCCGCCGCGGTCGCCGCGGTCTCGACCGGAGGCTCCCGGGTGCGGACGACGGCATCGGGGGCGGCGTACGGCACCGTAGAATGAGGCCATGCGGCGAGGCGGCGCCGATCGGATCAGAGCAGCGTTCGAATCCTGCCAGCGACGGCAACTCGCCGTGCTCTGGCGGGTGCGCGCCGACGATGGCCGGCTCGATCTCACCCTGGGCGATCCGCAGCAACCGTTCTTCCTCGCAGCGGGCTCGAAGCTCGTCTGCGCCAGCATCGTCGCGCAGTTGCGCGATGACGGTGCACTCGACTGGGACCGCCCCGTCGCCGAGTACGTGCCCCATCTGGATCTCCATCCGGCGCGACGCCCGAGTGGTGGTCATCCCGAGCGGCGGCGCATCGATGGGGGCCGCCACCGCCGTGGTCACCACGCTGGAGGACGCCGCTGTGCTGTTGGAGGCATTCTTCGGCGGGCGTCTGATCAGCCGGGACGTGCTCGACGACATGCAGCGGGAGTGGCACCGGGTCCCGGGAAGGCGTCCACGGGGCCGGGATACGACGCCTGCGGTTCGGTGGGGCGACGCTCCACGGCGCGTTCGGGACGACCGGAAGCGTGCTCGCGCGCGGGGCTCACCGTCGTCGGCACCCTCAACGAGGTGTCCGACCGCCACCGGCGCCGCGGACCGCGCGACCTGCTCGCCGCCTCGGTGCGTGCGGCGCGCTGAGACGGTCAGGGCGCCAGCCGCTGCACCGACCCGCTGCCGACGGCGTCGAGGACCGTCGCGTCGTCGTTGTGGCTGTGGGTGAACCCCAGCTCGCGCTCGATGCGGATGGTGTCGGTCGACCGGAACGCGAGGATGTACGCCCGCCGCCATCCGGCGGTGTGGTTGCCGCCCGAGCCGTGCAGCACCCGCTCGTTGTGCACGGTGACGTCGCCTCGGGCGATCGGCGTCGGAACGACCACGTCGTCGGCCCGCAGGTCGGTGCCGAGCGCGTGCGATTCGCCCCGGTCGCCGAACAGCGGGACGTGCGGGCGCAGCGCCGGCTCGTGGATGGTGGCCGGGACGAAGCGCATGCAGCCGTTGTCGAGCGTGGAGTCGTCGATCGCCAGCCAGAAGGTCGCGGTCCGTCGGTCCGGGGTGTCGGGCCAGTAGGCCATGTCCTGGTGCCAGGCGAACACGGCATCGTCCTTGTGGGGCTGCTTGGCCAGCAACTGGTCGTAGTCGATGGCCATGCCCTCGCCGAGGAGCTGCGTGGCGACCTCGGCGCTGCGCCGCTCGAACACGTTGCCCTGCCAGGCCGGGTGGTAGCGGCGGGGCAGCATCACGTTGACGATCGAGAAATCCTCCGGGCGCCGGCCGTAGTCGCCGGCCATGTCGCAGTAGTCCTTGCCGGGCACGACGATCTCGCGCCGCAGGAACCGGTCGTAGGTGACGGACAGCTCGTCCACCTCGGCCGTGGTGAGCAGACCACGCAGGTGCACGAAGCCCTGCGCAGCGAACGCCGCCCGGTCGGCGTCGTCGATCTCGTATCGGCCGTCGGCCTGGAGCGTGCCCATCTGCACCCCTTGCGTCGCATGGCGTCTCGGGCAGGCTAGGGGATCCGTTCCGAACGGGAGGTCGCCCATGTCCGTGCTCCGCTGGGGGCTGATGTCCACTGCCCGCATCAACGCGAAGGTGCTCCCGGCGCTGCGGGCTTGCCCACGGGCCGCCGCCGTTGCGGTCGCCAGCCGCTCGCTCGAGGGGGCCCGGGCCTACGCGGAAGCTCACGGCCTGGAGCAGGCGTTCGGTTCCTACGAGGCGATGCTCGCCGATCCCGACATCGATGCGGTGTACGTGTCGCTCCCCAACCACCTGCACGCCGAGTGGACGATCCGAGCCGCTGAGGCCGGCAAGCACGTGCTGTGCGAGAAGCCGCTGGCGCTCGACGTCGACGACGTGGACGCCATCGCCGCAGCGGCGGTGGCGAACTCGGTGGTCGTGACCGAGGCGTTCATGTATCGCCACCATCCCCAGACCCGGCGCGTGCTCGAGCTGATCGCGTCGGGTGCGATCGGCGAGGTGTGCCTGGTCCGGGGATCGTTCAGCTTCCCGCTCACGAATCCCGGCGACGTGCGGCTCGACCCGGTGATGGGTGGCGGCTCGGCCTGGGACGTCGGCGTCTACCCGATCTCGTACGCCCGCACCGTGATCGGCCGTGCGCCGGACGCAGTGAGCGCACACCGGCACCTCGGGCCGACGGGGATCGACCTGTGGTGCCTCGGCACGCTGCACTTCGGCGACGGTGTCTCGGCCCAGTTCGATTCGTCGTTCGCAGCGCCCTACCGGACGAACCTGGAGATCGTGGGCACGCGCGGGCTCATCGTCCTCGACAACCCGTTCAAGCCGGGCCGGCGCTCAGTGGTGCGTATCGGCCCTGCGGGCGATCACCTCGAGGAGGTGATCGTCGAGGCCGGCGCCGACCTGTACGACTACGAGATCGCCGACCTGACCGCCGCGGTGCTCGACGGCGCCCCGCTCGGTGTCGACCTCGCGGACAGCCGGGCGAACACGGCGACGGTGGTGGCGGCCCATCGATCGGCGGTGAAGGGCGGCATCCGTACCGCCGTCGGCGAGACGACGCCGTGAGCGGGCCGGGCGGGCATGCTCGGGGGATGACGTCGCAGTTCGCTCAGGTGCTGGCGCCGATCACGATCAAGGGCGTCACGATCCCGAACCGAGTGGTGCGCACCGCGCACGGCACCAACATCGGCCAGGGCCGCATCAGCGACGACCTGATCGCCTACCACCTGGCCCGGGCGCGCGGTGGGGTCGGTCTGTCGATCATCGAAGCCGCCAGCGTCCACTGGACCGACACCGGGACGCTCCGCCTGCACGACGAATCCTGCATCGAGGACGCAGCCCGGTTGATGGACGCCGTGCGCCCGACGGGCATGCGGGTGTTCGCCCAACTCGGCCACCTCGGCCACGAGGGGGTGCCGATGCGGGCCGGCGAACGCCCGTGGTCGGCGAGCGAGGTGCCGAGCCTCACCAACGGCTCGACGTCGCACGCCATGACGATCGCGGAGATCGACGAGGTGATCGGTTGCTTCGCGCAGGCCGCACGGTGGATGGTCGAGGGTGGGGTCGACGGCATCGAGGTGCACGCCGCCCACGGCTACTTGCTGCAGGGCTTCCTGTCGGTGGCGACGAACCGCCGCGACGACCGCTACGGCGGTTCGTTCGAGGGGCGGTTACGCCTGAGTGTCGAGGTGCTCGCCGCCGTGCGCGCCGCCGTCGGTCCCGACGTGGTGGTGGGGATCCGCACCGGCGCCGAGGCCGACGAGGCCGGGATGCTGGCCGAGGACTGTGCGGACGTCGTCGCCGCGCTGAGCGACACGGGGCTCGTCGACTACGTCAACGTCACCTACGGAAGCTGCCGGGCGGCCCACAAGATCATCGGTGCCATGCACGAGCGGGTCGGCTATGAACTGCCGACCAGCGAGGTGGTCACGAAGGCGACCTCCCTGCCCACCATCGTCACGGGCCGGTTCCGCACGCTCGCCGAGGCCGACGAGGTGATCCGGACCGGGATCGCCGACCTCGTGGGCATGACCCGGGCGCACATCGCGGACCCGGACCTCGTCGCCAAGACCCGTGCCGGACGGGCCCATGAGGTCCGCCCGTGCATCGCCTGCAACCAGGGGTGCGTCGGCGGGTTGTCGCTCGGCCGGATGGCGTGCGCCGTCAATGCGGACGTGGGCTTCGAGCGGGTGCACGACGGCGCGTACGAACCGGTCGTGACACCCCGCCGGGTCGTCGTCGTCGGCGCCGGCCCGGCCGGGCTCGAAGCGGCCCGGGTGGCGGCGCTGCGGGGCCATCGGGTGGTGGTGTGCGAGGCGGACACCACGCTCGGCGGCAACCTGCGGTGGTCACGCCGGTTCCCCCACCGGGGCGCGATCGGCGAGATCGTCGACTGGTTGGCGGCCGAGGTGGTCCGTCTCGGCGTCGAGGTGCGCACCGGCGCCCGGGTCGACGATGCGGCGCTCGCGGCGCTGGCGCCTGACGTGGTGATCGCTGCGACCGGAGCGGTGCGGGCCCGGCCGGCGGGGGCGTGGTCCTCGATCGAGATCGCCGCGCTCGATGCGCCCCCACCCGGGGTGGCCGACGCCGTGATCGTCGACCGGTTCGGGAGCTACGAGGTGCTCGGGGTCGCCGAACGGCTCGTCGGCTGGGGGATCGACGTCACCGTCGTGACCCCGTTGCCGATGCTGGCGGTGCGGGCGCTGCGGGAACTGGTCGTCGCCCCGGCGCTCGAGCGGCTCGCCGCCGGGCCCGGTCGATTCCGGGCTCGGACCGGTGTCGATCCCGGCGAGCCGCTGCCGGTCGCCGACCTCGTCGTGGTGATCGAACCGCAGCACCGGCCCCACGGCCTGACCGTGTCGGACGGGGTCGAGGTGCACGTCGTGGGCGATGCGCACGAGCCGGGGCACCTGTGGGGGGCGATCCGGTCCGGCAACGCCGCCGGCCGGGCCGTGTGAGCGCGCGCCCGGTGTCGGGCCGGCCGGTTGCGTAGGGTCCTCTGCTCGTGAGCGGACAGCGACGCCCGGCCCGTACCGACCGACGTGACCCCAAGGCCCGTCTGGCGGCCCTCGCCCTGCTCGACCGGGCGTTGGCGGCGACGAGCGACGACGAGCTCGTCGCGCTGGCCGACGGGCTGACCGAGGACCAGCGCCCTCACCTCGACGGACTGATCGCCGGCTTCGACGGCGACCGAGCCGGTGCCCTGCGGGCCGTCGCGGCGCGCGGCCGGCTCGACGGCACCGCCGAGGCGGTCGCGATCTTGCTCACCGACCGGGTGCTGGCCGATTGCATCGAGCAGCTCGGCGACGCAGCCGACCTCCCGTCGACCGACGACCTGCGCCGGGTCGCCCCTGGCCTCGTCGAGCGGCACGGGCTCGGGGCCACCCGGCTCATGCTCGCGTCGGCCGTCTGCGGGGAAGCGCCCGCCACCCCGACGCTGGTGCAGCTGTTGCGCCACGACGACCTGCTTGCGCTGCCGCCGGTGCCCCCGCCGGCCAAGCCGGTGAAGGTCGAGCCGACCGCGGAGGAGCTGGCCGAACGAGCCCGGATCAAGGCGGCCCGGGTGGCGCGGCGGGAACAGGAGCGGGCCCGCAAGGCCAAGCAGCGCTGAGCGCACCCGGCCGGCCGGTACCCTCCGGGTGCGAGGGGGTCGCCATGTCGCCGGAGCTGGCCGAGCAGATCGCACAGCAGGAGTTGTTCTTCGCGTCGTTGATCACCGTGCCCGACGGGGTGGTGCTGCAGCGTGACGAACTCGGCGGGGTGCCCGTCGAATGGACCGAACCCGCCGGTGGCGTCACCGATCCCACCCGGGTGGTGCTCTACCTGCACGGCGGGGGCTACTCGAGCGGTCTGGCCGCCTGGGCGCGCCGGGGCACCGCTCGGCTGGCGCTCGGGCTCGGGTGCCGGGTGGTCGCACCGGACTACCGGCTGTCGCCCCGGTTCCCGTTCCCCGCGGCCCACGACGACGTCCTGGCCGTCTACCGCCACCTGATCGGCCCGGGCGGGTTCGCGCCGGGCCGGGTGGCCGTCGCCGGGGACTCGGCCGGTGGTGCGCTGGCCGTGTCGCTTTGCGCAGACGCGCGCGACCTCGGGTTGGCGATGCCGGGATGCGCGATGACCAACTCCCTGTGGGCCGACATCGCGCTCAACACGCCGTCGCTCGACGACCCGGTGCGCAACCGCTTCGACATCCGGCGAGAGCTCGTCGTCGGGCTGTCCACCACGTTCCTGTCCCCCGGGGGGATCGACCCCGCCGACGGCCGCCACTCGCCCGTCTACCGCGATCTGCGGGGCCTGCCGCCGCTGCTCGTGCAGGCCGCCGGTCGGGACGTGTGCCACGACGACAGCATCCGGCTCGCTGCCTCGGCCCGAGCCGCGGGGGTACGGGTGACGATCACGGAGTACCCGGACACCGAGCACATCTGGATCCTCAACGGGCCGTGGCGCCTGCAGTACGGCGAGCGATTCCCCGAGGACGGGGTGCGCTGGGTGGATTGCGGGGCCGAAGCGCCCGAAGCGGTCACCGCCGTCGACGAGATGGTGGCGTTCGTGCGGGCCTGTACCGCCTGAGTGGTACGGGCGGAGCCCTCGGACGGCCGGAGCCCTACGACGGCCGGAGGTGGACGGCCACCCAGCGGGTGCCCCGCCGGGTCTCGTGCAGCACATGGGGCGTGCCGGCGGGGATGAACACCCAGTCGCCGGCCGAGATCACCCGAACCGTCCCGTCCACCTCGAGGCGCGCCGCGCCATCCACGATGATGACCCACTCGTCGTGGTCGTTGGACAGGTATTGGGCGCCGCCGAGGTCCCCCGAGAGGATCTGCTCGATGGTGGTCCCGTGCCGCTCGGCGAGTACCGAATTGTGTTCTCCCACGGCGGGCGCCTCCGAACCGTCGCCCAACCGACCCCATTGCACCGACGTCACGTCGAGCGACCCTATCGAGGTTGGCCGTACGGATCGGGGATCGACTGCACTGGCCCGTCGGGTGCTCGGGGTGCTAGGCGAGCGGTCGTCGGGGGACATCGGAGGTGGTCGTGCGTGGCGTGAGGGTGCTCGAGGTGGCCGGTTCGACGGCCGCGTCCTATGCCGGGCGGCTGTTCGCCGCGACCGGTGCCGACGTGGTGCTCGTGGAGCCCCCGCTCGGTGCCCCGGCCCGGCACACCGGACCGACGGTGGCCGGCCCAGCCGGGCCGGTGCGCGTCCGGCACGAACACCTCGGCGCGGGCAAGCGTTCCGTCGTCGTCGATCTCGCCGGCCCCGACGGTGACGCGCTGCTGGGGTGGGCCGACGTTGTGCTCGTCACCGTCGACGGTGACCCGGTCGTCGCAACGGCGCTGCGGGACCGGGTCCGGGCGGTCCAGCCCGCGGGGGTGGTCGTCGCGATCAGCGGGTTCGGGCTCACCGGGCCGTACGCGCCGTGGCGGTCCTCGCCGCTCGTGGAGTGGGCTTCGGGCGGCTATCTCTACCTGAACGGCGAGCCCGACCGGGAGCCCCTGCAAGGGGGCGGTGACTGGGCGTCGCACGTCGTCGGGGCCACGGCCGCCGTCGGTGCCGCCGCCGGGGTGCTCCACGCGGCGCGCACCGGGGAGGGTCAACTCGTCGACATCGGGGCGATGGAGGCTACGGCGGCCGGTCACCAGTGGACGCTCACGATGTTCACCCACACCGGTGCGGTGAAGCGGCGGTGGGGATTGCGGTTGGGGGAGAGCTTCCATCCGATGTGCCTGTACCGCTGCAGTGACGGGGCCTTCGTGTCGATCTGCGCCGCCAGTCGGGAGCAGTGGGAGCGGCTGTGTCTCACCCTCGAGGCGCCCGAGTTGCTCGTCGAGGAGGACCTGTACGCCCCGGCGGCCCGTTTCGAGCGGGCCGATCACGTGGACGCGGCGTTCGAGCCCTGGCTGTCGGCCCATACGGCCGACGAGGTCGTGGACGCCCTGCAGGCCAACCGCGTGCCTGCGTCCCGGGCGCAGGACTTCGTCGAGGTGCTCCACAGCGAGCACCTCGCGGCGCGCCACGCCTTCGTCGAGCGTCCCGACCTCGCGCCCGGGGCCCGGATGCCTTCCGTGCCGTTGCGGCTCGATCCCGGGCCGGTGCCGGCCCGATCCGCGCAGCCTGCCCCGGCGCTCGGCGCGCACACCGAGGCCGTGCTCGACGCCGCCCGGGCGGTGGTCGCGGGCACGGCGCCGGCGCGGGCGTTCCCGGCGATCGATCTCGCTGCGGTCCGCGTCGTCGAGTGCTCGATCGCCTGGGCGGGCCCGCTCGCCGGGCGGACCTTGGCCGACCTCGGCGCTCAGGTCGTCAAGATCGAGCACCCGGCCAGCCGTGGCCTCGGCACGACCGGCCGGGCGAGCCAGATCGGCGGCAAGGCGGGCTGGGCGCGCGGGATGCTGCCCGACCCGCAGATCCGGGCCGAGATCTTCCCCGAGGCCGACCCCGGGGCGCAGTGGTGGAACCGGATGGGGGTGTGGAACAAGATGAACCGGGGCAAGGCCAGCTTGTGCCTCGACGCCAAGCCGGCGGCGGGGCGGGCCGTCCTCGAGGCGCTCGTCGCCCAGGCCGACGTGGTGCTGCACAACTACACCCCTCGAGGCGCCGCGTCGCTCGGGATCGACGCGGCGTCGCTCGCGCCGGTCAACGGTCGCCTCGTCACGGTGGCGATGACCGGGTACGGCGAGACCGGCCCGATGGCTTCGCACTCGTCCTACGGCCCGGTGCTCGAGGCGTACGCCGGATTCGACGAAGCGACCGGCTACCTCGGCGAGGGACCAATGCGGCTCGGGATCGCCTTTCCCGACGCGGTCGGGGGCGTCCACGGCGCCTACGCCGTGCTCGCCGGCCTCTGGGAGCGGGCCTGCACCGGCTCGGCGGTCCACGTCGACCTGTCGCAGCTCGAGACCTTGCTGGCCATCGCCGCCGACGACGTGCTCGCGGCGTCGATCACCGGGACCCCGCCCGCCCGGCACGGCAATCGGTCCGTCGACGCGGTGCCCCAGGGCGTCTACCGCTGTGCGGGCGACGACCGCTGGGTCGCGGTGTCGGTGACCGACGAGGACGCATGGGCCGGTCTCGTCGGCCTGCTCGGCGCTGCGCTACCGGCTCCGTGGCGCAACCTCGATCCCGCCGGGCGCCGGGCCCATCACGACGAGCTCGATGCCGTCATCGCGGCGTGGACCGCGACCCGGACGGCGGCGACGGCCGCCGCCGAGCTGCAGGCCGCCGGGGTGGCGGCGTGCCCCGCGTTCACGAACGGCGACCTCGTCGAGGATCCCCACCTCGCGGCCCGTGGGTTCATCGTCACCTGGGATCAGGCCGGGGTCGGCCCGGCCCGGTTTCCCGGGTACCCGATCCACTTCGAACGTCACCGGCCCGAGGTGCGCGGCGCGCCCGCCCTCGGAGCCGACAACGTGGCGATCCTGGGGCGGTTGGGCTGGGCCGACGACGCCGTCGCCGCCCTGCATGCCGACGGGGTGCTCGCCACTGCACCGCCGGGCTGAGCCGGGCGAGGTACCGGCCCCACGGGACCGCAGGGCCCGGTGGATCAGGCCCGTTCGAGCCGGGCGGTGAACGCACCGGCGTAGGACCACCGCATCGCGTCGCCGTCTCGCCAGCGGCGCACCTCGATCCCGGGGATGCCGAGGGGACGCAGCACGAGTGCCGTGGTGCCGTCGTGGTCCTCGTACGTGCCGACCACGACGATCGGCGTGGTGAAGTCGAATGCCGCCACGTCGTGGACGCCGTTGTGCTCGGTGCCGTCGGCCCGCAGGTCGTGCACGACGCCGCTGTTGGCGATCACGACCCGGTCGCCCGCCTGCTCGACGCGCTCGATCCGACCGAGCATCGGATGGTCGTCGACCGCAGCATCACCGACGATCACCTCGACGATGCGCCAGGTGCCGTGCAGGTCGGGCGCGCCGGCGTCGACCGGTGTCGTGCAATCGGCCAGGACCGGCGCCGGCATGGTGTCGCCGTACCCCCCGGCCGGCGTGTGCCCCACAGGGATCTCGTCGACGGTCCGCACCCGCCGCACGCTAGGTAGTGGCAGTACGACTGTCAATTGGTTACGGTGAGCCGATGCGCTACGGCACCGTGGATCGCGACTACGCCCTCCGGCTGGCCACGTGGCCACCGGACGAGGACGGCCCGGCGTTGATGGTGAACTTCTTGCGCTACCGGGAGCGGGCCGCCTACGCCCACGGTGAGGCGCTTTCGGGGCGGGAGGCCGACGATCGCTATGCGCCCGTCGACGTGCTCGCCGACCTCGGGGCCCGGATCGTGTTCACCGGCGACGTCGTCGACTCGGGGGAGGTCTCGCAGGGGTGGGACCGGGTGGCGATCGTGCGCTACCCGACCCGGCAGTCGTTCATCGCCATGCAGCGCCGGGACGACTTCAAGGAACGTCACGTGCACAAGGAGGCTGGCGTCGAGTTCACGATCAACTGCACGGCCCTGCCCGAGGGGCCTGTCGCCGGCGACGACGGCGGGTCGGGAACGGTCACGTTCGTGCTGTGGCCCGAGGGCACGGTCCCGCCGGCGGTGCTCGAACAGGGCGCACGCCTCGTCGTCGAAGGCCGGGTGATCGGTGACGAGCGCCGCTGGGGACACCTCACGGTGCACTTCGGGCATCCGGCGCCCCCGGCACCTGCGGGGTGCCTGACGGTCGTCGTGGCCCCGGCCCGCGAGCGCCTGCGGGCCGCCATCGACGCATGGCCGGGTCGGTGACCGACGCCGCGAGCGCTCCTGACGCAGACGGGGCTGCCGGCGTCGACGGTCGGATGGCGCGGCGGGCCCGCAACCGCGATGCGGTCGTGGACGCCCTGCTCGCGCTCTACGAGGAAGGCGACCTGCGCCCGGGTGCCGACGCCGTTGCCGAGCGGGCCGGGCTGTCGCAGCGCTCGGTGTTCCGGTACTTCGAGGACGTCGACGATCTGTGCCGGGCTGCGGTCGAACGTCAGCAGGAACGAGTGGCAGGCCTGCTGACGGTGGCCGCTGCACCCTCGGCGTCGCTGCGGACTCGCATCGAGGCCGTCGTCGAGCAACGGCTGGCCCTGTTCGAAGCGATCGGCGCGGTCGGCGTCGTGGCCCGGCTGCGCGCGCCGTTCCAGCCGGAGTTGGCCGCGCAGCTGGACCGGGGTCGGCGGTCGTTGCGCGCGCAGCTCCGGCGCGCGTTCGCCCCCGAGTTCGAGGCACTCGGCCCCGAACGAGCCGCTGCGGCCCTCGCCGCCACCGACGTGTTGTGTTCGTTCGAGGCCCATCAGCTCCTGCGGCGCGACCAGGGCCTCGGTCGGGCCCGCATCGGGGCCGTACTCACCGCATCGCTGTCTGCGCTGCTGCGCGCCGAGCATCCCCCGGAGGACCGATGAGAGCACTGCGCACCCCCGACGACCGTTTCGTCGGCCTACCCGAGTTCCCCTTCGCCCCCCACTATGTCGACGTTGCTGCCGATGTCGCAGCCGAAGTAGGGGTCGACGTCGCGGCCGACGGCGATGCGGGCACGCTGCGGGTGCACTATCTCGACGAGGGCCCGGCGGACGCGGCACCGGTGCTGCTGCTGCACGGGGAGCCGTCGTGGAGCTTCCTGTACCGACGCATGATCCCCGTGCTCGTCGCTGCGGGTCACCGGGTGGTGGCCCCCGACCTCCTGGGCTTCGGGCGATCCGACAAGCCGGCCGACCAGGCCGACTACACCTTCGCCCGCCACGTCGCCTGGATGCGTGAAGCGCTCTTCGATCGCCTCGACCTGCGGGACGTCACCCTGTTCGGCCAGGACTGGGGCGGCATGGTCGGCCTGCGCCTCGTGGGCATTGCGCCGGAGCGGTTCGCCCGGATCGTGGTGGGCAACACCGGCCTGCCCGTCGGTGCTCGGCGACCCAACGAGGCGTTCCTCGCCTGGCAGCGCTACTCGCGCACCTCGCCGACGTTCGACGTCGGGCGGATCGTCAGCCGAGGCTGTGCCACGCCGCTGCCCGACGACCTGATCGCGGCGTACGACGCGCCATTCCCGGACGACACGTTCAAAGCCGGCGCCCGGATCTTCCCGTCGCTCGTGCCCACCTCCGACCACGATCCGGCCGAGGCGGACAACGTGGCCACGTGGGAGGTGCTAGGCCGGTTCGATCGGCCGCTGCTGTGCACCTTCAGCGACCGCGACCCGATCACCGCCGGCGGCGAGCGGGCGTTCCTCGGGCGGGTGCCCGGCGCCGCCGGTCAGGCCCATGTCACGATCGCCGACGCCGGTCACTTCCTCCAGGAGGACAAGGGCCCCGAGCTCGCCGGCGTGATCGCTGCGTTCATCGCAGCGACGTGCTGATCGCACCGGGTGACGGCGGCAGGGCGCCGCCGGGTCAGGCCATCATCCCGCCGTCGATGCGGTGCTCGGTGCCCGTGATGTAGGACGACTCGTCGCTGGCGAGGAACACCACGAGCTGGGCGACCTCGTCGCTGGTTGCCACCCGCCGCATCGGGACGCCTTTGACCATCCGGTTCTGGTCGCCGACCTGGTCGAGCATCTCGGTACCGATCAGGCCCGGATGGACGCTGTTGACCCGGATGCCGTGGCGTGCGAGCTCCTGGGCGGCGGTGCGGGTCATGCCGCGCACGGCCCACTTGCTCGCCCCGTAGGCGAAGGCCCCGCCCGCGCCCTGCAGCCCGGCGACCGAGGAGATGTTCACGATCGAGCCGGAGCCCTGCGGGATCATGGCCTTGGCGGCGGTGCGCAGCCCGTAGAACACGCCGTTGCAGTTGACGTCCATCACCAGGCGCCAGTCGTCGAGGCTCGCGTCCACGAGCTTGCCTCGCCGGAAGATCCCGGCGTTGTTGACGAGCACGTCGAGCCGCCCGTGACGGCCCACGACGTCGGCCACGACCGCTTCCCACTGCGCAAGGTCGGTCACGTCGAGGTGGGCGTACTCGGCCGGTGCGCCGAGGGAACCGGCGACGGCTTCGCCCGCCTCGTCGAGCACGTCGGCCACGACCACCGCCGCTCCTTCGGCGGCCATGAGCCGGGCTTCGGCTTCGCCCTGGCCGCGCGCGGCGCCGGTGATCAACACGACTTTGTCCTGCATTCGCCCCATGGACCTACCGTACGCCGCGGTGGCCGGGGTCCGGCCCGGACCGAGGGGATGCCATGGAGCCACGGCTGTTGCTGGAGGGTCGCCGGGCGATCGTGACCGGGTCGTCGCGGGGGCTCGGGCGGGCCTACGCGACGGCGTTGGCCGCCAACGGCGCCGCGGTCGTGGTGAACGGCACCACCGACGACGCGCACGCCGTCGCCGAGGAGATCCGCACCGCGGGCGGCCGCGCCGTCGCCCACGTCGGGACCGTCGCGTCCTTCGACGGCGCCGAAGCGCTCGTCGGCGCCGCCGTCGACGCGTTCGGCGGGGTCGATGTCGTCGTCAACAACGCCGGCGTGATCGCCGAGCGGATGATGTTCAACATGACCGAGGAGGAGTTCCGCGGGCCGCTCGAGGTCGACTGCTTCGGGACGTTCGCGGTCAGCCGATTCGCCGTGCGCGACATGCGGCCCCGCCGCTGGGGTCGGATCATCAACACCGCCGACATCTCGGCCCAGACCGGTCTGCTCGGTGGCACCAATGTCGCAGCGGCCAAAGGGGCGATCCTCGGGATGACCTACACCTGGGGCGCCGAGCTCGCCCGGTGGGGGATCACCGCCAACGCCGTCATCCCCGAGGCCTACACCCGCATGCACGATCCGTTGATCCGCAAAGCGATCGAGCTCGCCGAGGCCCGGGGCGACGCGAACAACCCGAGCTTCGACGAGCGCGTGGCGCGCACCCCCAAACCCGACGAGATCACGGCGCTCGTCGTCTACCTGGCCTCCGACGAGTCGTCCTGGCTGAACGGCCAGGTGCTCACGATGACCAAGAAGCACCTCGGACTGTGGTCCCACGCGGCGCAGAAAGCGGCGTTGCGCAGCACCGCCGGCGGGTTCACCGTCGCCGAGGTGCGCGACCGGCTCGAGGCTGCGTTCGCCGGCCAGGTGGAGCCGGTCGGGATCAACGAACCCTGGTGATCGGCCGGGTGCCGGACGGGTGCCGGCCGGGTGCCGGGCCGGTCACAGTGGCGGCGGAGCCCGGAGCGCTGCCACGATCGCGACACCTACGAGCACCTGGGGGAGGTGACATGGCCGCCGAGTTCGAACTGACCGACGAGATGCGAGCCGTTGTCGGAGTGGAGAGCGAGCCCTGGCCGGTGGAGATCACCACCACCAGCGTCCGGGCGTTCGCCCGCGGGGTCGGCTACACGGACATGAAGTACTACGACCTCGACGAGGCTGCGGCCCAGGGATACGACACGCTCCCCGCCCCGCCGTGCTACCTCGGTACCGCGGTGTGGATCCCGGGCAAGAGCGATCCCACGTTCTCGGGCCCTCGCAACACCGGACCGTCGCTGCGCCACGGCCTCAAGGGCCTGCTCGACGGCGGCACCGAGGTGGTCTACGAGCGCCCGTTGAAGGCCGGCGACAAGCTGTTCATGACCGCCAAGACCTCGAACCTCGAGGTCAAGGAGTCCAAGGGACTCGGCAAGATGCTGGTGGTCACCAGCGAGCAGACCTACACCGACCAGGTCACGGGCGAGGTCGTCATGCGCACCTACGGCCAGGCAATCTTCTACTGAGGGGGACGAGCACGATGCCGAAGTTCGCCGAAGTCAACGTGGGCGATCAGCTGCCCACCCTCGTCAAGTCTCCTGACCGTGCGCAGCTCGTGCAGTACTGCGCCGGCTCGGGCGACTTCAACCCGCTGCACTGGGACCAGAGCTACGACCAGGCCAAGGCCATCGGGGACAACATCGTCCACGGTCGCATGAAGTGGTCGACGCTCGGCCAGGTCGTCTCCGACTGGGTCGGCTCGAGCGGCTGGGTCCGCTCGGTGTCGTGTCAGTACCGGGGCATGGACATGCAGAGCACCGAGTGGAAGGCCACGGGCGTGGTCACCGCCAAGCGCGAAGAAGGCGGTCGCAAGATCGTCGACGTCGACGTGTGGACGGAGAACGCTGCCGGTCAGAAGACGACGCCGGGCAAGGCCGTCGTCATCCTGAACGACTGAGCCCGGCGGTGACGCCCGGCGGTGCCGCCGAGGCCTTGGTCCTCGTCGAGCCCCGGCGCTTCGAGCGCCGGGGCTTCGTCGTGCCCGAGATCGGCGCCGGTGACGGACTGCTGCGGGTGGAGGCCTGCGGGCTGTGCGGCACCGATCACGAGCAGTACACCGGGCACATCCGCTCGGCCCATCCGTTCGTCCCGGGTCACGAGGTGATCGGCACGATCGAAGCGCTCGGCCCGGCGGCGGCCGAGCGGTGGGGCGTGACGGCCGGCCAGCGGGTCGCGGTGGAGGTGTTCCAGTCCTGTCGCGAGTGCGACGCCTGCCGAGCCGGTGTCTACCGTCGGTGCCGGCGAAACGGCATGGCGACGATGGTCGGCTTCGTCGACGTCGATCGCCCGCCGGGGCTGTGGGGCGGGTACGCCACCCACCTCTATCTGGGCCCCGACGCGATGCTGCTGCCGGTGCCGGCCGCGCTCGACCCGGTCGAGGCCACCCTGTTCAATCCGCTGGGCGCCGGCATCCGCTGGGGTGTGGAGGTGCCGGGCACCGGTCCGGGTGACGTGGTCGCCGTGCTCGGCCCCGGCGTCCGGGGCCTGTGCGTCGCCGCGGCGGCAAAGGAGGCCGGTGCGGCGTTCGTGTGCATGACCGGCCTCGGCCCTCGTGATGCCGAGCGTCTCGCGCTCGCCCCCCGCTTCGGCGTCGACCTCGTCGTCGACGTCTCGGTCGAGGATCCGTCCCGGGCACTCAAGCAGGCCACCGGAGGGCTCGCCGACGTGGTCGTCGACGTGACGGCCAAAGCGCCGAAGGCGTTTGCGCAGGCGGTGTCGCTGGCCCGTCCGGGCGGCACGGTGGTGGTGGCCGGCACGCGGGGTCCCGGCGGTGCGCCCGGATTCGAGCCCGACCACGTCGTCTACAAGGAACTGCGGGTGATCGGCGCCCTGGGCGTCGACGTCACCGCCTACCGGGCTGCGCTCGAGTTGCTGTCGAGCCGCCGCTACCCCTTCGCCGATCTGCCCCGAGAGGCCGTCGGGTTCGACGCCGTCGAACCGCTGGTGCAGCGCATGGCCGGCGAGGCCCCGGGCCTGCCTCCGGTCCACGGTGTGTTCGTCCCCGATGCCTGAACGACCCGATCCCTGAACGACCCGATCCCAGAACGACCAGAGCCCAGACAGAGCAAGGAGGCAAGCGATGGCCACGAGACCGACGTTCGAGGTGTTCAACGAGGTGGCCGCCCGCCGGATGACCGGTGGCGTGTCCCGCAAGGGGATCGACGGCTATCTCGGGATCCGGATCACCTCGATCGAGGCCGGGCGTCTCGTGGCCGAGATGCCGGTGACCGACGAGGTGATCACCGTGATGGGCAACATGCACGGCGGCTGCCTGTCGGTGCTGTGCGATCACGTGCTCGGCACGATCATGTACCCGGTGATGCCTGAGGGGTTTTGGGCGGCGACGACGGAGTTCAAGGTCAACCTGCTGGCCCCGGTGACCTCCGGCGTGTGCGTGGCCACCGGCGAGATCATCTCGATGTCCCGCCGGCTCGCCGTCGTTCGCATCGAGGTCGAGAACGAGGGGCGACTGGTCGCGGCTGCGCAGGGCACGGCGACGATCGTTGCCCCGAAATCCAAGGGCTGAACCGGTCCCGTCAGCCGGTCCGGGTGTAGACGTTCGTGACCGTGCCGACCGGGGCGGCGGTGAAGGTGAGCTTGAGCTGATTGCCGCTCACGGAGAACTGCGTCTCGCCGTTGTTGAGGCCGAGGCCGATCGGGACCTCGGTGCCGGCGATGCGGACGACGGCGTTCGTCGTTGCGCCGGTGACGACGAGGGTGGACCCGCTCACCCGGTACTGGCCGGTCGAGGTGACCGAACCGGTTCCGGTGAGCCCGCCGGGCGCCGTGCAGGAATACTCGCCGCGCAACGACACCTGGCCGCCGGCGAAGGTGAGCGTCAGGGGCCCGGTGCACGAGATCGCTCCGGCGCCGCCGATGTTGGCGGTGTTGGCGGCGATGACGGCTCCCGCATCGGCCACCCAGCTGCCGGCCACGTTGCCGCTGGCGGCCGCGGCGCTGGTCGCAGGCGCCGCCGTGGTGGGCGCCGCCGTGGTGGGCGCCGCGGTGGTCACGGGCGCGGTGGTCACGGGCGCAGTCGTGCTGGGTGCGACCGTCGCGGGCGCAGTGGTGAGCGCGATCGTGGCGGCCGGGGCCGAGTCGTCGCCGCACGCAGCCACGCTCTCCGCGACGGCGACGACCATCAGGGACAGGATGTGCGGGCGCATCGGGACCTCCGGCGGCAGTGTACGAGGCCCTCCGGTACGCTCACGGGGCAAGCCAGGGGGGCTCCATGATCGTCGTCGCCGCCACTATCGACTATGCCGACGAGGCCCGCCGCGACGCGGCCGTCGCCGCATCGGTCACCACCCAGATGGCCACCCGTACCGACGAGGCCGGTTGCCTGGCCTACTGCTTCGCCGCCGATCCGGGGATCCCCACCCGGATCCAGGTCTACGAGCTGTGGGAGGACGAAGCCTCGCTGGCGGCGCACTTCCAGCACGCCAACTACTTCGCCATGCGGGACATCCTCGGTGCCCACGGCATCACCGGGGCGTGGAACCGGATGTACGAGGTGGGCCGCAACGAGCCGGTGTACGGGCCCGGCGGCCAGATCCGCACCCGGTTCTTCACCGACGACGCGGGCTGAACCGGCCATGGGCGGCGCCATCGACATCCACGCCCATATCGTGCTCGAGGCCGCGTTCGGGCACGCCGGCCGGTACGGGCCCGAGCTCGCCACCGACGATGCTGGGGTGCCGTTCTTCCGCATCGGCGAGTACGTCATGAAGCCGATGGGCTACCGCGGCAGCCTGTTCATGGACCTCGACAAGCGTCTGCGGGCGATGGACCGTGACGGGATCGAACTGCAGCTGCTCTCGCCCAACCCGTTGACGCTGTATCACGGCATCGAGCCGGACATCGCGGCCGGGTTCTGCCGGGTCCACAACGACGCGATGGCCGAGGTCGTGGCCCGCCACCCCGACCGCTTCCTCGGCGGGATCGCGCTCCCGATGCAGGACCCGGACCTGGCGATCGCTGAGCTGCACCGGGCCCGCACGGAACTGGGTCTGTGCGCTCCGTACACCGGCACCGAGTTCGGCTTCGAGCTCGACGACCCGCGGCTTGATCCGTTCTACGAGGCGCTCGTTGCGCTCGACGTGCCGCTGTTCCTGCACCCGACGTCGAACGACGGGGCGGGCAAGCCGCCGGCACGGCTGCGGCGCTACGACCTGTCGCTGTTGTTCGGTTACGCCATCGACGAGACCCTTGCGGTGGCGGCGCTGATCCTCGGCGGGGTCACGCTGCGCCACCCCGAACTCGACGTGTGCATCTCCCACGGCGGCGGCACGATCGGGTACCTCGCCGAGAAGTTCGCGTTCGCCTGCGACACCCGGCCCTGGGTTCCCGAGCACCTGCGCAACGGCGGGTTCCTGCGCCATCTGCGTCGGTTGTGGTTCGACACCCACCTCGACGCGCCGCCTGCGCTCGACCTGCTCGTTGCCACCGTCGGCGCCGACCGTTGCGTGTTCGGCACGAACTACGGCGGCTGGGACTCCGGTGGCGCCCATGCCCATGATCCCTTCACGTTGTCCCTGAATGCCAACGCCCGTCGCCTGCTGCGCCTGGCTCCGGAGGTGTGATCGCCATGTCCGACGTCGTGCTCACCAACGCCCGCGTGTTCACCGGTGTCGACGGGGAGGTGATCGACGGTGGCGCCGTGTGGGTGTCGGGTCGCTACGTGCGCGCCGCCGGTCCGGCGGAGGTGGCGGCCGGCGTGCCGGCCGAGGTGCGCCGCGTCGATCTCGGTGGCCGGTTCGTGATGCCGGGGATGACCGAGTCGCACGCACACCTGTCGTACGCCAACAACGGTCCCTCCGAGATCGACAAGGCCTCGGCCGAGGAGGCGATGCTGGCCGCGGTCGACAACGCCCGCATGGTGCTCGGTGCCGGGTTCACTGCGGCGATCAGCTTCGGCTCGGTGCACCGCGTCGACGTGACGCTTCGGGACGCGATCAACCGGGGCGCGATCCCGGGCCCGCGGCTCGCCGCGGCCGGCCGGGATCTCGGCGGCACCGGCTCCAACATCGATTCCTACGACGACCGGGCCGGCGCCCAGCCCGAGCGGTTGGGTCTGATCGCCGACGGCCCGTGGGCGGTGCGCCAGGCCGTGCGGCGTATCCGCAAGGCCCGGGCGGACGTGGTGAAGATCTACCTCGACGGGGAGAACCTGAACGACAAGGCTCGCGCCGAGGAGCTAACCTACAGCGACGACGAGGTGAACGCCTGCGTCGACGAGGCGCACCGCCGAGGGCTGCGCGTGGTGTGCCACGCCCGAGGGGCCGACGCCGTCAAGCAGGCGGTGCGTGCCGGGATCGACATCATCGGCCATGCGAACTACCTCGACGACGAAGCCGTCGAGCTGCTGCGCCGCGACCGGCACCGGGTGTTCGTCGGCCCGGGGATCGCCTGGGAGATCCAGTTCCTGGCCAACTGCGAGTCGCTCGGCATCCCGCGCGCCGTGGCCCGGGCCCGGGGGTACGAGCGCGAGGTCGAAGAGACGGTGAAGGCGGTGCGTCGCCTGCGCGAGATCGGCGTCCGCGTGCTCGTCGGTGGTGACTACGGGTTGAACATCACCCCGCACGGTACGAACGCGAAGGACCTGCAGTACTTCGTCGAGCTGTTCGGCATGTCGCCCACGGAGGCGCTGCTGTGCGCGACGCGCGATGGCGGGGCGGCGTTCGACCCCAACGGCATGGTCGGCACCCTCGAGGAGGGCAAGTTCGCCGACCTCGTCGTCGTCGACGGCGATCCCAGCCGGGACGTGACGGTGCTCCAGGACCATGCCCGGATCCACACCGTGATGAAGGACGGGATCGTCTACCGCGGCCTCACGCGATCGAACCCGTACGGCTCGGACCTCTGAACCGGCCGATCGCCGGCCCGGGGCCTGGGGCCTCAGGCGCCGAAGCGCTCCAGCAGCGGCAGGTAGGAATCGAGCACGGGAAGCACCGTGTCGGCGGGGGCCGGCGGCAGGCCGAGCACACAGCGGGTGAACCCGGCCTCGGCGTAGCTCTCGATCACGTCGATCTTGCCGGGGCAGCCGAACACGCCGAGATCGAGCGCTCCCGGGTCGCGACCGGCGGCGTCCCAGGCGGTACGCAACTCGGGCAGCTTGTCGAGCACGCCGCGGCGGCCGTGGATGGGCATCCAGCCGTCGCAGTACTCGGCGATGTGCTTGAACGTGACCGGACCGCCGGCGCCGCCCATCAGGATCGGGGGGCCACCGGCCTGTACCGGCTTGGGCCACGACCACGACGGGGAGAACGAGACGAACTCGCCTTCGAATGCGGCCTCGTCGTTGGACCACAGGGCCCGCATGGCGAGCGCATGCTCACGGGTGACCCCGCGCCGGCGAGCCGGGTCGACGCCGTGGTGTTCCATCTCGTCGACGTTCCAGCCGACCCCGATGCCGAGCAGGACTCGGCCCTCGGAGACGAGGTCGAGCGAGGCCACCGTCTTGGCGAGCGTGATCGGGTGGTGCTGCGCGATGAGCGACACGCCCGTGCCGAGCTTCAGCCGGTCGGTGACTGCGGCCGCCGCGGTCAACGCGACGTATGGATCGAGCGTTCGGCGGTACTCCTCGGGGAGCTGCGGGCCCCCGGGCCACGGGGTCTTGCGAGAGGTCGGGATGTGCGTGTGCTCCGTGACCCACAGCGAGCCGAAGCCCCGGGCCTCCACCTCGCGCGCGAGGTGATCGGGCCGGATCGACCAATCGGTCGGGAAGATGAGGACCCCCAGTTCCATGGGCGAGGACACTACGGCACCGGTCCCACGGGCTCGACCGGCACGCCGCCGGTCGGGCAGGCTTTCGGGCGCGTGCAGACCCGGGGTCGGGCTGCGTCGAGGGGGGCGTCGGCATGGCCACACGGGAGCGCAAGCCACCGGAGTACTACGAGGCGGTCAAGGCCCGCTTCGCCGCCGAACGCGATCTTCGCCTGTCCTACCGACCCGAGGGCACGTCCCAGTACGTGACCGACCTGTCGGGATCGTTGTCCCGCTACGAGTCCGATCCCTACGGGACCGAGCGCGTCGAGCGCGAGCCGATCCGTGACACCGTCGAGGTGCTGTTCATCGGCGGTGGGTTCTCGGCGCTGCTCACCTCGGCCCGCCTGCGCGAGGTCGGCGTCGAATCGATCCGGATCGTCGAGCGGGGCAGCGATGTGGGCGGCACCTGGTACTGGAACCGGTACCCCGGGGTGGCCTGCGATGTCGTCGCGTACGACTACCTGCCGTTGCTCGACGAGATGAACTACGTCCCGACCCGCCATTACGCCGGGGGCGCCGAGATCCTGGCCCACTGCCGAGCGATCGCCCGGCGCTACGACCTCTACTCGCTCGCGGTGTTCCAGACCACGGTCACCTCGACGACGTGGGACGCCGAGGCCGCCGAATGGGTGGTGCGCACCGACCGGGGCGACGAGATGCGGGCGCGGTTCGTCGTGTGCGCCAATGGCACGCTCACCAAGCCCAAGCTGTCGCGCATCGCGGGGATGGAGACCTTCGGCGGGTACTCGTTCCACACCTCGCGCTGGGACTACGACTACACGGGCTCGTCGCTCGAGAAGCTGTCCGACAAGGTGGTCGGGATCATCGGCACCGGGGCGACGGCGGTGCAGGCGATCCCGGAGTTGGGCAAGAACGCCAAGCACCTGTTCGTGTTCCAGCGCACGCCGTCGTCGATCGACGTCCGCGACGACTGGGAGACCGACCCGGCGTGGGCCGCGTCGCTGGAACCGGGCTGGCAAGCCAAACGGCGTCGCCGGATGCTCGAGGGCACACCGGTGGGGAACTTCCGGGTGGACGGCGCCGAGCCGCTCAGCCCCGACGAGCGCGTGCGCCGCCAGGAGGAGGCGAACATCGACTACATGATGCGGATCCACCGCCGCATCGACTCGATCGTGGAGGACCGCACCACCGCCGATGCGTTGAAGCCCTGGTACATGTTCATGTGCAAGCGGCCCTGCTTCCACAACGAGTACCTGCCCACCTTCAACCGACCCAACGTCACGCTCGTCGACACCCGGGGCCAGGGCATCACGGAGATCACGGCGCCCGGACCCACCTTCGGCGGGGTGCAGTACGAACTCGACCTGTTGATCTACGCCACCGGCTTCGAGGTGCAAAAGACCGGCACATGGAACCGCATCGTGGGCACCGACGGGCTCGACCTGCAGGAGAAGTACGCCGATGGCATCCGCACGGTCCTCGGCATACACACCCACGGCTACCCGAACCTGTTCATCATGGGTGGCTACCAGGCGTCGTTCAACTTCAACCTCACCGACGTGCTCCAGGCTCAGGGTGATCACATCGCCGCATGCGTCGATCACGTGCGGCGCAACGGGTTCCGCACGATGGACTGCACCGCCGAGGCCGAGGAATGGTGGGTGCAGGAAGTGATCGCCCACCGCGGCAAGACGAACCGGAACGCCGAGTGCACCCCCGGCTACTACAACTTCGAAGGCGAGTCGAACCGCCGCCAGGACGGCAACTACAACGGGGGGTTCCCGGCGTACGGCGGCCACCTCGCCGCGGTGCGCGAGAGCATCGCCGACCACTTCACGTTGCGGCCGTAAGCGATCGATGATGGACGACCTCGACTGGTTGCTCGGCACGGCGAGCCACGACGGCCCCTTGCGCATCGGGCTGATCTCCGACACCCACATCCCCGAGGCGCGCGCCGCGCTGTGGGACGAGGTGTTCCACGCCTTCGACGGGGTGGACCTGATCCTCCACGGCGGCGATCTGCACGAGCTGTCGGCCCTCGAAGCCCTCGAAGCGCTGGCCCCGGTGTACGCCGCACGGGGCAACGGCGAGGACGGCTCGGGTGGCCGACCGATCACCCCGAACCATCCGCAGCTGCGGGAGTCGTGGCTGCTGGAACTGGCCGGAGTGCGCGTCGGGCTCACCCACGACCTCCCCATCCCGGAGATCCCTCCGAACCTCACCGTCGAGCGATGGTGCGAGCGTCGGTTCCGCACCACCGAGCTCGATGTGATCGTGTTCGGACACACCCACGTCGAGGGCGTCCATCACGTCGGCGGCCTGCTGTGCGTCAACCCGGGATCGCCGACCTACCCCCGCAACCTGAACACCCAGCTCGGCACCATCGGCTTCCTGGAGATCGACGAGGGGATCGTGCGGGCGAGCATCCACCAGCTGACCACTGCGGGCCTCGCGGTGCGGCCGGGGATCGAACCGGTCGAGCATCGGGTTGGGGCGTGATGACGGTCCGGATGTTGCACGCTTCCGACGTGCACGTCGACAACCGGCCCGAGGGCGCCAAGGGCGTGGTGCAGCTCATCGACGCAGCGCTGGCGCTCGACGTGGACTTGGTGCTGATGGTGGGCGACACCTTCGACGACGCCCGTGTGCACCAGCACCGCCTCGAGCTGTTCGTCGAACAAGTCGACCGGTTCCGCAAGCCGATCGTGATCCTGCCCGGCAACCACGATCCGTACATGGCCGGCTGCGTCTACGAGCGGATGACGCTGCCCGACCACGTCGTGGTGTTCACCGAGGCCGACGGGCATCACCACGAGCTGCCCGAGCTCGGCATCGACCTGTGGGGCCGCCCACACCGATCGTTCAACGACTGCCGGCCCTTGCAGGACCTGCCACCCCGGGGCCGGCAGCGCTGGCAGGTGGCCCTCGCCCACGGGCACCTGGTGCGCTACCCGGAGGACCGGATGCGGTCGTACCTGATCACCGCCGAGGAGATCGCCGCCACCGGACGCGACTACGTCGCTCTCGGGCACTGGGACGTGCAGCACGACGTGAGCGCCGGTGACGTGACCGCCTGGTACTCGGGTTCGCCGCACCGGTTCGACACCTGCGCGCTGGTGACCTTCCCGCCAGCCGACGTCTCGGTGCAGCGGCCCGTGGTGACCCCCGTCCGATTGGGGTCCGCCCGCGGCTGACGCGGACCCGGGTCAGACGGTGGCGAGCGTCGCGACGGCGAAGGTGGAGTCGAACCGCTTGCACCACACGGCGACGGTGGTGAAGCGGGTCAGGTCGACGCCGGCCGGGAGTTCGTAGTTCTGGGTGCCGATGTTGCCCTTGAGCCGCCCGAGCGCCACGTAGTCGCCGGGATCGTCGTACCGGCCGGACCCGGTGCCGAGGTAGACGAACAGGTCCGGCCCGTTGTCGACCCGGAAACCCTCCTCGAACCGGAGGAATCGGCTCGGCGAGGCCGGGGAGCCGAGGAGGGCGACGGTGCCTTCCACGTCGTGTTTGACCGGTTGCCACGTGCCGCGGGCGATCACCTGCGACGCCGTGGCGGGGGCGGTCTCGGCGACCTTGTCGTCGATGAAGAGGGTATGGACCCCGAAGATCCCGATTGCCACGAACGCGCCGGCACCGCCGAGGACGGCGAGGACCACCGCAAGGATGAGGATTCGGCGGGATCGGCGGGCCATCGCCCGACGTTACGGCCGGGCCGCTGGCTCCTCGATCAGGTAGCCGTCGGCGTCGCGGCGCTCGGGGCCGTTGACCCGGGCCCGGCCGTCGCCGAAGGGGGCGTCGCGCCGGTGGAGGGCTTCGCGCAGGCCGTGCTCGCGCACGTTGTCGCGGAACCGGCCCGCCGAGGCGACCTGATGGCCGCGGGCGTCGATCTCGCAGGCGATGCGCTGCATCGTGCGGGCACCCATCAGCTCGAGGCCGAGGTTGACGGCCCGCTTGTTGGCGGCGAGCAACTCGGCGTCGACGAGGGTCATGCGCGCCGCGAGACCCTCGACCTCGGCCTCCAGTGCGTCGGCGGGCACCGCCTTGAGCACCAGACCGAGCTGCTGGGCCTCGGTACCGGTGATCGAGTCACCGGTGAACATCAACCGCTTCGTCCACTGCGGCCCCACGTGGTAGAGCCACATCTGGGTGGGAAGCACGCCGAGGTCGCGCCCGGGTGGAAACCCAAAGCGGGCGTCATCCGTGCAGATCACGATGTCGCACAACGTGATCAGGTCGGTGCCCCCGGCCAGGCACCAACCGTGCACCTGCGCGACGACCGGCTTGTGCATGTCGAACAGCGCCATCCGCAACCGTTGCGCCCGCTCGAGCTGCCAGCTGTCGTCGTCGAAGCTCCGGGTGCCGCGCCGCTGCTTGGTCTGCTCGCCGGCGCCGTACCCGGCCGGTCGAGACAGGTCGTAGCCGGCGCAGAAGGCACGGCCGGCACCCTTGAGGATGACGCAGTGCACCGAGGTGTCGTCGTCGGCGTCCCAGAGGGCGTCGTGCAGTTCGCGCAGCATCGTCGGCGAGATGGCGTTCAGCTTCTCCGGCCGGTTCAGCGTGATGCGAGCGACGCCGTCGGCGGTCTCGTAGACGATGTGCTCGGTGGTCGGCATGCCGGCACACTACGGCGGCACTCCCCCCTCGCCGCACCCGTGTCCAGCGCCGGGGACCCGGCGGTACGGTGCGGGGCGTGGCACCTGACCCTGCGGACATCCTGCGCTGGGAGGCCCCGGGCCCGGGCGCGTGGGCGCTCGATCGTTCCCACGTGAACCGGCCGGCGACCCCGATCAACCAGCACGTCCAGTCGATCGGCACCGCGCGGGGGATGCGCCGGGTGTTCGCGGAGCTCGGCGCGCCGGTCGAGGCGCTCGACTTCCGGTTCGTCAACGGTCTCGTCTACTCCCGGGTGCGACCGTTGATCCGGCCCGACAACCCGGGTGCGACGCTTCCGCCGTTGCCGCTGCTGCGCCTCGCCGTGCGGCTGCATCCCGCGATGCGGCAGCGCCGCCGCACCGCCGAGCGGATGTTCGACGAGCGGCCGTGGCGGGCGGTGGTCGCCGAGTGGCACGCCCCCGGCGGCCGGCGCGAGCGGCTCGAGGCGACCAACCTCGCCCTGCAGGACGTGCCGCTGGCCGAACTCGACGACGCGGCGCTCGTTGCGCATGCGCTGCGGACCGTGGAGCACGCCGTCGAGCAGTTCGATCTACACATGTGGCTGCACGGCTACGACCTCGGCCCGATCGGCATGCTGCTGTTCAGTGCCCAGCGTTGGGGCATCACCCCGGCCGAGGTGGTCCCGCTGCTCGAGGGGGCGTCGCCGTCGACGTCGTCGGCCGAACGGACGCTGCGACGGATCCGCGAGGCGGTGGACGCCGTCGGGGTCACCCCGGCCACCTTGGAGCAACTGCGGGGGGTGTCGCCGGAGGTGGATGCCGACGTGTCGGCGTTCTTGCGCCTCCGGGGCCGGCTGGTGTTCTCCCGCTACGACATCGACGGCCTGACGCTCGCCGAGGCACCCGAGGTCGTGCTGGCGACGATCCTGGCGGCGCGCGACGACGCCGGGCGCGCAGCAGCGGCGGCCGAGGCGTTGGCGGTGCGCACGGCGTCGGTGCGGTCCCGGGTGCCGGCGGCCGAGCGTGACGATTTCGACCGTGCCCTCACCGAGGCGCGCGCCGCGATGGACCTGCGCGACGACAACGGGCCCAACACCGTCGAATGGCCACTCGGGCTGATCCGGCTCGCGTTGTTGGAGCTCGGCCGGCGCATGGTCGCCGGTGGGCTCGCCGAGCAGGCGGAACATGCGCTCGAGCTCGCGCCCGGCGAGCTGCCGGGCGCACTCGATCTGCGCCGGTCGCCGGGTGCGGCCGAGTTGGCCGGGCGTCAGCGATGGCGCCGGACGGTCGACGTGGACGGCGCGCCGCGAGTGCTGGGCGGGCCGGAACCGGCGCCACCGCTGACGGTGCTGCCGGATGCGCTCGCTCGCATCGCCGGCATGATCCAGATGGTGATCGCCGAAGCCGGCCTCGACGGCGAGGTCCGCTCGAGCGGCCTGCGCGGGTTCGGCGTCGGCTCGACGACCTACCGCGGCACGGCGCGTCTCGCCGACAGCCCGGAGGCGGCGCTGTCGATCCTCGAGCCCGGCGACGTGCTGGTGGTGCCGTGCACCACCCCGGCGTTCAACCTCGTGCTCAGCCTGGCCGGCGCCGTCGTCACCGCCGAGGGCGGGTCGTTGAGCCATGCGGCAGTGCTTGCCCGCGAGCTGGGCATCCCGGCCGTCGTCGGCGTGCCACGCGCATTGCACGACATCCCTGACGGCGCGACCGTGGAGGTGGACCCGGTCGCCGGAGAGGTGCGGGTGGTGCCGGCGGCCGCCGGAGCGGTGCCGCAGTAGGGTCCGGCCATGTCCCTGGGGTTGGACCGTGAGGTTGCGTCGGTGATGGGCCCGCTGCTCGAGGCGATGGCCTCGGTGACCCCACCGCCGGTGGGCGACTGGCAGACGCGTCGCGCCAACGTCGATCGCACGTTCGCGATGACGGCGCCGGCCGGGCCGCTGCCCGACGTAGTTGCGACGGAGCTGTCGGCGCCGGCGCCGGACGGCTACTCGATCCCGATGCGCCTGTACCGCAAGGACGGCGAGCAGCCCGGTTCGCTCGTGGTGTACCTGCACGGCGGCGGCATGTTCCTGTGCAGCATCGACACGCACGACCCGATCTGCCGTCAGCTCGCCTCGGCATCGGGGGTGCCGGTGCTGTCGATCGACTTCCGGTTCGCGCCCGAGCACCCGTACCCGGCCTCGGTGGAGGACTGTTACGTTGCGCTGTCGTGGGCCGTGGCCCATGCCGTCGAGCTGGGTGTCGACCCGGCCCGGGTGGCGATCATGGGGGACTCGGCCGGCGGCGGCATGGCTGCCGGGGTGGCGCTGATGGCCCGCGACCGGGGTGGTCCGGCGCTGGCCGCCCAGGTGCTCGTCTACCCGATGCTCGACGACCGCACCACCTCGGCCCCGCCCACGATCGAGCCGATGTTGTCGTGGGCGGTGGGCGACAACATCACGGGCTGGGGGTGCCTGCTCGGCGATGCCGCCGGTGGTCCCGACGTGCCGGCCTACGCCGCGCCCGCCCGGGCCACCGACCTGAGCGGCTTGCCCCGCACGTTCGTCGACGTCGGCCAGCTCGACCTGTTCTGCGCCGAGGACCTCGCCTACGCGGCCCGGCTCGACGCAGCCGGGGTGCCGGTCGAGTTCCACCTCTACCCGGGCTGCCCGCACGCGTTCGAGGTGTTCGCCCCGGCGGCATCGGTGTCGCAGCGCGCGATCGCCAACCGGGTCCGGTTCCTCCAGTCGTTGTAGACGCAACGACACGCGCCGGCGCCGGTCCTGCCGGCGCGGTCCGGCTCAGCCAGCGGCGAGGTGGACGAACAGGCAGGTGCGCGGCTCGCCGCCGACGTTGCGGCTGATGTGGCCCTCGCCCGTGGTGTCGTCGGCGAGCAGGATCGACCCCGGCCCGAGGAGGCGCCGCTCACCGCTGCCGACCTCGATCTCCACCGACCCGGTCAGGTTCACGACGAGCTGGCGGCGCGGCGCCCGGTGGAAGCCGAGGTGGTAGTCGCCGTCGACCTCCCGGAACTGCACACCCGTGGCGCCCCATGCGCTGGAGATGCGCCCGATGGCGCCGAGGTCGTCGAGCACGACGGTGAGGTCCTCGAAGTGTGAGCGGCCGTCGTCACCGGTGTAGATGCGCACGATCTGCATGGATCGACGGTACCGCTGTACGGAGCGCCGGACCGACGCCGCAACGCCGAGGATCGGAGCCCGAGGTGGGAATCGAACCCACGACCTACGCATTACGAGTGCGTTGCTCTGCCGACTGAGCTACCCGGGCGGGCCCCGGAAGCCTAGTGCGAGCCGGCTGCGCGCGCCTGGTCGCTGCGGTCGGCCATCAGCGTGCCGTCGAGGTAGTACCGGCGGTGCCAGATCCCGGTCGGGTCCTCCCCGGCGACGGGCATCCGCCACGTCGCCGCCCGGACCCCGTCACCCGACAGCGGGACGCCGATCAGCGCCCGCGGCTGGTCGACCGTCGAATCGACGTAGGCGTCGGCGGACGCTTCGGGCACGTACCGCTTGGCGATGCGCCGGTACAGGTCACGCCACGCGTCGTCGTCGCCCACGTCGTGGACGATGCGGGCCTCGGCCTGCACGGTGAGCTTGCGGTAGGGCAAGGCCTCCTCGTCGACCGACAGCCCGATGCGGGGATCCCGGCGCAGGTTGGCGAGGAACACCGCCGGACCGCGCGGGGTGAACAGCAACTCGTCGCCCTCGACGATGAACCACGTCGGCACCACTCGCGGGTAGCCGTCGGCGTCGATGGTGCCGAGACGCACGAGGTGGCCCGGTTCGGCCAGGAACGCGGTGAGTTCGTCGGGTTGGAGACGAGGCATGGTGGCGACCCTACGGCAGGGCGGGCAGCCGCAGGAGCAGCGCCTGGAGCAGCAAGGTCTCGTTGACGTTGCGGTCGAGGAAGCGCATCGCTTCGTGGATGGCGGCCACGGCGGCGACCCGCTCGGTGACGGCGTTCGTCCGGCCGTCGCCGGGCGCGCCGGCGAGGGCGTCGCGGTACGACCCGGCGAGCGCCGACAGCCCGGCGCGCAACTCGTCGGTGCGGGCCCGGCGGACCTGGCGCTTGTGCTCGTCCTCCAGCGCCTTGCGGGCCGAGCCGCGCTGGCCGACGAGCGCCATGCGGGCCTCGAGTTCGGCCACCTCGGCGGCCTGGCGCGCCAGCAGCGGCGCGAGCGACGCGTCGACGAGTCCGGCGAGTTCGTCGACGATCGCCGCCACCGTCGCCCCGGTGCCGTCGAGCCGGTGAGCGAGACCGGCGAAGGCGGCGCGGCGCACCGAGGCCTCCTGATCGGCGACGAGGAGCCGGGCGGTGTCGAGGCTGCCACCGGCGAGGCGGGCGGCGGTGATCGCGGCGTGCGGGGCCACGCCGTCGGCCTCGAGCACGGTTGCGATCGCCGTCGGGTCGAGCCCGTGGAACTCCACCCGCACGCAGCGGGACGCGATGGTCACCAGTTCCGGGGGCACGTCCTCGGCGAGCACGAGGAACACCGTCGACGCGGGCGGCTCCTCGACCATCTTGAGCAAGCGGGACCCGGCCTCGGGTCGCAGCAGGTGGAACTCGTGGAGCACCAGAACCTTGCGAGCGCCCTCGACGGGCGCCAGCGCTGCGGCCTTCACGATGTCCTTGGCCTGGTCGGCCGAGATCGCCGCACCGACCCGGGTCACCTCGCGGACATCGGGGTGGGTGCCGGCGAGCGCGAGCCGGCAGTCCCGGCATACGGCACAGCCGCCGTCGCGGCACAGCAGCGCAGCGGCGAAGGACCGGGCGGCCTGCTCCTTGCCGACGCCGGCCGGCCCCACGAACAAGTACGCGTGCACGGGCCGTGCGGCGCCAGCAGCGAGGAACTCGACCGCATGGCGCTGCCCGGGCACGCCGGCCCACAGGTCCGAGTTCACGCCGACCACCGGGCCTCGACCGCGGCCGCCACCGCCTCGACCACCGAGGCGAGCGGGCCACGTGCGTCGACGACGATCCAGCGCGCGGGTTCGGCGGCGGCGAGCGCAGCGAATCCGGCCCGCACCCGGGCGTGGAAGCCGGCGTCCTCGGCTTCCAGCCGATCGAGCGCCGCCCGCCGGGCCGCCCGCCGGGCGGCGAGCACGTCCTCGGGTGCGTCGAGCAGGATCGCGACGTCCGGCCAACGCCCGGCGATCGCCCAGTCGTTGACCCGGCGGATCTCCTCGAGGGGCAGGCCCCGCCCGTAGGCCTGGTACGCGAGCGACGAGTACACCGTCCGGTCCGACACCACGTCGCGCCCGGCCGCCAGTGCTGGCTCGATCACCTCGGCCACCAACTGGGCCCGGGATGCGGCCATCAGCAGGGCCTCGGTGCGGGGCCCCATCGCCGGGAGTGCCGGGTCGAGCACGACGGAGCGGATCGCCTCCGATGCCGGCGTGCCGCCCGGCTCCCGTGTGGCCAGCGCACCCCAGCGAGCGGCGAGCGCAGCTGCGACGGTGGACTTTCCGCATCCCTCCGGCCCCTCGAGGGCGACGTAGCGACCGCGGCGAGCCATGGAGACGGGACGCTACCGGCCCTGCGGAGCTGGCAGGGTTGTGGCGTGCGCCAACCACCTGTCGACTACCTGGCCCGGACCCGAGCCCTGTACGACCACCTCGGCTACACCCCCTACCGCTGGCACCACAGCGACGACGCGGTGCCGCTGGTCATGCTCGACAAGCCGTTGTCGCAGTGTCGAGTCGCGATGCTGTCCTCGGGTGGCGTGTACCGGCGCGGCCAACTCGCGTTCCACCACGCCGACGACGTGTCGTTCCGGGTGATCCCGACCGACACCCCGACGGCCGACCTACGGGCGACGCACTTCGCCTACGACCTCACCGACGCCCGCCGGGACCCGAACGTCGTGTTCCCGATCGACACCCTGCGCAGCCTCGCCGGCGACGGCGTCATCGGGGGGCTCGGCCCCCGGTCCTACACGTTCATGGGCGGGATCTACTCCACCCGCCGAGTGCGCGAGGCGCTCGTGCCGCCGCTCGTGGAGCAAGTCCTGACCGATCACGTCGATCTCGCCCTGCTGGTCCCGGTCTGACCTGTCTGCCACCAGACCGTGGGTCTGGTCGCGAGGGCTTTCGAGTCCGCCGGTGTGCCGACGGTGTCGCTCGCCTCGGCCTGGTCGATCACCGCTGCGGCCCGCCCGCCGCGCGCGGCGTACGTCGATTACCCGTTGGGGCACACGGCCGGCAAGCCGTTCGACCGGGACGACCAGCGGGCGATCGTCCTCGGTGCGCTGCGCACCCTGGCGGCGCCGCACTCGGGCGAGATCGTCGATCTCGGCCGCACTTGGTCGGACGACGACGCCTGGAAGGACCGGGTGCTGCGCCCCGGCGGCGCCTCCGGTGGGGGTGACGCAACCGGCGACGAGCGCTCCGAACGGCGACGCGAACCCATGTGGCAGAACGACGACGATCGGGTGGCGGCCGAGGCACGGCACGAGGCGGGCCCATGCGGGGAGTGCATCGGCGCGGAATGAACCCGCCGTCGCCGGGTCGAGCGGGCATGCTGCGGCCTCAAGCGGCGTCGACGACCACCTCGAGCGCGAGGCGGGCCATCTCCAGGAAGCCGTCCTGGCGTTCCTGCGAGGTGGCGGCCTGATGGTGGACCAGGTGGTCCGACACCGTTGCGATGCACAGCGCCCGTGCCCCTTCGCCGGCTGCGATCGTGTAGAGCCCGGCGCATTCCATCTCGACGGCCAAGGTGCCGTGGCGGGCGAGTTTCCACATGGTGGCCTCGTCGTCGTCGTAGAAGGCGTCCGAGGTGAGCACCGGTCCGGCGTGGACGCGCAGGCCCGCCTCGCCGCCGAGGCGCACCGCGGCGAGCAGCAGACCGACGTCGGCCGACGGCGCGAAGTCCACCCCCGGGAACCGCTGGCGGTTCATCGCCGAGTTGGTGTGCGCCGCCGACGCCACGATCACGTCGCGCAGGGCGATGGTGTCGAGCAGCGCCCCGCACGACCCGACGCGAATGGCGGTGCGCACGCCGTGGAACCGGAACAGCTCGGTGGCGTAGATCGACAGCGAGGGCATGCCCATCCCGGTGCCCTGCACCGACACGGCGCGGCCCTGGTAGGTACCGGTGAAGCCGAGCATGTTGCGCACACGGTTCACGCAGCGGGCGCCGTCGAGGAGCTGCTCGGCGATCACCTGGGCCCGCAGCGGATCGCCGGGCAGCAGCACCGCGTCGGCGTAGTCGCCCGCCGCAGCCGACAGGTGGGGGGTGGGGACAGGCATCGACCAAGGGTAGGGCGCTCGCTGGTGCCGCAGATCGAGGGGACCGTCGAGCCGTGGTGAGTCCTCAGTCCACGGGCAGGCCGCGGCGTTCGAGCACCGGGCCGAGCAGGTCGACGAAGTTGTCGAAGTAGAAGCGCTCCCGGGCCCGCGCCGACACCTTTTCGAGGCTGCGGTCGAAGCGGCCCAACGGGTTCCGGCCGCCTTCGACGTGCGGGTAGTCGGACGAGAACAGGCAGGACTCCTCGCCCACCTGCTCGATGATCCAGCCGGCGTCCTCGTGCGGGTAGGGGGTGACCCGGATCTGTCGCCGGCAGTACTCCGACGGGGTCAGATCCATCGCCTGCAGACGCTCCTCGTTCTTGCGGAACGCAGTGAAGCACGACTCGAGCATCTGCAGGAACCCCGGATACCAGGCGGCGCCGAGCTCGATCACCCCGACCTTCAGGTTCGGGAACCGGCGCAGGACCCCGTCGAGGACGAGCACCCCGAGCGTCTGCATCACCGGGAACGGGATGGCGAGGTAGTCGACCGAGCGGAAGTTGCCGTCACCACCATGGAAGTCCGGAACCGGCGGCCGACCGTTGACGAAGTAGTCGGGGTTGATGAGCTGCCCGCCGCCACCGACGTGCAGCACGACGGGTACGCCCGCTTCCTGGCACTGCGCCCACAATGGGTCGAGCCCGAGGTGGCTCGGCGAGTGCCCGGGTGGGCAGGTGTGCGGGATCATGATCGCCGCTGCGCCGGCGTCGATCGCCTCCCGGGCAAGCGTGGCGGTTCGATCGAAGTCGACCAGCGGCGTGTAGCAGACGGGCAGTGAACGCACGTCCGTGGAGCAGAACTCGATCATGGCCCGGTTGTGGGCCCGGGCGATGCCGTACGCCACGTCGAGGTCGCCGGAGTGCTCGGCGATCACGAGGTCCTTCGACGCAAAGGTGTTGAACACCAACTGGCTCGCGAACCCGAGTGCATCGAGGGCAGCCGTTCGGTGCTCGGCCAGGAACGAGCCCATGGCGCGCCAGTTCTTGCGCCCCATGAGGTCGCCGAGCGCGGCTCGCTGCTCCTCGGTCGTGCCGAACGCGGCGCGCAGCTCGTCGATGTGGTGCTGCTCCCCGGGCGACAGGGTGTCGAGTTCGCCTTCGGGGAGCCGGTCGCGCACGTCGGGATCGGCATAGGAGCGGATCCAGCCCGGCGTCTCCATCACGTGGGCGTCGGCGTCGTGGATCCGCCGACCGGCGGCGTACGGCCGCTGCGAGTGCGCGTCTGCCTCGATGATCGCCATGGTTCCCCCTCGTACGTCGGAACGGACCGCGACCGTAGTCGTCGGAGGCGCCGGGACCGCCGACGCGGTGTCAGCGTTCGAGGACCCAGGAGAAGACGATGAATGCGCCGTTCGGGCTGGACCCCTCCCCGTACGAGACGGTGCCCTTCCAAGGTCCCATCGTGACGTCGAGGCGTTCGGTGAGGTTGCTGATCGGCGACGGTCCGAGCGTGAACCCTGCCGCGGTGATCGCTGCGCCGGTGAACAGCGCCTTCACGGCGGCTTCGGCCGACGCCGGGAACTCCCAGGATGCGCTGACGTGGCCGCCCTTGCCGGGTGGCGCGCTCGACAGGCCACCGACCAGACCGGTCGCTTCGTAGACCTCGACCAGGGTGCCGCCCGCCGGTGCGGGCAGCGACGCCAGCCACGCCGGCGGGGTGATGGCGGCGGCCGTCGTCTCCAGGGTGGCCTGTACCGGTGGGCGGCCGGTCGCCGGTGCTCCGGCGTCGTGGACATAGGTGAGCCGGTCGGTTCCGCTCGTTAGCAACGCTGTCGAGAGCCGGCCGGAGGAGGCGAACGAGGGGTTCTTCCAGCCGGCCGGGCCGGCGGTCGCGAAGGCCTTCAGTTCGTCTGCGGTCGCAGCCGTCTGGAGCCCGACGTGGTCGCTTCGCCGGACGGCGTCGTCACGCTTCCAGTTCCGGCGAGCCGCTCCCGCCGTCGTTGCGTTGGGCAGGACGGGGAGGTTGGCCGGGAAGGCGAGTGCCGGTGCGGTGGCGGCGACGGTGAACGGCTTGCCGGCCACTGCGGCCAGGGCGGCCATCGTCGGTTCGACGGTCGTTGCGAAGGTCGGCCCGGCGGGTGCAGCCGCCTTGGTCGTCGTGGTGGTTGCCGCGGTGGTGGTCGCCGCCGTGGTGGTCGCGGCGGCGGTGGCGGCGGTGGCGGTGGCGGCGGTGGCGGTGGCGGTGGCGGTGGTGGCGGTGGTGGTGGCGGTCGATGACTCCCCGCCGCCACAGGCGGGGAGCAGCGAGGCGGTGGCGGCCAGGGCCAGCAGGGTGGTGGTGCTGCGCATGGGTCCTCAGGTGGACGGGCTCGCTGAGGGTACCCGTACGGCGCACGCGAGCGCGACCAACACGATCAGCATGCCGAGCGCCTGCACCGCCGTCACTGATTCGTCGAGTACGACCGCAGCGGTGACGGTCGAGATCACCGGGATCGACAAGCTCATCGTGGACGACGCCCATAGCGGTACGTGCGGGATCGACCAGCTCATCAGGAAGTGGCCGCCGATGCCGGCGACGACGGCGAGCATCACGATCCATCCCCACGAGTCCCACGCCGGCCACGACACGTCCTGCCCGGCGATCAGCGCAGCGGGCCACGCCAGGCCCGACGCCACGATCGCAGTGACCGTCGAGTACTCCACGGCACCGAGCCGGCCGCGCACCCGGCGCGACACGATGAAGTAGCCCGTCCAGGCGAACAGGGTGAGCACGGCGAGCAGGTCGCCGGCGGGGCTCCAGTCGGGCAGGCCGCTCGCGCCGAACACGACGGTGGCCGTGCCGACGATGCCAACCGCCGCCCATCCCATAGCGCCTCGGGCCACCCGCTCGCGCAGGAGTGGCCCGAGCACGATGACGAGGGCCGGCTGGAGCGCGCCGATCACGGTGGCGTTGGCGACCGTCGTGAGCTTGACCGCGGTGAAGAACAGCACGAGGTCGCACCCGAGGAACAACCCGCCTGGGAAGCCGATGCGGAACGACGACCAGGTCAGACGGCGGCCGGTTGCGTAGAGGATCCCGATGAGCGCGAGCGCCCCGACGCTGGTCCGGTACGCCGCGAGCGCCATGCCACCCATGTCGACGCTCTTGGCGACGACCCCGGTGACGCCCCAGGCCAACATGGCCAGCGACAGCGCGCCGAGGGCGGCCGTCCGCGTCGGCGACGGTGCGCCGATTGCACCCTGGGCCACCCCCATGTGCACAGTCTCGCCCCTGAGCCCGGCGGCGCACCACATCCCGCCCCCCACCCCCACCACCCGCCCCCCG
>JBJTVH010000015.1:0-8149 GCA_046081125.1 Acidimicrobiales bacterium
TGGCCGGGCTGGCCGATGCCGTGCACGGACCGGCCGCCGTGCTCGACGGGGAGGTGGTGGTGCTCGGGCCCGACGGCCGACCGAGCTTCGAGCGCCTCGCGCGCGGCGAGGGCCCGGTCACCTACGTGGCCTTCGACGTGCTGTCGCTCGGCGGGATCGAGACCGTGGCGCTCCCCTACCGGGATCGGCGGCGGCTGCTCGAGCAGCTCCTCGACCCGGGCCCACGTTGGCGGGTGACCCCGGCGCAGGTCGGTGACGGGGACGCGCTCGTGGCGGCGACCCGCTCGCTCGGCCTCGAAGGGGTGATCGCGAAGCGGCTCGACAGCCCGTACCTCCCCGGCAAGCGGTCGGGGGCGTGGCGAAAGATCAAGCACCGCAAGGTCCAAGAGTTCGTCGTCGGCGGTTGGCTGCCCGGCGGTGGGCCCCAGGGGATCGGGTCGTTGCTCGTCGGCCACCACGGCACGGCGGGGAGGCTGCACTGGTGTGGCGCAGTGGGCAGCGGCCTCGACGAGGCCACCGCTCGGGGCCTTCGACCGCTCCTCGACGAGGGGGCACGAACC
Organism: Acidimicrobiales bacterium; assembly: GCA_046081125.1. Lineage (GTDB taxonomy): Bacteria > Actinomycetota > Acidimicrobiia > Acidimicrobiales > Ilumatobacteraceae > JBEIFW01. The sequence continues at coordinate 561 of JBJTVH010000015.1, forward strand.
GACTCGCCGTTCGATCCTGCCCCCGACGTCGCCGGGGGCCCCCGATGGTGTCACCCCGAACTCGTGGTGCAGGTGGCCTTCGCCGAGTGGACCGCCGAGGGTCGACTGCGGCACCCCGTCCTGCTCGGGCTGCGCGACGACGTCGACCCGGCGCAGGTCGTACGCGAGTCCTGACGCCGGTCAGCGGCCGCAGCGCGCGCCTGCGGAGCAGGCGTGGTCGAAGCTCGCCGTCAACTCGGCGGTCGCGCCGCCCGGTTCCCCGAGCCGGGCGCGCACCGTGCCCGCGACCCGGCGGGTGTCGTGCGCTTGCAACTCGACTTCGCCGCTGACGACGCGCCACGGTCGGGGGTCGCCGGCGACGGCGACGAGCACGGTGAAGGTGCCGGGGGACCCTTCCGGTGTCACCGCATAGCGACCCGCACCCTCCCGAAATGCGGCGGCGGGGGTACCGGCACCGAGGAGCAGCAGCACCGAGGCCGCCCGGTCGTCACAGTTGATCGACAGCCCGGCCATGCCCGGCGCGGCGAGACCGTTGCGGACCAACTCGGCAGCGTCGAACCACAGGCTGCTCGCTGCGGCAGTGGGACCGGCGGGGCGTTCGAGGGTTGCGTCCACCGCGCCCCGCAGGGTGCCCCGGCACGCGATCGCCGGGGCAGGCGCCGACGACCCGGGAAGCACGGCCGCCGCCGCGGAGGTCGCGGACGGGGCCGTCGTCGTGGGAAGCGGGTCGCCCGCCGCCGTCGTCACGGGACCGACGGTCGGTGGCGGCAATGGCGTGGATGGGGCGGGAGGCGGCGCCACCGCCGAAGGCATCACCCGCGGACCCGGTTCCGATGCAGACCCACCGCCGCACGCGCCGACGAGCAGCACCGCGGCGAGGGCGAAGAACGTCCGCACGAGCGGACGCTATGGCAGGCCCGATCGGATCAGTGTCCGACGGCGTTGAGGCCGCCCGCCGCGCTCAACCGAGCGTGGGCCCGACGCAGGGAGGACTCGACCTCGGCGTCGTGCTCGTGGCGCAGGGATTCCTCCGCCCGGGCCTTCGCCGCGCGCGCCCGGTCCACGTCGATCTGGTCGCCGAGTTCGGCCTGATCGGACAGCAGCGAGACCTTGTTGGCCGAGACCTCGACGAACCCGCCGTGCACGGCGACGTCGAGAACCCGGCCGTCGGCACGGGTGATCCTCGTGTGGCATTCGGTGAGGGCGGCCAGGAAGGGGGCGTGGCCGGGCAGGAAGGCGATGTCGCCGCCCCCGAGGGTGCGGGTGATCACCATGGTCGCCTCACCGCTGTAGAGCACACGCTCCGGCGACACGACCTCCACCTGCATGACGGTGGACGAACCGGCCATCGCGGATCAGGCCCCCGCCTGCTTGCGCAGGGCGTCGGCCTTGGCCAGCACCTGCTCGATGCCACCGACGTTGAGGAACGCCTGCTCGGGCACGTCGTCGAGTTCGCCGTTCACGACGGCTTCGAACGACTCGACCGTCTCCGTGACCGGCACCGTCTCACCGGACACGCCCGTGAAGACCTCGGCGACGTAGAACGGCTGCGACAGGAACCGCTGGACCTTTCGGGCCCGGTTCACGGTGAGCCGGTCCTCTTCGGAGAGCTCGTCGAGACCGAGGATGGCGATGATGTCCTGCAGTTCCTTGTACCGCTGCAGCGTCTCCTGCACGCGACGAGCCACCGTGTAGTGGCGATCGCCGACGACCTCGGGGGCGAGGATCGTGGAGGTGGACGCCAGCGGATCCACCGCCGGGTAGATCCCGAGCGCCGCCACCTGGCGGGAAAGCTCGGTGGTGGCGTCGAGGTGCGTGAAGGTGGTGAACGGCGCCGGGTCCGTGTAGTCGTCGGCGGGCACGTACACCGCCTGGAGCGAGGTGATCGACCGCCCGCGGGTGGAGGTGATGCGCTCCTGGAGCTGGCCCATCTCGTCGGCCAGGGTGGGCTGGTAGCCCACCGCCGAGGGCATACGGCCGAGCAGGGTGGACACCTCGGAACCGGCCTGGACGAACCGGAAGATGTTGTCCACGAACAACAGCACGTCCTGGTTCTGGACGTCGCGGAAGTACTCGGCCATCGTCAAGGCCGACAGCGCGACCCGCAGGCGCACGCCCGGCGGCTCGTCCATCTGGCCGAACACGAGGGCGGCCTTCTCGTACACGCCCGACTCCTGCATTTCGAGCCGCAGGTCGGTGCCCTCACGGGTGCGCTCGCCGACCCCGGCGAACACCGACACACCACCGTGGTTCTGGGCGACACGGCGGATCATCTCGGTGATGAGCACCGTCTTGCCTACGCCGGCGCCACCGAACAGGCCGATCTTGCCGCCCTGGAGGTACGGGGTGAGCAGGTCGATGACCTTGATCCCGGTCTCGAACATGCGGGCCCGAGGTTCGAGGCTGTCGAACGAGGGGGCGTCACGGTGGATGTCCCAGCGCTCGACCCCGTCGGCGTAGCCCGGCTCGGCGTCGAGGACCTCGCCCCAGACGTTCCACACGTGGCCGAGCACCTTGTCGCCCACCGGGACGGCGAGGCCGCGGCCGGTGTTGCGCACCGGCGTGCCACGTACGAGGCCGTCGGTCGGCTTGAGGCACACGGCGCGCACCCGGCCGTGGCCGAGCTGCTGGGCCACCTCGGCGAGCACGGCGATGTCGTTGCCCTGCACGGTGATCGTCATCTCGACGGCGGTGTTGATGTCCGGCACGGCGTCGGGCGGGAACTCGACGTCGACCACGGGGCCGGCGATGGCGACGACGCGGCCGTCCTTCAGTTTGGTGGTGGGCTCGGTCATGGTCATGGGACGAAGCTCCTGGATGGTGGTCGCGTGAGTGCTAGGAGAGGACGGGGCCGTCGAGCTGCAGGAGGGTGAACGACGCGTCTCGCGCGTCGTCGGCGGCGAGGGCCTCGGCGCCGCCCACGATCTCCATGATCTCGGTCGTGATCGCGTCCTGACGGGCACGGTTCATGACTCGGGTGAGGTTCTTGATGAGTTCCTCGGCGTTGTCGGTGGCGGCCTTCATCGCTCGCTGGCGGGCCGCCTGCTCCGACGCCGCAGCGTTGAGCAACGCAGCGTACGTACGGGCCTCGATATAGCGAGGCACCAATGAATCGAGGATGGTCGACGGATCCGGCTCGAACTCGTACGACGAGTTCGGCGCCGCGTCCGGGCGGCCGTCGCCACCGGCCATGATCTCCCGGTCGAGGGGAACCAGCGGCCGCATGACGACCTCCTGGTACCCGGCGGAGACGAAGCGGGTGTAGATCAGCAGAATGCGGTCGGCTTCGCCGGACAGGTACAGCGCCATCGCCCGTCGGGCGATCGACTGCGCATCGGCGTAGGTGGGCTGCTCGGAGAAGCCGCTGAAGCGGTCCGCGATCTTGTAGTTGCGGAACCGGAAGTAGTTCTGGGCCTTGCGACCGACGGTGACCAGTTCGTAGTCACGGCCGGCGAGCACATCGGCTTTGATCTGACCCTCGGTGGCACGCAACACCATGGCGTTATAGCCCCCGCACAGCCCGCGGTCGGCCGACACGGGGACGTAGCAAACCTTGCGGACCTCACGGGGCGCGAGGAGCGGCGAGGACGCCTCGCCACCTGCGGCGGCCAGGTCGCGCACGACAGCGGTGATCTGATCGGCGTACGGCACCGCCTGAGCGACCCGCTGCTGGGCCTTGGCGATGCGCGACGCCGCGATCAACTCCATGGCGCGCGTGATCTTCTTGGTGGCCTGCACCGAACGGATGCGGCTCCTGAGGATGCGTTCCTGACCTCCGGCCATGCGGCGCTCCTACTCCGTGCGCAGCGTCTTGCCGGAGGTGGCGTCGTGGACACCCTCGGAGGACGTCTTGGTCGGGTCCGTATCGTGGCCAGCGGCAACGTTCACGACGAACGCCGCCTTGAACTGAGCCACCGTGTCGCCCAGACCAGCCGGGAGGGCCTTGGTCTGGCGGATCTCGTCGAGCAGGGAGCGGAACCGGGTGCGGAAGGCCTCGAGGAGCTCGGCCTCGAAGCGCCGAACGTGCTCGACCGGCAAGTCGTCGAGATAGCCGTTGGTGCCGGCGAAGATGGTGACGACCTGCTCCTCCACGGGCATCGGGCTGTTCTGCGGCTGCTTGAGCAGTTCGACGAGGCGGTAACCCCGCTCGAGTTGTGCCTTGGACACCAAGTCGAGTTCGGACCCGAACGTGGCGAACGCTTCGAGCTCACGGAACTGGGCGAGATCGAGCTTCAGGGTGCCGGCTACGGACTTCATCGCCTTGATCTGCGCCGCGCCACCGACCCGGGACACCGAGATGCCCACGTCGACCGCCGGGCGTACGCCCGACTTGAACAGCGCGTCCTGGAGGTAGATCTGGCCGTCGGTAATCGAGATCACGTTGGTCGGGATGTAGGCCGACACGTCGCCACCCTTGGTCTCGATGACCGGTAGCGCCGTGAGCGACCCGGCCCCGAGGGCGTCGGAAAGCTTCGCGGCCCGCTCGAGGAGACGGGAGTGCAAATAGAACACGTCGCCCGGGTACGCCTCACGGCCCGGCGGCCGCCGCAGCAGCAGCGACAGCTGGCGGTACGCCTCGGCTTGCTTGGAGAGGTCGTCGTAGACCACGAGGGCGTGCTCGCCGTTCTCCATCCAGTGCTGGCCCATGGCGCAGCCGCCGTACGGGGCGAGGTACTTGAACGGCGCCGGGTCGGTCGCCGATGCGACGACCACGACCGTGTACTCCATCGCCCCGGCCTGGCGCAGGTTCTACGGTCTGGGCGACCGTCGAGGCCTTCTGGCCGCAGGCGACGTAGATGCACTTCACGCCCTGACCCTTCTGGTTGAGGATCGTGTCGATCGCGACCGAGGTCTTCCCGGTCTTGCGGTCGCCGATGATCAGCTCCCGCTGGCCCCGTCCGATCGGCGTCATGGCGTCGACGGCCTTGATGCCGGTCTGCATCGGCTCGTGCACGGGCTTGCGGCCCATGATCGAGGGCGCCTGGATCTCCATGCGTCGGGGCTGGACGTTCGTCAGTGCTCCCCGGCCGTCGATCGGCTCGCCGAGGGCGGACACGACCCGGCCGAGCAGGCCGTCGCCGACGGGCACCGAGAGGATCCGGCCGGTCGCTTTGACCGCCTGGCCTTCGGCGATGCCCTCGGTGTCCCCCAGCACGACGGCGCCGATCGACTCCTCGTCGAGGTTCAACGCCAAGCCGAGCGTGCCGTTCTCGAACTCGAGCAGTTCGTTGACGGCGGCGCCGGGCAGGCCGGAAACACGGGCGATGCCGTCACCGATCTCGGTGATCCGGCCCACGGTGCGGGCCTCGAGGGTGGGCTCGAAGCCTTCGAGGTTCCGCTTCAGCGCCGCAGCGATGTCGGCGGCGGAGATGGTCAGCTCTGCCATGGGGGCTCCTAGAGACGGGACGTGAGCTGGTCGAGACGGGAGCGAACGCTGCCGTCGATGACGGTGTCGCCGACCTGGGCGACGATGCCGCCGAGGATCGACGGGTCGATGACGACCTTCAGGGTGACGGCCTGTCCGGTCGCATTTGCGAGTGCGGCGGCGAGCCGCTCACGCTGGTCGTCGGAAAGGGGGACGGCGCTGCGGACCTCGGCGACCGCCAGGTTCTTCGCACCAGCGGCCCGGTGCACGAGGCGGTCGATGATCTCCGGCAGGTCCCGGCCGCGACCGGCGCCGACGACGAAGCTGAGCAGCGCCGTGGTGGTGACCGAGGCCTTCCCACCCAGGACGTCTTCGACGATCGACTGCCGGCGGGCCGCCGGGATCAGCTCGTCGGTCAGCGCAGTGCGCAGTGCGTCGGAGCCCTCGAGCGCCCGGGCGAACCGGAACAGCTCGTCCTCGACCTCGTCGAGGTTGCCCTCGCCTTGTGCCACGGAGAACAGGGCGTTTGCGTAGGCGTCGATGCGGTCACTCATCGGGAGGCCCCCACTCGGACGATGAACTGTTCGACGAGGTCACGCTGCGTGGAGTCGTCGAGTTGGCTGGACACGAGCCGGCGGGTGGCCGCCGCGGCGATCGCGGCGACCTCGGCCTGCACCTCTCCGGCGAGCCGGCTCTGGCCGACGGACAGGTCGGCCGCCGCCTTGGCCTCGAGCTCGACCGCCTCGGCGTCGAGCCGAGCCCGTCCGTCGACGAGCAGTTGGGCGGCCTGAGCGTCGGCCTCGGCCAGCAGGCGGGCCCGTTCGGCCTCGATGTCGCCGAGTTGCGACCGGATGGTGGTGGCCGCCTGCTGGGCCGCCTGCCGAGCGTCGGCGGCACCGCGGAGGTCCTTGTCGATCCGCTCGGTGCGGGCGGCGAAGGCCTTCTTGAACTGTGGGAGAGCGAACTTCCACAGGGCGCCAAAGACCAGCACGAACGCGAGACCACCCCAGATGATCTCTTTCGTCTCCGGGAAGAGCCAGTGATGGCTCTCGAAGGCGCCTTCGGCTGCGAGGACACTCGACCGCACGCTCATCGCACACCCGCCTGCATCGTCTCGTCCACCGCGGCCCGAGCCGCGGAGGCGTCCACATCCCGGCCGAGCACCTTGGCCGCCGCTGCGGCGGTCACCTCGGCTGCCGCGCAGGCGACCTGATCGGCGATCGCCGCCCGGGCGGCCTCGGCCTCGGCGAGGGCAGCCGCCCGCTGTTCGGCGATCCGGGCGTTCACGGCACCGATCCGGCTCTGGCGTTCCGCATCGAGGACCTGGCGGGCGGCGTCGAGCCGGCCGGTGGCCTCCTGGCGGATGCCGGCAAGAGCCGCCTCGTACTGGGCGACCTCGGCCTGGGCGTCACGCCGGAGCTTCTCGGCCTCTGCGTGGGCATCCCCCACCGACTTCGCACGCGCCTCCATGCCGGCGGCGAGCTTCGGGTACACGACGAAACGCATCACGAAGAACAGGACGAGGAAGCACCCGACCGACCACAGGATCTCCGGCATGACCGGAAGGATCGGGTTGGGTGGCTCGGCGGTGGAAGCTGCCTGATCTCCCGCAGTCACTATGCGGGACAACAGGCCGCCGGCGTCTGCGGCGGCGATGAGCACGGCTGCTCCTTGCTGGACGGATCGGTTGGGAACGAGTGGCGGCCGGAGCCGCCAGCCGCGATCAGGCGAACTTGAGGAGGATGAAGACGACGAAGCCGATGAGGGCGAGGGCCTCGGTGAAGGCGATACCGAGGAACATCGTCGTGCGGACCATGCCGGCCGCCTCGGGCTGGCGGGCCATGGCCTCGACGGACTTGCCGACGAGGTAGCCGATGCCGATGCCGGGGCCGATGGCGGCCAGGCCGTAGGCGTACCCGGCAGAGGCGGCAGCAGCGATGTTCTTCGCGTCGCCATCGGCGGCCTGGGCGAGGATCGAGATGGCTTCCATTGCTTGTCCTTGTCTGGTGGTCTGGGGTCGGGAGCCCGGCTCAGTGTTCCGGGTGAGCGGCGCCGCCGATGTACACGGCAGCGAGGATGGTGAAGATGTAGGCCTGCAGGAAGGCGACGAGCACCTCGAACCCGGTGAGGAAGATGAGCATCACCAGGGGCAGGAGAGCGATCGGCTTCTGCCACACCAGTTGCCCACCGATGAGGGCGTCGGTGAGCACGGCGAAGGTCACGA
>JBJTVH010000016.1:0-11254 GCA_046081125.1 Acidimicrobiales bacterium
CGCCACCGGCGGCGCGCACGATCACCGGGGCGGCGCCGCAGGTGACCACCACCGGGTGCCCGAGCGGGCCCGCGGCGCGGTCCTCGTCGGCGTTCGCGAACACCACGACCGGCGCGATCGCGCCGAGCGCTCGATCCAACCCGTTGCGGCCCAATCGTTCCACGAGCTCCGTCGAGGACAGCCCGACGCTGACGGGCACCCCGGTCGCGCCGGCGGCGCGCGCGGCGCCGAGCAGCACACCGGCCATCGGTTCGTCCGCCAGCCCGTACAGCGGCAGGTGCAGCCAGCCGATCCCGGCGTCCCAGCCGCCGGGCAGGCCGTCGAGCGCGCCCGACGCGGCACGGTCGGTGAGCATCGTGCGCTGCCCGTCGGGGCCGACGATCACCACGACGGTCCCGGTGCGGCCGGCCCGCTGCACGACCGGTTCGACCCCGGCGCCGGTGAGCGCCTCGGCAAGCTCCGCGCCGGCGGCGTCGACCCCGACGCGGGCGACCACCCGGGCCCGGGCGCCGAGCGCTGCGGCGGCCCGGGCGACGTTCGCGGCGCTGCCACCCGGGCTGCGCACCACCCGGCTGGTCGTGTCGGTACCCCATCGGATCGGGCCGTCGGGTCGCACCACCACGTCGTGGAGCAGGTCGCCCACGCACACCAGGACCGGGCCCATCGCCGCATCCTGCCCCACCGGCCGGTGACCTAGGTCCCGGTGATCGACCGACCGGTGACCCTCCCGACGTGACGGTGGCCACCGGCATGCTTGGTGGCGTGCCCGTCCAACTCCCCCCGTGCGTCGTGCGCCTGCTGTCCCAGCTCACGGCTCGCGACGTCATGGCGGCCGGGGTGGTCAGCGTGCACGAGCGCGAATCGCTCGCCTCCGCCTGGGAGCTGCTCGCCCGGGGCGGCACCGACGCGCTGCCCGTCGTGCGGGGCGCGGCGGTGGTGGGGATCGTCGACCACCGGGCGATGGTGCACGCCCGCAACACCCGCTGGCTCGACGGCCGGCCCCGCCTCGTCGGCGACGCCCTGCGCCCGGCCGCCGCCGTCGGGCCCGACACCGAGCTCGCCGACCTGCTCGACGAGCTCGCCGACGGCGCGGTCGTGGTGTGCGAGCCCGCCGGGTCACCCATCGGGTTGGTCACGCCGTCGTCGCTGGTGCGCTGCATCGCCGGCGCTGCGCCGGTGATGCACTGCTGACCCGCTCGGCGCAGCGTCGGCCGTTCGGGTCGCCTCGGCCCGCGCTCAGCCGAGCGGGACTTCCCAGCGCAGCTCGGAGCCGACCGGTTCGGTGGCGGCGAAGACGAGCCGGCCGCCGAGCGCCTCGGCGCGCGAGCGCAGGTTGCCGAGCCCCTTGCGGCCACCCGGCCCGGACTCGCCGTCGGGGCCCCGGCCGTCGTCGCGCACTGCCACCCGTACCCAGCCGTCGCGCACCTGGACCGTCACCTGGGCGCTGAGCGCCTGGGCGTGCTTGGCCGAGTTGACCAGGCCTTCGCGCACGACGGCGAGCACGTGGTCGCCGAGGCCTTCGGTGATCGCCGCGTCGACCGGGCCGTCGAAGCGCACCGACGGGTCGAACCCCAACGCGTTGGCCGCTTCCGCGCACACGGCGAGCACGTCGGAGCGCAGGCCCTCGACGCTGCGGGACGCCGCCGACACGGCGAAGATCACCGAGCGGATCTCCCGGATGGTCTCGTCGAGCGCATCGACGACGGCGGTGACCTTGGCCCGCGCGACGTCGTCGGCGATGCGCCGGGTCGCACCCTGGAGCGCCATCCCGGACGCGAACAGCCGCTGGATGACGGTGTCGTGCAGGTCGCGGGCGATGCGTTCACGGTCCTCGAGTACGGCGAACTCCCGGGCGAGGGCCACCCGGCGGCTGTTCTCGATCACGGCGCCGGCGACCGTGGCGAGCACCATCGCCCGGCGCTCGTCGCCCTCGGTGAACGATCCCCCGCCGACTTTTTCGGTGAGGTAGAGGTTGCCGAACGCCTCGCCGCGGACGCGCACCGGCACCCCGAGGAACGAGTGCATCGGCGGGTGCCCGGCAGGGAACCCGACCGACTCGCCGTGGACGGTGAGGTCGTCGAGCCGCAGCGGCAACGGGCGCGCGATCAGCAGGCCGAGGATCCCCTCGCCGACCGGCAGGTCGCCGATCTCGGCAGCCTCGTCGGCGGTGATCCCGACGTACACGAACTCCGACAGCGCGCCGTCGGGGCCGATCACCCCGAGCGCGCCGTACCGGGCGCCGGTGAGCTCGCACGCCGCCTCGACGAGGCGACGCAACACCACTGGGGTGCTGGTCTCCCCGGCGACGGCGAGGATCGCGCTCACGAGCGCTTCGTTGTCCCGCTCTTCGCCGAGGTCGAACGCGGTGGCCACGGCGGCGAGCCTACGGGAGCCGGGGGTCCGAGCAGAGGGGGTCGCCAGGACCAAGGTCCGCGGCACACGGGCCGTTCGGACGGTAGAAAAGCGCCATGCCCGGTTCCGACGAGGCCCGCACCATCTCGATCTTCCTGCTCGACGATCACGAGATCGTGCGTCGAGGGTTGCGGGATCTGCTCGAGGCCGAGGACGACCTCACCGTGATCGGCGAGTCCGGCATCGCAACCGACGCCGCGGCGCGGGTGCACGCCCTCGATCCCGACGTCGCCGTGCTCGACGTCCGCCTGCCCGACGGCAACGGCGTCGAGGTGTGCCGGGAGATCCGCGAGCGTCACCCGCGCACGGCGTGCTTGATCCTCACGTCCTTCGCCGACGACGAGGCGCTGTTCAACGCGATCATGGCGGGGGCGTCGGGCTACGTGCTCAAGCAGATCAAGGGCAACGACCTCGTCGACGCGGTGCGCAAGGTGGCCGCCGGCCAGAGCCTGCTCGACCCGGCCGTCACGGCGCGGGTGCTCGAGCGGGTGCGGCGCGGGCCCGAGCAGGACGAGCGCATCGGCCGGCTCACCGAGCAGGAGCACCGGATCCTGGTGCTGATGTCCGAGGGCCTCACCAACCGCCAGATCGGCGACCGGTTGCACCTGGCCGAAAAGACGGTGAAGAACTACGTGACCGGCGTGTTGTCCAAGCTCGGGATGGCCCGGCGCACCGAGGCCGCGGTGTACGCGGCCCGGCACCTGGGACCGAAGTCCTGACCGGAGGGGACCAGTAGCGGGAACCGGGCGACCTGCGGCCCCGGCGCCCGGGACTGGGGGGCCGCGATGCTCGGCCCCATGCAACGTGCAGAGCGCAATGCGGCGGCGACGGTCAGCGCCGCCGTCGCCGTCTTCAGCCTCCTGGTGGCGATCGTGGCGGTGATCGTCGCCAACCGAGCCGATGCCGGCGGATCCGCCACTGCGGCCGGCAGCGAGATCGACATCAGCCTCACCGAGTTCGCGATCACCCCGAAGTCGATCACGGCGCCGCCCGGGCCGTTGAAGCTGCGGATCACCAACAACGGTTCGATCGAGCACAACCTCGAGGTCAAAGGGGTGAAGGCGACCCCGAACATCAATGCGGGCGGGTCGTACACGCTCGACCTCGGCACGATCCCGGCGGGCTCGTTCGAGCTGTTGTGCAACATCGCCGGTCACGGCGCGGCGGGCATGACCGGCTCGTTGACGGTGGCGGCCGGAGCGACGGCCGGCGCCGGTGGCGCCACCGGTACCGGGGCCGGCGGCGGTGGCCTCAACGACGGCATGAACGGCATGACCAACGACCAGATGGACGCCAAGATGGAGGACGTCGCCAAGAAGTTCCTGCAGTACAACGGCTTGGCCGAGCCGAAGCTCACCTCCCAGGGGTTGGGCAACCAGCCGCTCGATCCGAAGATCCTCGCCGACGGCACCAAGCAGTTCGACCTGACGGCGAAGATCGTCGACTGGGAGGTCGAGCCGGGCAAGTTCGCGAAGGCGTGGACCTACAACGGTCAGGTGCCTGGTCCGGTCATGCGGGCCAACGTCGGCGACAAGCTGAAGATCGTCCTGAAGAACGACCTGCCGCAGTCGACGTCGTTGCATCTGCACGGGATCCGGGTGCCGAATGCGCTCGACGGTGTCGACCCGTACACGCAGCCGGCCACCAAGCCGGGTGAGTCGTTCACCTACGAGTTCACGGCGCTCGAGCCGGCTGTGGGGATGTACCACTCGCACCACAACGCGCAGATCCAGATCCCCAACGGCCTGGCCGGTGCGCTGCTGATCGGCCCGAAGGGCGGCGACTGGTCGAGCTACACCGAGAAGTACCTCCAGATCATGAAGGACGTGAACGGAACGCTGCTCGACACCAACGGCAAGATCGAGCAGGAAGTGGTGATGACCCTGAACGACGCAGGAAACATCGGGTTGTCGCTCAATGGGAAGAGCTTCCCGCTCACCCAGGGCTACGTGGCCAAGGTCGGCGAGTCGATGCTGGTGCACTACTACAACGAGGGCCTGATGTGGCATCCGATGCACATGCACCAACCGCACGGACTGGTGGTGGCGCGCGACGGCAAGCTGCTCGACCAGCCGTACTTCTCCGACACGATCACGATCGGCCCGGGCGAGCGGTTCAGCGTGCTCTACACGATGCAGGACCCGGGGGTGTGGGCCTGGCACTGCCACATCCTCACCCACGCCGAGACGAGCGAGGGCATGCGCTACATGGTCACGGCGGTCGTCGTGAAGGACCGGTGATCCGCCCGGATCAGACCTCCCCGGCGTAGGCGGCCGGTTCGCTGGAGCGCTCGACGCCTTCAGGCGTGCGTTCCTTGGTGACCACGAGCGACGCCGGCCGCTCCCCCACCGTGAAGGCCTGCACGCCGGGTCGGTTGCCGAGCACACCGACCGAGATCACCCGGCCCGAGGTGGTGACGGCCCACAGCTGGTAGGTCTCGCCGTCGGGGAGGGTTGCGAGCGGTCGGCTGTCGAGATAGCCGGTGCCGTCGGGCAGCACCACGGCGGCGGCTGCGTCGCCGTCCGTCAATCGCAGCTCGACGCGGCGGGCACCCGGTTCCTGCGCCGCTGCGGCGTACCGGTCCGCGGCGCTGACCGCGGACCGCCCCGAGTCCCGCCCGACGGCGAGGCCACCGGCGAGCCCTCCGGCCACGCCCACGGCAAGCGCGATTGCGGCGGCGAGACCGACCAGCGGGCGGCCCACCGGGCGGCGGCGCAACGGGATCACCGGCGCAACGGGGGCGGGCACCGGCACGACGGTCGGGACCAGCGCCGGGTCGGGTGGGGGCAGGCGCAGCGACGGGGGCAGGCGCAGCGGGGGCGGCACGGCATGGTCGGCGTCGAGGGCGCTGCTGATGCGCTCCCACAACCCGACCGGGGCCGGGCCCCCGCCGAAGGAGAGCATCGTGGCCACCTCACGGTGGGCGTCCACCTCGGCCCGGGCCCGCGGGTCGACCGCGAGGTAGGCCTCGATCTCGGCCCGTTCGGCGGGGTCGACGGCATCGAGTGCGTAGGCACCGAGCAGGTCGTCGAGACGGTCATTCATGGTCACCCCTCTCCCATTGCCACGCCGGCGGCGAGCAGTTCGGCCCGCAACCGTTTGAGTCCTACACGGATGCGGCTCTTCACCGTGCCCTCCGGTTCGCCGAGACGGTCGGCGACCTCCCGATAGGTGAGCCCTCCGAAGTAGGCGAGCTCGATTGCCCTGCGTTCGCCGTCGGGCAGCACCTCGAGGGCTCGGCGCACGTACTCGGCGACGGCGAGGTCGGTGACCTCGCGCTCGAGGTCGTACCCCGCGTCGACGGTGTTGCGGGCGTCGCGGTCCTCCCGCCGGCGGCGCGCGCCGTCGGCGCGCAGCATGTCGACGGCCCGGCCGTGGGTCTGCGCAAGCAGGTAGCTGCGCAGCGAACCGCGGGCCGGGTCGAAGCGGTCCGGCGCGTTCCACAACCGCAGGAACACCTCCTGGACCACCTCCTCGGCGGTGGCCGAGTCGCCGAGCAGGCGCCGGGCGAGACCGAACACGGCGCCGGCGTGGCGGCGGTAGAGCTCGGCGAGGGCTTCGTGGCGGTAGCGGGCGACGCCGACGACGAGGGTGGTGTCGGAGAGGTCCGACAGCGGGGGCGTCACGAGGGGGTATTCGGAGCCCTCGGGCCGGCGGATGAGGGAAACCGGGAACCCGGTCGCGTAGCGCCGGGTCGCCGTCAGCGGGCCAGGATCGAGACGACCTCGACGTGGGGGGTGTGCGGGAACAGCTCGACGAGGACCGTGCGGCGGCGCTCGAAGCCGTCGGCCAGCAGCAGGGCCAGGTCTCGGGCGTGGGCGACCGGGTCGCACGACACGAGCGCCACCCGGGACGCGCCGGTGGCGGCGAGCACCCGGGCCCCGTCGCGGCCGAGCCCGGCGCGCGGCGGGTCGGCGACCACGACCGCGGCCGGAGTGGGCGACCAGCGTTCGAACGGCACGGTCGCAATGCGGGCGTCCGGCAGGTTGACCGCGGCGTCGGCGCAGGACGATCGGGACGACTCGACGATGGTGACCGGTCGGTCGCCGGCGACGGTGGCGGCGAACAACCCGACCCCGCCGTAGGCGTCGAGGAACGGCCCGTCGGGGGCGTCGGCGAGGCCGTCGGCGACCACGGCGACGAGCGCGGCGGCGCCGTCGGCACGGGTCTGGAAGAACGATCCCGCCGAGATCCGCAGCCGGCGCCCGGCGATCACCTCGTGGACGACGGCCTCGGGGCCGGTGGCGACACCGGCGGGCACCCCGGTGAGGCGGCCGGCGCCGATCGCGGTGGCGGACCGCTCGCCCGTCGCCGCGCCCACGCGCAGCTGCACCTCCCGGGCGCCCGGCGCACCGACGCAGGCGAGCAGCTCGGCGAGCGCCGGGTGGGCCACGAGGCAGTCGGGCGTGTCGACCACGTCGTGGGACCGGGCCCGCCGGAACCCGAGCCCCCCGGCCGGCCCGTCCGCAGCTCGGCCGGCCGCGGCTCGGCCGGCCGCGGCTCGGCCGGTGACGGCGAGGCGCAGCGTGGTGCGGTACCCGTCGGTGGCGAGCACCGGTCCCGGTTCCACCTCGGCCTCGATCCCCCCGGTGCGGGCGAGAGCCTCGGCGACGACGGCCCGCTTCAGGTCACGCTGCGTCGCGGGCTCGACGTGCGCCCAGGGGCAGCCACCGCATCCCCGGGCGACGTGCCGGCAGGCCGGGGTGATCCGGCCCGGTGACGGGTCGAGCACCGACACGAGGCGGCCCCGGGCGAGCCGGGGGCGTTCGTCGGCGAGGGCGACGAGGCCGGTCTCCCCGGGGAGCAGACCGCCGACGAGCACCACCCGGCCCGACGGTTCCCGGCACAGTGCCTCGCCGCCGGCGACCACCTTCTCGGCGCGCAGCTCGACGACGGGTTCGGGAGCCGGCACCGTCGGGACGGTACCGGTCGTGTGTCGCCGGTACGGTGCCGGGCCGTGCCCGCCGACGACGTCGTCCGTATCGCCCCGTCGATCCTGCCTGCCGATCTCGCCCGCCTCGGCGACGAGGTGGCCGCGCTGCAGGAGGCGGGGGCCGACCTGATCCAGTGGGACATCATGGATGGCCAGTTCGTGCCGAACCTGACCGTCGGGCCCGACACGGTGGCGGCGGTGCGCCGGGTGACGACGATCCCGTTCGAGGCGCACCTGATGGTGCTCACGCCCGAGGTGCTGGCCCCCCGGTGGGTGGAGGCCGGGTGCGAGCGGTTGATCCTCCACGCCGAGGCCGTGCCCCACCTGCACCGGTCGCTGGCGGCGGTGCGGGAGCTGGGGGCGACGGCCGGGGTGGCGTTGAACCCGGCGACGCCGGTCTCGGCGATCGCGCACGTGCTCGACCTGGTCGACCTGGTGCTGGTGATGACGGTGAACCCGGGGTTCGGCGGGCAGAAGTACCTGGCGTCGATGGCGCCGAAGATCGCCGAGGTGCGGGCGCTGGTGGCCGAGCGGGGCCTCGACGTCACGATCGAGGTGGACGGCGGGATCACCGCCGACACGATCGGCCATGCGGCCGCCGCCGGGGCCCGGACGTTCGTGGCCGGCACGGCGCTGTTCCGCCATCCGGGCGGCCTCGCCGCCGCGGTGGCCGAGTTGAAGGCCCGCGCCTGCGCCGCGATCACCGCCGCCGGCTGACCCGCGAGTCGCTGCATTGGAGGAGGAACGATGAACTCGACCCACATCCCCGCCGAGGTCTTTCCGGCAGGTGAGTACCTGCGCGACGAACTGGAGGCGAGGGGCTGGACGATCAGTGAGTTCGCCGAGATCATCGGCCGCCCTATCCAGGCCGTTTCGGAGATCCTGAACGGAGGGAAGGAGATCACCACCGCAACGGCCCTCGCCTTCGCTGATGCGCTGGGCACGACCCCCGAACTCTGGCTGAACCTTCAGGCCGGTTTCCGCTTGCCGCGCTGAAGCCAACCGAACTGGAGGCCCGCCTCGGCGGTCGGCGGAACGGGCGGGTGGGGTTCAGCGGCGGTCGACGGCGCGGTCCACGGCGCGGCCCGCCGCCCGACCGGTCCAGCCGATCAGGTGCTTCACGATCGACAGGGCGGACAGCACCCCGATCGCCACCGCGGCGGGGGCGACGAGATACCACAGCGCCGTCGACCAGTTGCCGGACATGCCGGCGAGCAGCCCGGTGTCGACCGGTGCGCCGTCGACGGCGGTGGTGACGATCGGGTCTGCGGCAGCGCAGTGGGCCGGGGTGCCGCGCAGGGCCCGCACCTTCGACACGAGGCGGTCCACCTCCCGGTCGGCGGCGGCGGTGACGAGGTAGGCGGTGCCGGGGCGTAGGAACCGGGCGTCGTCGGGGTAGTCCACCTCGACGGGCCGGCCGGCGGGCAACGAGCCGACGGCCACGGTGTCGACGGCGAAGCGCACGAGGCGGGGCCCGGATTCGGTGACGGTGCCGGTGAACCGCACCGCCACCGGCGGCGGTTCGTCACACCGGGCGAGCGTGGTGGTGGTGCGCGGCGCCAACGTGGTCGTCGGCGCCGGGGCTGGCGCAGGAACAGGGGCCGGCGCGGGCGCAGGAACAGGGGCCGGCGCCGTGGTCGGCGTCTGGGCACCGGCGGGCGCCGCGACCCACACGCCGGCTGCCAACGCGGCGACGAGGACCCTGGCGAACCGCACGGTTCGCCAGGGTACCGATCAGCGGCCCTTGAACGAGGGAGTGCGCTTCTGCAGGAACGCGGCGATCGCCTCGCCGGTGTCGGCCGTGCCGAAGTTGACGGTCTGTGCGGCGGCCTCGGCCTCGAGGGCGTCGTGCATCGAGTGGAACAGCGACTCGTTGAGCATCTTCTTGGTCTGCGCCATGGCGATCGGCGGCCCGCCGGCGAGACGGGTGGCCCAGCCGTCGACGAACGCGTCGAGCTCGGCGACGGGCACCACAGCGTTGACCAGGCCGAGCGCCTGGGCTTCGGCGGCGGAGAGGATGTCGCCGAGCAGCGCGAGCTGTTTGGCCCGGTGCAGGCCGACGAGGCGGGGCAGTAGCCAGGTGCCGCCGAAGTCCACCGACAGGCCGCGCCGCACGAAGATCTGGCTGAACCGGGCCCGGTCGGAGGCGACGATCAGGTCGCAGCCGAGCGCCAGGTTGCACCCGGCGCCCACCGCGACGCCGTCCACCTTGGCGACCACCGGCTGCGGGAGGCGATGCAGCAGAAGGGCCACGTCGTTGACGATGCGCATGTTGGCGAGCCCGTGGCGCGGCGGCGGGCCGTCGGCGCGCCCGGACAGGTCGGCCCCCGAGCAGAACTCGCCGTTGGCGCCGGTGATCACCACCGCCCGGTCGTCGTCGCTGTCGCGGATCGCCGTGAGGGTGTCGCGCAGCTCGATCCACATCTGGCCGTTGAGGGCGTTCTTCACCTGGGGGCGGTTGAGCGTGATCGTGACGACGCCCCCCGACCTCGTGACTTCGATCGTCTCCATGGGCGCCGACCCTAACGCCGCGGCCCTCGGACGCCAGACTGTCGCCCATGGGCTTCAACCCCCACCGGATCCGCCGCCGTCGCCCGTCGGACTACGTGTTCGTCGCGGCGGGTCTGCTGGTGTCGGTGGCGCTGGTGGCGTGGGCGCTGTTCGCGTGAGCCCGCTCGGGGACCGCGACGAGGCCGGGGTCGAGGTGCGAGCCGTGCAGCCGTTCCAGGCGGTGAAGACGTACCGCTGCCCGGGGTGCCACGGCGAGATCCCGCCCGGCACCGGGCACGTCGTCGTCGTGCCGGTCGCCGAGCCCGAGCAACGCCGGCACTGGCACCGGTCGTGCTGGACGTGGCGGGCGCAGCGGGCGCCTCGGGTGCCGCGCCGGCGGCCCTGGGTACGGTAGGGGCGTGCGGCGGCTCGAGATCAAGCGTCGGATGCTCGACAAGGACGTCGCCGAGGTGTCCGAGTTGTTGGCGGCGGTCGAGCGGGCCGACGGCTACCGCCCGCTGGGCGATCACGCCTGGCTCGATCTGATGGAAGGCGGCCGCGCCGGGTTCGCCGGGCTGGTGGCCTGGGAGCCCGGGCATTCCCATCCGGTGGCGTACGCCCAGGTGAGCCGGGGCAACGATTCGTGGGGCCTGGAGTTGGTCGTCGATCCGCATCACCGCTACGAGATGGGCGAGATCGGTCCGGAGTTGCTGGCCGCCGCGCTCGAGGTGGTGGCCGGGGAGGGCGGCGGCCCGGTCCACTGGTGGGTGTTCGAGGCGACGGGGGTGCACCGGCGGCTGGCCGAGGCGGTGGGCCTGGCGCCGGACCGGGTGCTGCACCAGATGCGCCGGCCGCTGCCGACCGGGCTGGACTACACGCTCGACACCCGGCCGTTCCGCCCCGGGGCCGACGACGAGGCGTGGTTGGCGGTGAACAACCGGGCGTTCCACTGGCATCCCGAGCAGGGCGGCTGGGAGCGCGACATGCTGCGGGCCCGGATGCGTGAGCCGTGGTTCGACGCCAACGGGTTCCTGCTCCACGAGCGCGACGGGCGCCTCGCCGGGTTCTGCTGGACGAAGATCCACCCGGCGACACCGGCGAGCGAGGCCCTCGGCGAGATCTACGTGATCGCGGTCGATCCCGCGTTCCACGGCCTCGGCCTGGGGCGGGCGCTCACGCTGGCCGGGCTGGACTGGTTGGCCCGCAAGGGGGTGGGCACCGGGATGCTCTACGTCGACGCCGCCAACGTGGCCGCGGTGACGATGTACGAACGCCTGGGCTTCGCCGTGCACCACGACGACCAGGCCTTCGTCGGCCACGTCACCCCCCTCCCCTAGCCCCCGCCCCACCACCCCTCGCCCCGGCCCCTCCTCGCCCCGGAGCCGCAAAGCGCACGAAAACGTCGATCAACACTGCCCG
>JBJTVH010000017.1:0-18572 GCA_046081125.1 Acidimicrobiales bacterium
ATCCTGCGCCGTCGCCGGTTCGCCGACCTCGCCAGCGTCATGCACGAGCTCTCGTCGAACCATCCCGGTGTCCCGCCCGTCAGCGGCGTCCTGCTCGACCTCGGCGTCTCCTCGCCGCAGTTCGACCGGCCCGAGCGCGGGTTCTCCTACCGTCACGAGGGTCCGCTCGACATGCGGATGGACCCGGACCAGGGCTGGTCCGCCGCCGACCTCGTCAACGGCGCCGACGTCGCTGCGCTCGCCGCCGTGATGCGGGACAACGCCGACGAGCGCTTCGCCGAGCGCATCGCCCGTGCCATCGTCGCGGCCCGCCCGATCGAGACCACGGCGGAGCTGGCCGAGGTCGTACGCGACGCGATCCCGGCGGCTGCTCGCCGACGCGGGGGTCATCCGGCCAAGCGCACCTTCCAGGCGTTGCGGATCGCGGTCAACGAAGAGCTCGCCCAACTGCCCGTCGTGCTCGACGCCGCCATCGACGTGGTGCAGCCGAGGGGCCGGGTCGCCGTCATCAGCTACCACTCCGGCGAGGACCGTATCGTCAAGCACCGGTTCCGCCTTGCGTCGACCGGTGGCTGCACGTGCCCGCCGGGCCTGCCGTGCGCCTGCGGGGCGTTGCGCACGGTTCGTCTCGTGCGACCGGGCGGGGTGGCGCCGGGAGCGATCGAGTCGGCCCGCAACCCGCGGTCGGCCTCGGCGCGTTTGCGCGTCGCGGAGAAACTCGACGTCGACCTGCCCGGACGGGTGGCGGGGTAGGCATGCCGAGCGAGGCGACGGCGGCAGCGCCGCGACCGCTCGTCGAGCCCGGCCGCCCGGCCGGCCTGTCGAGCCCCGGCTCACCGCGCCCCGGGTCGCGCCCGGCCGACGCACCCCGCCGCGCCGATCACCTCCGGGTCGTCGCGCCGGCTCGCCGGCGCCGCCGTGCCGGCGTGGTCGTCGTCGTGGTGTTCCTCGGCCTGTTCGGCTCGTCCGTCGGCGCGGTCGCGTTCCAGGCGCAGCTCGCCGAGAACCAGCTCGTGCTCGACCGACTCGACCGCGACTACCGGGCCGAGCTGCGCGACTACGACGTGCTGCGGGCGCGCCTCGCAGAGCTGCAGTCGCCGTCGTACGTGCTCCCGATCGCCGAACGGTACGGCTGGCGTCGGGCGAACCCGGTGTTCCTGACGCCGAGCGAAGCGGCGGTGGTCGCTGTCACTGCGGCGGTCGGGGCGCGGGCCGGCCTGCCGGGTGACGGGATGGTCCGCCCGGACTGGACGACCGTGAAGCCGCTGGTCGGGGCGGCTCCGTGACCGCGACGGGACGCATCGTCGGCGAGCCGAGACGGGGCGCCCCGCCGGCGAGTTCGTCGGCCCGGCGGGCGGCTCCCCGGCGCCGGTGGCGGGCCGGTGCACCCCGCCGTCGGCTCGCCGTCGTGGTCACCGCCGCCGCCGTGGCCTTCGGCCTCGCGCTCTGGCATGTCGGCCTGCTCCAGACGGCCAACGCCGACGTCTACGTCGCCGAGGGCGACACGCAACGGCTCCGCACCGTGTCGCTCCCCGGGGACCGGGGCACGATCTTCGACCGCAACGGCTACGAGCTCGCGATGTCGGTGCCGTCGACCACCCTGTGGGCCGATCCCCGGTTGATCGAGGACCGCGTCGGCACGATCGTGGCACTCGCCGGTCCGCTGCGGTGGGATCAGGCCACGGCGAACGCCGCGCTGGTGCGGCTCAACAACGGTGGCGAGTTCGCATACCTGGCCCGCCAGCTCGACGCCGACGTCGCGGCGGCCGTGAAGGCGCTCGGGCTGCCGGGCGTGTTCAGCTACCTCGAACCGCGCCGCGTCCGCCCGGCCGGGAGCCTCGCATCAGGCGTGCTCGGCGGGACCGACCCCGACGGAACGGGCACGGGCGGTCTGGAGAAGCAGTACGACTCGGTGCTCGCCGGCGTGCCGGGGAGCCTCATTCGCGAGCGGGATCGGGAGGGTCGCTCGATCCCGCTCGGCGTCGACCGCGTGGTGCCGCCCCAGGCGGGCAGCGACCTCGTGCTCACCGTCGACCGGCAACTGCAGTACGCCGTCGAGGAACTCACCGCTCGCCGGGTGGAGGAGACCAAGGCCAAGGGTGGCATGGTCGTCGTGCTCGACACCCGCTCGGGCGACATCCTCGCCCTGGCCAACGTGCGGCGCGATCCCAAGACCCAGAAGGTTTCGGTCTCGAGCGCCAACAATGCGCTCGTCGACACCTACGAGCCCGGTTCGGTCGCGAAGATCATCGCCGGCTCGGGCGCGATCGAGGAGGGGACCACCACCCTCGAGCAGGTCTGGCAGGTGCCCGGCAGCCTCCAGATCACCAAGGAGCACATCGTCTACGACGCCGAGGGGCCAAGGGCGTCGGTGGCGATGGACATGGAGACGATCATCGCCCGGTCGTCCAACATCGGTACGGTGCTGCTCGCCCGCTCCATCGGCTCCACCCGCGTCGACCACTACCTGCGCGCTTTCGGGTTCGGGGCGACGACGGGCCTCGGCTTCCCCGACGAATCGCCCGGGCTGCTGCCGCCGCTCAGCCGCTGGAACGACGCCCAGAAAGCGACGATCCCGTACGGGCAGGGCTTCGGTGTCACCCTCGTGCAGTTGGCCGGGGCGATGAACACCCTCGCCAACCGTGGCACCTACGTCGCGCCGCGCCTAGTGCGGGCCACGATCGACCCCGCAGGCGTGCAACATCCTGCGGCGCCGTCGACGACCCGCCCGGCGGTGAGCCCCGCCACCGCGGTGGCGATGACCGAGGCGCTCAAGGGCGTCATCTGCCGGGAGGACGGCACGGCCAAGGAGCGTGCCGCAGTCGCCGGTTATCCCGTGGCCGGCAAGACCGGGACGGCCTACAAGCCGCAGACCCCGGCCTACAAGGCCCCCGACGGCACGATCGACGGCTATCGGGACAAGGACGGCAACCACCACTACGTCACCTCGTTCGAGGGCTTCCTGCCCGCCGACGACCCCAGGCTCACGATCGTGGTGACCATCGACGAGCCCGACCCGAACCGGTTCCAGTCCGGGGCGGTCGCTGCCGCACCGCTGTTCCGGCTCGTGGCGCAGGAAGCGGTGCGGATCCAGCAGATCGCGCCCACCGGCGGCGACTGCGCCGGCGCCAAGGTGCGGTGATGCGGCTCGACGAGCTTGCGGCGATCGCCGGTGCTCATCGCCACGATCCCGTTGCGGGGCAACGGAATATCGGTGCCGACTCCAGAGATCCGGAGGTGGTCGACTGCACGCACGACTCCCGCCAGGTGCGCCCGGGCTGGCTGTTCTGCTGCCTGCCGGGCACCGTCACCGACGGCCACGTGCACGCCCCGGCCGCCCTCGCCGCCGGTGCGAGCGCATTGCTCGTGGAACGCCCGCTCGATGTGCCCGTGCCCCAGCTCCAGGTCGCCTCGGTGCGCGCCGTGCTCGGTCGGGTCGCCGACGCCGTGCACGGCTCGCCGTCGGCGGCGCTGCGCGTCGTCGGGGTGACGGGCACGAACGGCAAGACCACGACGGCCTGGCTGGTGCGCTCGCTGTTCGAACACGCCGGGTGGCGCTGCGGGATGCTCGGCACGCTGACCGGCGCCCGCACCACGCCCGAGGCACCGGATCTGCACCGGGCGCTCGCCGGGTTCCGAGCCGAGGGCTGCACGGCGGTCGCGATGGAGGTGTCGTCGCACGCCCTGGCCCTGCACCGCACGGACGGCACGCGGTTCGCCGTCGGGGTGTTCACCAACCTCGGCCGCGATCATCTCGACTTCCACGGGACGATGGACGCCTACTTCGCCGCGAAGGCCCGGCTCTTCGACGCCGGGGCCTGCGCGGTCGGGGTGGTCAACACCGACGATGCCTGGGGTCGACGCCTCCGCGCGCAGGCCGGCGTTCCGGTGACGACCTACGGCCTCGCCGATGCCGCAGCCCTGGAACTCGGGCCGACCCGGTCTCGGTTCTCCTGGCGCGGGCACCGCGTCGAGCTGCCGCTCGGGGGGGCGTTCAACGTGTGCAACGCCCTCGCCGCGCTCGAGGCGGTCGTGGCCGCCGGCGTCGAGCCCGCGACGGCGGCCGCAGGCCTGGGGTCGGTACCGCCGGTGCCGGGCCGGTTCGAGGCGCTCGAGGCCGGGCAGCCGTTCGCCGTCATCGTCGACTACGCCCACACGCCCGAAGGCCTCGAGGCCGTGCTCGATGCGGCGAGGACCGCCACCGCGGGCCGCGTGGTCGTCGTGTTCGGATGCGGCGGGGACCGCGATGCCGACAAGCGGCCGAAGATGGGGTCGGTCGCCGCCGAGCGGGCCGACGTAGTGGTCCTGACCTCGGACAACCCGCGTTCGGAGGACCCGGCTGCCATCATCGCGGCCGTGCTGGACGGCATCGCCCCACCCCACCGATCCCGGACCGTCGTCGAACCGGACCGCCGTGCGGCCATCGCGATCGCCATCGCCGAGGCCCGCCCGGGCGATGTCGTGGTGATCGCCGGGAAGGGCCACGAGACGGCGCAGGATCTCGGCCCGGCCGGGACGATCCCGTTCGACGACCGGGTGGTCGCCCGTGCGCTGCTGGAGGCCCGGTCATGAAGGCCCTGTTCGTCGGCGCGGCCGTCGCGATGCTCACCTCGCTGTTCGGCACCAAGGTGTTGATCGGGCTGTTCCAGCGCCGCAGCCTGGCCCAGCCGATCCTCGCCAAGGACGAGCGCAACGCCCGGGCCCCTGAGCACCAGCACAAGGCCGGGACCCCGACCATGGGCGGGCTTGCGTTCCTGCTGGCTGCGCTCGTCGGGTACCTGGCCGCACACACGATGGAGGGCACGTTCTTCTCCGACCAGGCGTTGGTCGTGTTCGTAGGCGTGTTCCTGTTGGCTGCGGTCGGGCTGGTAGACGACGTACTCAAGGTCCGCAAGCGCCACAACAAGGGCATCTTCTGGAAGACGAAGAGCCACATCATGTTGGCGATGAGCCTCGTGATAGCGGTGCTGCTCGTCAACGTTGTCGACATCAACACCAAGCTCTCGTTCACCCGGGCCGACCTGCCGGGCTGGGAGCTCGGCGTCGTCGGCTACCTGGTGCTCTCGACGTTCATGATCTTCTCGACCGCGCACGCCGTGAACGTCACCGACGGCCTCGACGGTCTCGCCGCCGGGTCGGCGACAATGGGCTTCTTCGCCTTCACGATCATCGCGTTCTGGGGGTTCCGGAACCTGCAGGGCGTCTCCAAGACCGAGATCTACGAGATCGTCAACCCGTTCGACCTGTCGATCGTCGCGGTCGCCTTCGGCGGGGCCTGCCTCGGGTTCCTGTGGTGGAACGCCGCCCCGGCCCGCATCTTCATGGGCGACGTCGGCTCGCAGGGCCTTGGCGCCGCGCTCGCCCTGCTCGCCCTCACGACCAACACCCACCTGCTGTTGCCGTTGATCTGCGGCCTCTACGTGATGGAGATCCTGTCGGTGGCCATCCAGATGACCGTGTTCAAAGCATCGGGCCGCACGCGCCGGCTGTTCCGGATGTCGCCGATCCACCACCACTTCGAGCTCGCCGGCTGGCCGGAGACCACGGTGATCATCCGCTTCTGGATCCTGGCGGGGCTCTGCGTCGCAACCGCGTTGGGCATCTACTACGCGGACTTCGCTCGCACGGCGGGGCTGTAGCCCATGGGAGCGACGACGACGTTGACCCGCCGGATCGGTCGCGGCCGCAACGGCGACGGCCGTGACGGTGCTGAGTCCGGCGATGGCCGGCACGCAGCCGAGCTCGCCGCCTCGCGCGCCCGCCACCCCACGGCACGCACCGTCGCCCGCCGCCCGGCCCCGCCGGCCTTCTACGCGATCGCGTTGCTGGTCGCGCTGTTGACGCTGATCGGGTTGGTGATGGTGCTGTCCGCGACGTCGGTGAAGGCGATCCACGAGGACCAGTCACCGTGGTCGTACTTCCGCCGCCAGCTGGTGTGGGCCGCGCTGGGCGCCGCGGCGTTGTTCGCTGCGCTGCGGATCCCGCTGGCACTCTGGCGCCGGATGGTGCCGTGGCTCCTCGGGGCGTCGTTCGTGGCGATGCTCCTGCCGTTCGTCCCCGGCGTCGGCCGGGAGACCAACGGGGCGCGCGCATGGGTCGACATCGGGCCGATCGGGTTCCAGCCGTCGGAGTTCGTGAAGATCGCCGTGCTGCTCTACGTCGCCGACCTGCTCGCCCGCCGGGTCGACCAGACCCACCTGCCGGCTCGAACCCTTCGTCCGATCTCGTTGGTGCTGTTGGTTTTCCTCGCGTTGCATCTGCTCCAACGGGACCTCGGCTCAGCGATCGTGTTGTGCGGCATCGTCCTGCTCGTGGCGTTCGTGGCCGGTGCGCCGCTGGTGCCGCTGGCGTGGCGGGCGTTGGTGCTCGGGTCGGGCGCCGTGCTCTTCATCCGGATCACCCCCTACCGGTGGGCCCGGTGGACGGCGTTCCTCGACCTCGCCGCGCACAAGCAGGACATCGGCTTCCAGGTCTGGCAGGCGCGCATCGGGGTTGCATCGGGCGGGCTCACCGGCCTCGGGATCGGCGCGAGCCGGGCGAAGTGGGGGTTCCTGCCCGAAGCCCACACGGACTTCATCTTCGCCATCCTCGCCGAGGAACTGGGCTTCGCCGGGGTGCTCACCGTGTGCGGGCTGTTCGTGCTACTCGGCGTGTTCGGCATCCAGGTGGCCGCCCGGTCCCGGGATCGGTTCGGGCTCCTGGTGGCCGGCGGCATCACCGGCTGGCTGCTGCTGCAGGCGTTCGTGAACATCGCCGGCGTGACCGGGATCCTCCCCTTGACGGGCATCACGCTGCCGCTGCTGTCGTTCGGCGGCTCGTCGCTGCTCGCCACCATGGCGGGGGTCGGGTTGCTCCTCAACGTCGCCCGGAACCCGCGCCCGGCATCCCGGTGACCGCAGCGCTCGTGGTCGGGGGCGGCACCGGCGGCCACGTGAACCCGGCGATCGCCATCGCGGAAGCACTGGTGGCGAGCGGGTGGGGTGACGTCGCGCTCGTCGGCACCCCCCGAGGGCTCGAGGCCGAGGCGGTGCCGGCCGCCGGTCACCCCCTGCTCACGATCGACCTCGCGCCCTTCCCCCGCCGGGGACAGCGGCGTTCGGGCCTGTGGCGGGCCCGTCTCCGCGCCGTCGGCAAGCTCGTCGCCGGGATCGTGTCGGCCTGGCGCCTCGTCGGGCGCGAGCGGCCCCGGGTGGCCGTGTCGGTCGGCGGGTACGCGAGCGTGCCGGTGGTGCTCGCCGCCCGGCTGCGACGGGTGCCGTTGATCGCCGTGAGCTACGACGCGATCCCCGGGCTGGCCAACCGGTTGACGATCCGCCTCGCCGCAGCGACCGCAGTGGCCTTCCCCGACCCGACGTTGCGGCGCGCCGTCCACACCGGGGCGCCGATTCGGCGCGAGCTCGCCACGTTGGATCTCGATGCCGAACGGGCGGCGGCGCGCCGGCGGCTCGGCTTGCCCGCCGACCGGTTCACCGTGCTCGTCGTCGGCGGCAGCCAGGGCTCGGGGGCCATCAACGCCGTCGTGCGGGACTTCGCGACGGCCTACGCCGGCCGCACCGATCTGGCGATCCGTCACGTGGTCGGCCGACGCAACGCCGAGGGCTGGGCCCCCCGGCTCGACCTGTCGGGCCTGGTGCATCAGGTGGTGCCCTTCGAGTACGACATGGCGAGCGCCTACGCCGCCGCCGACGTGGTGCTCGCCCGGGCGGGGGCCTCGACGGTCGCCGAGATCGGTGCGCTCGGGCTCGCGTCGGTGCTCGTCCCCTGGCCGGCGGCGGCCGAGGACCACCAGACGGCGAACGCCCGCTGGCTGGCCGATGTCGGTGGCGCCGTGCTGATCCCCGAAGCCGAGCTCGACGTCGACCGCCTGGGTGCGGTGCTCGACGACCTGCGTGACCCCGCCCGGCGGGCCGAGGTGCGGGCGGCATCGGCGAGCCGGGGCCGGCGGGACGCTGCGGGCGCGGTCGCCCGGCTGGCCGTGGAGCACGCCCGCGCCCCGTGGTGAGCGTCGGGAGCCACCACTGCCAGGCGTGCGCACGCGACAATACCGGACGTCATGACCCGTCCCGCCGTTCCGCTCGACCTGCGCGTCCCCGGCCGCTACCACGTGGTCGGGGTGGGTGGCCCCGGCATGAGTGCGATCGCACACGTGCTGGCGCGCATGGGGCACGTCACCTCGGGCAGCGACGTGCGGGAATCCTCGGTGCTCGACCGTTTGCGCATCGCCGGGGTGCAGGTGGCCGTCGGCCATGATCCGGCCCTCGTCGACGGCGTCGACGCCGTCACGGCGTCTACTGCGATCCCGCGGAGCAACGTCGAGTTGCGAGCGGCCGCAGCGGCGGGGATCCCGGTGCTCACGCGGGCCGGGATGCTCGCATCGATTTGCGCCTGCGCCCGTTCGGTCGGTGTGGCCGGCACGCACGGGAAGACGACCACGACCTCGATGCTCGCCTTGGCGTTGGTGGAAGCCGGGATCGACCCGGGGTTCATCATCGGGGGCGACGTGCACGAGGTCGGGGGAGGGGCTCGCTGGACCGGATCGTCGACGTTCGTGGTCGAGGCCGACGAGAGCGACGGCACGTTCCTCGAGCTGCCGCTGGGGGCGGCCATCGTCACCAACGTCGACGTCGATCATCTGGAGCACTGGGGCACGTTCGACGCCATCGTCGAGGGGTTCGACGCGTTCCTCGCGGCCGTCGACGGGCCGAGGGTGGTCTGCGTCGACGACCCCGTCCTCGCGCGGCTCGGCGCGAAGCACGGTGCGATCACGTACGGCACCGATGCGAGCGCCGACTACCGGGCCGTCGACGTGGGCTCGCACCAGGGCGAGTTGCGCTTCTCGATCGCTCGCCGCGGTGAACACCTCGGCGAGGTGCGCGTGCCGTTGCGGGGTGTCCACAACGTGCGCAACGCCACCGGGGTGATCGCGCTCGCCGACGTGCTGGGCGCGCCCTTCGCCGCAACAGTGCGAGCGCTCGGTCGCTTCGGAGGTGTCGCCCGCCGGTTCGACTTCCGCGGCACCCATGACGGCATCACCTTCGTCGACGACTATGCGCACATCCCCACCGAGATCGGCGCAGTGCTCGACGCCGCCGCTGACAGCGGCGACGGTTGGAAGCGGATCGTCGCGGTGTTCCAGCCCAACCGCTTCCGGCGTATGGCGCGTTTGTCGGAGGCGTATGCGGACTGCTTCGGCCGGGCCGACGTCGTGGTGATCACCGACATCTACCCGTCCGGAGACGCACCGATCCCGGGTGTGACGGGCAAGCTCGTCGTCGACGCGGTACTCGACGCTCATCCCGACACCCGCATGGTGTGGCTGCCGGCCCGGGCCGACCTCGTCGAGTACCTCGCACGCGAGTTGCGTGACGGCGACCTGTGCCTGTCGATGGGCTGCGGCGACGTCGCCGATCTTCCCTCGGAGGTGCTCGCCCAGCTTCGTGAAGGCGAGGGATCGTCCTCGTGACGACGCAGCCGGGTGTGCTCGGCGACGCCGTGGCGGCTGCGGTCGCCGTGCTCGGACCCCGGGCCGAGCCCGGGCTCGAACTGGGCCCGCTGACCACCTACCGGGTGGGCGGCCGCGCCGCCGTGGGGATGGTGGCGGATGACGTCGAGTCGTTGCGGTGCGCCGGTGCGGCGCTTCGCGCCAGCGGCCTGCCGGTGCTCGTCGTGGGCAAGGGATCGAACCTGCTGGTCGCCGACGTCGGGTTCCCCGGTCTGGCCGTGGTGCTCGGCCCGGGTCTGGGCACCGTGTCGTTCCGGGACACGACCGTCGTCGCCGGTGGTGCGGCTGCCCTGCCCGTCGTGGCCCGCCAGACCGTCGCAGCCGGGCTGACCGGCTTCGAGTGGGCCGTCGGCGTGCCGGGCACGATCGGCGGCGCCGTACGCATGAACGCTGGTGGGCACGGTTCGGACATGGCGGCGTCGCTGCGGAGGGTCCACGTGCTCGACCTGCGCAGCGGCGAGGATGGTTGGATGGATGCCGGCACGCTCGCCCTGCGGTTCCGGGGCTCGGCGCTCGGCGACGCCCAGGTGGTGGTGGCGGCCGAACTTGCGCTGGCGCCCGGGCTGCGGGAGGTGGGCGACGCGCTGCTGACCGAGATCGTGCGCTGGCGGCGTGAGCACCAACCCGGGGGCCACAACGGCGGCTCGGTGTTCGTTAACCCGGTGCCGGGCGTGCTCTCGGCGGGCGAGGTGATCGACCGTGCCGGCCTGAAGGGACTCCGTGTCGGATCGGCCCGGATCTCGGACAAGCACGCCAATTTCATCGTCGTCGACGACGGGGGCCGGGCCGGCGACGTGAAAGAACTCATCGACGTCGTCCAGCGGCGCGTCGCCGAGCACTCCGGCATCGTGCTGCACAGCGAACACCGCATCGTGGGCTTCGAGCGTGCCTCCCCAGAATCCGGCACCTCGCACGGGGCACTGCGGTGAGCCTGGTGGACGACGACGTGCGCAACGGGCCGGACGACCCCTCCGGCCCGCTTCCCCCGGACGTGGTGGCGCTGCTGGCCGGCGACGACCCCGAGGTGCTCGCCGGGCCGGCGATCGACCCGGACCTCACCCCGACCGGCGGTGCGCCGCTCGCCCTCGGGCTCGACTCGGCTGCCGGGGCGCCGACGGTATCGCCGACATCATCGCCCGGTGAGGAGACGGCGCCCCCGGCCCCGGCGGGACCGCCGGTCGATCCCCGCATCAGCGCCCGGCGCCGCGATGTCACCGTGGCCAAGAATCGCAAGCGGCTTCGGCTGCTTGCGGTCCTCGGCTCGGTGCTGCTCGCCGTTGCGCTCACCTACGGCGTCACGCGTTCGCCGCTCGTGGCGATCGACTCGATCGAGGTCACCGGCGCCGAGCGCACCGACGCAGAGGAGCTCGAGCAGGTGCTCGGACCGATCCGCGGCCGGTCGTTGGTGTGGCTCGACGTCGACGGCCTCCAGCGCCGGCTGACGTCGTTGCCGTGGGTGAAGCGGGCGTCGGTCAGCCGGTCGTGGCCATCGGGGTTGCTGATCGACCTCGGCGAGCGGCGGCCCGTGGCGGTGTACGGCGCCGAAGACGGGCAGTGGCGGGTGGTCGACGGCGATGGCCGGGTGGTGGTCGAGAGCGCCGGCCGACCGAGCGGGTTCCCCCAGATCATCGGCGAGCAGGCCGCAGTCGAGCGCGGCCATCTGGCCCCGGACGGCGTGGTGGTCGGGGCGAGCGTCGCTGCGCTGCTCCCCGCGGAGCTGCTGGCGAGCTTGAAGGCGATCCGTATCGATCCGGTGTCGGGCGTCGTGCTCGAGCTCTCGCCGAAGGGGTTCGTCACGATCGGCACCGCCGACGACCTTCGGGGGAAGCTGCTGCGGATGCTCACCGTGCTCGAGCGCTGCCCGACCGGTTCCTTCGACGTCCTCGACGTCCAGGTCTCACCGGTGACGCTCTCGCCGATCACCGCCTGCCCGACGCTTCCGAGGCCTGCGCCGTGACCGCCGCCGTGTCCCACAGGTCGCTGACGGCACCGAGCGAAACGCCGCCGTGCGTCGGTTCACTCGTGCTCCACGCCCGTCCCGCCCTCTACGGTCGCGACACCGCGGTCGCCCCCGGTGCCGTTGTCCCGCCCCGTCCGATCCTCTCGTCCTGGAGGTCCTGATCACCATGGCCGGCTCACCCCAGAACTATCTGGCCGTCATCAAGGTGATCGGCGTCGGCGGAGGCGGCGTCAACGCCGTCAACCGCATGATCGACGCCGGCCTGAAAGGCGTCGAGTTCATCGCCGTCAACACCGACGCGCAGGCGCTGCTGATGAGCGACGCCGACGTGAAGCTCGACATCGGCCGGGAGCTCACGCGGGGCCTCGGTGCGGGCAGCGACCCCGAGGTCGGACGCCAAGCGGCCGAGGCGCACCGTGACGAGATCGAGGAGATCATCAAGGGCTCCGACATGGTGTTCATCACCGCAGGCGAGGGCGGCGGGACCGGCACCGGTGGCGCACCGGTCGTCGCGGAGATCGCCCGGGGCCTCGGTGCGCTCGCGATCGGTGTGGTCACCCGGCCGTTCTCGTTCGAGGGGCGGCGGCGGGCGGTGCAGGCCGAGCAGGGGATCCAGCGGTTGAAGGAGAAGGTCGACACGCTCATCGTCATCCCGAACGACCGGCTGCTCACCGTCGCCAACGAAAAGACATCGGTGCTCTCCGCGTTCAAGACCGCCGACGAGGTACTGCTCCAGGGCGTCTCGGGCAT
This sequence comes from Acidimicrobiales bacterium, assembly GCA_046081125.1. Taxonomy (GTDB): domain Bacteria; phylum Actinomycetota; class Acidimicrobiia; order Acidimicrobiales; family Ilumatobacteraceae; genus JBEIFW01. The sequence continues at coordinate 12,213 of JBJTVH010000017.1, forward strand.
CACCAACCTGATCACCACACCGGGCCTCATCAACACGGACTTCGCCGACGTGAAGATGATTCTGTCCAACGCCGGGTCGGCGCTCATGGGCATCGGACAGGCCTCGGGCGACCAGCGGGCGGTCACGGCGGCCAAGGCGGCGATCTCGAGCCCGCTCCTCGAAGCGGCGATCGACGGCGCCCGGGGCATCCTGTTGAACATCACCGGCCCGTCGAACCTCGGGCTGTTCGAGGTGAACGCCGCCGCCGAGATCGTGCACGGTGTGGCACATCAGGATGCGAACATCATCTTCGGCACCGTCATCGACGACGAGATGGGCGACGAAGTGAAGGTGACGGTGATCGCCGCCGGGTTCGATCGGCCCGAGGGGCTCGGTACGACCAGCGCCCGTGAGCCGCGCGAACCGCGGGTGGGCGTCGAGCGTGACCTCGCTCCGGTGCGAGACCTGTTCGGCGACGGTGATCCGCTCGGCGGGGACGACGACTTCGACGTGCCGTCGTTCCTGAAGTAGCCGGTGGCCGGCACCGACGGCATCGATCCCGCTGCCGTTGCGATCCGGGTCGCCGACATCCGGGCGCGGATCCGGGCCAGCGCGAGCGGGCGGGAGGTCCGCCTCGTCGCCGTCACGAAGGGGTTCGGGCCCGACGCCGTCGCGGCGGTCGCCGCTGCCGGGGTTGGCGACATCGGCGAGAACTACGCTCAGGAACTGCTCGCCAAGCTCGACGGGCTCACCCTGCCGGCCGGGGTCGCCCGGCCCCGGATCCACTTCATCGGCCGACTCCAGTCCAACAAGGTGCGGTCCCTGGCTGGCGCGGTCGACTGCTGGCAGTCGATCGACCGGCCCTCGCTCCTGGCGTCGTTGGCCCGAGCCGTGCCCGGCGCGCCGGTGCTCATCCAGGTGAACGTCTCCGACGAGCCCGACAAGGCGGGATGCGCCCCGGACGCCGTCGACGCGCTCGTCGATGCGGCCCGTGCGGCGGACCTCGAGGTGGTGGGCCTCATGGCCGTCGGGCGCACTGGCCCGCCTGAGCAGGCCCGGCCGGGCTTCCGGCTGCTGCGATCGCTCGTCGATCGCCTGGGGTTGCCCGAGTGCTCGATGGGGATGTCGGGCGACCTCGAGGTCGCGATCGAGGAGGGGTCGACCATGGTGCGTGTCGGGAGCGCCCTGTTCGGTGACCGTCCGCGTCCAGGCGAAGTCATCGCGGTAGCCTGACGAGCCGAGGAGCGCTATGTCCGTGTGGAAGAAGGTGTCGAACTACCTCGGGCTCGGCCCCGACGACGCCTACGACGACTACCTGCCGGTCGAGGACGACCGGCCCGTCGGTCGGGGCGGTCGTGGGTACGACCTGTCGGAGCCGATCCCCATGCCGACCGGGCCGACGCGTCTCCCGGTCCGTCCGTCCGAACCTGCCGGGATGCGCTCGGTGACCGCAGAACCCGAGGTGACCGGTGTGAACGTCCGTCGCAACGCCGGGTCCGCGGTCCGTCCAGTTGCCGCACCGGCGCAGGCTCGTCCGCACACCGTGCGGCCGCGTCGGTTCGACCAGGCGCAGGAGGTGGCCGACAAGTTCAAGGACGGCCAGCCGGTCATCGTGAACCTCGAAGGTGTCGACCGCGATCTCTCTCGGCGGCTGATCGATTTCGCAAGCGGCCTGTGTTACGGCCTCGGCGGCACGATGGAGAAGGTCGGCAGCGGGGTGTACCTGCTCACCCCCGCCAACGTGTTGGTCGCGCCGGAGGACCGGCGCTCCCTGTCCGACGAGTGATCGTCACCGAACGAGGTTCTCGATGCTCGAGCTCTTGTGCTGGCTCGTCCTGCTGTACCAACTCTCGATCCTCGGCCGGATCATCCTGTCGTGGTTCCCGATGTCGTCCGGTGGGGTCGGCCGTCAGCTCGCGGACTTCCTCGTGAAGATCACCGAGCCGGTGCTCGGTCCCATCCGACGGGTGTTGCCGTCGACCGGTTTCCTCGATCTGTCGCCGCTCGTCGTGCTGCTGACGCTCGACATCGTCGTGCGGCGGCTGATCCTCGGCTGCACGTTCTGAGGCGGCGCCGGGTCGCTGCCTGGACCGTCCCGAACGCACCAATTCCGGGCGAATCCACCGCTCAGGGTGGTCGGCCAACGTAGGGTGTCGGGCATGGAGCTCAGTCCTGCCGCCATCACCGGGGTCGAGTTCGATCAGGTCCGCAAGGGCTACGACACCGGACAGGTCCGTTCGTTCCTCGGGCAGATCGCCCGCGGCGTCGAGCTGATGAAGGCGCAGATCGCCGAGGAGCAGAACCGGTCCCGCCAAGCGCAGGCCCGACTCGCCGAGTTGCCCCGGCCGGCCGCCGATGCCGACGCCGAGGCCATCTCGCGCGCCCTTGTGCTTGCGCAGCGCACCGCCGACGCCGCGATCGCCGAGGCCCGGAACCAGGCGGCGGCGATCATCGCCGCCGCCGAGGATCGGGCCCAGGCCATGGCCAACGACGCCGAGTCGAAGGCAGCCGAGCGCATCGTGCGCGCCGAGACCGAGGCGCGCCGGCGGGGCGAGGACGAGCGCAACCGGGTCGACACCGAATTGCGGGACCTGCTGCAACGGCGCGACCGGGCGCAAACCGAGCTCGATCGCATCGAGCGGTCCCTGCTCCTACAGCGAGAGCAGGTGCGCGTCGCGATCGACCGGCTCCACGAGGTGCTCGCCGCGAGCGCAGCACTCGACACCCCCCGAGCCGAACCGGCTCGGGCCGAGTCGCCCGACGGGTCCACGCCCGAACCGGTGGCGCCGCCTGCGGTACCGGTGGCCGTGGGCACCGGCTCGAGCGACGGACTGCCGGCCGACGAGTCCGACGAGGGCCGCTGGCGGCCGGGCCCGAGCGCCTGACGCAACCCGGTCCCGCGCAGCGCGGCCGGTACGATTCGTGACCCTGTGCGCTATCCCAAGGTCGAACCCTCCCCGTCGTTCCCCGAACTCGAACGCCGTGTGCTCGCGTCCTGGGACGAGGGCGACACGTTCCGGGCCTCGGTGGCGTCACGCCCCGCCGGGGTGGACGGGGCCAACGAGTTCGTCTTCTACGACGGGCCGACGTTCGCGAACGGGTTGCCGCACTACGGACACCTGCTGACCGGCTACGTCAAGGACGTCGTGCCCCGCTACCGCACCATGCGGGGCCAGCGGGTCGAGCGGCGGTTCGGATGGGACTGCCACGGTCTGCCCGCCGAGGTGGAGGCGGAACGCCAACTCGGCCTGCGCACCCGGCGCGACATCCTCGAGATGGGCGTCGGAGCGTTCAACGACGCGTGTCGATCCAGCGTGTTGCGCTACACCGACGAGTGGGAGCGGTACGTGCACCGCCAAGCCCGCTGGGTCGACTTCGACAACGACTACAAGACGCTCGACCTGCCGTACATGGAGTCGGTCATGTGGGCGTTCAAGGCCCTGTGGGACAAGGGCCTCGTCTACGAGGGCTTCCGGGTGCTGCCGTACTGCTGGCGGTGCGAGACCCCGTTGAGCAACACCGAGACCCGGATGGACGACGTTTATCGGAACCGGCAGGACCCAGCGCTCACCGTGTGGTTCGAGCTCGAGACCGGCGAGCGGATCCTGGCCTGGACGACCACCCCGTGGACCCTGCCGGCCAACCTGGCGCTCGCGGTCAACCCCGAGGTCGACTACGCGGTGGTGGTCGACGGCGGCCACCGGTACATGCTGGCCGAGGCCCGTCTCGGTGGCTATGCGAACCAACTCGCCGGGGCCGAGCGGGTGGGCACCCTCCGGGGGTCGGAGTTGGTGGGGCGGCGGTACCGGCCGCTGTTCGACTTCTTCGCCGAGACCGACAACGCCTTCGTCGTGCTCGGCGCCGAGTTCGTCACCACCGAGGACGGCACCGGCGTGGTGCACATGGCGCCCGGCTTCGGCGAGGACGATCAACTCGCCTGCGCCGCAGCCGGTATCGAGGTCGTGGTTCCAATGGACGGCCAGGGTCGTTACACCGCCGAGGTCGCCCCGTGGGCCGGGGAGCACGTGTTCGACGCCAACCCCGAGGTGATCCGGCACCTGAAAGAGCGCGGGGTCGTCGTCCGCCACGACAGCTACGACCACGCGTACCCGCATTGCTGGCGGTGTGCGCAGCCGCTCGTGTACCGGGCGATCTCGTCGTGGTTCGTGCAGGTGACCGCGATCCGTGACCGGATGGTCGAGCTCAACCAGCGGATCCGCTGGGTGCCCGAGCACGTGCGCGACGGCAGCTTCGGCAAGTGGCTGGAGAACGCGCGCGACTGGTCCATCTCCCGCAACCGTTTCTGGGGCTCACCGATCCCGGTCTGGCGCTCCGACGACCCGGCCCACCCGCGCCTCGACGTCTACGGCAGCCTGGATGAGATCGAGCGGGATTTCGGTGTGCGGCTCACCGACCTGCACCGCCCGGCAGTCGACGACCTCGTGCGGCCGAATCCCGACGACCCGACGGGACGGTCGACGATGCGCCGGGTACCCGAGGTGCTCGACTGCTGGTTCGAGTCGGGGTCGATGCCGTTCGCCCAGGTGCACTACCCGTTCGAGAACCGGGACTGGTTCGAGCACCACTACCCGGGCGACTTCATCGTCGAGTACATCGGGCAGACCCGCGGCTGGTTCTACACGCTGCACGTGCTGGCAACGGCGCTGTTCGACCGGCCGTCGTTCGCGACGTGCGTCGCGCACGGGATCGTGCTCGGCAACGACGGCCAGAAGATGTCGAAGAGCCTGCGCAACTACCCGGATCCGTACGAGATGTTCGACACCTACGGGTCCGATGCGATGCGCTGGTTCCTGCTGTCGTCGGCGATCCTGCGCGGTTCGGATCTCGTGGTCACCGAGCAGGGGATCCGCGACGCGCTGCGCCAGGTTGTGCTGCCGTTGTGGAACGCCTGGTACTTCCTGTCGCTCTACGCGCCCGCCGACGGCCACGAACCGGTCGTGCGGACCGACTCGTCGCACGTGCTCGACCGGTATCTGCTCGCGAAGTTGCACGGGCTCATCGTCGACATGACGGCGGCGATGGACGCCTACGACCTTTTCGGTGCGTGTGCCCACGTGCGCACGTTCCTCGACACCCTGACCAACTGGTACGTGCGCCGCAGCCGTGACCGGTTCTGGGCAGGTGACGCCGACGCCGTGGACACCCTCCACACGGCGCTGGTGACGGTGTGCCGGCTGGCCGCCCCGCTGCTGCCGCTGGTCACCGAGGAGGTGCACCGGGGACTGACCGGCGAGCCGTCGGTGCACCTGTCGTCGTGGCCCGAGGCCGAGGTGTTTCCGGCCGATCCGGCGTTGGTTGCCGCGATGGACGACGTACGGGACGTCGTGTCGGCCGCGCTCAGCGTGCGCAAGGCGCAGGGACTGCGGGTTCGCCTGCCGCTCGCGACGCTCACGATCGCCGCGCCGGCCGCCGGCCGCCTCGCCCCGTTCGTCGACATCGTCGCGGACGAGGTCAACGTGAAGCGGGTGGTGCTCACCGACGACGTCGCCTCGGTGGGGTCGTCGGTGCTGCAGGTCGTGCCTGCCGCCTGCGGCCCGCGCCTCGGTGCGCAGACGCAGGCCGTGATCCGGGCGGTGAAAGCCGGGGACTGGTCGGTCGCCGACGGGGTGGTGACCGCCGGGGGGATCGAACTCGTCGACGGGGAATACACGTTGCGGTCCGTTCCGGCCGATCCCGACCGTGCCGCAGTGCTCGACGGGGCGCGGGGCGTGGTCGTGCTGGAAACCGAGCTCACAGCGGAGCTCGAGGCCGAGGGGCTCGCCCGCGATCTCGTGCGGCTGATCCAGCAGGCTCGGCGGGACGCCGGTCTCGAGGTCTCCGACCGGGTGACGCTCGACGTCGAGGCGCCCGAGCCGTGGGTGGCTGCGGCGGAGGCGCACCGGGAGACGGTGATGGCGGAGACCTTGGCGCTCGAGGCGACCTTCACCGTCGCCGGCGAACAGCCCGTGGTGCGCGTCGCTCGGCGATGACGACGGTGATCCGGGCGTGCCGGTCGCTCGGCGAAGCGGCTGGTCGGGGGGTGACCGCGTTGCCCCGGAGCCTGGTCACCCTTATCCTCTGCCGACTCAAGCCGACCGAGGAGCACGCCGACGTGGCCAAGAAGCCCGCTGCAAAGAACGCCCCGTCGACGCCGGCGACCCCCGGCAAGGCCGCGCCGGCGAAATCGGCGCCCGTGAAATCGGCGCTCGTGAAATCGGCGCCCGTGAAATCGGCGAAGAAGACGGGCTCGGAGACGGCCGCTCCGGTGAAGGCCGCGCCAGCCAAGGCCGCGCCGGCCAAGGCGGCTCCGGCCAAGGCCGCGCCGGCCAAGGCGGCTTCGGCCAAGGCCGCGCCGGCCAAGGCGGCTCCGGCCAAGGCCG
>JBJTVH010000018.1:0-8048 GCA_046081125.1 Acidimicrobiales bacterium
CCTCGATCCGTTGAGCGGCAACGTTGCGCCCAACGGCTTGCCTGTCACCGTCGAGGCCGCGGGCTTAGCCCTGCCCGCCACCAGTCTAGCCGGGACTCGTCGGGCGAGCCGTAGGCGGCGTCGACCGCTGCGCCGCACCCGACGACGTCGCCGGCGCGCAGGGCGGCCACGGCGTCGGCCCACGGCCGGGGTGGCAGCGGCAGACCGCCGAGGAGCGTGGCGGTGGGTCGCAGCGCGGTGGGGGCCAGCCCGGTGCCGGCGCACCGGTTGGCCACCCAGGCCGAGGCGACCGGGGAAGTGAGCACCGCGGCGAGCGGCCACACCGCGGCCGGGTCGTTCGGCACGACGGAGATCACCGGCACCGACGGCAGCCAGGCGCCGTCGGGGTCCGGGGCCGCTTCGAGCACCCGGGTCTGGGTGGCGACGAGCACCTTGGGCACCAGCCGGCGCGTCGCCCAGGCCTGCAGCGGGGCGGAGAGCGCGTCGACGCGGACCCGGGGTGCGGCGAAGGGTTCGCGCCGGAACCGGGTCGGCCGCTCCCCCCAGGCGCACCGGCCCGGGTCGATCAACCCGACCGTCACCAGGGGTGGCCCGTCACCGTCGTCGGTGACGGCGAGCCCGTAGTACTGGTCGCGGAAGTCGGCGGTGACGTCGGCGCACGAACCCAACACCGGGCCGGCCACCGGTGGATCGGCGGGCACGCCAAGCAGGTCGGTCACCAGGCCGGCCCACGGCTCGCCCGGGCGCGGGTGGCCGGCCGGTGCCGCCGCGGCGGCCGGGACCCCGACGGCCCGGGTGACCGGCCCGGGGCGGGCCCCCCGGCTGATGACGACGACCACCGTGTGCACGGCGGCGTCGAAGGCGCGCCCGAGCCACCACAGGTGGCGCACGGCGCCGTCGGCGAGGACGGCGTTGCGCACCGGTGCGGCGTCCCGGCTGGCGAGCACCGAGGCGGGCAGCACGAGCGCGACGCGCCCGCCGTCGGGTCGGGCGAGACGATGGGCGAGGGCGAGGAACTCGACGGCGGCGTCGGCGTACGGGCCGCCCCCATGGCGCGACCGGCCGCCTCGGGTGGTCGCCGCAGCGAGCTGGTTGAGGAACGGCGGGTTGCCGAGGACCACGTCGTAGGGGGCCTCGGGCCAGTCGGTCGCAAGCGCGTCGGCGCACCGCACCGGCGCACCCGCCGCCAGCGCTGCGCCAGCGGCCGCGTCGGGGTCGCGCTCCACCCCGTCGACGGTCGCGCCCCGGCGACGGGCCTCGACGAGGAACCGACCGTCGCCGCAGGCCGGGTCGAGCACCCGGTCGCCGGGGCCGACGCCGGCCCGGGCGCACACCTCGGCCACGATGCCGGCCGGGGTGTACCACGCGCCCCGGCGGCGGCGTTCGGCCCGGTCGGTCGGTTCCACCCGGCCAGTCTGCGGCACCGACCCGGGTGACGACCGACCGGCTGGCGTCGCCGAGTGTTCACCGGCGGGCCGGGGTGGTTCGGCCGGGGTGTGGGTACGGTCGGGGCGTGACCGACACGCTCGCCGACGATCGACGCCTCGTCCCGCTCGATGCCGTGCACAACTTTCGCGACCTCGGCGGCTACCGCACGGCCGACGGTCGCACGACTCGCTGGCGGACGCTGTTCCGGGCCGATGGGCTCTACAAGCTGACCGCCCCCGACGTCGAGGTGCTCCGCCCGCTCGGGCTGCGCACGGTGATCGACCTGCGCACCGAGCGGGAGCTCGTTGACTGGGGCCGGTTCCCGGTCGAGGACCACTACGTCCACTTCCACCACGTCTCGGTGATCGACCTCACCTGGGGCGAGGGTGCCGGCCCGGACCAGGCGCTGCCCGTCGAGGACTTCCTCTACGAGGCCTACCTCGACATGCTCGACCAGGGCGCCGATCAGTTCGCCCGGGCGCTGCGGCTCCTCGCGTTGCCCGGTGCGCTGCCGGCGGTGTTCCACTGCGCCGCCGGCAAGGACCGCACCGGCATCCTGGCTGCGCTCGCGCTCGGGGCGCTCGGGGTGGACCACGCGACGGTGGCCGCCGACTACGGCCTCACGCGCGACGCGATGGCCCGGATGCGGGCCTGGGCGGAGACGGCGCGCCCGGAGTGGGTGGAGCAGATGCACTCGCAGCCCGCCGCCTGGGTGGCTGCCGAGCCGGTGGCGATGCACCGGTTCCTCGACCACCTCGCCGCCGGTCACGGTTCGGTGCGCGACTACGTGCGGGCGATCGGTGTCGGCGAGGCCGAACTCGCCGAGCTGACCTGCGCGGTCCTCGCGTAGCGCTCGCCCGGCGGGCAAGCTGTGCCCATGACCGGCACGGTGGCCCTGGTGGGAGGCGGCGAGTTCTCCGCCGCGTGCGCAGCGATCGACACCGAGCTGCTGCGGCGGGCCGACGCCGCCGAGGTGCTCGTCCTGCCCACGGCGAGCGCCTACGAGCACCCCGGTCGGGTGGTCGATGCCGCGGTCGCCCACTTCGCCGGCCTCGGGGTGCCCGCCCGCGGCCTCGAGGTGCTGCGCCGGCCCGACGCTTTCGCCTACGTCGACGCCGTGGCCGGGGCCCGGTTCGTCTACCTCGCCGGCGGGTCGCCGATGCACCTGCGGTCGGTGCTGAAGGACACCCCGTTGTGGGAGGCGCTGTGCGCCGTGCCGCTCGCCGGTGGCGTGCTGGCTGCGGCCGGCGAGGCGGCGGCCGCCGTGTGCGACCCGATGACCGACCCGCGCGGTGGCGCGTTCACCCTCGGCCTCGGGCTGGTGTCGGGGCTCGCGGTGATGGCTCGGGCGGAACGCTGGAGCGTCGAGCGTTCGAGCCGCACGCACGAACTCGGCGGCGCGGTGGTGCTCGCCGAACTGCCGGCGGGCGCGGCGCTGCTGCGGGGCCCCGGCGGGTGGGACGCCCTCGGCGACGGGATCGTGGTGCGGGTCGGGCGGCGGATCGCCGATCTCGACGCGCTCCCCTAACCGCGCTGCCCTCGCGGGCCGCCCTCGCGCGCTTGGCTAGCGCGCGCCGCCGGCCAAGCACCCGGCCACCGCGGCGGCCAGGCCGGCCGCGGTGTGGGGCGAGGCGACGACCGGTTCGCCCCAGCCGGCGGCGTGGGCCGCCGCCGCGGTCGTCGGACCGATGACCACCACCACCCCACCCGGTCGGATACCGGCGTCCCGGCACGCCTCGATCGCGGAGGGCGAGGCGAACGTGACGGCGTCGGCGTGGCGCAGCGCGTCGCCCTGCTCCGCGTCGGGGGCCAGGCCGACGGTCCGGTAGGCGACCACCGCCTCGACGGTCCACCCCTTGGCCCGGGCGCCGTCGACGAGTTCGGGTCGGGCCCGGTCGCCCTGCACGACCAGGGCCCGACCCGGCCCCGGGGGCAGGGCCTCGACCAGCGCGGCGGCCGTCGCCGGATGGGCCTCGATCGCCACGGGCCCGCCCCAGGCTCGGGCCGTGGCCGGGCCGACCACCCCGACCGCCACCCCGGCCCGGCCCGCGCCGAGGCGCCGCGCCGCTCGGGCGGCGTTGGCCGAGGGCAGCAGCAGCCAGTCGGTCACCGGGATCGGACCGGTCGGCTCGATCTCGTCCACGCGCAGCAACGGCACGAGCACGACCGTGGCCCCGAGGGCAGCGAGGCGCTCGACCAGGTCGTCGGACCGATCCTCGGCCCGGGTGACCGCGACGCGCCGTCCGGCCAGGGGCCGCTCAGACACCGAGCCGGGCGCGCAATGCCTGCCCGAGGGCGCCGGCCTGCACGGCGCCGGCCACCGGCTCCACGACCTGGTGCACGCCGCCGCCGAGCGCGGCGAACCCGTGGAGCCGTTCGCCGTCGTGCCAGGCGCCGATCGGCAGGTCGCACCCGCCGCCGAACGCGGCGAGGAACGCCCGCTCGGCGTCGACGCGGCGGCGGGCCTCGGTGTCTTGGATGGCGGCGACCATGGCCGCAGTGGCGCCGTCGTCGGCCCGGCACTCGACGGCGAGGGCCCCTTGGGCCACCTGGGGCACGAACCGTTCGGGGTCGAGCGCCTCGGCCAACCGGTCGGCCCACCCGAGGCGTTCGAGCGGGGCGACGGCCATCACGATCGCACCGCCGTCGGGGATCTTGGTGAGCCTCGTGTCGACGTTGCCCCGCAACTCGACCACGTGCAGGTCCGGGCGTGCGGCGAGCAACTGGGCCCGGCGGCGCACCGAGCCGGTGGCCACCGTGGCGCCGGGCGCGAGGTCGTCGAGCCGGGCGCCGACGAGACCGTCACGCACGTCGCCGCGGGCGGGCACGGCCGCGAGCGACAGGCCGGGCGCGGTCGTGGAGGGGAGGTCCTTGGCCGAGTGCACGGCGAGCTCGGCGCGTCCTTCGAGCACGGCCTGCTGCACCTCTTTCACGAACACCCCCTGGCCGCCGATCGCATGCAGAGGGATGTCGCGACGCTGATCGCCGGTGGTCTCGACGATCACCAACTCGACGTCGAGCGCACCGTGGGCGGCCCGCAGGAGCCCGGCTACGTGCTCGGCCTGCCAGCGGGCCAGTCGCGACCCGCGGGTGGCGATCCGCAGCTTCACGGCAGGTCGAACAGCTCGCGGGCGGCGAGGGCGTTGCCCTCGCCGACCGCCGTGCCGGCGTCGGCTTTCAGCCGCGTGGTCGGCCCGTGGAGCAGCTTGGCCACGAGCGCCCGGGAGAGCTGCTCGACCGCGGCCCGCTGGCGTTCGTCGAGCTCGGCCAGGCGGCCGGCGAAGCGCTCGAGTTCGGCGCGGCGCACGGCATCGGCCCGCTCGTGCAGCGCAGTCACCAGTGGAGCGACCTGCCGGGCGCGGGCGGCGTCGGCATGGCGGGCCACCTCCTCGGCGACGATCGCCTCGACGGCGGCCACCTCGGCGGCCCGCTCGCGCCGGCCCCGCTCGGCCCAGCGGCGCAGGTCGTCGAGGTCGAGCAGGGTGACGCCGGCGAGGTCGCCGACGCCGGCGTCGATGTCGCGGGGCACGGCGACGTCGACGACGAGCAGCGGCTGGTCACCCCGGCCGTGCCGAGCCTCGGCGACGACGTGCTGTTCGAGGACGATCCCGTCGGCGCCCGTCCCCGACAGCACGAGATCGACGGTGCCCAGCACGGCGGCCACGTCGTCGAGCCCGATGGCGCGCCCGCCGACCCGTTCGGCGAGCACCGCAGCCCGCGCCTGGGTGCGGTTTGCGACGAGGACCTCGGCGACGCCGGCGGCGGCCAGGGCGACCGCCATCCCTTCGCCCATCTCCCCGGCGCCGACGACGAGCACCCGGCGGCCCTCGAGCGCGCCGAGCCGGTCGACGGCCATGTCCACCGCGGCGTGCGACACCGACGCCGTGCCCCGGGCGATCGCCGTCTCGGTGCGGGCCCGCTTGCCGACCTCGATCGCCTGGCGAAACACCTGGTGCAGACCGGCGCGCGCCGCCCCGTGGCCGGCGGCGGCCTCCCACGCCGAGCGGACCTGGCCAAGGACCTCGTGTTCGCCGAGGACGGCCGATTCGAGCCCGGCGGCGACCCGGAACAGGTGGGTGACGGCGCCGAGGTCGTACTCGGAGTAGAGGTGGTCGTTGATCGCGTCCGGGCCGAGGTGCATCACGTCGCAGAGCGCGTCGCGCACGTCCTGGAACGCCCCGTGGAACCGGTCGGCCTGGACGTACACCTCGGTGCGGTTGCAGGTGGACAGCACGATCGCCTCGTGCACGTTCGGCCGCCCGACGAGATCGTCGAGCACCTTGCCGAGCCGGTTGGCCGGGACGGCGGCGCGCTCGAGCATGGCGAGCGGCACCGTTCGGTGGTTCAGGCCGATGACGACGACGGGCACGGTTCCTCGATCAGGCCGGCCGGGACGGCCGGACCGATGGGAAGGTTATGCCCCGGTGAACGACGCAGGCACCGCCGAGCGCCCGAGCCCGGGGTGCCCGGTGCCGCAGCGGGCCGGTCGTGCCGGTGCCGGTCATGCGGATGCCGGTCATGCGGATGCGGCGTCGGGCCGGGGCGCGGCGCTGCCGATGCGGCGGTGCTGGTAGAAGCTGAGCACCTGCAGTTCGAGCGCAAGGTCGACCTTGCGCACCGACACGTGCCGGGGGACGGCGAGCACGACCGGGGCGAAGTTCAGGATCGAGGTGACCCCGGCGGCGACGAGTCGGTCGGCGGCGTCCTGGGCGCTCGTCGGCGGCGTGGCGATCACCCCGATCGTCGTGGTGCCGGTGACCAGCCCGGGGAGCTCGTCGACCGCGCAGACGGGGACCTCGCCGATGCGCCGGCCCACCTTGGCCGGATCGATGTCGACGATGGCGACGACGGGGTAGCCGCGCTCGTCGAACCCGGCGTAGTTGGCGAGCGCCTGCCCGAGGTTGCCGGCGCCGACGATGATCACCGGCCAGGGCTCGGTGAGGCCGAGTTCCTGGTTGATCTGCTTGCGCAGGACGTCGACGTCGTAGCCGACGCCGCGGGTGCCGTACGTGCCGAGGTACGACAGGTCCTTGCGGACCTTCGCCGCGTTGACACCGGCGAGTTCGGCCAACCGGTCGCTCGACACGTTCGGGGTCTGGTCGGCGGAAAGCTCGGCCAGGCTGCGCAGGTAGAGGGGCAAACGAGCGACGGTTGCTTCCGGAATCCGGCGCCGAGTGCGGTCCGACACGGCCCGTAAGGCTACGGCGCTTGTGCACGGATGCACAAAGGTCGATGCTCAAGGAGGCCTCCGCGAGTCCTCAGACTCTCCGCAGAGGTGGACCCGACCGTCCAGACCTGATGCGTTCGGACCGATCGGACGGGTGTGCCGGGTGAACGCGCACCGGAGAACGCTGCGGTCTGGCAGCCGCGCCCGTGGCAGGCGCTCGTCGTACGGGCGACGATCGCGATCGGTCCGGTCCTGCTCGCAGCCGCCGGCTCGCTGGTCCTCGGTCGGATGGTCGTCTACCCCGACGACGGGGCGCTGCAGGCGGGCTGGTGGCTCGGGCTGATGGTGGCGACGAGCGCAGGGCTGCTGGTGTTCGACCGCGCGGCCCGGCGATTCCTGCCGCTCGCCTCGCTGCTGTCGCTCACGTTGATCTTCCCCGACCGGGCGCCGTCGCGGTTCCGGGTCGCGCTGCGGTCCGGCAGCACTCGCAATCTGCAACGGCTCATCACGGAGGCCCAGCACGACGAGGTGCCACCCGACGCGGCGCGGGCGGCCGAATGGGTGCTGGGGCTCGTCTCGGCGTTGAGCTACCACGATCGGGCGACGCGCGGGCACAGCGAGCGCGTGCGTGCCTACACCGACATGATCGCCGAGGAGATGGGCCTCGACGAGGACCGTCGCAACCGGCTGCGCTGGGCGGCACTCCTGCACGACGTCGGCAAGCTGCGGACCCCGCGCGAGGTGTTGACCAAGGCCGGTGCCCCCACCGACGCCGAGTGGGAACTGCTCAAGCGCCACCCCGTCGACGGGTTGCAGTTGTGTTGGCCGCTGCAGCAGTGGCTCGGCGATGCCTTGGGTGCCGTCGTCCACCACCACGAACGGGTGGACGGGCGCGGGTACCCGCACGGCGTGAGCGGGATGCACCTGGGTTGGGCGGCCCGCATCGTGACCGTCGCCGACTGCTACGACGTGATGACGTCGGTGCGGTCCTACAAGAAGGCGATGCCGGCGGCGGCGGCCCGCGCCGAGTTGGCCCGGTGTGCCGGAACCCAGTTCGACCCGGTGGTGGTGCGGGCCTTCCTGAACGTGTCCCTGGGGCGGACCCGGTTCGTCGCCGGACCGTTGGCGGCGCTCGTGAACCTCCCCTTCGTCGGTGGTGCGGTGTCGGCGACGACGACGGCGACGACGGCGGCGCTGCCGGCGACGGTGGCCACGGTGGCCAGCGGCGCGCTGCTCAGCGGTGCGGTGGTCGCCGTGGCGCCGCCCGAACCCGTCCGGGCGTGGGCCGCAACCGTCGGTGCGAGCGCCGACCCGCTCCCGTCGGCGGGCACGACGGTGACGAGCGCTCCGGCCGGGCGCCCGCCGGTCACCGTCCGGGTGCCCGACGGCGCGCCGCCGCCGGCGCCCCCGTCGGCGGGAGCGGCCGGTGGGACCGTCGCGCCTGCCGCGTCGG
>JBJTVH010000019.1:0-17095 GCA_046081125.1 Acidimicrobiales bacterium
GCCGGCGCCGGCCACGACACGAGCAGGCTGCCCGCCCCCGGGACCACCGTCAGCTCGCCCGGCGCGCCCGGGACGCTGCGGGTCGTCACCGTGACGATCCCGGACGGGTCGCCGGCCCCGGCGGTGCCGACCCCTCGGATCCGCACGTCGTAGGCGACGCCGTCGGTGAGCCCGGTGAGCGTCGCCTGGGTGGCGATCGAGGTGCCGTCGGGGAACGTCGACCACGGGCCCGACGGCGACACCCGGAACTCGACCGCGTAATCGGTGACCGTGGTGGCGTTGACGGTGGGCGCCGTCCACGTGAGCACCGTGGTGCCCGGGCCGGTCAGGGTGAGCCGGCGTATCCGGTGGGCCGGGCCGTCGGCGATCCACAGTCCGTTGTCGTCGTCGAGCGCGAACCCGAACGGCCCGGCGAACCCGGCGAGCGCGCCGGGGCCGTCGACCGCGCCCATCGCCCCGTTGCCGGCCAGGACCGTGTCGGCCCCGGCCGGGGTGACCCGCCGCACCCGCCAGCCGCCGGTGTTCTCACCGACGTAGAGGTTCCCGGCCCGGTCGAGGGTGACCGCCGTCGGTTCCGCGAGCCCGGCCATCACCGTGGACACCACACCGGCGGGATCGACGCGACGGATCCGGCCGGTGCCGTAGTCGGCCACGAACACCACCCCGGACGGGTCGACGTCGAGCTTGGCCGGCCGGGTGAAGCTCGCCGCGGTGCCGACGCCGTCGATGGCCCCCGGCAGACCCGATCCGGCCAGGGTGGACACGACGCCGGTCGGGGTGATCCGACGGATGCGGTGGCCGTCGAACTCCGAGACGTGGACGACCCCCGCCCGGTCGACGGCGACCCCCATCGGACCGGCGAGGCCGGTGGCGACGGTGGTGACCACCCCGGTGGCACTCACCCGGCTCAACCGCCCGCCCGAGTACTCGGTGACGTAGAAGCCGCCCGTGCCGTCGGCCGCGACGCCGATCGGCTGGGCCAGACCGCCCGCGACCGTGGTGACGGCCCCGGCGGCGCTCACCCGGCGCAGCAGGCCGTTGTAGCGGTCGGCGACGATCACCCCGCCGGCGCCGTCGAGCGCGAGCGCCTCGGGCCAGTTGAACCGGGCGGCGGCGCCCGTGCCGTCGAGCGCGCCCGCAGCGCCGCTCCCGGCGACGGTGGCCACCGAGGTGAGCGAGGCCGCCGGCGCCCCGGGCGGCCCGGGCCGGGCGCTCTGGACGGTGACGGCCACCGGGCTCGAGGTGGCCGAGGCGTTGCTGTTGTCGACGGCGAACGCGGTGAGCGTGTAGGCGCCCGGCGGGGGCGACCACAGGAACACGTACGGCGCCGCGGTGAGGGTGCCGATCACGACCGTGCCGAGGCGAAGCTCGACCCGCTGGATCGACCCGGCCGGGTCGGGATCGGCGGCGACCACCTCGACCCGCACGACGCCGTCGATCGGGGTGACCGTCGCACCGGTGGTGGGCGCCACGACGGCGACCACCGGCGCCTGGCCGCCGGGGGTGCCGGGCACGTCACGGGTCTGCCCTGCGCCGTCGGTGACCTGCACCTCGGCGATCGACAGCGGGCGGCCAGAGGTGTTCGTGACCCGCAGGTAGCGGGCGTTGCGGAACACCGGCACCTCCCAGTAGTCGCCCGGGGCACCCTCGACGAAGGTGGTCCACACCCCGTCCTGCGCATCGGGGTCGGACCCGAACGGATCGGCCGACACCTGCACCCGCAGGTCGCGCAGACCCAGGCGGGTGTCGGAACGGTTCCACAGCCGGACCGCGCCGACCGGCCGCACGGCCTGCATGTCCACCTGCCACCACGCCGCAGCGTCGGATCCGGTGAGGGTGACCGACCCGGCCGCCACCCGACCGTCGGTGTTGCCGTCGAGGGCGCGGGCCGCGGCGTTCGCACCGTCGGTAGAGGACTGCTGGGCCACCCAACCCGTGGTGGCGAGCAACCCGGAGCTCGACCGCCGGCTCACCCCGGTGCGCAGCGGCACCGCCGATCCCCGGGTGAGTTGCACCTCGGCGAGGGCCAGCACCCCGCTGTCGACCCGCCGGACCCGCACGTGCCGGGTGAGCCGATCGACGGGGAGCTCGACGAGGCGGTCGACGGTGGTCGCCGATGCGACGGGCGCGCCCCAGGTGATGCCGTCGTCGGACACCGACACCTCGAGGTTGGCGGTCTGGGCGGCGAAGCCGTCCGTGCGCCCCCAGATCCGCACCGACCCGACGGCCTGCGGGGCACCGAGATCGAGGCGCCACCACGGGTTGGGTTCGGACGCGGAGACGAACAGGTCGGCAGACCCGGCGAACCCGAGCCGGCCGCCGTCGATCGCCTCGCCGGCCTGCGTGGACGCCGACGCCGCACTCGACGACGTGGCGACCGCGGAGGCGGTGTCGACGAGCGCGAACGGCCGCAGCACCTGCACCTCGGCCAGCCCGAGGCGACCCGGATCGGCCCGGCGGACCTGCACGAACCGGGCGGCCCGCCCGAGCGCGATCTCGTGGACCCGCCCGACGTTGCCCGCGACACGGAACACGGACAACCCCGGGGTCAGCGCGATCGGGGAGCGGAACGGGACGTCGGCGACGTACACCAGCAGGTTCGTGCTCTCGCCCGGCACGTCGGGCGACCCCCACACGCGCAGGCCACCGATGCGGGTCACCCGGCCGAGGTCGAGCTGCCACCACGGGGCGCTCTCGACCTCGCTGCGGAACACGGATCGCCCGCCGGCGGTGTCCCCGTCGAGGGCGCGGGTGGCCGTGGCGGCGGGCTCGGCGGCGTCCACGCTCGACGACGTCGCGCGCCACGCCGGGGTGCGGGCCACGAGCGGCAGGATGCGCAGCGCGGCCTCGGTGCGGTTCTCGGCGGTGGCGACGACGGTGGTGAGCGCCGGGGCGGCCTCACGGTCGGCGGTCGCCGTGCCGAGCGCGTCGATGGGCAGCCGCAGCGTCATCGACGAGGCGCGCAGCCCGTCGGCGAAGGGGTGACCGGCCGGCAGCCGCGCGGTGAGGCCCCACTTCGTCGCGAGGTAGCCCTCGATCCGCTGGCGCTCGGCCACCGAGACCGGCCCGGCGACGACGATCAGCTCGGCGACGACGCCGTCGCGCTGGCCGTCGATCCGGGAGTACCAGCCGAGGTCGAACCGGGCCGGCGCGCTCCACGGCCCGGGGCGGGACCCCGACGCGACGGCGGTCCCGTTGCGCCACAGCGTGCCGGTGATCGTCCCGGCGTTGTCCGTGAACGACACGGCCTGGAGCGACGCCGTGTCGGCCCCCGTGGCCGCGGACACGACGTAGGTGCCGTTCCAGTACGCGACCGACCCGTCGTTCAGGCCGAACCGGATCTCGGGGTTGTCGGTGGTGGGCCCCGAGTCGAGATTGATCAGCCCCGTGCAGCAACTGTCGGTGCTCGTCGAGGACCGCATCACGGCGAACACGGTGCCGTTGGGGCCGGGGGAGGCCGCGACGGGCACGCTCATCCGGTCGCGGGTGAACACCACGCCCGGATGGCCCTCGAATCCGGCCGGGTCGAGTTGGGGCCGGCGGGTGGGGTCGGTGGCGGAGGCGTGGCGGCCGTTGCCGCTCTTGTCGAGCCACTGCGACACCCCGCTCGCGTCCGCGACGAACGTCCCGGGGTCGGCGGCGTCGAGCCACAACGCGAGCGGCGTGCCGTCGGGACCGGTGACGTTGGGCGCGGTCGGGGAACGCAACGACGCCACCGCCGCAGCGCTCACCGAACAGGTGAGCGTGCCGGTGGTGGGATACGGGGCCGCCGCGGCGCACTGCACGCCGGCCGGCATGCTCGGTGCGGCCGTGAGCCGGGTGCCCGCGGGCGGGGTGTAGGTGACCGTCGCCGGGCCGTGGGCGTCCGACGGCCCGAGGTTGCGCAGCTGCAGGGTCACCTCGCCGACCCCGCCGGGCGCCACGGACCCAGCGGTCACCGGCTCGAGCGCGAGCCGGAACCGGGCGCCGTCGACGGTGACGGTGGCCGACCGGGTGACCGAGGAGCCGAAGCGCGAGCCGGTCACGACCGCGGCCATCGCCACCGGGGCCAGCGGGGTCGGCGACGGGTTCGCGCCGGCCTCGGCCCACACCGGCACGTCGACCACGACGGTTCCGTTCGCGGGCACGGGCACCGCACGGCACCGCACCGTGCGGGGATCGGCGAGGTCGACGAGCGCGCAGGGCCGAGGCAGCGCCGCGACGTCGATGCGCACCCCGGCGGGCATGGTGAGGGTGAACGAGGCGTCCGGCTCGGCGGTGGTCCCGACGTTGACGAGCGTGACGGGGACGCTCGCACCGCCGCCGGGTACGACGGTGGCGGCGCCGAGCGAGGAGCCGGTGAGATCGGTCATCGACCCGGCCCACACCGACACCGCGTCGAGGGCCGGGCCGGCGTTGCCGGCGGTGTCGCTGTCGAAGCGCACCGTCGAGGCCTCGGCCACCGCGACGAAGGTGACGCTGCGGGTCCCCCAACCCATCGCAGCGAGCGTCCGGCCGGTCGTGTCGAAGGCGAACGACGTCGTCGTCCCCGGGGCCCGCACGGTGAGCGCCTTTACCGGGGTCCCGGCCGGGTTGGCAGCGATCGAGAACCGCACGACGTAGGTCTCGCCGGGCACGGTGCGGAACGTCTGGTGCAGCCCGCCCGGCGAGACGGCGCTGAGGTCCAACGACCGGGCCCCGTCGGCGTGCTGCCAGTAGGTGTCGAGCACGTCCACGCCGCCGCGGCGCAGCACCCAGCCGTCGAGCCCGTCGTTGCCGGCGCCGAGCGTGAACCCGGACCCTCCCGACGGCGGCGGGGCCGTCTCGAACGAGCCGTTGCGGAAGTTCTGCAGCGCCACGCTGGCCCGGTCGGGGGAGAACTCCGAGGTGTTGCCGGCGGCGTCGGTGGCGGTGGCGGTGACGACCGTGGTGCCGGGCGCGAGCCCGCTCATCCCGGTGAACGTGCCCAGGAATGCCCCCGAGGCGTCCGTGGAGAGCGACCCGAGCCAGCGGCGGCCCTGCCGGCGGGCGTCGCTCTCGTAGACGTCGACGACGGTGTTGGCGAAGGCCGGCTGGTCCGGGCCGGAGCCGACGAAGCCGCTGACCGTCAGCGTGGTCGGGCCGACCACCGCCTCGTGCAGGATCGGGGTGTCGATCAGGCCGTTGGGTTGCCCGGCGGTCCGGCCCCCGTCGTTGGGGGTCGGCCCGTCACCACCGAGGTCGATCCCGGGGCCGGTGTTGCCGTAGATCTGGTTGCCCCGGATGGTCGCGACGAGCGCGAGCCCGGCCCCGAGCCGCACCCCGGCGCCGCCGTTGCCGCTGATCACGTTGGCGGCGCTGCCGACCCCGCCGATCGTCACCGGTCCGCTGAGCGCAGCGGCGATGTCGATCCCGTCGCCGGCATTGGGCACGGCCATCGTGTCGGCGGCGTCGCGGCCGATGCGGTTGCCGATGATCCGTAGCCCGGTGGTGCGCGGCGCAGCGAGGCGGATCCCGTCGCCGAGGTTGCCGGCGATAACGTTCGCGTCGCCGGCCCCGGTCCCGCCGATCACGAGCCCGTCGATGGTGTTGGCCGTCGCCCCGTCGAGGTCGATGCCGATCGTGTTGGGCAGCGGCGTGCGGCCGTCGCGGCCCACCCCGATGTGGTTCCCGGCGATCGTCCACGACGTGGCACCGGCGACCGGCCCGAACGAGTCGTCGGGCTGGGCCGAGATGCCGAGCCCGTTGCCGGCGATCACGTTGGCGCGGATCTCGCGGAACGTGGTCGCGCCGTGGTGCATGGCGATGCCGTGCGAGCGTGACCCGACGATCGCTGTGCCCGTGGCGTCGGAACCGATGAAGTTGCCGCGAACGGTCACACCGGTTGCGAGGAAGGACACCCCGACGATGCAGTACCCGCCGCCGATCACGTTGCCGTCACCGGCGTCGGGCCCGCCGACCACCGGATCGCTGCCGGCGACGTGCACGCAGTCCGAGCCGATCGACGACGCCGTCGTGCCGGTCACGTCGAGGCCGACGTAGCTCGTCGACAACCGGTTCCGGGCGCCCGAGAGCACCACCGCCGTGCCCGGCGTGCCCCCGACGACGAGGCCCCGCACGACGACGTCGTCGGCGTTGACCACCACGCCGGCCCCGGCGAGTTCGACGCGCAGCGTGTGCGGCACGCCGGACCACAGGTTGCCCGCCGCCGCGCCGGTTTGGGTGAGGCCGTCGACCGCGACCCGGGAGCGGGTCAGGGTCGGCAGCGCGGAGGCCAGCGCGAAGCGCCAGTGGCCGGTCGCCGACCGGTATCCGGGGTCGGTGGTCCGCAGGGCGAAGATCGTCGACTCCACGCCTGCGGGCCGCCCGGCCTGGCGCAGCGCCGTCTGGTCGCTGAAGGTGTTCAGGTTGGTGAACACCCGGCGCAGGCTCCCGGGGATGTCGTCGAGGCTGGTCGTGATCGTCGAGAAGGTGACGCCCACGTCCATCCCCGTGAGCGCGCTCGTGCCGACCGTCGCCGCGGTCACGTTGTGCGGGGTGACCGTGGCGGTGCTCAGACCCTCGAGGGTGGCGCCGGCGGTGTTGGCCAGCGCGTCGGCGCGCGCCGGGTCCGCGCCGCCCACCTCGCCGGTCACCGGCACGACGGTCCCGGTGACGGCCTCGGTGCGGAAGCTCTGCACCCCGACCACGGTGTCGGTGGCCCCGGCCCGCCCCGAGCGCACCGTGCCCAGGACCGTGCGGACCCGGTAGTCGCCGGGCACGAGGTCGCCGAAGGAGTAGGCGCCCGAACCGTCGGACGCGGTGACCGCGACGAGCACCGTGGTCGCGCCGAAGCGCCGGTACAGCTCGACGCGCGCCCCGAGCCGACCGGTGCCTCCGGCGGCCAGGGCCGTGGCGCGGTCCCGACCGGGGCCGCCGCCGTAGTGCACGTCCTCGAACACGGTCCCCGCGATCGCGCCGGCGTTGGCCGGCGGGTCGAACAGGGCGCGCACCTCGATCGCGGCGAGCGCCCGGTCGTACAGACGCACGTCGTCGAGCAGGCCGCGCAGGCTGCGCGTCGGGATGGCCGGATCCCCGGCGAGGTGCAGTTCGCTCGTCGAGGTGACGATCGAGCCCGAGGCAGCGGTGCCCGAGCCGACCTCGACCCCGTTGCGGTACAGCCGCACCGCTTGGCCGTCGTAGGTGCCGACCAGGTGCGACCACGACCCGTCGGGCACCGTGACGGTCGGGCTCTGGCGCCACGTGCCGCCGACGTACACCGAGAACACGATCGCGCCCGACGCGGTGTATTCGAGCGCGAAGTCCCCGGCGCCGTTCGACTTCTTCACGATCGGGTCGAACGAGCCGGTCGGTGCGGTGCGGTTCACCCAGGCTGCCACGCTCACCCCGGCGGTGGGGGACAGCTCGGGCCGGTTGGGCACGCGCACCCGGTCGCCGACGTCGAACCGCAGCGCGCCGCCCCGCACCCCGGGGGTCCACTCCGTGCCGGCCATGTCGGTGAGGGTCCCGTGGTTGGCGCGACCGGTCGCGTCGGCGGCGGCGAGGCCGCCGGTCTCGTCGAGCTTCCAGTGGCCGACGAGCCCGGCCGCGAGATCGGCCACCGACGCAGCGAGCCCGAACTCGGAGGTGCCGGCGGTGGCGTCGGTCGCGGTGGCCACCACGCGGGTGACCCCGGCGCTCACCGTCACCCCGGCGGGGAGCAGCACGGTGCGGTTGCTGAAGTTGCCGTTCAACGCATCGGTGGTCACCGACCCGATCCAGGTACGCCCGGATCGGTAGCCGGCCACGTTGCCGTCGGCCAGGTACAGATCGACGGTGTCGGCGGCGAACGTGGCCTGCCCGGGTGCGCTGCCCACGTAGCCCGACACGGTGACGGTGTTGCCGGCGGCGGTCACGTTGGTGAGCACCGCGGTGTCCATGCCCCGGTTCGGCGCGCTCGTCGACGTTGCGCCGTCGTTGACGGTCACCCCGTCGCGACCGAGGTCGATCCCGAGCCCCGGGAGACCGGTGGTGCCGAAGATGCTGTTGCCCCGCAACACGTTCCCGGACGACGCCCCGTTGTAGACGGCGATCCCGCTGCCGTTGTTGTACGCGATCGTGTTGCCCTCGCCGGCGGCGACGCCGCCGACGGTGTTGCCCGAGGCACCCGACAGGATCCCGACACCGAGCTCCTGGTTGGGCACGGCACCCACCCCGGCGACGTCGGTGCCGATCCGGTTGCCCTGCACCACGTTGTTCGCGGCCGACGCCCCCGACAGCGCGATACCGAACTGGGCGTTGCCGGAGATCAGGTTGCCCGCCGTCGCAGAGCCGATCCGGTGCCCGGACCCGGTGACGGACACCCCGCCACCCACGTTGGCGATCGCAGCGGTGCCGAGCGCGTTGGTGCCGATGTGGTTGCCGAGGACCGTGCCGGCGGACGCGCCGAGCAGGATCCCGGCGCCGGTGTTGCCGCTGATCACGTTGCGGGTGGCCGCGCTCGGCCCGCCGATCAGGTGCCCCGAACCGTCGGCCACCTGCACACCGAGGCCGTTGGCGAGTGCCGCGGTCCCGGTGACGTCGGTGCCGATCAGGTTGCCCTGCACGGTGCTCGCCCCCGCACCGGCGAGCCAGCCGAGCACGATCCCGAAGTCGTTGCCCGACACGAGGTTGCCCTCGCCGGGCTGCCCGCCGCCGATCACGGCCCCGGTGGCACCCTCGGTGATCCAGATGCCGTAGAGGTTGCGCACTGCGGCGGTGCCCGCCGGGTTGGTGCCGACCCGGTTGCCGGCGATACGGACCCCGGCGACGGGGGCATCGACGACGATGCCCCCGCCGCCGAGGTGACCGCCCACGACGTTGCGCTGGGCGGCGGTGCTCCCGCCGACCACCGCGAAGGCACCTCGGATCGAGATGCCGTGCACGCCGTTGCCGGCGGGTGCCGTGCCGGTGTTGGTGAGCCCCACCCAGTTGCCCTCCACCACCGACCCGGCACCGCGCACGAACAGGCCCCGCCCGGCGAAGCGGTTCACCACGAACCCGCGGATCACCACGTTGGCGGCGCTCGATTCGATCCCCATCACACCCGTCGAGATCCCGGCCAGCGAGCCGTCGAGCTCCACCACCGGCCGGGGATCGGCGCTCGACCAGCCGGGCTGGGCCTGGGCGTCGATCGTCATCGTCGTCGCGACCGTCGGCAACAGCGTCGAGGCCGTCGGGCGGATCGTGGCCACGCGGGCCCCACCGGCCACCGTCGTGAACAGGTCCACCCCGGCGCGCAGGCCGGGCGCGGCGGTGCCGTTGCCGATCATGAACACCACGTGCTCCACCCCCGGCAATCGGCCGGCCTGCAGCAGTGCGGCGTCGTCGCCGAGCGCGTTGGCGTTGGCGATCGCCTGGGCCAGGCTCCCCTGCCCGGCGGTGTTGGTGTTCACCACGGTGGCGAAGTGGAACCCGACGTCCACCCCGACGACGGCACCGAGCGAGGTGCGCACGACCGACACGCTGTGCGGCGTCACACCCCCGGTGCTCAGCGACGCGAGCGTCGCAGCGGTGGTGTTCGCCGCGGCGTCGGCGAGCGCCGGGTTCTCCCCGCCGACCCGGTTGGGGTCGGCGGCGTTCGTGCTGGTGTTCCAGGCCGTGCGCAGCGTCTGCACCGGCCACTGGCCCGCCACCGCGCCCGACCGGCTCGAGGTGACCGTCGAGGTGACGACCCGCACGGTGTGGTCGCCGGGTCCGACTTCGGTGAACGCGTACGTGCCGTCGGCGGCGGTGGTCGTCGCCCGGGAGAACCGGCCGTCGGGCAGGTACAGCTCGACGCGCACCCCGGGCCGACCCACCCCGACCGCGCCCGCCCGGCTCCGGCCGGCGCCGCCGCCGTAGTGGAGGTCTTCGAACACGGTGCCGGAAATGCTGGCGGTGGCCGCCACCCGGGCCAACACCGACGGGGTCTCCTTGGCCACCGCGCAGGTGGCCACGTCGGTCCGGTCCGAGCAGAGGGTCACGACCGCGGTGTTGGCGACGTCGGTGTTGTTCGCCGCCGCGAGGTCGACCCGGGCGTCGTACCGCAGCACCTGGGTCGCGCCGGCCGACAGGGCGACGGTGCCGGTGTAGACGAGGGTGCTGCCGGCGAAGGCCCCGTCGGACGCGGTGGCCCCGTCCACCTGGAACGACCCGGACACGAACGCGGTGAGCGGCGGCAGGGCGTCGAACACCCGCACGAAGCGCGGGGCCGTGCCGGTGTTGGTGACGCTCACCTGGTAGCGCAGTACGTCGTTCGGGCTCACCCGCGGCGGGGTGCCGCCCTGCGCCGGTACGACCGTCTGGGTGAGCGCGACCGTGGTCGCGGCGGTCGTGGTGGTGGCGCAGCGGTTCGAGCCGACCGCCCCGAGCCCGGGGTTGGTGACCACGCACACCGCCACGGTCCGCCCGTCGGCCGTGCCGGCCTTGATCCGGGTGGCCAACGACATCGAGCGCTGGTCGTCGCCGCCGACCGCGTTGCCGTCGTCGGCGGCCAGGCTCGCCGTGCGCACGGCGTGGAACCCGCCCGAGCCGTCCCCCGCAGCGCCCTGCACGGCGCAGGTGGTCACGCAGGTGGTGCCGGCCGGCAACCCGCCGACCACCTGGTCGAAGAGCAGTTCCGCCGGGAGCTGGGTGGTGACGTCGACGGCCCCCGACACCGTGCCCGAGGTGTTGCGCCACGTGAGGTCCCAACGCACCGCCCCGGCGGTCGTCAGGTCGGGCACGGCCGTGGCGACACCCGAGGTGATCACCGTGGCGTTCTGCTGGGTGATGAGGTCGCTGGTCTCGATCGGGGCGAGGTCGGCCGAGGATCCCCACGCGGCGAGCGCGCCACCGGCCATGCGATGGGTGAGGTTCAGCCCGTCGTTGGTGGCGGTGTCGAGCCAGCGGGCCACCCCGTCACCGGCGAAGGTGGTGACCGCCCCGGCGGTCGTCACCCGACGGACCCGGTGACCTCCGGCCTCGGTGACGAGCAGTGCGCCGTCGGCGCCGACCGTGATCCCCCGCGGGAAGTTGAACGTCGCCGCCGTGCCGGTCCCGTCCGTGGAGCCGGCCGCCCCGGAGCCGGCCAGCGTCGTGACGACCCGGGTCGGGCTGATGCGCCGGATCCGATGGTTGTCGTTGTCGGCCACGAACAAGGTGCCGTCGACCGTGACGGCGACGTCGGCGGGCCGGTTGAACTGCGCCGCGGTGCCGGTCCCGTCGGCCGACCCCGGCGTTGCCGACCCGGCGACGGTGCTGACCGAACCGGTCGGGCTGACGGCTCGGATCCGATGGTTCTCCTGGTCCGCCACGTAGGTCGTGCCGTCCGCCGCCACGGCGAGCGAGGCCGGCGTGTTGAAGCTGGCCGCCACGCCCGTGCCGTCGGCGAACCCGGCCGAGCCCGAGCCGGCCAGCGTCGTGACGACACCCGCCGTGGTCACCCGGCGGATCCGGTGGTTCCCGGCGTCGCTGACGACCAGGACACCGCCGGGGTCGAGCGCGAGGCCGTTGGGTTCCCGGAACCGCGCCGCAGCTCCGGTGCCGTCGGCGTACCCCGGCGAGCCGTTGCCTGCGAGGGTCGTCACCACCCCGGCCGGGGTGATGCGCCGGATCGCGTGGTTCAAACGGTCGGCGACGTAGAGGTTCCCGGCCCCGTCGAAGGCCACCCGCATGGGCGAGTTGAACGACGCCGCCGTCCCCGTCCCGTCGACGAACCCGGGCGAACCCGAACCGGCGACGGTGGTCACGATGCCGGCCGGCGTGATGCGACGGATCCGGTGGTTGAGGTGGTCGGCGAGATACAGGTTCCCCGCACCGTCCACGGCCATGCCGCGCGGGTCGTTGAAGCTGGCCGGGCCGTTGGGGCCTAGCACCACGTCGATGCCGTACCGGAACGCGAGCGACCCGGCCGCAAACGACACCGACGACGACGGGTTGCGCCGCACCCGCACGCAACGCGCACCGGCCGCCACGGCGGCGGAGGTCTCCGCGACGTAGCCGGCCCGGGCCGAAGCCACCAGGGCGAGCCCGGTCCACGTGCCCGTCGTCGGCGTGGTGAGGCAGGCGGCGTCGGTGCTCGTCTCGACCACGAGGTCGGCCGCCGGCCGGGTGACGTACACCTTGCCGTAGCCGGGCGTGAACTGGTTGCCGCCGACACCGGCCACCGGCAGGCGGCTCACGGCGTAGATCCCGTTCGAGGGGGCGTTGCCGCTGTTGGTCGTCGAGCCGACCCAGGTGAACGTGCTCGCCCGGGGCCAGTTGGCGGGCCCGCTGTGGTCGACGGTGACGAGCGGCGACTCGAGCACGCTCACCGTCGTCGACGACGAGTAGCTGTCGACACCGTGGTAGGAGACGGGCGCGGCGTTGTCGGCGCCCAGGGCAGCCAGCGTCGAGGTGCGGACCTCACCGGTGAACGACAGCACCGTGCCCGCCGGCACCGTGCGCAGGATCGGCACCGACAACCGGAACCGGTAGGGCGACACGTAGTCGTCGCCACCAACGTCCTTGTTTCCCCACGCGTTGGGCACCTGGGTGTCGAGGGGCACCGTCCAGACGGCGAGGCACGCGGTGCCGGTGCTGCTCGTCGCCGCGAGGCAGGCCGCCCGGTTGGGTGGGGTGAAGGTGATGCCGGCCACGTTGCCGCCCGCCGGCACGGAGAACCCGGCGCTGACGACGCTGCCGGACACGTTGTCGAGGTCGACCTGGTTGCGGACGGCGAACAGGTTGAACGCCCACCGCCCGTCCACCCGGGCGCTGGCGGCGTTGCGGTTGTGGGGGACCAGCGTCACGACCGCCGGCTGCCCGGCCGGCACCGCCACCGGCTCGGCGGTGAGGTTGCGCACCATCGGGTACGACCACGATCCCTTGACGGCCGAGCCGCCGCCGGTCGTGCCGCAGTTGCGCATGTTCGGCGCGCTGACGCGCTGGTACGACCAGCCGGTCAGTCCGGAGTTGACGCTCACCGAGGTGCCGTCGGGCAGTTCGGGCACCCCGAAGCTGCCGTCGGCCATGCGCCAAACGGTGTGGGACACCCACCAGCCGTAGTCGGGGGGAACCCACGGCGGGTTGTCGTCCCATTTCACGTAGAGCAGGCGGGTGCCGGGGCCGACCACCGCCCGGGGGTTGGCGTCGTTGGGCGCGTCGACGAACGGGGTCGGGTACGAGGTCTGGTCGACCGGCTTCCACGCCGAATGCGGCGGGTCGGCCATCGGATCGAACCCGGCCTGGTCCGGGAGCGGCGCCGTACCGGTCGAGTCCTTGTAGGCACGTGTGTTCCCGGCCAAGGCGTGCAGCGTCACGCCGGGCTGCACCACCTGCGACGCGAAGATCCGGTCGAGCTTCACCGTGTTCGTCCGGTAGCTCTCGCCGGCGTAGGGACTCCAGGCGAACACGTACTCACCGGGCCGCCACGCCCCACCGATCATCTCGTACTGCTCGGGCCAGCCGGGCCAGTAGTAGCCGAGGAACGAGTTCCCGGTCGGCGTGGCCAGCGAGCCGCGCACCACGTAGTGGCCGGTGCCCACGCT
Source organism: Acidimicrobiales bacterium (assembly GCA_046081125.1). Taxonomy (GTDB): domain Bacteria; phylum Actinomycetota; class Acidimicrobiia; order Acidimicrobiales; family Ilumatobacteraceae; genus JBEIFW01. The sequence continues at coordinate 13,467 of JBJTVH010000019.1, forward strand.
GTGGCACGTCTCCGACACGATCGAGAACGTCCAGCCGCCCTGCGACACCGTGACGGCCGGATTGGTCCCCGTCACCGTGACCGACGCGGTGACCGTCTGGCCCGCCGTGCACGTCGTCGGCACGTCGACGTAGATGGACATCGTGTAGCCCGTGTCGTACCGGGCGCGGTCGAAGTGGACCACCACGGGGTTGCCGGCCGTCGCCTGCTGGCCCACCGCCGGGCCCGACACCTGCCGCCACGGGTACGTCGCGTCGGTGCCGTACTCGAACGGCGGATTGCTCCGCACGATGCCGCGGAAGACCGGCCGGCACGTGCCGGCCGCAAGGTCGATCGTCCAGCGCGCCCCCTCGAGGTCGGCGGTGCGGTAGCCCCCGTAGGCGGCGAAGTAGAACTGTCCGGTGGCCCCCGGGCCGAGCGTGCCCAGCGACTGGTAGCGGTAGATCGACGTCGGGGCGCCGGTGCCGTTCACGGTGACCGTCGGCGTGGTGGTGGAGACCGCGAGCGTCGTGCCGAGCCCGACGATGGGCACGAGCGGCGTGGCGCCGTGGCGCAGCCGGGCCCGGAGCGCATACCGCTTGCCGACCGCGAAGCCCATCGGCACGGTGAGCGACGCAGTCACCGAGCCCGAGCTCCCCGCCTCGATCGCGCCGAGGTTCCAGGTGACCTCCCCGCTCACCGCCCCCGCCAGGGTGGTACCGCCACCGGGGTTCACGAGCGTCGGGGCCACCCCGCCGGGCGCATCGCCGGCGTTCACCAGCGGCATCGGCCACCAGCGCATGAGGCCGGCCCCGTTGCCGTAGTCGTGCTCGGCATCCTCGTTGAGCCCGTCGTCGGGCGCGACCGCGATCCCGTTGGCCGACAGGCCGTTGAGTTCGCTCAGCGGGATCGACAGCACGGCGTTGCGGGTGCGGGCGCCGGTGCTGGCCCACGCGACCGTCATCGTCACCTGGGTGCCCGGCGTGGTCGTGCCGGTGACGGTCGGGGTCACCGTCACCGTCGTCGCACCGGTCGACGAGCCGTAGACCCGCCACAGGTCGAGCTGCACCGGCCGCACGGTCGAACCGTTCGGGGTCCCGGTGTGGGTCGCGACGTAGGCGAGCCGGATCTGGGTGGTGGTGGTCGGGATCGACCGCAGGTCGACGCTCGCGCCCCCGGCGGTCGGGTTGGCGAGGGTGACGAGCGGGACCCCGGCGCAGGTCTGCACCTCGAAACGGTGCGAGCTCAGGTTGGCCGTCTGGGCGAGGAGCAGGTCGGCGAAGAGCCAGCCCCCGAAGGTGGCGCCCGCCGGCTGGGGCAAGCCGAAGCACCGGGACACCACGAGCACGTTCGCTGCGGTCGCCTCGACGATCCCGCCGAGGTTCTGGATGTTGGGCGACGCGCCGAGGTCGATGCCGACGTTGTCGGCGAAGCCGTCCTCGTAGCCGTAGGCGTCGTTGAGGACCGAGCCGGGTTGCACCACCGATCCGAGCGAGCCGAGTGTGCTCAGCGAGGTGGTCTCGAACACCATCGAGCCGGCGGTCTCCAGCGCCGCGCCGGCTGCCTCGAGCGGGCCGGCCGCCCCGGCGCCCAGCGCGCCGACCGATCCCGTCGGGTGCGACACCATGCGGGTGAGCGCCGTCGGGTCGGTGCGGGCCGAGGCGGCCGGCGATCGCACCAGAAACGGGAGCGCGCCGAACAAAAGCCCGAGCACAACGGTCGCAGCAATTGCGCGCGCCGTCCGGTCATCCCGCCGACGTTCCATACCGCGGTGCCTGGCATCGGCACGGCACCGGTGCGGTCAAGCGGCGCGATGCTCCGAGAGCAACGCTTGAGCAAGGCTTGAGCCCGGCCTAAGCCGGACCGGCCGCGTCATGGTCGCGGGCGGAACCCCACGTGCAGCTCCTTGAGGGCCCGCAGGCACACGTTGCGCTGGTGGCGGAAATCGTTGGCGCCGGGGATCAACCACCAGTCCTCGATGCGCTCGAGCAGCACCTTGAATCCGAGCAGCAGCTCACGCCGAGCCAACGGCGCGCCGAGGCAGTAGTGGGTGCCGGCCCCGAACGCCACGTGGCTGCGTACGTTGGCCCGCTCGAGGTCGACGTCGGCCGGGCAGGCGAACTGCCGCTCGTCGCGGTTGGCGGCCGCGTACCGCACGTTCACCGTCGCACCGGCCGGGATCGTGACTCCTTGCAACTCGATGTCGGTGCGGGCGACGCGGAACAGGCCCTGCACCGGCCCTTCGAGGCGCAACACCTCCTCGACGAACACCGGGAGGAACCGGTCGGGCTCGGCCCGCAGGCGCGCGCTCAGCTCGGGCTGCTCGATCAGCATCCGGGCCCCCTCGCTGAGCGCGTTGGTGGAGGTCTCCGAACCGCCGACGAAGGTGTCGGCCATCATCTCGGCGTGCAGCTCCTCGTCGGTGAGCGTGCGCCCCCACTCGGGGATCACCGTGTTGACGAGATCCGACAGCAGCGTGTCGTCGGGTTCACGGCGCAGGCGCTCGAAGATCGGCTGGAAGTAGTGCTGCGCCTCGATCTCCATCTCGGTGGACCACAGCGCCTCCTCCTCGCTCTGCATCATCCCGAGGCGCTGCACCCAGGCGTCGGTCCACGCCTTGATCCGCCAGATGTCCTCCTCCTTCGCCCCCATCTGGTGCCCGATCACGATGAGCGGCAACGGCACCGTGAAGGCATGGACCAGATCGGCGGTGACCGTCCCGTCGGCGGCCACCGTGGCGGTGCGCCCGGCGACCATGTCATCGACGAGGCGGTGGGCGAGGGATTCGACGAATCCGTCGAGCAGCTTGATCTTGCCCGGGCGGAACGCGTGGTCGAACAGGCCCCGCATCTGGCGGTGCTCCGGGTCGTCCCGACCGGCGAGGGTGGGTGCCGGCACCCACCCCTTGTCCTGGTAGAGCTGGTGGATCTTGCGGGCACGCTCCATCGCCGCCGGCGTCTGCACCGATCCCCGGGGCCGGGCGTTGCCGAAGCGTTCGGGATCGAGCAGCAGGCCCCGGATGTCCTCGTAGCGGGTGATCACGTACATGTTGGTGATCGGGTCGTGGTACACGGGCGCGTCGTCGCGCAGCATCCGGTACGCGTCGTATGGGCAGTTCTGCACGTCCTCGTCGAGGAAGTTCACGTCCTCGGGTCGCATCGTCGTCCTCCCCGGCGCCACCGCCCCCGGGCTGCGCCGGCGACGAGCGTAGGGCGCCTCAGGCGTCGGTGCCGAGTGCAGCCCGCAACACGGCGGTGGCGAACGCCGAGCGGGTCAACCCGCAGCGCTCGGCGCCGCCGTCGAGCTGCGAGCGTTCCTCGGGGGTGAGCGCCACCACCAGCTGCGTCGGGTGGTGGACGTCGCGCTGGCGGCGGGGACGACCGGCCCGGCGCGCGACCGGCCGGGACCGCATCGCGGCCACGACGGTGTCGGCCGCCGTGGTGAGCGCGTCGACGACGACGTCGGCGAGGTAGACGCCGTGGGTCTCGGCCCGGACCCGGGCCGCCTCGACGAGCTCGGCCGGCACGTTCAACGACACCCGCTTCACCGCCCCGGCCGTCGGGGCCGCCTGCGCCGGGGCCGCCGGCGTCGCGGCGGGGGACACCACCGACCGCAACCGGGACCGGGCGGCGCGACCCGGCGTCGAAGGGC